>NZ_JBPJWR010000008.1:0-275303 GCF_054108085.1 Flintibacter sp. SJQ-8
ACTCGTCCACGCTGGGCAGCACGGGCACCAGAGCGCGCTCGGCCAGAGTGCCGTGGCTGTACCACGACGGTTGGTGGAACGGGGAGCCTCGGCCTCGCCCACGGAGTAGGGGGGGAAGTCGTAGTGGTGCGGACAGCGCCTCCCGTCCTCTTCCTCAGATGGTGTCCAGCTTCTGGGCGGCGGACAGGGTGTTCAGGGTGGCCACGGACAGGGACCTGGGTCTGGCCGCGGGTGAACAGGCCGGAGCCGTGGACGCGGGGCAGCATGCGCCCGACCTCGGCGGCCAGAGGACGGATCTCGTTCTTGGCGCGGCCATCCACGCGGTGGCCCTCCAGCAGCCAGGCCTTGACGATCTTCTTCTGGAACTTATAGGTGAACTCCTCCAGGTACTGATCCATATCGGGATACTCCTCCAGATACTTCTCGTGCCAGTGGTCGATCATGGCGTTCCAGCGCTCCTCGCGCACGTTCTTGTCGTCGGTGTCCATGGCGGCCTTGGCCTCGTCCATGAACTCGGTGGTGATCTTGTCGAACAGCTCCTGATTGAACTGGGCGTGCTCGTACTCCATCTTGGGCTTGCCGATCTCGGCGACGATCTGGTCGATGAGGTCGATCTGCTTGCGGATCTCCTCGTGGGCCTTCACGATGCCGGCGTACATGATCTCGTCGGGGATCTCGTCGGCACCGGCCTCGATCATGACCACCTTCTCCCGGGTGGCGGCCACGGTGACATCCATGCGGGAGGTCTTGCGCTGCTCCTGGTTGGGGTTCAGGACGATCTGGCCGTCCACATAGCCCACCTCCAGGCAGCCGATGGGGCCGGCGAAGGGGATCTCGGAATAGCTGACGCAGGCGGAAGCGCCGATCATGGCGGCCACCTCGGGAGAGCAGTCGTAGTCCACGCTCATCACGGTGCAGGTGATGCACACGTCGTTGCGGAAGTCATAGGGGAACAGGGGGCGCATGGGCCGGTCGATCAGGCGGCTGGCCAGCACGGCGGGCAGAGAGGGGCGGCCCTCACGGCGCATGAAGGAGCCGGGGATGCGGCCCACGGCGTACAGCTTCTCCTCAAAGTCCACGGACAGGGGGAAGAAATCCACGCCGTCACGGGGACGGGGGGCCACGGTGACGGCCACCATCACGGTGGTCTCGCCATAGGTGACCATGGCGGCGGCGTTGGCCAGCTCGGCCACCTTGCCCACCTCGATGGTCAGGGGACGGCCGCACAGGTCCATGGTCCACTTCTTGTTCTTGGGGAACTGCTTGTGCTTGATAATAGTCGACATAAAAACACTCCTTTTCCTGTGGTCCACCGGAGCGCGCCGACCCTTTAGCACTTGGAGCCACGTCGCGGCAAAGGCCGCGGCCCAGGTCCAACTGCTAAAAAAGCGGGTCGCTCCGGCGGTGGTAAAATGGCGCAGGATGTGAACATAGGGCAGCACGATAGGCGCGCTGCCCTATGAGACACAAAACTTACTTACGGATGCCCAGCTTGGCGATGATGGCGCGGTAACGCTCGATGTCCTTGGCCATCAGATAATCCAGCAGCTTGCGGCGCTTACCGATCATCTTGTACAGGCCGCGGCGGCTGTGGTTGTCGTGGATGTGCACCTTCAGGTGCTCGGTCAGCTCGGCAATGCGGGCGGACAGGATGGCGATCTGGACCTCGGGGGAGCCAGTGTCGTTCTCGTGGGTGCGGTTGGCCAGGATAACGGCCGTCTTTTCGTCCTTACGGATCATGGGAAATTTCCACCTTTCATGTTTGTTTGCCCGATCTTCCGCGTAGCAGGTGGGTGAAGCCCCGGACTGTAGCCCGGGCCGTGTCCCGCAACGAGGAGGGTGGGCATGAAAACGCAATTATCATGCTGGGCTACTATATCATAATTCTGCCCGGCTGTAAAGGGAAAAAACACATTTTCGTGGAAATTCCGGGGGAGGCCCTCTCAGTCACGGCTACGCCGTGCCAGCTCCCCCACAGGGGGAGCCAAGACCGTACCTTTGGAACTGTGCCCCTTGCCTCCCCCTGTGGGGGAGGTGCCCCCGAAGGGGGCGGAGAGGGTCAGCTCGCCAATTTCTCCGCGGCCCGGACCAGCATGTCTTCTGTCACCTGATAGGGGTAGTGCTCCAGATCGGCGTCCCGGAGGATCTCGGGGGCGGCGCGGCGGACGTCGTCCACGGTGATGTCCACGTCCTGAAGACAGGTGGGCAGGTTCACCGTGCGGTTGAAGTCCTGGAGCTGGCGGCACTCCCCCTCTCTGCCGTCCACCAGCAGGAGCATGAGCACCCCCAGGGCCACCACCACGCCGTGGAGCCGCTTTTCGTCGTCGGCAAAGCCGGGCAGGCTGCACAGGCCATAGTAAAAGGCGTGGGCCACGCCGCCGTTATAGTCCATGGTGTGATCCCGGGCCACCAGCATGGACACCCAGCCCGTGGTGATGACGATGGTCAGCACCACCTGCTCCAGGTCATAGGTGGACTGCCCGGCCCGGTTGGCCTCCAGCGCGCTGGCCCCGTGCTCCCGCATGGTGTCCAGACACATGCGGCACAGGGTGACCCCTGCGGCCCTGAACTGCTCCAGCTGCTCTCCACGGGCGGAGATGCTGACCTCATAGAACTTGGCATAGGTGTCGCCGATGCCCGCCCACAGGAAGCGGATGGGGGCCTGGGCCATGATATCCGTGTCCAGAAAGACGTGCTTGGCCGACTGGAGGAAGTGGACAAAGTCGCAGAAGCTGCCGTCCTCGTTATAGACGATGGCCAGGGCGGAGGAGGCCGCGCAGTTGGAGGCGATGGTGGGGAAGGTGAAGAAGGGCTTGTTCAGGTCCAGGGCCACCAGCTTGGCGGTGTCCACCGCCTTGCCCCCGCCCACGGCGAAGATCATGTCCGCGTTTTGGATGGCTGGCTCTGTCTCCAGGGCATGGGCGGCGGAAAAGGTACACTCTGTGCCAAAATGGAAGAACCCGGAGATGGCGATCTCGCTGCCGTCCACTGCGGCAAGCAGCTTATCGTGGGCGGCGGCCATGGCCTTTTTCCCGCCGATGACCACCGCGGTGGTCCCATAGACCCGGCAATACTCCGGGATGCTCCGGTACGCCTCGGGCCCCACCGTGTAGGGAGGGACGAGGACAGTGTAGTTTTCCATTTTGACACACTCCTTAATATGCTTCCCCCGATCAGGCCTTGTGTTCCCCGCCAACGGCGGGGAACGAAGACACGCCGGGAGAAAAGATTTGCACAAATTACCCTTTTCCGAAAGGTGGTCTTAGTATACCAGAAAAAACAGGTTCTGTATATCCGCGCACTAGTGAAATAGAGTATGAAATTATTTGGGGGCCGTTGTGGAGTTTGCATAGAAAAAGCCGCCGCCCGGACAGAACGGGCGGCGGCTGGAGTCTGTATAAAGTTGGGGGCTTACTCCTCGATGTTCAGGGCGGCGACCACCTTGGCGCAGCGGGGGCACAGGGCGGGGTGCTTGGCGTCGGAGCCCACCAGGGGGTGGTGCTTCCAGCAGCGCTGGCACTTCTCACCCTGGGCGGGGGAGACGGAGACGGACAGCTCGCTGCCCACGGTGAGGGCGGCCTGGGAGACGATGAACAGGTCGGCCAGCTCGTCGGCGTTCATCTCGGCCAGGAAGGCGTCCTCGGCGGGGACGGTGACGGAGACCTGGGCCTCCAGGCTCTTGCCGATCTTCTTCTCGTTCCGGGCGCTCTCCAGGGCGGCGTTCACGGCGGTGCGGACGGAGATGATCTTGTCCCACTTGGCCATGGCGGCCTCGTCCAGGGCATAGTCGGCGAAGGGCTGGTTCATCTCGTTCAGGACCACGTTCCGGGCGTCGTCGCCGGTCTTGTGGGGCATGGCCTGCCAGATCTCGTCGCAGGTGAAGGCCAGGATGGGGGCGAACAGCTTGGTGATGGTGTCCAGGATGAGCCACAGGGCGGTCTGGGCGGAGCGGCGGGCCAGGCCGTCGGTCTCCTCGCAGTACAGGCGGTCCTTGATGATGTCCAGATAGAAGCTGGACAGCTCCACCACGCAGAAGTCGTTGACGGCGTGGGAGACCACATGGAACTCGTAGTTGTCATAGGCGGCGAAGCACTGCTGCGTCAGCTCGTTGAGCTTGGTGACGGCCCAGCGGTCCAGCTCCAGCATATCCTGGGGGGCCACCAGATGGTCGGGGTCGAACCCGGCCAGGTTGCCCAGGCAGTAGCGGGCGGTGTTGCGGAACTTCAGATAGTTCTGGCTGAGCTGCTTGAAGATGGCGTCGGAGCAGCGCACGTCCACGTGGTAGTCGGCGGAACCGGCCCACAGGCGCAGCAGGTCCGCGCCGTACTTCTTGAAGATGTCGGCGGGGTCCACGCCGTTGCCCAGGGACTTGTGCATGGCACGGCCCTCGCCGTCCACGGTCCAGCCGTGGGTGACGCACTCCTTAAAGGGCGCGCCCTGGCCGAAAGCGCCCACAGCGGTGAGCAGGCTGGACTGGAACCAGCCGCGATACTGGTCCAGGCCCTCCAGATACATGGTGGCGGGCCAGAAGCCCTGGTCCTTCTTCATGGAGGCGAAGTGGGTGGAGCCGGAGTCGAACCAGCCGTCCAGGGTGTCCTCCTCCTTGGTGAAGCCGGTGCTCTTGCCGCAGTGGGGGCAGGTGAAGCCCTGGGGCAGGATATCGGCGGCCTCCATCTCGTACCAGGCGTTGGAGCCCTTCTCACCGAAGAGCTTGCTGACGGCGGCGATGGTCTCGTCGTTGCAGATGGGCTTGCCGCAGTCGGCGCAGTAGAACACGGGGATGGGCAGGCCCCAGCGGCGCTGACGGGAAATGCACCAGTCGGCCCGCTCCCGGATCATGCTCTTCATCCGGTCAATGCCCCAGCCGGGGACCCAGCGCACGTCATCGCAGGCGGCGCAGGCCTCGTCCTTGAAGGAGTCCACGGAGCAGAACCACTGGGGGGTGGCCCGGAAGATGATGGGGTGTTTGCAGCGCCAGCAGTGGGGATAGCTGTGGACGATCTCCTCGCTGGCCAGCAGGGCACCGGACTCCTTCATGTCGGCCAGGATGATGGGGTTGGACTCCTCCACCCGCAGACCGGCGTATTTTCCGGCGTAGTCGGTGTGGCGGCCGCGGTCATCCACGGGGACCACCATGTCCATGTTATAGCGGCGGCAGGTCTGATAGTCGTCCGCGCCGAAGCCGGGGGCGGTGTGGACGCAGCCGGTGCCGGAGTCCATGGTGACATAGTCGGCCAGCACCAGGCGGGAAGTCTTGGGCAGGAAGGGGTGGTCGGCCAGCATGTTCTCGAAGAAGGCGCCCTCGTGGGTCTCCACGATGGAGTAGTCGGCGATGCCGGCCACCTGCATCACCTTCTCCACCAGGGCCTCGGCCATGATATACATCTCGCCGTTTTCGCTGTTCTTCACGACGGCATAGCTCTCGCTGGGGTGGAGGGCGATGGCCAGGTTGCCGGGCAGGGTCCAGATGGTGGTGGTCCAGATGACGAAGTTCAGCTTGCTCTTGTCCAGGTGGCTCAGCTTGCCCTGATCATCGTGCATGGGGAACTTCACATACACGGTGGTGCAGGGGTCGTCCTGATACTCGATCTCCGCCTCGGCCAGGGCGGTCTCGTCGTGATAGCACCAGTACACGGGCTTCAGGCCCTTGTAGATATAGCCCTTGGCGTACATCTTGCCGAAGACCTTGACCTCCTCGGCCTCGAAGCCGGGGTCCATGGTCTTATAGGGGTGCTCCCAGTCGCCCAGAACGCCGATGCGCTTGAAGCCCTCCATCTGCACGTCGATATAGTGCTGGGCGAACTCGTGGCAGGCGGTGCGGAACTCGGGCACGGACATGGCCTTGCGGTTGAGCTTGTTCTGCTTGATGATGGCGCTCTCGATGGGCATGCCGTGGTTGTCCCAGCCGGGGATATAGGGGGTGTAGTAGCCCCGCATGGCATAGGAGCGGGTGATGAAGTCCTTGATGGACTTGTTCAGGGCGTGACCCATGTGCAGGCTGCCGTTGGAGAAGGGGGGGCCGTCGTGCAGGGCGAAGCGGGGCTTGCCCTCGTTCTTCTTCAGCAGCTCGTGATAGAGGTCCATGTCGTTCCAGCGCTGGAGCATCCCAGGCTCCCGGTTGGGCAGACCGGCCCGCATGGGGAAGTCGGTCTTGGGCAGGTTGATGGTCTTGTTGTAATCCATGTCCGTTCTCCTTGTTTATATAATATAAGGTTATGATGCACGTAAATAAGCCTTCGCCCCGCAGGGGAGAAGGTGGCGCGGCGAAGCCGTGACGGATGAGGGGGACCACGGGGGTGCGGCGGTCATCGACGGGCCGACACGGAGGTCGGCCCCTACGGCGTGTCACGTAGGCTGTTTGTAGGGGCGGACCTCTGTGTCCGCCCGCCGACGGCAGACGCGGCAACAAAAAACGCCCCTGTCTCCTACGATGTAAGAGACAAAGGCGTAAACTCCTCTGCGGTACCACTCTTATTGCCGCCTGAAGTCAGACGGCCACTCAAGGTTTGCCCGGTAACGGGGGCTGCCGGAGGGGCTTACTGAGATCTTCAGCCCTCTGCTCCGAGGTGATCTTCGCCCCTTGGCTCCCGTCCGCCTTGCACCAAACGGCGGCTCTCTGTTCGGGAGCGGGAGGGGTTACTTGTCCTCATCCGCGCATATGTCGGTATTTGCCCTATTATCTTATCCGCATCCCGGGGGAATGTCAAGGAAAAAGTGGAGGGTGCCGGGGGAATATCTCCACAATCTTCAAGGAAATTTAATTCCTTTTTTCACAAAAGTGTGATATACTAGGCTCCACTTAAACCTAATGCATAAATGCAGATCACCGCCGGGATGCAGTTCCGGCGCGGAAAGGCGGCAGACAAGATTGAAACAGACATTTGACGCGCTGGTGGTGGGCGCGGGCTATGCCGGAGCGGTCACGGCCCGGGCGCTGGCGGAGAAGGGCCGCCGGGTGCTGGTGCTGGAGCGCCGGGACCACGTGGCGGGCAACGCCTATGACCGGCCCGACCAGGCGGGCGTCCTGATCCACCAGTATGGCCCCCACATCTTCCACACCAACGACAAGCGGGTGTTCGACTGGCTGTCCCGCTTCACCCAGTGGCGGGACTATCGCCACCGGGTCATCGCCAACATCCCCGACGACAAGGGCGGGCGGATGACCTATCCCGTGCCCTTTAACCTGACCTCTCTGGAGACGGCCTTCGGCCTTGAAGAGGGCAAGCGCCTGGGGGACAAGCTCATCGCGGCCTATGGCCCGGAGAAGAAAGTGACCATTCTGGAGCTGCGGCAGAACGCCGACCCGGAGATCTCCGCCCTGGCCGACTATGTCTATGAGCACGTCTTCGTCCACTACACCATGAAGCAGTGGGGCCAGAAGCCGGAGGACATCGACCCGGCCACCACCGCCCGGGTGCCCGTGTTCCTGTCCCGGGACGACCGGTATTTCCAGGACGCCTATCAGGGTATGCCCCTGGAGGGCTATACCCCCATGTTCGAGCGGATGCTGGCCCACCCCAACATCACCGTGGAGCTGGGCTGCGACGCCCTGGAGCGGCTGGACGTGTCCGGAGACGCGCTGAAGGTGGACGGAGAGCCCTTTGCCGGTCAGGTGATCTACACCGGCCAGGCCGACGAGCTGTTTAAGTTCCGCTTCGGCCCCCTGCCCTATCGGACGCTGAATTTCCAGTTCGAGACATTGGACCAGGACGATTTTCAGGGCTATGGCACGGTGAACTACACCGTGGACCGGGAGTATACCCGCATCACGGAATTCAAGCACCTCACCGGTCAGGTCCTGCCCGACAAGACCACCATCGTGAAGGAATACTCCAAGGCCTATGGCGGCATTCTGGGGGAGATCCCCTATTACGCCATCATCAACCCGGCCAACCGGGCCCTGTATGAGCAGTACCGCGGTCTGGCGGAGCGCTTTGGCAACCTGCACCTGCTGGGCCGCCTGGCGGAATACCAGTATTACAACATGGACGCCATCGCCGCCCGGGCCCTGGACCTGGCGGAGCGGCTTTGAAATTTTTCCACTTTGGCCCCCTTGTGAAAGGGGGCTGGCATCGCCGCAGGCGATGACTGAGGGATTCCATAAGCGCCCAATGGGGGCGCGGCGTCCGAAAAAATTTGAGGAGAGAACGACATGGATAAGCTGATCACCTTTGCCGTCCCCTGTTACAACTCGGCGGCCTATATGGAGCACTGCGTGGACACCCTGCTCCAGGGGGGCGACGACATTGAGATCATTCTGGTGGACGACGGCTCCACCAAAGACGAGACCCCGGCCATCTGCGACCGGTATCAGGAGCAGTACCCCGACATCGTCCGGGCCATCCACCAGGAGAACGGCGGCCACGGCGAGGGCGTGAACCAGGGCATCCGCAACGCCCGGGGCATTTACTATAAGGTAGTGGACTCTGACGACTGGGTGGATGTGCCCTCCCTGCACAAGGCCCTGGACAAGCTGCGCCAGTTCGTCCGGGACGACAGGCTGGTGGACATGATGGTGTGCAACTATGTCTATGAGCATGTGGAGGACAACACCCAGCGGGTGATGGACTATCGCAACGTGTTCCCCAGAAACAAGGTGTTCGGCTGGGACCAGATCGGGCGCTTCCGTCCATCCCAGTATCTGCTGATGCACTCGGTCATCTATCGCACCCAGCTGCTGCGGGACTGCGACTTAGAACTGCCCAAACATACCTTCTATGTAGACAACATCTTTGTCTATCAGCCCCTGCCCTATGTGAAGAACATCTATTATCTGGATGTGGACCTGTACCGCTATTTCATCGGCCGGGCCGACCAGTCGGTGAACGAGAAGGTGATGGTCACCCGGGTGGACCAGCAGCTGCGGGTCACCTATCACATGATCCGCTCCCACGACCTGCGCAAGGTCTGTGCCGAGCACAACAAACTGGGTCGGTATATGATGAGCTATCTGGCCATGATGATGGCCATCTCCTCCATCTTTTTGGTCATTGAGAACACCCCCGAGTCTCTGGGCAAGCGCACCCAGCTGTGGGAGTATCTGCGCACGGTGGACTCCGGCCTGTACCACAAGATGAAATACCGGGCCGTGTCCGCCTTCACCGCCTTCCCCGGCTATCAGGGCCGGAGACTGTCCGTGGGGCTGTACCGCCTGGCGAGAAAGATCTATAAGTTTAACTGAGTACAGGGGGCCGCTGGGGACAGCGGCCCCTACTTTGCGCCGTCATTGCGAGGAGCGCAGCACTTTTCGCCAAAGGCCGGCCGAATTTCCCGGGACATAGGGAGCAAAGCGCTGATTCGGGGAGAAATGTTGGCTTTTTGAAAAAATGTGCTTGACACACACGGGGATGTTGTTGTATCATAACGAGGTGCCTGTAAGGGCACAGTCTGCGATGATGCGGGAGATTGCTCAGAGATGAGGTAACTTCCGCGGAGTATGTCCGTATGATCGGGCGGCTGAGAGATCCGTGCCACGGCGTATATCGCCCCGGCAGGGAGAGGACCGGCCTGCTATGCGCCGGTTTTTTCGTGCCCGGGAGTGATACGCACGGTAACGTGGACGCAGCTCTCACCGTACGGAGCGCGACAGCAAGACACAAAGTCAACTTCGTATGATTTAAGGAGGAAACATCCAAATGGCAGCTCAGAAAGAAATGATCCGCATTCGCCTGAAGGCCTATGATCACCAGCTCATCGACCAGAGCGCTGAGAAGATCGTGGAGACCGCCAAGCGCACCGGCGCCACCGTCTCCGGCCCCATTCCCCTGCCCACCAAGAAGGAAGTCGTCACCATCCTGCGTGCCGTCCACAAGTACAAGGACAGCCGCGAGCAGTTTGAGCGCCGCACCCACAAGCGCCTCATCGACGTTGTGAAGCCCTCCCCCAAGACTGTGGAGGCTCTGATGTCCCTGGAGCTGCCGGCCGGCGTGGAGATCGAGATCAAGCTGTAATCACTCATCTTTTTCCGCCATACGGCGTTGCGCCGCCTTGCCGTACACACGGTACTGTCTGCGACGGCGCGCCTTGTCTGGCGAAAAAATCTGAATGATTCGGAAGAGGAGATTTTCCAAAGTGGCACACGGCAGCGTCCGTGTAACAAATTCGTTGAACCCGCTGCCCATCGCGTTTTTGAGATGGGCGGGTCAAGTCGTCCGAGCAATGGCTCCCTCCCAGCCCAATGGGAAGAGACGGCCAACTCGACCGACCAATAACCTTTCAAGGAGGAAATCCAAATGCAGAAAGCGATCATCGGCAAAAAGATCGGCATGACCCAGATCTTCGATGAAGCCGGCCATGTGGTGCCCGTCACCCTGATCAAGGCCGGCCCCTGCACCGTGGTGCAGAAGAAGACCGCCGAGAAGGATGGCTACGACGCCATTCAGCTGGGTTATGAGACCGTCCCCGAGCGCAAGCTCACCAAGCCCGAGCTGGGCCACCAGAAGAAGGCCGGCATCGAGGAGTTCCAGAAGGTGCTCAAGGAGTTCCCTCTGGAGGATTGCAGCAAGTACGAGGTCGGCGACAAGCTGAACGCTGACGTGTTCGCCGCCGGCGACTTCGTGGACGTGACCGGCATCAGCAAGGGCCACGGCTACCAGGGCGTTATCAAGCGCCACGGTGCCAGCCGCCTGAAGGAGACCCACGGTACTGGTCCTGTTCACCGTCACGCCGGTTCCATGGGTTCCGGCACTGACCCCGCCCGCATCTTCAAGGGCAAGATCGGCGCCGGCCAGATGGGCAACGAGCAGGTCACCGTCCTGAACCTGGACGTGGTCAAGGTGGACACCGAGCTGGGCCTCATCGCCGTGCGCGGCGCCATCCCCGGCCCCAAGGGCGGCGTGGTCTTCGTGAAGAACACCGTCAAGCACAACGCCGAGAAGAAGGGTGCCGCCGGCATCAGCAACAACCCGCAGAAGGCCTCTGCCCGCGTCAACCCGCAGAAGGCTTCCGCCCGCAACAAGTAAGGAAAGGAGAGATTGAGTCATGCCTAAAGCGAACGTGTTCAACATGGCCGGTCAGCAGGTCGGCGAGATCGAGCTCTCCGAGGCTGTGTTCGGGATCGAGCCCAACCAGGTCGTGGTCCACGAGGTGGTCAAGAACCACCTGGCCAACTGCCGTCAGGGCACTCAGAGTGCTCTGACCCGCGCCGAGGTTTCCGGCGGCGGCAAGAAGCCCTGGCGTCAGAAGGGCACCGGTCACGCCCGTCAGGGCTCTACCCGTGCTCCCCAGTGGACCCACGGCGGCATCGTGTTTGCCCCCAAGCCCCGCGACTACAGCTACACCCTGAATAAGAAGGTGAAGCGCCTGGCGCTGAAGTCCGCTCTGTCTGCTAAGGCTGCCGAGGGCGCCATCGTGGTGGTGGACGAGCTGAAGCTGGACGCCATCAAGACCAAGCCCGTCAAGCAGTTCCTGGACGCCGCCGGCGTCACCAAGGCTGTTGTCATCACCCCTGAGGTGAACGACGTTGTGGTCAAGTCCACCCGGAACATCCCCGGCGTGGTCACCACCACCGCCAAGATCCTCAGCGTCTATGACATTGTCAACGCCAAGCAGCTGGTCATCGACAAGGCCGCTCTGGCGATCATCGAGGAGGTGTATGCGTAATGGCTACCACTGCTTATGATATCATCAAGCGCCCCATCATCACCGAGCAGTCCATGGAGCAGACTGAGATGAAGCGCTACACCTTCGAGGTGGCCAAGACCGCCAACAAGATCGAGATCGCCAAGGCCATCGAGGAGATCTTCGGCGTAAAGGTCGCCAAGGTGAACACCCTGAACATGCAGGGCAAGGCCAAGCGCATGGGCAACCGCCCCGCTGGCCGCCGTGCCAACTGGAAGAAGGCTATGGTCACCCTGACCGCCGATTCCAAGACCATCGAGTTCTTCGAGGGTATGGTGTAAGGAGGAATTGAGAAATGGCTATTAAGACTTATAAGCCCACAACCCCCTCCCGCCGTCACATGACTGTGTCCGCCTTCGAGGGGATCGACAAGAAGGCCAAGCCCGAGCGCAGCCTGACTGAGGTGCTGAAGAAGCACGCCGGCCGCAACAGCTATGGCCGCATCACCGTCCGCCACCACGGCGGCGGCAACCGGCAGAAGTACCGCGTCATCGACTTCAAGCGCGACAAGGACGGCAAGGCCACTGTGGTCAATCTGCAGTATGACCCCAACCGCTCCGCCAACATCGCCCTGATCGAGTATGAGGACGGCGAGCGCCGCTATATCCTGGCCCCCAACGGCCTGAAGGCCGGTCACATCATCATGACCGGCGCCGACGCCGACATCCTGCCCGGCAACTGCCTGCCCATCGCCAACATTCCTGTGGGCGAGATGATCCACAACATCGAGCTGTACCCCGGTAAGGGCGCTCAGCTGGTCCGCGCCGCCGGCGTGGCCGCTCAGCTGATGGCCAAGGAGAACGGCATGGCTCAGGTCCGTCTGCCTTCCGGCGAGGTCCGTTATATCCGTGAGAACTGCAAGGCCACCATCGGCCAGGTCGGCAACACCGACTGGGCCAACATCCAGCTGGGTAAGGCTGGCCGCAAGCGTCACATGGGCTGGCGTCCCACCGTGCGTGGCTCCGTCATGAACCCCAATGACCACCCCCACGGCGGCGGCGAGGGCAAGAGCCCTGTCGGCCGTCCCGGCCCTGTCACCCCCTGGGGCAAGCCCGCCCTGGGTTACAAGACCCGCAAGACGAAGAACCGCACCGATAAGTTCATCGTCAAGCGCCGCAACGCCAAGTAAGGAGGCAGTAAAAGATGAGCAGAAGCATTAAGAAAGGCCCCTTTTGCGCCCCCGAGCTGCTGAAGCGGGTCGATGAAATGAACGCCAAGAACGAGAAGAAGGTCCTGAAGACCTGGAGCCGCGCCTCCACCATCTTCCCCTCCTTCGTTGGACACACCTTTGCTGTGCACGATGGCCGCAAGCACGTGCCCGTCTATGTCACCGAGGACATGGTCGGTCACAAGCTGGGCGAGTTCGTGCCCACCCGCACCTTTAAGGGTCACGCGGGCAGCAAGACCGGTAAGTAAGGAGGAGAGAGACGATGGAAGCTGTTGCAAATCTGAAGTATCTGCGGATCTCTCCCCGTAAGGTGAAGATCGTCCTGGACCTGATCCGGGGCAAGGATGTGGGTACTGCTACCGCCATCCTGCTGCAGACCCCCAAGGCCGCCTCTGAGCCCGTGCTCAAGCTGCTGAAGAGCGCCGCCGCCAACGCGGAGAACAACCACCAGATGGACCCTGAGAAGCTGTATGTCAGCACCTGCTACGCCAACCCCGGCCCCATCATCAAGCGCATCATGCCCCGGGCCCAGGGTCGTGCGTACCGCATCAACAAGCGCACTTCTCATGTCACCATCGCCGTGAGCGAGCGCTAAGGGAGGAGGAACAATATGGGACAGAAAGTTAATCCCCACGGCCTTCGCGTGGGTGTCATCAAGGATTGGGACTCCCGCTGGTACGCCGCCAACGAAAAGGTGGGCGATCTGCTGGTTGAGGACAAGAAGATCCGTGACTATCTTAAGAAGACCCTCTACGGCGCTGGCATCCCCAAGATCGAGATCGAGCGGGACAACGCCAAGGTCCGCGTTTACCTGCACTGCGCCCGTCCCGGCGTGGTCATCGGCAAGGGCGGCGAGGACATCAAGAAGGTGGAGGCTCAGCTGGTCAAGCTGACCGGCAAGCCTGTGGACCTGAAGATCGTTGAGGTCCGCGACACCGATACCAACGCTCAGCTGGTGGCCGAGAACATCGCCCAGCAGCTGGAGAAGCGCATCGGTTTCCGCCGCGCCATGAAGAACTCCATGGGCCGGGCCATGCGCGCCGGCGCCAAGGGCATCAAGGTCTCCTGCGGCGGCCGTCTGGGCGGCGCTGAGATCGCCCGCACCGAGCACTATCACGACGGCACCATTCCCCTGCAGACCCTGCGTGCCGACATCGACTATGGTTTCGCCGAGGCCGCTACCACCTATGGCCGCATCGGCGTGAAGGTGTGGATCTATAAGGGCGAGGTCCTGACTCAGGCCCTGCGCACCACCCCCCGCACCCTGGACACCAGCAAGCCCTATCAGGAGCGCCGTCCCCGCCGCGACCGCCGCGACGGTGATCGCCGTGGCTTCAACCGCGACCGCCGTGAGGGCGGCTTCAACCGCGGTCCCCGCCCCGCCGGTCAGGGCTATAACAACAACCGTGGCCCCCGCCCCGCCGGTCAGGCCAATACCCCTAAGGAAGGAGGCGCTCAGTAATGCTGCTGCCTAAGCGCGTAAAGTATCGCCGCGTCCACCGTGGACGCATGAAGGGCAAGGCCAGCCGCGGCAACACCGTGACTTACGGTGAGTTCGGCCTGCAGGCTACCGAGCCCGCCTGGATCACCAGCAACCAGATCGAGGCCGCCCGTATCGCCATGACCCGTTACACCAAGCGTGGCGGTAAGGTGTGGATCAAGATCTTCCCCGATAAGCCCGTGACCGAGAAGCCTGCCGAGACCCGCATGGGTTCCGGTAAGGGCTCCCCCGAGTACTGGGTGGCCGTGGTCAAGCCCGGCCGCGTGATGTTTGAGATCGCCGGCGTCTCCGAGGATGTCGCCCGCGAGGCTCTGCGACTGGCCAGCCACAAGCTGCCCGTCAAGTGCAAGATCGTTCAGCGTGAAGAGACCGAGAAGGGTGGTGAAGCGTAATGAAGGCTAACGAAGTTCGTAAGATGTCTGGCGAAGAGCTTCAGACCAAGCTGCAGGACCTGAAGAAGGACCTGTTCAACCTGCGCCTCCAGCACGCCACCAACCAGCTGGATAACCCCATCCGCATCGCTGAGGTCAAGAAGGACATCGCCCGGGTCAAAACCATCATCCGCGAGCAGCAGCTCGCCGGCCGCTAAGAGGAGGACTAGACAATGGAAAACAGAACTTCTTCTCGCAAGACCAGAGTCGGCCTGGTGGTTTCGGACAAGATGGACAAGACCGTTGTGGTCGCCATCGCCGACCGCGTGGCCCATCCTCTGTACAAGAAGATCGTGAAGAGAACCTATAAGCTGAAGGCTCACGACGAGCTCAACCAGTGTGGCGTGGGCGACCGCGTCAAGGTCATGGAGACCCGCCCCCTGTCTAAGGACAAGCGGTGGCGCGTGGTTGAGATCATCGAGAAGGCGAAGTAAGGAGGTGTCGGTATGATTCAGCAGGAAAGCTATCTGAAGGTTGCCGACAACACCGGCGCCAAGGAGATCAAGACCATCCGTGTTCTGGGCGGCTCTAAGCGCAAGTTCGGCAACATCGGCGATGTTGTTGTGGCTTCTGTGCGCAAGGCTCAGCCCGGCGGCACTGTGAAGAAGGGCGAGGTCGTCAAGGCCGTTATCGTCCGTACCTCTCGGGGTGTGCGCCGCGCGGACGGCTCCTATGTCCGGTTCGACGACAACGCCGCCGTCCTCATCAAGGAGGACAAGAACCCCCGCGGCACCCGTATCTTTGGGCCCGTCGCCCGCGAGCTGCGCGACAAGGATTATATGAAGATCCTGTCCCTGGCTCCCGAAGTGCTGTAAGGGAGGGCAATGAAACATGATCAAGATGAACATCAAGAAGGACGACGTGGTCGTCGTCCTCTCCGGTAAGGACAAGGGCAAGCAGGGCAAGGTCCTGGAGGTCATGCCCAAGGAGCGCAAGGTCGTGGTGGAGAAGATCAACATGGTCTCCCGCCACACCAAGCCCCGCCGTCAGGGCGACCAGGGCGGCATCATCCAGAAGGAAGCCCCCCTGTACGCCTGCAAGGTGCAGCGCGTCTGCCCCAAGTGCAACAAGGCTACCCGGCCCGCTCACAAGCTGCTGGCCGATGGCAAGAAGGTCAGCGTCTGCAAGAAGTGCGGCGCTGAGATCTGAGAGAGGAGGAGTGAATCGAAATGGCTAACACGCCCAACCTGAAGAAGCTGTATCAGGACGAAGTCGCTCCTGCTCTGATGCAGAAGTTCGGCTATAAGTCCACCATGCAGATCCCCCGTCTGGAGAAGATCGTGGTCAACGTCGGCTGCAGCGAGGCCCGCGAGAACGCCAAGGTCCTGGACGCCGTGGTCAACGACCTGACCACCATCACCGGCCAGAAGGCCGTGATCACCCACGCCAAGAAGTCCGTGGCTAACTTCAAGCTCCGTGAGGGCATGCCCATCGGCGCGAAGGTCACCCTGCGCGGCAACAAGATGTGGGAGTTCCTGGACCGCCTGTTCAACGTGGCCCTGCCCCGCGTCCGCGATTTCCGCGGCATTTCCGCCGACTCCTTCGATGGCCGCGGCAACTATGCCCTGGGCATCAAGGAGCAGCTGATCTTCCCCGAGATCGAGTACGACAAGATCGACAAGATCCGCGGCATGGACATCGTGATGTGCACCACCGCCCAGACCGACGAGGAGGCCCGTGAGCTGCTCAAGCAGATCGGCGCTCCCTTTGCCGGCCGCTAAGGAGGAGAATGAGTTATGGCGAAAAAGTCTATGATCCTGAAGCAGCAGGCTGAGCCCAAGTTCTCCAGCCGCCGCTACAACCGCTGCAAGCTGTGCGGCCGTCCCCACGCCTATCTGCGCAACTACGGCATCTGCCGTATCTGCTTCCGCGAGCTGGCCTATAAGGGCCAGATCCCCGGCGTGAAGAAGGCTTCCTGGTAAGTGCTTTTCATTCCTGGAAGGGACCTGTTCAGGTCCCTTCCAGGAATAATCTTTCCACGTGTTCGTGTGTGCGAGGCTGAAAAGGCCTTGCTTTTTTCTTTTTTATGGGGTATAATAAATCGATTTTGCGCCGAGGGGTCAATTCAACATCCCTCCACGCTGCCGTGAGTGCGCAAAATCCCCCGGTCCGGCCACGCCCCCGTGTGTGTCGGCCAGCCTTGTCCCCTTCCTTTTATGAATCATCTGTGCCGGAGACCGGCGCGTGAGCCGCGCCCCGTCCGTGGGAAGAAGACAAGCCGTTCCCTTTGTTCAAATTCCGCTTTGCGGTTTTTGATACCGCGCCTGCCCCAACCAGGCGCAAAGACGGCCAACAGGTCGGGAAAGCACCTAATTCCCGATACCTTGCCGCCTGTACCGGTCTATTTCCGGGCCGGTAATCTGAAATAGGAGGTAAAACTCATGCAAATCACCGATCCCATTGCGGATATGCTGACCCGTATCCGCAACGCGAACAACGCCAAGCATGACACCGTGGACGTCCCCGCGTCCAACATGAAGAAGTCCATTGCGCAGATCCTGCTGGATGAGGGCTATATCAAGAACTTCCAGCTGATCGACGACGGGACTCAGGGCGTTATCCGCGTGACCCTGAAGTACGGCCCCGGCAAGGAGAAGGTCATCTCCGGCCTGCGCCGCGTCTCCAAGCCCGGCCTGCGGGTGTATGCCGGCGCTGAGGAGCTGCCCAAGGTCCTGCGTGGCCTGGGTATCGCCATCGTGTCCACTTCCAAGGGCGTCATGACCGACAAGAAGGCCCGTCAGGCCCATGTCGGCGGCGAAGTCCTGGCATTTGTCTGGTAAGGAGGGTATAGGAATGAGCAGAATTGGTAGAGCGCCTATCACCGTCCCCGCCGGCGTGGAAATTAAGGTAGAGGACAACAACGTGGTCACCGTCAAGGGCCCCAAGGGCTCCCTGACCCAGCAGTTCAACCCCAACATGGCTATCGCTGTGGAGGATGGCGTGCTGCACGTGACCCGTCCCAACGACGCCAAGGAGAACCGTGCCCTGCACGGCCTGACCCGCACCCTGATCCACAACATGGTCCTGGGTGTCACCGAGGGCTTTAAGAAGGAGCTGGACGTGAACGGCGTCGGCTATCGTGTGGCCAAGGAGGGCAACAAGCTGGTGATGAACCTGGGCTTCTCCCACCAGGTCATCGTGGAGGAGGTCCCCGGTATCTCCATCGAGGTCCCCAGCGCCAACAAGATCGTGATCCTGGGCTGCGACAAGCAGCAGGTGGGTCAGTTCGCCGCCGAAGTGCGGGAGAAGCGTCCCCCCGAGCCTTATAAGGGCAAGGGCATCAAGTATACTGACGAGGTCATCCGCCGCAAGGCTGGTAAGACCGGCGCCAAGAAGTAAGAAGGAGGTGTGCCATTATGATCAACAGACCCGATACTCGTTCCCAGCGCATCAAGCGTCATAAGCGTGTGCGTGCGAAGATTTCCGGCACGCCCGAGCGTCCCCGTTTGAATGTGTTCCGCAGCGCGACCAACATCTACGCCCAGATCATCGACGACGTCAACGGCGTGACCCTGGTCTCTGCTTCCTCCCTGGAGAAGGACTTCAACGTGGAAGGCACCAAGTCCGATGCCGCCAAGCAGGTTGGCATGAACGTGGCTGAGCGTGCCAAGGCCAAGGGCATTGAGAATGTGGTCTTCGACCGCGGCGGCTATGTGTATCACGGCCGCGTGAAGGCTCTGGCCGAGGGCGCCCGCGAGGGCGGCCTGCAGTTCTAAGAGAGGAGGAGACACAAATGGCTAGATTTGAGAGAGAGCCCAGCGAGTTCGTTGAGAAGCTGGTCTATCTGAACCGCGTATCCAAGACCGTCAAGGGCGGTCGTGTGAACAAGTTCTCCGCCCTCATGGTCGTGGGCGACGAGAAGGGCCGCGTGGGCTTCGGCCTGGGCAAGGCCGCCGAGGTGCCCGAGGCCATCCGCAAGGGCATCGAGGACGCCAAGAAGAATATGATCACCGTGACCCTGTCCGGCACCACCATCCCCCACGAGGTGATCGGTGAGTTCGGCGCCGGCCGCGTGCTGATGAAGCCCGCTGCCCCCGGTACCGGCGTTATCGCCGGCGGTCCCGTCCGTGCCGTGATGGAAGCCATCGGCATCAAGGACATCCGTACCAAGTGCCTGCGCTCCAACAATCCGCAGAACGTGGTCTCCGCTGCCTTTGAGGGCCTGAAGGCTCTGCGCAGCCCCGAAGAGGTCGCCCGTATCCGCGGCAAGAGCGTGGAAGAGATCGTGGGTTAAGGAGGGCTTTTACAATGGCTAATTTGAATATCAAGCTGGTCAAGAGCCTGAACGGCCGGATCGCCAAGCACAAGGCGACCGCCGCGGCCCTGGGCCTCCGCAAGATCGGCGATACCACCGTGCAGCCCGACAACGAGGCTACCCGCGGCAAGATCGCCCACATCGGCTACCTGCTCCAGGTCACCGAGGAAAACTAAAAGGAGGCGCGAGACATGAATCTGCATGAACTTTCCCCTGCCGCCGGCTCCAACACCAAGGCTTACCGCAAGGGCCGCGGCGCCGGTTCCGGCAACGGCAAGACCGGTGGTCGTGGCCAGAAGGGCCAGTGGGCCCGTTCCGGCGGCGGCGTCCGCGTTGGTTTTGAGGGCGGCCAGATGCCTCTGGCCCGCCGCCTGCCCAAGCGCGGTTTCCACAACATTTTTGCCAAGCCCCTGGAGGCCATCAACGTCTCTGTCCTGGACAAGTTCGAGGACGGCGCTGTGGTGGACGCCAAGGCTCTGCTGGAGAAGGGCATCCTCTCCAAGTGCGAGTATGGCGTTAAGATCCTGGGCAACGGCAGCATCACCAAGAAGCTGACCGTTCAGGCCTCCGCCTTCTCCGCCTCCGCCAAGGAAAAAATCGAAGCTGCAGGTGGTAAGGTGGAGGTGGTCTGACCATGATCCAGACCATCCGCAATGCCTGGGCTGTGCCTGAGCTGCGCAAAAAGATGCTCTTTACCGTCTTTGCGCTGCTGATCTTCCGCCTGGGCTCTGCAATCCCTGTCCCCTATATCGATTCCGCCACTCTGGAGCAGCATCTGCAGACCCAGAGCGGCACCATCCTGGGTCTGATGAACGCCATGAGCGGCTCCGCCTTCTCCATGGCCACGATCTTTGCCCTGTCCATCCAGCCCTATATCAACAGCTCCATCATCATCCAGCTGCTGACCGTGGCCATCCCCGCTCTGGAGCGGCTGGCCAAGGAGGGCGGCGAGGAGGGCCGGAAGAAGATCGCCTCCATCACCCGCTATGCCACCGTGGCCATCGCCCTGCTCCAGGGCTTCGGCTACTACTCCCTCATCAAGAGCTACGGCCTGATCGAGTCCTCCTCTCTCAATGGCGTTTGGGTCGCCCTGGTGATCGTCCTGTCCTTCACCGCCGGCTCCGCCTTCCTGATGTGGCTGGGCGAGCAGATCACCGAGTTCGGTGTGGGCAACGGCATTTCCATCATCCTGTTTGCGGGCATCGTGTCCCGCTTCCCCCGCATGATCAGCGACTGTGTCAGCGGCGTGACCATCTGGTCCGCTGTGAAGAATGGCACCATGTCCGAGGAGACCCTGACCGCTGCCGGTTACTCCGCCACTCAGGCGAAGGCCCAGCTGTCCATGGCCCTGGCCCCCTGGATGATCCCCGTGATCGTCATCGGTATGCTGGCCCTGGTGGTCTTTATCGTGTTCATCTCCAACGCCGAGCGCCGCCTGCCTGTGCAGTATGCCAAGCGGGTGGTTGGACGGAAGATGTACGGTGGTCAGTCCACCCACATCCCCATGAAGGTGAACATGTCCGGCGTCATGCCCATCATCTTCGCCCAGTCTATCGCTGCTCTGCCTGCCACCATCGGCGCCTTTGCCGGATGGACCACGCAGAACAGCGTGCTGATGCGTCTGTTCGACACCAGCAAGCCCTTCTACAGCATCCTGTATTTCCTGCTGATCGTGGGCTTCAGCTATTTCTATGCCACCATGCAGTTCAACCCCGTGGAGGTCTCCAACAACCTGAAGAAGAACGGCGGCTTTATCCCCGGCTTCCGTCCCGGCAAGCCCACCGCCGATTTTATCACCAAGGTTCTGAACAAGATCACCATGTTCGGTGCGCTGTATCTGTCTGTTGTGGCCATCGCGCCCATCATCACGGGCAATATCTTCGGTTACCACTCCCTGGCCATCGGCGGTACCTCCGTCATCATCGTGGTGGGCGTGGCCCTGGAGACCGTGAAGCAGATGGAGGCTCAGATGCTGATGCGGCACTATAAGGGCTTTTTGGAGTAAAAGGAGTTGGAGAGAATGGGAATGAAGCTTATCATGCTGGGCGCCCCCGGCGCCGGCAAGGGTACTCAGGCTGAGATCCTCAGCGCCAAGCTGGGCATCCCGACCATCTCTACCGGCAACATCCTCCGCGCCGCCATCAAGGAGGGCACCCCCGTGGGCCTTCAGGCCAAGTCCTATATGGACGCGGGCAAGCTGGTCCCCGATTCCGTGATCATCGGCATCGTGGCCGAGCGGCTGGAGAAGCCCGACTGTGCCAAGGGCTTTATCCTGGACGGCGTGCCCCGCACCCTGCCCCAGGCCGAGGCCCTGGACAAGGCCGGCATCGTGTTTGACCATGTGGTCTCCATCGAGATCTCCGACAGCGAGATCGAGGAGCGCATGGGCGGCCGCCGGGTGTGCTCCGCCTGCGGAGCCCCCTTCCACGTCAAGTCCAAGCCCCCCAAGCAGGAGGGCGTGTGCGATGCCTGCGGCGGCGCACTCATTCAGCGGGACGACGACAAGGTGGAGACCGTGCGCAACCGCCTGAAGGTCTATCACCAGGAGACCGAGCCCCTGAAGGGCTATTACGAGAAGAAGGGCGTTCTGGTCCCCGTGGACAATCAGCCCACCATTGAGGCCACCACCAAGGTCATCATGGAGGCGCTGGGTATCTGATGGGATTGGAAATGATCTCTTTAAAGTCGGATCGTGAGATCCAGGCCATGCGCAAGGCCGGGCGTATCACCGCCCAGGCCCGCGCCCTGGCCGGGTCTATGATCCGCCCCGGCGTGACGACCCACGAGATCGACACGGCGGTGCGCCGTTTCATCGAAAGCCACGGAGCCAAGCCCTCTTTCCTGGGTTACGGCGGGTTCCCCGGTTCGGCCTGCATCTCCATCAACGAGGAGGTCATCCACGGCATCCCCGGCCCCCGGAAGCTGAAGGAGGGCGACATCGTCAGCGTGGACGTGGGCGCCTACATCGGCGGCTTCCACGGCGACTGCGCCGCCACCTACCCCTGCGGCCAGGTGAGCGACGAGGCCATGCGGCTGATCAAGGTCACCCAGCAGAGCTTTTGGGAGGGCATCAAGAATGCCCGCAAGGGCTGCCGGGTGTCTGACATCGGCCACGCGGTCCAGGCCTATGTAGAGGCCAACGGCTTCTCTGTGGTCCGGGACTTTGTGGGACATGGCGTGGGCGCCAAGCTCCACGAGCCCCCCGAGGTGCGCAACTATGGCCCTGCGGGCCACGGTCCCCGGCTGTTGCCGGGCATGACCATCGCTGTGGAGCCCATGGTGTGCGCAGGCGACTGGCAGGTGAAGGTGCTCGCCGACAAGTGGACCACCGTGTCCCTGGACGGCTCTCTCACCGCGCACTATGAAAACAGTATCCTGATCACTGACGGGGAACCGGAAGTCCTCACAGTTACTGAGGATGGAGCCTATGTCTGACGGCACGGGCCGCATCGTCCAGGCGACAGCCGGACGAGACAGCGGGGATGTGTTCTTCGTGGTGGGTCAGACCGCCGACGGACGGCTGTTGCTGGCCGACGGGAAGCGCCGAAAGGCCGCCCGTCCCAAGGCCAAAAAGCTCCGCCACGTGCGTCTGCTCCATCAGGAGTTTGACCACCCCGTCATCCAGAAGCTGCAACAAGGAAAACCGGCGTCAGACCGGGAACTGAGACAGGCGCTGGCCGCCTTCAAGGGAGGAATCACGTTTGGCTAAGGACGATATGATCGAGCTGGAGGGAGTCGTCACGGAATCCCTTCCCAATACTACCTTCCATGTGGATATTGGAAACGGCCACATTATCCTGGCACATATTTCCGGCAAGCTGCGCATGAACTTCATCCGCATCTTGCCCGGAGACAAGGTGACGGTGCAGATGTCACCCTATGACCTCACCCGGGGTCGTATCACCTGGCGTTCTAAGTAATTCAAATGGCCGCCAAAGCGCGGCGTCTACGGTAACTATCAACGACCGAATCGCCGGAGCTCTCCCGGAAAGCCTTGCCTTTCCGGGTACGCCCGACGCTCCACCCCAGGCGGCCAAAGGCCGCCACCCGACTGAAAGCCCAGCGAAGCGGGTTTCAGTCGGAGAGGAGGAGCGGGCGTAGTGAACGAGCTTTGGCCGCAAGGCCGAAGCGAGCGATACGGAGCCCGCGACGACGAGGGGCCGTAAGGCATTCATCAGGAGGTTTCAACAATGAAAGTAAGACCGTCCGTGAAGCCCATGTGCGAGAAGTGCAAAGTCATTAAGCGCAAGGGCAAAGTCATGGTAATTTGCGAAAACCCCAAGCATAAGCAGAGACAAGGTTAATTGGAGGTGCTGTAATAAATGGCTCGTATTGCCGGTATTGACCTGCCGAGAGAGAAGAGAATTGAGATCGGCCTCACTTATATCTACGGCATTGGGCGCACCAGCGCCAACAAGATCCTGGCCGAGGCTGGGATCAGCCCCGACGTTCGCGTGAAGGACCTGTCCGAGGAGGACGAGGCCAAGCTGCGCGAGATCATCGGTCACGAGTATACGGTGGAGGGCGACCTGCGCCGGAACGTGGCGATGGACATCAAGCGGCTGACCGAGATCGGCTGCTATCGTGGTATCCGCCACCGCAAGGGCCTGCCCGTCCGCGGTCAGCGGAGCAAGACCAACGCCCGTACCCGCAAGGGTCCCAAGCGTACCGTCGCCAACAAGAAGAAGTAAGGAGGGATAAGCAATGGCTGCTGCTAACACCACTAAGGGCAAGAAAGTTGTCCGCAAGCGCCGCGAGCGCAAGAATGTCGAGAAGGGCCAGGTGCATATCCGCTCTTCTTTCAACAACACCATGGTCACCGTCACTGACGCGCAGGGCAACGCCCTGTCCTGGGCCAGCTCCGGCGGTCTGGGTTTCCGTGGTTCCCGTAAGTCCACCCCCTTCGCCGCGCAGACTGCCGCTGAGACGGCCGCCAAGGCTGCGATGGAGTATGGCCTGAAGACCGTCGAGGTCTTCGTGAAGGGCCCCGGCGCCGGCCGTGAGGCCGCCATCCGGGCGCTGCAGGCCGTGGGCCTGGAGGTCACCATGATCAAGGACGTGACCCCCGTCCCCCACAACGGCTGCCGTCCCCCGAAGCGCCGCCGCGTCTGATCTGAGAAGGAGGTTTTTGACAGATGGCTAGAAACATGCAGCCCATCGCCAAGCGGTGCAAGGCTCTGAACCTGTCCCCCGCCGCCATGGGCTATGCCAAGAAGGACACCAACCGCAACCCCAAGGGTCAGATGCGCAAGAAGCAGTCTGAGTACGCCATGCAGCTGACCGAGAAGCAGAAGGTCAAGTTTGTCTACGGCATCATGGAGAAGCAGTTCCGTATGTATTACGAGAAGGCTGCCCGTATGCAGGGCAAGACCGGCGAGAATCTGCTGACCCTGATCGAGCGCCGCCTGGACAACGTGGTGTATCGCCTGGGCTTTGCCCAGACCCGCCGCGAGGCCCGTCAGCTGACCACCCACGGCCACTTTACCGTGAACGGCCAGCGCGTGGACATCCCCTCTTACCTGGTCAAGCCCGGTGACGTGATCGAGGTCCGGGAGAAGAGCCGCGCTTCCGTCAAGTTCAAGCGCCTGCTGGGCGAGGACGCCCCCGTGGTCAACCTGCCCAAGTGGCTGACCCGCGACAAGAACACCCTCCAGGGCACCGTCGCTGCCATGCCCGCCCGGGACGACATCGACTTCCCCGTGGAAGAGCACCTCATCGTCGAGCTGTATTCTAAGTAATTTCTGTAGCCGAGCCTCTTCGGCCTGGCTGAAGAGGCTCGGCACAACAGACTTAGACCCTCAGATATTGGTGAGCTGAATGAGGCGGCCAGCGCGCCGCCGAGAAAAGGAGGGTATCCTAGCATATGGTAGAAATCGAAAAGCCCCGCATCGAATGCGTGGAAAATCCCGGTGACGCATCCTATGGCAAGTACGTCGTAGAGCCCCTGGAGCGAGGCTATGGCACCACCCTGGGCAACTCCCTGCGCCGTATCCTGTTGTCCTCTCTGCCTGGCACCGCGGTGACCTCCATCAAGATCGCCGGTGTCCAGCATGAGTTTACCACCATCCCCGGTGTGAAGGAGGACGTGACCGAGATCGTCCTGAATGTGAAGAGCATCATCGCCAAGCTGTATTGCGAGGGCGTGAAGACTGTTCACATCGAGGCCTCCGGCGCCTGCAAGGTGACGGCTGGCGACATCAAGGCCGACGCCGACGTGGAGATCCTGAATCCCGACCTCCACATCGCCACCCTGGGCCCCGACGCCACCCTGTCCATGGAGCTGACCCTGTCCCACGGCCGGGGCTATGTCTCCGCCGATAAGAACAAGAACGCTCAGACCGTCATCGGCGTGATCCCCGTAGACTCCATCTACTCCCCCGTGCGCAAGGTGAACTACACCGTGGAAAACACCCGTGTGGGCGACGCCACCGACTATGACAAGCTGACCCTGGAGGTATGGACCAACGGTACCATTGACGCCAGAGATGCTGTCTCCTTGGGTGCCCGCATCCTGTGCGACCACTTCACCCTGTTTACCGACCTGTCCGAGACCATGGGCAACAAGTCCACGGTGGTGGAGAAGGCCAAGAACCAGACCAGCAAGATCATGGAGATGACCATCGACGACATGGATCTGTCCGTGCGCTCTTACAACTGTCTGAAGCGGGCCAACATCAACACGGTGGAGGACCTGATCTCCAAGACGGAGGAAGAGATGATGAAGGTCCGCAACCTGGGCCGCAAGTCTCTGGAAGAGGTCATCAACAAGCTGGCGCTGATGGGCCTGTCCCTGGCCAGCGACGACAGCAACAACTAAAACGCCCGGGGCCTTTTAAGCGCCCCGCGGGTTTTATGGGGACAGGGGCAGAGGTATGTAACGTTCCGCTCTGCTCTGCGGCGCTCCGCCGTCCCGGCTTCGGGCGTCCCCGGCTGGTTTCAGCCGAACTGAACGAATTTGAAGTTGGATCTCGCCACGCGAGGTCGAAGGAGAGTTTACTATGTCTCTGAAGAATCGTAAGCTGGGCCGCACCAGCGATCACCGCAAGGCTATGCTCCGCGCTATGGTCACCTATCTGCTGGAGAACGGCCAGATCAAGACCACCCTCACCCGCGCCAAGGAGGTTGCTCCCGTGGCCAAGAAGATGATCACCCTGGCCAAGGACAACACCCTGGTGTCCTATCGTCAGGCCCTGGGCTTCATCACCAAGGAGGATGTGGCCAACAAGCTGTTCAAGGAGATCGGTCCCAAGTACGCCGACCGGAACGGCGGCTACACCCGCATCGTCCGCATCGGGCCCCGCCGCGGCGACGCCGCCGAGATGGCTATCATCCAGCTGGTGTAATTCCGCGCTTCAAAACCCGTTCCCAAGGGAACGGGTTTTTTCTTATATCCTGAAAGGAGCCGGACTATGAAGATCATTGACGCCCATCTGCATCTCTTTCCCCAGGAGGACTGGGCCGAGCAGACCGCCCAGGGCGTGGGCCACCACAACAGCGTGGACCACCTGCGCCAGGTCTATGGCCAGCTGGGCATGGTCCATGGGGTGGTCATGGGCAACCACAGTCTGGAGACGGGAAAGCACGACTATCCCGCCGACCTGTTCCACTACTGCGTGGGGCTGGACAGCCTGGTGCTGGACCGGGGGCGGAATATCCCTGCGGATCTGCCCGACCAGGTGGAGGAGCACTTAAAGCGGGACAACTGCTGCGGGGTGAAGCTCTACCCCGGCTATAACCGCATCTGGCTGTCTGACGACTGCTATCAGCCCATCTATGACCTGGCCGCCCGGTATGATAAGCCGGTGGCCATCCACATGGGTCTGACCGCCTTCTCCCGGGCCCACCTGAAATATTGCCACCCCCTCGCCCTGGACGAGGTGGCCGCCGACCACCCTAAGACGAGATTTGTCATGTGCCACTTCGGCAACCCCTTTTTAGAGAGCGCCGCCGCAGTAGTAGAGAAGAATCCAAACGTGGCCACCGACCTGTCCGGCCTGCTGGAGGGCCGGGTGGACCTGGACGAATATTTCCGGGTCCAGGCGGGCTACGCCGGGCTGCTGCGCACCTGGCTCACCGCCATCTGCCAGTGGGACGACGTGATGTACGGCACCGACTGGCCCATCGTCAACCTAGGGGAGTACATCCGCTTCATCCAGGGCATCGTGCCCGAGGTGTATTGGGAGAAGGTATTTTTCCACAACGCCAACCGGATCTACGGCCTGGGGCTGTGAGACAAAAAGATCCCCCGGCGAACCGGGGGATTGACAATTTACCAAATCATGTTATACTGTAAATAAGAGAGGGCGCTGCCGGTAGACGGGTGTCCCTCGCGGATTACAAGAAGTAACCGTTGGCTTGGGAGCGTTAGCGGTTACTTCTTTTTATTGTTATAGATATGGACGAACAGATTCAGGACCGCTACGATGAGCTGGCCGATCAGAATGAGATCGGAATATGTCACCATGTCTATCACCTCCTCCCGGAAAAGGGAGGAGAACAAGAAGTATGTAGCTCCTCCCACTGGGAGGGACCACCCGCCTACCGCCACTGGCAGCGCCGCGCCCATATACTGACGGCAGAGCAGTAAATAACTTCTCTGCCGCTTTTTGTTGCCTGAATTTAAATATTGGGATGAAAAGACCCATTTCCGACACGGAATAGTTTCGTGCCGGGAATGGGTCTTTTTATATTTTTTCAGAACTTTTTATAGGAGGAAGCGAGTATGAAGAAACGATTATTGGCAAGTCTCCTGTCGGCGACAATTTTATTGTCCATGACCCCGATGGCCTTTGCCGATGAGGAGCCGGTGGGGGAGGATTTGACTACCCCGACCACCCAGGCCGATGAGGGCAGCGAGGTTGTCCCTGGGGAAAATCAAGAGGTTTTGACTGGTTCTTGTGGTGAGAATGCTACTTGGACGCTGGACGGGGACACCCTGACCATTTCCGGCACAGGAGCCACGGCAGACTGGAAAGACCATGGTTCAGCGGACGATGGGATGCACTGCGGAGCGGAAGCCCATGACGGCGATACTACCTGTGAAAAGGCAAATTGTATGCTGAATCGTCCGTGGCAAAGCTATATCGACAGCATTACGAAAATCGTGATCGAGGAAGGCATCACGGCGATTGGTTCTGACTCCTTCAACGGGCTGACTGCTGTGACTGAGATCGAGCTGCCGGACAGCTTGACGGAAATCGGCATCGGTGCGTTTTGCTTTACGGCGATTACCGAAGTGACGATCCCTGCGAATGTCAGCACGATGGGATATAGTGCTTTCTATGGATGCGGAAAATTGGAAAGTGTATTTTTCGCAGGAAATAAGGTGAGGGAAATTGGTATCTATACCTTTGCAAAATGCTATGCACTGAAAAACCTGGAATTTCCTGAAGGACTCACTGCAATCCGCCTGGGCGCACTTCAGGAGTGCAGAAGTCTGGAAGAACTCGTGTTCCCTGAATCTCTGACAGTCCTGGAGCAGAGCGTTCTGGGCGATTCCTCTGGGAAAGGAACGCCAAATACCACACTGAAAAAGGTCGTGGTAAAGAGTGACGTAGCGATTCCGGGTTTTATGTTCTGCCGGTGTACCGCATTGGAAACGGTTGACCTCAGTGATAAGGTAACTGAGATTGGAGAAAAGGCGTTTTGGGAGTGTACCGATCTTAAGACGGTGGACGGCTTTGATGCTGTTTCGACGATTGGGAGAGAGGCGTTCCAGGGATGCAGCAGTCTTGAGAATATCCAGTTTGGAACGCAGCTGACGACGATTGGACAATTTGCGTTTGACAAAACTGGACTTACGGAAGTTTTTGTCCCTGCAAGCGTTACAAGAATCGACCAATATGGCTTTGCTAATAATGTAAACCTGAAGAAGATCGTGTTTGAAGGGACCGTTGCACCGACGATTGGCGGAAATACGATTACTAATAACCCCCTGCTTGCGGCGGTTGTATTAACAAATATGTCGGATTTCTCGAATTTAACGAGCGACTCTTTTGTGTATTGGAGTACCGACACGAAACAGTTCACGGTATTCTATGTCAAAGATTCGGATGCTCTGACCGCACTAAAAGACAAGCGCACAAGCGGGCATCCCTGTGCTTATGCGGCTGCCGGTGAGGGCGCGGAAGTCCTGAACTGTGAAAAGGGCAAACTGGCGACAGTAAGCAAGATCGACGGCATTTTTGACGGCTGGTATGAAAAAGCTGATTATTCGGGCAACAAAGTGACGGATGCGGCCAATAATCAGTCTTACTACGCCAATTGGGTGGAGTGCAAGCACGACAACACCAAGGCCTACACCGCCTCCGGCAATGTCATCACCGAAACCTGCCACGACTGCGGCCACGTGTTCGGCACCGCCACCCTGACCCTGCCCGAGAACCTGGTCTATGACGGCCAGGCCAAGGCTATCGATGTAACCTACAGTGATAGTTGGAAGTCTGACAAGCTGTCTGTGACCTATGTCCAGAATGGAACCGAGGTCGAGCCTATCAACGCCGGGACCTATAACCTGAAGATCACCGTCGGCGGCGCGGAAGTATCCACGACCATGACCCTGACCATCGACAAAGCCGACTTCACCGTGGCCACGGAGGCCTACGACGGCACCTATGACGGTCAGCCCCACTCCGTCACGGTGACGGCGGAGGGTGCGACTGTGACCTATTCCGAGGACGGGAAGAACTACAGCGAGACGAACCCCGCCTACACCGACGCTGGCGAGTACACCGTTTACTACAAGGCCACGAAGGACAACTATAACGACGTGACCGGCGACTTGACCGTGAAGATCGCCCAGGCCACCCTCACCATCACCATCTCCGCCGACAAGGAGACCCTGACCGGCGGTGGCGACGTGGTTTTGACCGTTATCACTGAGCCTGAGGAGGGCACGGTGGACGTTTCCTGCGACAAGGACGTGGACATCACGCTGAACAAGGAGAACGGCACTTTTACCGCCACCCTGCCCAACAGCAGTGAGAAGTATACGTTCACTGCTACTTATGTTGAGAGTACCAACTATAAGACGGCCTCCGATACCTGCGACGTGGCCGTGACCTACCAGTCCACCTCTTCCGGTGGCGGCGGCGGTAGCCGCAACAACAGCTACGCCGTGTCTACCCCTAAGGCGGATAACGGCAGCGTCACCGTGAACAACGGCACCACCGCCAAGAAGGGCGACACTGTGACTATCACCGTGAAGCCCGACGCCGGTTACAAGATCGACAAGATCACCGTCACCGACAGCAAGGGCAACAGCATCACTGTCACCGACAAGGGCGACGGCAAGTTCAGTTTCACCATGCCCGACAGCAAGGTGGATGTGAAGGCGACCTTTGTGAAGAGCGAAGTCAAGCCCGACCAGCCCAGCAAGACCACCTTCGTGGACGTGCCCGAAAACAGCTGGTACGCCGACGCGGCGGACTTTGTGGCCCAGCGTGGCCTGATGTCCGGGATTGGCGAGAATCTGTTTGGCGGCAGCCAGAACACCACCCGCGCCATGCTGATGACCATCCTGGCCCGCATGGATGGCCAGGACGTGACTGGCGGGGCTACCTGGTACGAGAAGGCCATGAATTGGGCCAAGGCTAACGGCGTGTCCGACGGGACGATGCCCGAGGTGAATATCACCCGGGAGCAGCTGGCGACCATGCTCTATAGCTACGCTAAGCTTAAGGGTATCGATACGACGCAGGGCGGCATGGCTGTCCGTGAGTTCAGCGCCTACGACAGCATTTCCGATTGGGCCGGGCAGTCCATGACCTGGGCCGTGAACGCTGGCATTCTGTCTGGCCGGGGCAATAACACCCTGGCTCCCACAGCTGGCGCCACTCGTGCCGAAATGGCCGTGATGCTCCAGCAGTTTGTCAAGTTGATGGAGAAGTAAAAACAACGATCCCCCAGCGGTTTACAGGCCGCTGGGGGATTGACAAACTTCCAAATCATGTTATACTGAATATAGAAGAGGCGCTGCTCTAGTTTGAGTTAGTCCCTCCCGTAGTTGCATAAGTAACCGCCGGACTGTGTGGGACAGGGGCGGTTACTTCTTTTTGTTTTGCAGAAACAAGTTAATGATACCAACGACCAAAATGCCGATCTGGATCAGATCAGAATACGTGACCATCTGCATCACCTCCTCCCTACAAAGTCGGGAGGAGAACAAGAAGCATGGCCTCCTCCCACCGGGAGGGACCAACCGCCGCCAGAGCAGCGCTTAGGTGTATTATAGCATATTGTGTAGAATTTGGCAAGACGTGGAGTGAACCCTCTCCGCCCCCTGCGGGGGCACCTCCCCCATAGGGGGAGGCAAGGGAGACGAAGGGGACAGGTTGACCTTGGCTCTCCCTGTGAGAGAGCTGGCACGGCGCAGCCGTGACTGAGAGGGCTAAAACTTTCCCCAAAACAACGCGCCTGTGTGGATATTTCCTTGGAAATCCACGCAGGCGCGTTTTTGTGTTTGATTTAAAGCCCCAAGATCTCGGTGGCGATGGCGAAGTAGATGAGCAGGGACAGGGCGTCTACCACGGTAGTGATGAAGGGGGCGGCCATGACGGCGGGGTCGATGCCGATCTTCTCTGCCGCCATGGGCAGGGTGCAGCCCACGATCTTGGCGCAGACCACGGTACACATCAGGGTCAGACAGACCACCAGGGCCACGGACACGGTGACCTGGGGGTTGTGCATCAGCATCCGGTCCACCAGCATCATCTTCACGAAGTTGGCCCCCGCCAGACACACGCCGCACAGCAGGGCCACGCGCAGCTCTTTCCACACCACGGCCAACATGTCGGAAAACTCCACCTCGCCCAGGGACAGGGCGCGGATGACGGCTACCGACGACTGGGAGCCGGAGTTGCCGCCGGTGCCGGAGAGCATGGTGATGAAGGACGTGAGCACCACGCAGGCGGCCAGGGCGCTTTCAAAGTGGGTGATGATCATGCCGCTGAAGGTGGCCGACAGCATGAGCATCAGCAGCCAGGGGATGCGGGAGCGCCAGGTCTCGAACACGCCGGTCTTCAGATAGGGCTTGTCGCCGGGCAAAATAGCCGCCATCTTCTCGAAGTCCTCGGTGGCCTCCTCCTCCATAACGTCCATGGCGTCGTCGAAGGTGATGATACCCACCAGGCGGTTCTCCCCGTCCACCACGGGCAGGGCGGACAGGTCATACTTGGAGAACATCTGGGCCACGTCCTCTTTGTCCTCGTGGGTGGTGACAGAGATGACGTTGGTCTCCATGATGTCTTTTATCTTGGTCTCGTAGGGGGAGAGCAGCAGGGTCTTTACCGTGACCACGCCCAGCAGCACCCGGTTCTGGGTGACATAGCAGGTGTACACCGTCTCCTTGTCCAGACCGACTTTTCGGATGCGGGCGAAGGACTCCTCCACGGTGGCGTTGGGGTGGAGATAGATAAACTCCGTGGTCATGATGGAACCGGCGGAGTCCTCCGGGTATTTCAGCAGCTGGTTGATCTGGCTGCGGGTGGAGGCGTCGGTGTTGCGCAGGATACGGGAGACCATGTTGGCGGGCATGTCCTCGATGATGTCCACGGTGTCGTCCAGATAGAGCTCGTCCAGGACCTCCCGCAGCTCCTTATCGCTCAGGGCGTTGATGATCTTCTCCTGGTCCTCGCTGTCCTCCAGATAGGTGAACACGTCGGCGGCCACGTCCTTGGGCAGCAGCCGGAAGACCACCACCTGCTGGTCGGGCTCCAGCTCGTCCAGGAATTCGGCGATGTCCACCTCGTTCATCTCGTCCAGGTGGGCCCGCAGGGCGCGGAACTGCTTGGTCTTCACCAGCTCCAGCAGCAGCTCCTCGTCATAATTTTCGTGCATGGGGGTTTTTCCTCCTTCCTTTCATGAAAAGGAAGCAGGGCGCAAAAATACCGCGGGACAATATCGTTTTAGCAACGTGGGAATCCGTTCCCCTCGTCTGTGGACGGAAGAAACGGATTGCCACGTCACCCCGTTGGGGTTCCTCGCAATGACAGGATGCTCGCCGATATTGTGCCGCTTTTCAGGGGGTGACAGAGTGGGGACACAAAGGGGGCCCGTCCAGCTCTGCCGCCGCCCGCTCGCAGCAGCGCGCCTGCTCCCGGTGACGACTTCGGCCTTCCATTTGGTTCCCACATCCTTTCCCGCTTAGACAAGCAAAAACTTTTGGCTAAGACCAGCAACGCTATTTTAGCCGCTTAAAAATATTATAATCCCCTTCCCCGGGGTTTGCAAGCCGGGGAAGGGGAAAAACGCGCAAAATCTGTGTGTGGTTTGGGTAAAGCGGCCCGTCAGCCCACGGTGACGGTGGCAGAGCGGCCCACGATGTTGATGTAGGACGGCCCCACCCCCAGGCGCAGGGGGTTCCCGGCGGCGTCTAAATAGGTCATGGGGCTGCTGTCGCTGCTGCGGGACCAGGTGATGTCCTGCACCCGCCCGTCACAGAAGAGCTGACCGGAGCCGGTGCCCGTGGTGCGCACGGACTGGCGGCCCTTGTCGTCCCCCTTGATGGCGGACACGTCGGTGCGCAGCACCAGGACGTTCTTCACCTGGACCTGCTCCCCGGTGTTGCCGTCCACATAGGCCGAGCCGTATTCCGACACCCGGTAAAGCCCGGCCTGGGCGTCGTAAGTGAACACGCCGGTCTTATAGTCGGAAAAGCGCACGGACACGGTCTCCGCCGGATCGCCCGAGGCGGTCTCCCCCTCCATCAGGAAGGAGACGGGGTAGGAGAAGCCGTCTTTATGCTCCAGACGGATGCCATAGGTGGGCAGCAGATTTTGAATGGTCTGGCCGGAGGTGAGGACGGAGTGCTCCAGGCCCATGGTCTTTTTCCGGGTCTTGTCCCGCCAGAACAGGGTGCCCTCGTAGGGGCCGTTGACGCAGTCCAGGGCGGTGACGCCCATGTTTTTGATGGCGGAGTAAGCCTGGGGGCTGCCCCCGGCGTGGAGAAACACCGCATCGTGGCCCCGGGCCAGGGAGACATAGTAATCCCGGGCCGAGCGCACCGAGCCTAAGTCGCCCACGCCCTCCACCGACTGGAACACCGCCATCATCCGGGTGATGCCCCCCTCGGCGGGCAGCTCATAGATGAGGTCGGCCTGGGACACCCCCAGCTGGGGCAGGGCCTTTTTCAGGTTGTTGAGCATAATGGCCACGGGCCGGGCACCCGCCAGATCCACGGCGCTGCCCTCCCCGGTGAGGGGGTTGGTATAGGGCAGGACGGGCTCGGGTTCGGGCTCCGGTTCCGGCTCCTCCACGGGGGCGATGACGGAGACGGACGGCTCATCCGGCATGGAGGAGGACGCGGCGGGGGAGTCCCCCTTTCCACAGGCGGACAGCAGACCGGCTGTCAGGACCAGAGAGAGCAGCAGGGCGAGGGGCTTTTTCATGGCGGGGGCCTCCCTTTTCATCCGATTTGCGCCGGGGCGCAGACGAGGTTTTGCTCTGTCTTCTATCATACTGTCCCCGGCGGCGTTCTGTCAACCGAGACGGCGAGACTTGACGGAAGAAAATGAATGAAAAAATGCAATTCTCACGCCTCCGGCGGTTGACAGGTGGGGGAGGAGGTGCTATAGTTCATTTGTACAATTACATTAGGGCGCATTAAAAAACTGTTAAAAAACCGTCAAAAAACACAAAATCAGAATGTGTGCCGGGGAAACGGGGTGGTGCCTGCGCCTCGTCCGGTGCTGCGTCAGGAGGAGGAGTTGCCTTGAGTCGTTTGTCCATTGAAACGCCGGACCGGGCCCAAACCGTTTTGGGGGGCCTGCGCCGGGACATGGGCCGGCGCATCAGCGCCAGCCAGCCGGGACTTTGCCCGGTGGACATGTCATTGAACTTTTTGCGCCTTTGTCATGCACAGACCTGCGGAAAGTGCGTGCCCTGCCGGGTGGGATTGAGCCAGCTGGCCGACCTCATCGAGCAGGTGCTGGACCGCACCGCCACCAAAGAGACCATCGACCTCATCGAGGCCACCGCCCGGGTCATTGCCGATTCCGCCGACTGCGCCATCGGGTACGAGGCCGCCCACATGGTGCTCAGGGGCGTGCGGGGCTTCCGGGAGGATTTTGAGGAGCACGCTTTTCACGGCCGGTGCATCTGCGCCCTGAGCCACCCCGTCCCCTGTGTGTCCGTCTGCCCGGCCCATGTGGACGTACCCGGCTATGTGGCCCTGGTGCGGGAGGGCCGTTACAGCGACGCGGTGCGGCTCATCCGCAAGGACAACCCCTTCCCCTCCGCCTGCGCCTATGTGTGCGAACACCCCTGCGAGGCCCAGTGCCGCCGCCGTATGGTGGACGACGCGGTGAATATCTGCGGGCTGAAGCGCTTTGCCGTGGACCACGGCACGGACACCCCCATCCCCGAAAAGGCCCCGGAGACGGGCAAGACGGTGGCCATCATCGGCGGCGGCCCCGGCGGCCTGACTGCCGCCTATTACCTGACCCTGATGGGCCATAAAGTCACCGTGTACGAGCAGCGGCCCAAGCTGGGCGGTATGCTGCGCTATGGCATCCCCGACTATCGCCTGCCCCAGGACATTCTGGACCGGGACATCAACTATATCTTGTCTGCCGGCATCGCCGTCCACACCGGCGTGTCCATCGGCAAAGACCTGACCATGGCGGACATCCAGCGCAGCTTTGACGCGGTTTACATCGCCATCGGCGCCCACAATGACAAAAAGCTGGGCCTGGAGGGGGAGACCTCTAAAAACGTGGTCAGCGCCGTGGAGCTGCTCCGGGGCATCGGCGAGGGCAAGGCCCCCGACTTCACCGGCAAAAAGGTCTGCGTGGTGGGCGGCGGCAACGTGTCTATGGACGCTACCCGCACCGCTCTGCGCCTGGGGGCAGAGAGCGTCACCTGTGTCTATCGCCGCCGGGTGGAGGATATGACCGCCCTGGCCGAGGAGATCGAAGAGGCCATGGCTGAGGGCTGCCAGATCCTGCCCCTTCAGGCCCCCTCCCGCATCGAGGCCGACGAGAACGGCTGCGTGTGCGCCCTGTGGACCCGGCCCCAGCACATCGGCCCCTATGGCAATGACGGGCGGCCCAAGCCCGTGGCCGCCGACGCGCCGGAGTTCCGCATCCCCTGCGACTATGTCATCGTGGCCATCGGCCAGGCCATCGAGGCCAAGCCCTTTGAGGCCGTGGGCGTGACCACCCAGCGGGGGGCCATCCAGGCCGACCTGACCAGCGCCGTGCCCGGACTGGACAACGTGTTCGCCGGCGGCGACGCCGTCTCCGGCCCCGCCACCGTGATCCGCGCCGTGGCCGCCGGTAAAGTGGCCGCTGACAACATCGACGCCTATCTGGGCTTTGACCACAAGATCCGCACCGACGTGGAGATCCCTCCCGCCCACCTGACCAACTCGCCCCCCTGCGGCCGGGTGAACCTGAAAAACCGCCATCTGGACTGCTACTGCGGTGACTTTACCCTGCTGAAGGAGGGCATGACCCTGGAGGAGGCCCAGCAGGAGGCGGGCCGCTGCCTGCGCTGCGACCACTTCGGCTATGGCATCTTTAAGGGAGGGAGGAACACGGAATGGTAACGCTGACCATCGACGGACGCACCGTCCAGGCCCAGGAGGGGGCCACCATTCTGGAGGCGGCCGCCCAGGCCAACATCCACATCCCCCACCTGTGTTACTTAAAGGGCATCAACGAGATCGCCGCCTGCCGCGTGTGCTGCGTGGAGGTGGAGGGCGAGCGGGCCATGGTGACCGCCTGCAACAACCCGGTGAAGGAGGGCATGGTGGTCCACACCAACTCCCCCCGGGTGCGCACCACCCGGCGCATCAACGTGGAGCTCATCCTGTCCCAGCACGACTGCAAGTGTGCCACCTGCGTGCGCAGCGGCAACTGCCAGCTGCAGACCATCGCCAACGATCTGGGCATCGTGAAGGTCCACTATGAGACCCAGCTGCCCCGGGGCCTGCGGGGGGCCTGGACCACCACCTTCCCCCTGTATCACGACTATAACAAGTGCATCAAGTGTATGCGCTGCATCCAGGTGTGCGACAAGGTGCAGACGCTGAGCATCTGGGACGTATCCGGCACCGGCGGACGCACCATGATCGACGTGTCTGGAAACCGGGTCATGAAGGACTCGGACTGCGCCCTGTGCGGCCAGTGCATCACCCACTGCCCCACCGGCGGCCTGCGGGAGCGGGACGACACCATGGAGGTGTTCTCCGCCCTGGCCGACCCGGACAAGATCACCGTGGTCCAGGTGGCCCCCGCCGTGCGCACCGCCTGGGGCGAGGCCTTCGGTCTGCCCCGGGAGCAGGCCACCATGGAGCGCATGGCCGCCGCCCTGCGCCGGCTGGGCTTTGACTATGTGTTCGACACCGACTTCACCGCCGACCTGACCATTATGGAGGAGGGCAGCGAGTTCCTCCACCGCCTGAAGTCCGGCGGCCTGACCCGGTGGCCCATGTTCACCAGCTGCTGCCCCGGCTGGGTGCGGTTCTTAAAGGGCCAGTACCCCGAGCTGGTGGGCCAGCTGTCCAGCGCCAAGTCCCCCCAGCAGATGTTCGGCAGCGTGGCCAAGAGCTGGTTTGCCCAAAAGCTGGGGGTGGAGCCGGAGAAGATCTGCTGCGTGTCCATCATGCCCTGCGTGGCCAAAAAGGCGGAGTGCGAGCTGCCCACCATGGCCACCCAGCACGGCCCCGACGTGGACTGGGTGCTGACCACCCGGGAGTTTGTGCGGATGCTCCGGGCCGACCAGCTGGACCCCAAATATCTGCCCGAGGAGCCCCTGGACAGCCCCATGGGCGTGGCCACCGGCGCGGGCGTGATCTTCGGGGCCACCGGCGGCGTGATGGAGGCCGCCCTGCGCACCGCCGCCTATCTCCTCACCGGGGAGAACCCGGCCCCCGATGCCTTTGCCCAGGTGCGTACCGGCCCCGGCCTGCGGGAGGCCACCTACGAGGTGGCTGGCATCCCCGTGCGCTGCGCCGTAGTCAGCGGACTGGGCAATGCCCGGGCCCTGATGGAGCAGCTGAAGGCGGGCAAGGTCCACTATGACTTTGTGGAGGTGATGGCCTGCCCCGGCGGCTGCGTGGGCGGCGGCGGCCAGCCCATCAGCTGCGAGGACAAGGAGCTCTACGGCGAGCGGGGCCAGCGGCTGTACGCCCTGGACAAGAGCGCCCCTGTGCGCTTCTCCCACGAGAACCCCCAGGTGCAGGCCCTGTACCGGGAGTATCTGGGCGCGCCCCTCAGCGAGAAAGCGGAGGAGTTGCTCCACACCGACCACGAGGGCTGGAAGATGCCCGGCGAACAGCTTTAAGCGTTGAACCAAGACAAACAGCGGCGTTCCCACACACGGGAGCGCCGCTGTCTTTTAGATTTTTGTAGGTTTCGCGCTGCGGCGATAGATTACCGACCAGAACAGGTTCACCAGCACCCAGCCGACGCCGGTGGCCAGGGCCACGGCCAGAGCTGCCAGGGCGGCGGCGGCCCAGCCCACTTCACAAACATGGGCCGGGGGTGTGTCGTATGTTGGGGAGGGGGAGGCTTAGTAGGCCACGCCCCAGTAGATCATGTGCTTGGCGGGCTTGCCGCAGCAGACGCAGACGTCGTCCACCTTCTCCTGCTTCAGGGGCATGCAGCGGGAGGTGACACCGGCCTGCTCCTTCATCTTCAGCTCGCAGTCCAGCTCGCCGCACCACATGGTCTTGGCAAAGCCGCCCTCGGTGTCCATGAACTGCTTCACCTCGTCCAGGGTGTGGCACACCTTGGTGTGGTCCTCCAGGTTCTTCTTGGCCCGCTCGTACAGGCCGTTGTGGACGGAGTCCAACAGCTCCTGGACCTTGGTCTCCAACTCGTCCAGGCTGACGAAGACCTTCTCGCCGGAGTCACGGCGGCAGATGCAGCACTGGTTCTTCTCCATGTCCTTGGGGCCGATCTCCACACGCAGGGGCACGCCCTTCATCTCGTACTGGGCGGCCTTCCAGCCCATGGACTGGTCGCTGTCATCCATCTGGGCCCGGACGCCGGCGGCCTTCAGGCGGCTTAGCAGGGCGGCGGCGGCGTCCAGCACGCCGGGCTTGTGCATGGCCACGGGGATGACCATGGCCTGGATGGGGGCGATGCGGGGGGGCAGGACCAGGCCGTTGTTGTCGCCGTGGGTCATGATGATGCCGCCGATCATGCGGGTGGACACGCCCCAGCTGGTCTGGTGGGGGTGGTGGAGCTGGTTGTCCTTGCCGGTGAAGGTGATGTCAAAAGCCTTGGCAAAGCCGTCGCCGAAATAGTGGCTGGTGCCGGACTGGAGGGCCTTGCGGTCGTGCATCATGCACTCCACGGTATAGGTCTCCTCAGCGCCGTTGAACTTCTCCTTATCCGTCTTGCGGCCCCGGACCACGGGCATGGCCAGCACGTTCTCCAGGAAATCGGCATAGACGTTCAGCATCCGCATGGTCTCTTCCCGGGCCTCCTCGGCGGTGGCGTGCATGGTGTGGCCCTCCTGCCACAGGAACTCCCGGTGGCGCAGGAAGGGGCGGCTGGTCTTCTCCCAGCGCAGGACGGAGCACCACTGGTTATACAGCTTGGGCAGGTCCCGGTGGGAGTGGATGACGTTTTTATAGTGCTCGCAGAACAGGGTCTCGCTGGTGGGACGGATGCAGTAGCGCTCCTCCAGCTTTTCGCTGCCGCCCATGGTGACCCAGGCGCACTCGGGGGCAAAGCCCTCCACATGGTCCTTCTCCTTCTGGAGCAGGGACTCGGGGATGAGCATGGGCAGGTATACGTTCTCGTGCCCGGTCTCCTTGAACTTCTGGTCCAGGGCGTGCTGGATGTTCTCCCAGATGGCGTAGCCATAGGGGCGATAGATGAACATACCCTTGATGGAGGAGTAGTCGATGAGCTCTGCCTTCTTGCACACGTCGGTGTACCACTGGGCAAAGTCCACCTCCATGTCGGTGATCTGCTCCACCTGCTTCTTGTTGGAGTTCTGAGCCATAAATATTTCAGTCCTTTATAAATAAGAATGATCGAAAAAACTCGTGTCCTTTATTGTATGGATTCAGGTGGAAAAAGTCAAGCGCTTGGGACAAGTTCGGCGGGGATTTTCCCTCTTGTTTGAGGGGGAGAGGCGTGGTATACTTCGGTCATGACATCTCATTTGACACCAAAAGGGGGAGCGCATATGGACGCGCAGGAGAGAAGACAGGCCATCGCCCGGCGACTGGAGGAGGCCAGCGGGCCGGTGAGCGCCGCCGTTTTGGCCCGGGAGCACTCCGTCAGCCGCCAGATCATCGTGGGGGACATCGCCCTGCTGCGGGCGGGGGGGATGGACATCGCCGCCACCCCCAGGGGCTATGTGCTGCCCGCCCCCGCCGCCGGACTGGTGCGCACCCTGGCCTGCCGCCACCGGGCCGACCAGATGGAGGAGGAGCTGAACGCCATGGTGGACCAGGGCTGCACCGTGCTGGACGTGATCGTGGAGCATCCCATCTATGGCCAGCTCACCGGCCAGCTGCAAATTTCCAGCCGCTATGACGTGGGCCAGTTCGTCCAGCGCTGCCGCCGCCAGGAGGCCGCCCCCCTGTCCCAGCTCACCGAGGGCATCCACCTCCACACCGTGGCCTGCCCCAGCCAGGAGGCCTATGACCGGGTGCGGGAGAGTTTGAGTAAGCTGGGGTTTTTGCTGGAGGAGAAGTAAACCCCTGGGGCAGCCCTCTCAGTCGCGGCTGCGCCGCGCCAGCTCTCCCACAGGGAGAGCCAAGTAGGGGCGGATGTCCCCATCCGCCCGATAGCCAAGGGCCGCTGGGGACAGCGGCCCCTACTGTCATTGCGAGAAGCGACGCGACGCGGCAATCCGTTCCCAACGTCTCCCTTGCCTCCCCCTGTGGGGGAGGTGCCCAGTGCGCACACTGGGCGGAGAGGGCCTCGCCCCCAAAATAAAACTCTTGACAAATTTTCATAGGCGTGTAAAATGTGGTAGACATGTGTCTTGACACGTGTCTACCATGTTTTGAAATGAGTGTGTGTAAATGGAGAAGCTGAAAGCCTTTCTCAAGCGAAAAAACATTGTCATCTCCGCCAAGCGCTATGGCATCGATGCCCTGGGGGCCATGGCCCAGGGCCTGTTCTGCTCCCTGCTCATCGGGACCATCATCAACACCATCGGCACCCAGTTCCACATCCCCTTCCTGACCCAGGTGGTGGCCACGCTGGGCAGTGGGGACCACACCATCAGCTATACCGTGGGCGGCCTGGCCTCGGCCATGAGCGGCCCGGCCATGGCGGTGGCCATCGGCTATGCCCTTCAGGCCCCGCCCCTGGTGCTGTTCTCCCTGGCCACGGTGGGCTTTGCCTCTAACACCCTGGGCGGCGCGGGCGGCCCCCTGGCCGTGCTGTTCATCGCCATCATCGCCGCTGAGCTGGGCAAGGCGGTGTCCAAGGAGACCAAGGTAGACATCCTGGTCACCCCCCTGGTGACCATCTTCGCCGGTGTGGCCCTGGCTGCCTGGTGGGCCCCGGCCATCGGCAAGGCGGCCTCTCAGATCGGCGCGCTGATCCGCTGGGCCACCGAGCTTCAGCCCTTCTGGATGGGCATCATCGTCTCCGTGGTCATCGGCATCGCCCTGACCCTGCCCATCTCCTCCGCCGCCATCTGCGCCGCCCTGACCCTCACCGGTCTGGCCGGGGGCGCGGCGGTGGCCGGCTGCTGTGCCAACATGGTGGGCTTTGCCGTGCTGTCCTTTAAGGAGAACGGCTGGGGCGGCCTGGTGAGCCAGGGCATCGGCACCTCTATGCTCCAGATGCCCAACATCGTGAAGAACCCCCGCATCTGGCTGCCCGCCATCCTCACCTCCGCCATCACCGGGCCCATGGCCACCTGCCTGTTCCACCTGCAGATGAACGACCCCTCCGGCGGCGTGGCCTCCGGCATGGGCACCTGCGGCCTGGTGGGCCAGATCGGCGTGTACGCCGGGTGGGTCAACGACGTGGCCACCGGCGTGAAGGCCGCCATCACCCCCATGGACTGGGCGGGCATGGCCCTGATCTGCTTCATCCTGCCCGCCGTGCTGTGCTGGCTGTTCGGCCAGATGTTCCGTAAAATGGGCTGGATCGGCGAGGGGGACCTGACCCTGCCGCAGTGATATAAAAAGCCTTCCCCTGGGGGAAGGTGGCGCGGGCGAAGCCCGTGACGGATGAGGGGAAGGCTTTCGAAGCCCGTGTGCTTTCGACGGAATCCTCCAGTCATCGCCTTACGGCGATGCCAGCCCCCTTTGACAAGGGGGCCTAATGAAGCGTAACATCAGCCCCCCTTGTGAAAGGGGGGAGGGCCACGAAGTGGCGGGGGGATTCCGTTGTAAGGCCTCGGAGCCCTTCGGCGTTCCCCTCATCCGCCCCCTGCGGGGGCACCTTCCCCCAGGGGAAGGCAAACCGCAAAAAAATTGAAAAAACCCTTGACGGGCAAGGGCTTGGCGTGATATAGTTTTAGTACCTGTGAAAGGGGCTTTTTTGTCGTGCGCATTTTTACGGTGTTTGACGCATGACCCCCTCCCGCATTTGACGGACACAGGGAGGCAGATCGCCGGAGCCCACCGTATTGCGCTGACGCAATTTTTGCGTTTGTTTCGCTGGGTCCGGCCAATGAGCCGGACCCGGCGTTTTGCTTTTTCAGGCGGCGTTCGTGTGCGGTCCAAACGAAGCGGTTCCCCGGGACCGCCACACCAAAAGGAGGTGCCGACAAATGGCAAAGGCAGGCGCGCGCATCAAGATCACCCTTCGGTGCTCTGAGTGCAAGCAGAGAAACTACAACACCATGAAGAACAAGAAGAATACCCCCGATCGTCTTGAGCTGAACAAGTATTGCCCCTTCTGCAGAAAGCACACTGTCCACAATGAGACCAAGTAATTGCGTCTTTCAGGATGTAAGGAAAGAAGGGTAACGCAAATGGCTGAAAACGAAAAGCTGGAGCAGGCTGCCCAGGCCGGTTCCGACAAGGCGAAGAAGGACAAGAAGGCCGATAAAAAGGCCAAGCCCGGTCTGTTCGCCCGCGTCGGCAAGTGGCTGAAGGATATGAAGAGCGAGCTGAAGAAGGTCCAGTGGCCCACCCGCAAGCAGACCATCAACAACACGCTGATCGTCATCGCCTGCGTCATCGTGGTCGGCGTCTTCATCTGGATCTTTGATTATATCGCCGGCAGCGCCATCGACGTGCTCCTCACTCTCCTGAGGTAATCGGAATGGCTGACAATGCGAATTGGTATGTGGTCCACACCTATTCCGGCTATGAGAATACGGTGAAGGCGACCATCGAGAAGTACGTGGAAAACCGCGGGATGCAAAGTCTCATCCACGAGATCAGCATCCCCCTGGAGACCGTGACCGAGATCACGGACAACGGCCCCAAGGAAGTGGAGCGCAAGGTGTTCCCCGGCTATGTGCTGGTGAAGATGGTCATGAACGACGAGACCTGGCACGTGGTGCGGAACATCCGCGGCGTCACCGGATTTTTGGGCGAGGGCAACAAGGCCATCCCCCTGTCCGAGGCCGACGTGGCCGCCCTGGGCGTGGAAAAGCGCGAAGTGGTGGTCAGCTATCAGGAGGGCGACACCGTTCGGATCACCGACGGCGCCCTGGAGTCCTTCCTGGGCACGGTGGAGGAGATCGACCTGGACCGCAGCAAGGTCCGCGTGGTGGTGTCTATGTTTGGACGCGAGACCCCCGTGGAGCTGGAGCTGGACCAGGTGGAACCCGCCAACGAGTGATTTTCCCGGCAGTCCTCTTTCAGAAAGAGGACAGGCGCGGCAGCCGTAAATGCCCCGCCGAAACGTGGGAGGGACGCTAGGAACGTCCCGCCAAACTGGGCACAGAACGCCCAACCCAACCACATTTTTTCAATGGAGGTGCTCTTTCGTGGCACAGAAAGTAACTGGATATGTAAAGCTTCAGATCCCCGCCGGCAAGGCGACTCCCGCCCCCCCTGTTGGTCCTGCCCTGGGCCAGCACGGCGTGAACATTGCCGCTTTTACCAAGGAGTTTAACGAGCGCACCAAGAACGACGTGGGCATGATCATCCCCGTCATCATCACCGTGTACGCCGACCGCTCCTTCACCTTTGTGACCAAGACCCCCCCTGCGGCCGTCCTCATCAAGAAGGCCTGCAACATCGAGTCTGGCTCTGGTGTGCCCAACAAGACCAAGGTTGCCACCATCAGCAAGGAAGATGTGCGCAAGATCGCTGAGACCAAGATGCCCGACCTGAACGCCGCCAGCATCGAGGCCGCCATGAGCATGATCGCCGGTACTGCCCGCTCCATGGGCGTTGTCGTGGGCGAGTAAGGAGGGGTTAGAGATGTTTAGAGGCAAGAAGTATCAGGATAGCGCCAAGAAGATCGACAAGAACGCGCAGTATGACGCCAACGAGGCCATGGGCCTGGTCGTGGAGACCGCTACCGCTAAGTTCGACGAGACCGTCGAGCTGCACGTGAAGCTGGGTGTTGACTCCCGCCACGCTGACCAGCAGGTCCGCGGCGCCATCGTCCTGCCCCACGGCACCGGCAAGACCCAGCGCGTGCTGGTGTTCGCCAAGGCCGCCAAGGCTGACGAGGCCCGTGCCGCCGGCGCTGACTATGTTGGCGAGATGGACCTGGTGGAGAAGATCCAGAAGGAGAACTGGTTCGACTTCGACGTGGTCGTGGCTACCCCCGACATGATGGGCGTTGTGGGCCGTCTGGGTAAGGTCCTGGGCCCCAAGGGCCTGATGCCCTCCCCCAAGGCCGGCACCGTGACCATGGATGTGACCAAGGCCATCCACGAGATCAAGGCCGGTAAGGTCGAGTATCGTCTGGATAAGACCAACATCATCCACTGCCCCATCGGCAAGGTGTCCTTCGGTGCTGAGAAGCTGGCTGAGAACTTTAACGCCATCATGGGCGCTATCATCAAGGCCAAGCCCTCCGCTTCCAAGGGCCAGTATGTGAGAAGCTGCACCGTGGCCGCCACCATGGGCCCCGGCATCAAGATCAACGGCGCCAAGCTGGTCTGAGCTTGATAAAGCAGCGCCCCTGACACAGCGTCAGGAGCAGAAATTTGTTTCTCTCACCGGGACAGGTTTTGCTTGACAAAGCCTGTCCCGGATGATAGAATATTCTAGCGTTCAAAGACAGCAGGTGCCTTTAACCGGGCGTAAATCCCTGCCGAGAGTGCATTCAACGACATAGTTTGAATGGTACTGTCCTCCTGTCTTTTGACGCGGAGGATTTTTATTTTGTTGGAGGTGAATCCAAAATGCCTAACGCAAAGGTTCTTTCCGAGAAGCAGGCCATCGTGGCCGCGCTGACCGAGCAGCTGAAGAACGCTTCCAGCGGCGTGCTGGTGGACTATAAGGGTATCACCGTGGCCGAGGACACCGCCCTTCGTACCGAGCTGCGCCAGAACGAGGTGCAGTACGGCGTGGTGAAGAACACCCTGGTCCGTTTTGCTCTGAACAACGTGGGCCTGGAGGGTCTGGACGACGTGCTCAACGGCACCACTTCTCTGGCCACCAGCGCCGGCGATCCCATCGCCCCCATGCGCGTGGTCAACAAGTACGTCAAGCAGCTCAATGACAAGTTCGTCATCAAGGGCGGCTTTATGGACGGCAAGGTGATCTCCCTGGAGGAGATCCAGGCTCTGGCCGAGCTGCCCTCCAAGGAGGTCCTGCAGGCTCAGGCTCTGGGCATGATGCTGGCTCCCATTACCAGCCTGGCTATCGTCCTGAAGGCCATCGCCGAGAAGAACGGCGAGCCCGCCGAGGCCGAGGCCCCCGCTGCCGAGTAATCTATCCCGGCACACGGCGCTTTATAAAAGCGCACATTAAATTTTAAAAAAACCAATTTTAGGAGGTATTTCACCATGGCTAGCGAGAAAATCACCGCTATGATCGAGGAAGTGAAGGCCCTGACCGTTCTGGAGCTGTCCGAGCTGGTTAAGGCTCTGGAGGAGGAGTTCGGCGTTTCCGCCGCCGCTATGGCCGCTCCCGCCGCCGGCGGCGCTGCCGCTGAGGCCGCTGAGGAGAAGACCGAGTTTGACGTTGTCCTGGCTGGCTTCGACGCCGCTGCCAAGATCAAGGTCATCAAGGCTGTCCGCGAGATCACCGGCCTGGGCCTGGCTGAGGCCAAGGGCGTGGTCGAGGGCGCTCCCAAGACCCTGAAGGAGGCCGTGTCCAAGGACGAGGCCGAGGAGATGAAGAAGAAGCTGGAAGAGGCCGGCGCCAAGGTCGAGCTGAAGTAAGTTTCTTCCCCATACGAGCTTTAAACCCCCGAGGTGTTTGCCTCGGGGGTTTTTCTGTGCCGAAAGCCTTCCCCTGGGGGAAGGTGCCCCGCAGGGGCGGATGAGGGGAACGCCGAAGGGCTGGGAGCTGTTGCGTGGGAATCCTCCAGTCATCGCCTAGCGGCGATGCCAGCCCCCTTTGACAAGGGGGCCTAATGGTGTAGGACATCAGCCTCCCTTGTGAAAGGGAGGTGGCACGGCGAAGCCGTGACGGAAGGATTCCGTTCCCTCGTCCCCTAGCCTTCCCCCTCCCAGGGGGAAGGTGCCCCCGCAGGGGGCGGATGAGGGTGGGTCTCGTTGGGTGCGGAGGTCATCGCGGGCGGACACGGAGGTCCGCCCCTACAAGAGCTATCGTAACACGCCGTAGGGGCGGACCTCCGTGTCCGCCCGTTCGACAGCGTATGCACCCCCGTGGTCCCCCCCCATCCGTCATGGCTTCGCCGCGCCACCTTCCCCCCAGGGGAAGGCTTTTATTTTGTATTTTTTCATATTTGTGCGAAAATTCCCGGATATTAGGGATAAATATACGCGCCTGGTGAAAAATGTTGCACTCACTGGCCTTGAGTGCTATAATTACTGTGCGCGTGTAAAAATTTTAAACGCGGCGGGGAGCGCAAAGCATGGAACTGTACGATGTGTTGGACCAGATCGACCAGGTGGTCTATCTCAGCGATCTCGACACCCACGAGATCATATTTGTGAACCGGTATGGAAAGAAGCAGTATGGCCCGGTGACGCCTGGGGTGAAGTGCTATGAGTATCTTCAGGGCTTTGACGCGCCATGCGCCTTCTGCACCAACCAGCGCCTGCGGGAGGACCCGGACCACCGCTATACCTGGCACCGGAAGCTGCCCGGCACGGGCCACCTGCTGCTCCACGACAGCATCGTCACGGTGAATGGCCGCCCCTGCCGCATGGAGCTGGCGGTGAACGTGTCCCGCTATGCCCACATCTTCGAGGCGGAGCTGAGTCTGGCCACGGAGCAGAAGCTGGTGGAGTGCATCGACAAGCTGGTGCTGTCTGACGACTTTGACGCCGCCATGGACCAGGTGCTGGAGATCATCCGCCAGCAGTATCAGGCGGCCCGGGCCTATGTGTTCCGCATCGACTGGGACAAGGGAACGGCCACCAACACCTATGAGGTGTGCGCGCCGGGGGTCACGTCAGAAATTCAAAATCTGCAGGCCGTGCCCCTGCGGGCCATGCACCAGTGGCTGGAGGTGCTGAAGGACCGGAAGGGCAAGCTGATGACCATCGACAGCATCGAGGCCCTGAAGGACGTGCCCGGGCGGCAGGAGGAATACGAATGTCTCTCCGCCCAGGGCATCCGGGCGGTGGCCGAGGTGCCCATCTTCTGCAAGGACAAGCTCTATGGCTTTCTTGGGGTGGATGACCCGGAGGGAGGAATGGAGTCCACCGAGCTGCTGACCCACATCGCCTATTTCGTCTCGGACGAGGTGCAGAAGCGGGAACTCCACGCCCGGCTGCTGGCCAACAGCTATACCGACGCCCTCACCGGCCTGCCCAACCGCCTGTCTTATGACGAGACCATCGACAGCTTACAGGGCAAGGAGCAGCCCACCGGCGTGGGCTATCTGGACATCAACGGCCTGAAGTGGGTGAACGACCACCTGGGCCACGCCTATGGCAACCAGGTGATCCTGAAAGCCTGCCAGGTCATGTGCCGGTTCTTCCCCCAAAAGCAGATCTATCGGGTCAGCGGGGACGAATTTGTGATGATCTGCCCCGGTATGGGCTATCGCTCCTTCCTGTCCGCCTGCCGGGCCATGGAAAAGGAACTGAAGAACAGCCAGGAGGACCTGGCCGCCTTTGGCTACGCCTGGGGGTCGGAGACGGAGGACTTAAACGAGCTGATCCACAAGGCCGAGCAGGTGATGTATGCCCAGCGGCGGAAATACGCCATGCGGGGAGACGGCAGGCCCCGCCGTCCGGGCCGCCCGGACTATCTGGACGGGCTGCTGCGGGAGTTCCGCCAGAGCAATTTCGTGGTCTATCTCCAGCCCCTGTATGGGGTGGAGCAGGGGGCGGTCATCGGGGCGGAGGCCCTGGTGCGGAAGATCGACGAGGAGGGCAATGTCCACGCCCCCTTTGAATTTGTCCACATGATGGAGGAGGAGAACCTGATCTCCGTGGTGGACTATGAGATGCTGGAGCAGTCCTGCCGCCTGCTGAAGGAGGTGGGGGAGCACTGGCCCGGCTTCCAACTCTCCTGCAACATGTCTCGGAACACCCTGGCGGAGCTGGACTACTTAGACCGCATCGATGACATCTTAACGCGCACCGGCGTGGACCACAGCCAGCTCATTTTCGAGGTGACCGAGTCCTCCCGGGGACTACAGTTGGAGAGCATCGAGGACCGCCTGAACGCCCTGAAAGCCCGGGGCATCGCCGTGGCCGTGGATGACATGGGCACGGAGTGCTCCTGCTTGGAGATGCTCTATCTGCCCCAGCTGGACCTGGTGAAAATTGACCGGAGCCTGATCTCGAAAACGGGCCACGGCCCCAGGGAGCAGGCCGTCATCGGCTCCCTTATCGACCTGTGCCACAAGCTGGGCCTGGGCTGCATCGCCGAGGGCATCGAGACAAAAGAGCAGGGCGAGCTGCTGAAAAGCCTGGGCTGTGACCGCCTTCAGGGCTATTACTTTGGCCGCCCCATGCCCCCCCAGGAGTTCTTCGCCCGCTTCGGGCCGGGGGCGCAGGAGCACCAGACATAACCGTTTTGTTATATATATCCCCACCCCCGCCTGTGAACAACGGGCGGGGGTTTTCCACATTTTGCGCCGGGAATGTGGGAAGTTTTCAGAAATTTTAGAATTTGTGGTTTCGCCGTTTATACTTTTGCATTACAATATGGGCAGAACGAGAAGACAAGGCCCGGTAATGGGCGAAACGGTGGGATACGATGCAGAAGAAGCTGTTTTTCTTTCATACCTTTGCCCTGGTCACGGCCATGGCCATTCTGCTGGCGGTGAACAGCGGGGTGCTCCATGTGGTGATGGGCTATTATCAGAAGCGGGCCATCCCCGCCGCCGACGAGCGCTCACAGCAGGTCCAGAGCGTTCTGGACGGCTGGGACGAGAACAGCCGGGACTGGGACACTCTGGAGGAGCGGCTGCGGGCGGCGGACTATGACTTAGTTGTCTGCCAGGACGGGGAGATCGTCTCCACCAGTCTGGACCAGGGTCAGCAGGACTTTTTCAGCCGCCTGACGGAGAACGCCTCCTGGCCGGCGGACGGGACTTTAGTGGTCCAGGACAGCGGCGTGGTGCTGGTGGGCCGCCAGATGGGGGACTATCTGCTGGTGGCCATGCCTCACTTCGGCCAGCCCGACGGCCCCGGGGGCTTTGCGGGCCGCCGCCCCCAGGCGGAGGTGATGCTTATCTCCGTCTTTGTCAGCGGCCTGGCGGCCATCGGGGTCATCTGGCTGTTCAGCGTGGTCTTTGCCCGGTATCAGCTGCGGCAGATCATGCGCCCGGTAAACGCCCTCACCGCCGGGGCCAAGCGGGTGGAGCAGGGGGACCTGTCCACGCCGGTGGCCTATCAGGGCCGGGACGAGTTTACCTCGGTGTGTGCCGCCTTTGACCAGATGCAGCGCCACCTGCTGGAGGAGCGGGAAAAGAACGCCGCCTATGAGCGGGCCCGCACCGATCTGGTGGCGGGCATCTCCCACGATCTGCGCACCCCCCTCACCTCCGTGAAGGGCTATATCAAGGGGATGCGGGACGGGGTGGCCAACACGCCGGAGAAGCAAGAGCGGTATCTGGACATCGCCTATCGCAAGTCCTGCGACATGGAGCGGCTGCTCCAGCGGCTGCTGTATTTCTCCCGGCTGGAGACGGGCAACCTGCCCATGTTCCCCGTGGAGGACGACCTGGGCACCTTCGCCGGGCGCTTTGCCCGGGAGGCGGGGGAGGAGCTGGCCGCTTCCGGCGGTCAGGTGAACTTCCACCCGGCGGAGGAGCCCCTGCCCGTGCGCCTGGACCAGGAGCAGCTGCTGCGGGTGCTGAACAACCTGAAGGAGAACGCCCAGCGCTATGCGGGGGCGGAGCCGCTGGTCCTGGACATTTCGGTAAAGCGGGAAGGGGAGCGCGCCTGTGTCCGCTTTGCCGACAACGGCCAGGGCGTGCCGGAGGATCAGCTGCCCCACCTGTTCCAGCAGTTCTGGCGGGGGGACCAGGCCAGGCGCAGCCAGGGGGGCGAGGGCAGCGGCCTGGGGCTGTATATCGTGAAATATGTGGTGGAGGCCCACGGGGGCGCCGTGACGGCCCAGAACGACGGCGGGCTGGTGTTCACCATCTCCCTGCCCCTGCGTGCCGAATCAGAAGAGAAGGAGGATAACGGCCATGAGCAAGATATTGATCGTTGAGGACGACCCGGAGATCGCCATGCTGGAGCGGGACTATCTGGAGATCGAGGGCTTTGAGACCCAGGTGACCGACAACGGCCAGATGGCCATCACCCAGGCGGTGACCGGGGACTATGACCTGATTTTGCTGGACCTGATGCTGCCAGGGTGCAGCGGCTATGACGTGTGCCGGGTCATCCGGGACAAGATAGACGTGCCCATTCTGATGGTCACCGCCCGGACGGAGTCGGTGGACAAGATCCGGGGCCTTGGCCTGGGGGCGGATGACTATGTGGCCAAGCCCTTTGACCCGGCGGAGCTGGTGGCCCGGGTGAAGGCCCACCTGGCCCGGTATCAGCGCCTGACCCAGGGGGGGCAAAAGGCGGAAAACGGCCAGGTCATCCGGGTGGCCGACCTCGAAATTTACCCCCAGAGCTGGAAGGTGTACAAGGCCGGACGGGAGATCAAGATGCCCAACCGGGAGTTTGAGCTTTTAAAGTTCCTGGCCGAGCACCCCAACATCGTCTTCTCCAAGGACCGGCTGTTCGAGACCATCTGGGGCTTTGACTATGTGGGCGACAGCGCCACCGTCACCGTCCACGTGGGCCGCATCCGGGATAAGATCGAGGATGACCCCTCCAAGCCCCGCATCATCGAGACCGTGTGGGGCGCGGGATACCGGTTGAACGCCAAGGGGTAAAAAATAAGCCTTCCCCTGGGGGAAGGTGCCCCAGTGCGCACACTGGGGCGGATGAGGGGAACGCCGAAGGGCAGTGAGTTCTCGCGTTAGAACGAGTAGAGCCTTCCCCCTCCCAGGGGGAAGGTGGTCCCGAAGGGACCGGATAAGGGTGGGTATCGTGGGTGCGGTGGTCATCGTGGGCGGACACAGAGGTCCGCCCCTACGAGAGCCATCGTAACCTGGTGTAGGGGCGGACCTCCGTGTCCGCCCGTCGACAACGGATGCACCCACGTGGTCCCCCTCATCCGTCACGGCTGCGCCGCGCCACCTTCCCCCAGGGGAAGGCTTCGGGCACAGAAAAAGGGTTCTATAATAAATGTTGGGGTCAGGTGAAGAACCTGACCCCTTAATTATGAAAAAAGTTGAGCATAGAGGAAAAATCCCTTATCATAAAAGTACCACCAATCACAACAAAGGAAAGATCTCTATGCTCAACAAAGATTATACCGCAAAACTGCTGAACTTGGAAGACGCGATTATTACAAATGTTGAAAACATTTCTGGAGAGGTACACATTTTCCTCGAATTACCCAGAACAAAGCACCCGTGCCCAGCCTGCGGCGCGCTCACTGACCGTGTACACGACTACCGAATGCAGACGGTCAAGGATGTTCCCTTTGGCAGGAAAACGCTGCTGCACCTGCGTAAGCGGCGTTATCGCTGCATATGCGGCAAGCGCTTCTTTGAGAAAAATTTCTTTCTCCCAAGATACCACCGAGTCACCAGCCGATTGGTCGCTGCGATCATCGGTGCGTTTCATGAACTGGTACCCGCTTCAGAAATTGGCGCACGCTACAACGTCTCTGGGGCGACCGCAGCGCGATATTTCAAATACGTCGCCTTTAAGCCGACCCAATTGCCGGAAGTCCTCTCCATCGACGAATTCAAGGGCAACTCCGGGGGAGAAAAGTACAACAGCATTATCGTGGATGCTGAAAAGCACAAAGTGGTCGATATTTTACCAAATCGCTTTGAGAACGATCTTATCAAATATTTCTCACAATTCCCATCCAAAACCGGTGTAAAATACTTTGTCTGTGACATGAATCCTCATTTTCGAGCGGTATCCAAAACCTGTTTTCCCGGCGCTGCCATTGTCGCGGACAGGTATCATGTGATCCGCCAGGTCTATTGGGCGATGAAACGTGTCAGAAAGAAGGAGCAGAAGAAACTCTCCGCCAGATTCCGAAAATACTTCAAGAGATCCAGATGTCTTCTGATGAAACCAATGGCAAAACTCTCGAACGAAGAAATGGAGCGGCTGGCTCTTATGTTTGAGATCGCGCCCAGACTTGCGGACGCATATCGACTAAAAAATGAGTTTCTTGACGTGATACGCGCCAAATCATCTGCGGCAGGAAAACCGAAACTGATCGATTGGCTGCGGTCTGCTGAGACAATGGGCCTACCAGAATTTTCTGATTGTATCAAAGCATATCGCAACTGGTTCCGCGAGATTTTGAACTCTATGGATGTACCCTGGTCAAACGGCTTCATCGAAGGCTGCAACAACAAAACGAAAGTCCTGAAACGTGTATGCTTCGGCATGCGTAATTTCCATAATTTCAGAAGACGTATCCTGTTTTGCCACACATAAAAGCAGTGCCGAGAGTACTCCTGGCACTGCTTGAGACGATTTCCTTTTTCTCTACCCCAACTATTGACGTAGAACCGAAAAGCTCCGCCGGGTGGCGGAGCTTTTTGCTGTCTGTTATTCCTGGCCGTGGTACTGCTTGGCGGCGGCGATGAACTCCCGGAACAGGGGGTGGGCCTTGTTGGGGCGGCTCTTCAGCTCCGGGTGGAACTGGACGCCCACGAACCAGGGGTGGTCGGGCAGCTCCACGATCTCCACCAGGCGCTCGTCGGGGGAGAGACCGGCCAGCTTCAGGCCCGCCTGGGTCAGCTCCTGGCGGTAGTCGTTGTTGAACTCATAGCGGTGGCGGTGGCGCTCGGCGATCTCGTCGGCGCCGTAGGCCCGATAGGTAAAGCTGTCGTGGTCGGTGATGCGGCAGGGATAGGCACCCAGGCGCATGGTGCCGCCCTTCTCCGTGACCCCGCGCTGGTCGGGCATCAGGTCGATGACCGGGTGGGTGGTGGTCTGGGACAGCTCGCTGGAGTGGGCGTCGGCCATGCCGCACACGTGGCGGGCAAACTCCACCACGGCCATCTGCATGCCAAGGCAGATGCCCAGGAAGGGGACCTTGTTTTCACGGGCAAAGCGCACGGCGGAGATCTTGCCCTCGATGCCCCGGTCGCCAAAGCCGCCGGGGACCAGCACGCCGTCGACCCCAGCCAGCAGCTGGGCGGCGTTCTCGTCGGTGACGGTCTCGGAGTCCACCCAGCGGATCTTCACCTTCTGCTGGTTCTCGATGCCGCCGTGGGTCAGGGCCTCCACCACGGAGAGATAGGCGTCGTGAAGGGCCACATACTTGCCCACCAGGGCGATCTCCACCGTGCCGGTGGGGTGCTTGGCCCGGTGGACCATGGTGGCCCATTCAGTCAGGTCGGGCATGTGACAGATGAGTCCCAGGCGGCGGACCACCACATCGGCCAGACCCTCCCGCTCCAGCATCAGGGGCACCTCGTAGAGGATGTCCGCCGTCAGGTTGGGGATGGCGTTCTCCACGGGGATGTTGCAGAAGAGGGAGATCTTCTCCAGGATGTCCTGGGGCACGGGGGCGTCGCTGCGGCAGATGATCACGTCGGGCTGGATGCCCAGGGACAGCAGCTCCTTGGCCGAGTGCTGGGTGGGCTTGCTCTTCAGTTCGCCGGTGCCGGGAATGGAGACGATGAGGGAGACGTGGATGAACATCACGTTCTGGCGGCCCCGCTCGGCGGCCACCTGGCGGATGGACTCTAAGAAGGGCTGGGACTCGATGTCGCCCACGGTGCCGCCGATCTCCACAATGGCCACGTCGGTGTCGGGGGTGTCCAGGGAGTAGATGTTCCGCTTGATCTCGTTGGTGATGTGGGGGATGATCTGCACGGTGCCACCCAGATAGTCCCCCCGGCGCTCCCGGTTGAGCACGTTCCAATAGACCTTGCCGGAGGAGACGGAGGAGTTGAAGGTCAGGTTCTCGTCAATGAACCGCTCGTAGTGGCCCAGGTCCAGGTCGGTCTCCGCCCCGTCGTCGGTGACGAACACCTCGCCGTGCTGATAGGGGCTCATGGTGCCGGGGTCCACGTTGAGATAGGGGTCCAGCTTCTGGACCTTGACCCGCAGGCCCCGCTGCTTCAGCAGACGGCCCAGGCTGGCCGCCGTGATGCCCTTGCCCAGACCGGACACCACGCCGCCGGTGACGAAAATATACTTTACTGCCATATAGATTCCTCCGTTTTAGAATTGGAATATTGGAAACATTGGTATTGCTTGGTGGGAATTTTGTCATTGCGAGGAGGGCAAAGCCCGACGCGGCAATCCGCAATTCTCGTCCATCAGCCTCCCTTGTCAAAGGGAGGTGGCACGGGCGCAGCCCGTGACGGAAGGATTCCGACCACAGGAAAGCTGTCCTGAAAACGGAATCCCTCAGTCATCGCCTGCGGCGATGCCAGCCCCCTTTCACAAGGGGGCCAAGGGACGGGGGTTGCGGATTCCCACGTCGCTGCGCTCCTCGGAATGACAAACAATGAAAATCTTACCCCCTAAAAAAGGGGAGGGACGCCCCTGGGAGATCCTTCTCCCAACGGGCGCCCCATTGCGCTTATCTGTGATAGAGTTTGTTGGTCTGATACTGGGGCTCGCAGGTGAGCTGAAGTCCCAGCTTGCGATAGGTGATCTCGTCCGCCGGAGACAGGATGACGGAGCAGTGGGCCTGGCAGCCCTTTAGATCGGCCAGGGCGCGCAGGGCCTCGGCGGCCTTGGGCTCCGCGTTGGCGGAGGAGGCCAGGGCGATGAGCACCTCGTCGCTGTGCAGGCGGGGGTTGTTGGAGCCCAGATACTTCACCTTCACCGTCTGGATGGGCTCGATGGCCGACTGGGCGATGAGGTGGACCCCGTGTCCGCCGGTGCCGGAGAGCTTCTTCAGGGCGTTGAGCAGGGCAGCGGCAGAGCAGCCCATGAGATCAGAGGTCTTGCCGCACACCAGGCTGCCGTCGGGCAGCTGGATAGCCATGGCGGGCGCGCCCGTCTCCCGGGCCACCCGGTTGGCCTCGGTGACCACGGGGCGGATGTCGGCGGTGACGCCGGCCTGCTGCATCAGCAGCTCCAGCTTGTACACGGCACTGTCGCTGCCCTTGCCCTGGCGGCGCTCGCACAGGGCGTCGTAATACCGGCGGATGATCTCCTGCCGGGCGGCCTGCTGACAGGCCTCGTCGTCCACGATGCAGTTGCCCGCCATGTTCACCCCCATGTCGGTGGGGGACTGGTAGGGGCAGCGGCCTAAAATTTGCTGGAACATGGCAGACAGGACGGGGAAGACCTCCACGTCCCGGTTATAGTTCACCGTGGTCTCCCCATAGGCCTGGAGGTGGAAGGGGTCGATCATGTTCACGTCGTCCAGGTCGGCGGTGGCCGCCTCGTAGGCCAGGTTCACCGGGTGCTTGAGGGGCAGGTTCCAGATGGGGAAGGTCTCGAACTTGGCGTAGCCCGCCACCACGCCCCGCTTGTGGTCGTGGTAGAGCTGGCTTAAGCAGGTGGCCATTTTGCCGCTGCCCGGGCCGGGGGCGGTGACCACCACCAGGGGGCGGCTGGTCTCCAGATACTCGTTTTTGCCAAAGCCCTCGTCGCTGACGATCTTGGCGATGTTGTGGGGATAGCCGTCGATGGGATAGTGGCGGCAGACTTTGATGCCCAGGCCCTCTAAACGGGCCTGGAACAGGTCGGCGGCGGGCTGGCCGGTGTACCGGGTGACGACAACGCCGCCCACCAGCAGGCCCCGGCCCCGGAAGATGTCGATCAGCCGCAGCACGTCGCTGTCATAGGTGATGCCCAGGTCGCCCCGGACCTTGTTCTTCTCGATGTCCCCGGCGTTGATGGCGATGATGATCTCCGCCTTGTCCTTCAGCTGCTCCAGCATACGGATCTTGCTGTCAGGCTCGAACCCGGGCAGCACCCGGGAGGCGTGGTAATCGTCAAACAGCTTGCCGCCGAACTCCAGATACAGCTTGCCGCCGAACTGGGCGATCCGGTCACGGATGTGCTGAGACTGCATTTGCAGGTACTGTTGGTTATCAAAGCCAACCTTTGCCAAGGCGATCTCCCCCTCTTAACAAAAAACTACACAATCATCAAATATTCTACCCCGCCTTGGGAACAGCGTCAAGAGGTTTTCCGCCGGTCGGGGGCCAAAGTGCGGCGGGATTTCCGGGAAAATTTCGATGATTTTTCCGTTTTCCTCTTTACTGCTGGTAATGCTTTCAGGTATACTATACCAAGTGTATTGTGAACAATTTGAGGTGACTGCTTGTGAACGAAGAATTTTCCCGCACCCTGTCCCTGCTGCGGCAGGAGAAAGGGGTCAGTCAGCGCACCGCCGCGGGGGTGCTGGGCATCTCCCAGGCGCTGCTGTCTCACTATGAAAACGGCATCCGGGAGCCGGGCCTGTCCTTTGTGGTAAAGGCCTGTGACTATTACGGGGTGTCCGCCGACTTTTTGCTGGGCCGCACCCTCAGCCGCCAGGGCACCACCATCGCCCCGGACGAGCTTTATGACTTGAGCGACGAGAAGGACAACTCCGTGCGGGGAGGCGTGCTGGCCCTGCTGTCCAAAAAGCTGCTGGTGAACTCGGTGGGCGCCCTGTTCGACCTGCTGGCCAAAACGGGCAGCCGGGACGCCATTCTGGGCCGCGTCTAACTATCTGTCCACCGCCCTGTATGTGGTCTATCGCCACCTGTATCAGGCCAACCCCGACAACAACCCGGACTTCTTCTCCGTCTCCCCCAGCACTTCCACGCCGGACTGGCCGACGCGGACATGAAGTGCTCCCAGGCCGAGCTGGAGGACGCCCTGGCCGCCCGGGTGAAGGAGAAGGGCCCCATGCCCGCCATGTCCAACGACGACCTGGTGAAGAGCTGTCCCACCCTGTATCCCTCTCTGCTCCAGGTGGTCCACAGCGCCGGAGAGCGGGTGGCCGCCCTGCTGCCCCCCCGTCAGAGCGGCAAAAAGTAACGGCCAAAATATGCTGTGTTTCTCCCCCCGTTGGGGGTGAGAGATCGGGATTTGTTTCAACTTCTGGAGGATATCTATGACCGAACGAGATAAGATCAGAAATTTCAGCATCATTGCCCACATCGACCACGGCAAGTCCACCCTGTCTGACCGGCTGATCGAGCAGTGCCACGCCGTGGAGCAGCGGCAGATGGAGTCTCAGCTGCTGGACAACATGGACCTGGAGCGGGAGCGGGGCATTACCATCAAGGCCCGGGCCGTCCGCCTGGAGTATAAGGCCCAGGACGGGGAGACCTATCACCTGAACCTCATCGACACCCCGGGCCACGTGGACTTTAACTATGAGGTGTCCCGGTCTCTGGCCGCCTGCGAGGGCGCGGTGCTCATCGTGGACGCCAGCCAGGGCATCGAGGCCCAGACCCTGGCCAACACCTATCTGGCCATGGAGCACGACCTGGAGATCCTGCCCGTGCTGAACAAGATCGACCTGCCCGCCGCCGACCCCAAGCGGGTAAAGGACGAGATCGAAAATATTCTGGCTCTGCCCGCCCAGGACGCCCCGGAGATCTCCGCCAAGCAGGGCATCAACATCCCCGCCGTGCTGGAGGACATCGTGCAGAACATCCCCGCCCCGGAGGGGGACCCCAGCGCCCCGCTGGAGGCCCTGATCTTCGACAGCCAATATGACCCCTATCAGGGCGTCATCGTCTATTTCCGGGTGATGAACGGCACCATCAAAAAGGGCATGAACGTGAAGATGATGGCCTCCGGCGCGGAGTATCAGGTGCTGGACTGCGGCTATCTCCGGCCCTTAGGGATGGAGTCCTCCGGCCAGCTCACCGCCGGGGAAGTTGGCTGGTTCACCGCCTCCATCAAAAACGTGAAGGACACCCGGGTGGGCGACACCATCACCGGCGTGGAGACCCCGGCGGCCCAGCCCCTGCCCGGCTATCGCCCCGCCCAGGCCATGGTCTATTGTGGCATCTACACCGAGGACGGCAGCAAATACCCCGACCTGCGGGACGCCCTGGAGAAATTGCAGCTGAACGACGCCTCCCTGTCCTTCGAGCCTGAGTCCTCCGTGGCCCTGGGCTTTGGCTTCCGGTGCGGCTTTTTGGGGATGCTCCACATGGAGATCATCCAGGAGCGGCTGGAGCGGGAGTTTGACCTGGACCTGGTGACCACCCTGCCCTCCGTCATCTATGAGGTGACCAAGACCGACGGCGAGGTGGTACGGGTGGACAACCCCCACAACTACCCCGACCCCGGCTCCATTTCCGAGGCACGGGAGCCCTTTGCCAAGGTGACCATCATCGCGCCCCCCGACTATGTGGGCAACATCATGCCCATGTGTCAGGACCGCCGGGGCATCTTTAAAGACATGCAGTATCTGGACACCAACCTGGTGGAGCTGCACTACTCCATGCCCATCGGAGAGATCATCTATGACTTCTTCGACGCCCTGAAGGCCCGCACCAAGGGCTATGCCAGTCTGGACTATGAGCTGGAGGGCTATCAGCCCAGTCAGCTGGTGAAGGTGGACCTGCTGCTCAACGGGGAGCAGGTGGACGCCCTGTCCTTCATCGTCCACAAGGACAAGGCCTATGCCCGGGCCCGGCGCATCTGCGAAAAGCTGAAGGAGAACATCCCCCGCCAGCTGTTCGAGGTGCCCGTCCAGGCCGCCATCGGCGGCAAGGTCATCGCCCGTGAGACGGTGAAGGCCATGCGCAAGGACGTGCTGGCCAAGTGCTACGGCGGCGACATCAGCCGGAAGAAGAAGCTGCTGGAGAAGCAAAAAGAGGGCAAAAAGAAAATGCGCTCCCTGGGCTCCGTCCAGCTGCCCACCGAGGCATTCATGGCCGTGCTGAAACTGGACGAGGAGTAAAGATAGGCACAAAAATTCCCGGATGCTGGGGAAGCATCCGGGAATCTTTTTTGTATATATTACTTGGCGTATTCGATGGCCTTGGTCTCGCGGAGAAGGTGGACCTTGATCTGGCCGGGGTATTCCAGCTCGTCCTCGATCTTCTTGGCGATGTCCCGGGCCAGCAGGACCATCTGGTCCTCGCTGATGACCTCGGGCTTGACCATGATGCGCACCTCGCGGCCGGCCTGGATGGCGAAAGATTTCTCCACGCCGGGGAAGGAGGAGGTGATCTCCTCCAGCATCTCCAGCCGCTTGATATAGTTCTCCACGTTCTCACGCCGGGCGCCGGGGCGGGCAGCGGAGATGGCGTCGGCGGCCTGGACCAGGCAGGCGACGATGGTCCGGGGCTCCACATCGTTGTGGTGGGCCTGGATGGCGTGGATGATGTTCTCGCTCTCGTGATACTTCCGGGCCAGCTCCACGCCGATCTGGACGTGGGAGCCCTCCACTTCGTGGTCCACCGACTTGCCCAGGTCGTGGAGCAGGCCGGCCCGCTTGGCCTCGGCCACATTGGCGCCGATCTCGGCGGCCAGCAGCCCGGCGATGTGGGAGACCTCGATGGAGTGGTTGAGCACGTTCTGGCCATAGCTGGTGCGGTAGCGCATGCGGCCCAGCAGCTTGACCAGCTCCGGGTGCAGGCCGTGGACGTTGGTCTCGAAGATGGCGCGCTCGCCCTCGGACTTGATGACGGCATCCACCTCGCGCTTGGCCTTCTCCACCATCTCCTCGATGCGGGCGGGGTGGATGCGGCCGTCCAGAATGAGCTTCTCCAGGGCCAGCCGGGCGATCTCCCGGCGGACGGGGTCGAAGCAGGAGACGGTGATGGCCTCGGGCGTGTCGTCGATGATGAGATCCACGCCGGTGAGCGTCTCCAGGGTGCGGATGTTCCGGCCCTCCCGGCCGATGATCCGGCCCTTCATCTCGTCGTTGGGCAGGGGGACCACAGACACGGTGGCCTCGGCCACGTGGTCGGCGGCATAGCGCTGGATGGCCAGGGAGATGATCTCACGGGCCTTGGTGTCCGCCTCGTCCTTAAAGCGGGCCTCGATCTCTTTGATCTTCATGGCGGACTCATGGGTCACGTCCTGCTCCAGCTGCTTGAGCAGATAGCTCTTGGCCTCTTCCGCGGTAAAGCCGGAGATACGCTCCAGCATCTCCAGCTGGTTCTGCTTGGCCTGCTCGGCCTCGGCCTGGGTGGTCTCCAGTTTGGCCAGGCGGGCGGTGAGCTGTTCTTCTTTTTTCTCGATATTGTCGGTCTTGCGGTCCAGGGTCTCTTCCTTCTGCTGAAGGCGGTGCTCCTGGCGCTGCAGGTCGGCCCGGCGCTCCTTTACCTCGCGCTCGTGCTCGTTCCGGGCCTTGAGGATCTCCTCCTTTGCTTCCACCATGGCCTCGCGCTTTTTGCTTTCGGCGCTTTTATACGCCTCGTTGATGATGCGCTTGGCCTCGTCCTCTGCCGAGCCGATCTCGCGCTCGGCAGACTTCTTCCGCTGCTGGATGCCAACAGGGACCCCCACCGCCAGACCGATCACGATACCGATGATCGCTCCGATAAGATAGGGAAACATCGCGTTATTTACACCTCCAGAAAAATTTAGCTGGGGCGGACCGCCCCAGCGCCCGTGTGTGGACAACATCCCCCACGGGGCTTGTACATAAAAATGAGCCGCAAGCGACGGTGCGCCCTTGCGGCCGCTGAAAAACATCCCCAGGTTTTTCATCTTTTGTCCTAACATATATTTTAAGGGCACAGGGCATTTCTGTCAAGGACAATTCCCGGGCAAACCCGCCGCCGGAACGGAAAAAACCGGGCGATTTTCTCCAAAAAACCGCCCGGTTCGTTCTGCATTTCAAAACAAAGGCCCGTTTTCTCAAACCTGCTGGGGCAGGGAGTCGTCCTCCCGTATCCAGTCCTCCACCTGGACCACGGAGTATTCCCGCTGGGTGTTGCGGATGACCACCCGGGTGATGCCCGCGTTGATGATGACCCGGCGGCACATGGAGCAGGAGGTGGCGTCGTGGAGGAGACTGCCGTCCTTGGCCTCCCGCCCGGCCAGATAGAGGGTGGAGCCCAGGGTGTCCCGCCGGGCGGCGGAGATGATGGCGTTCATCTCCGCGTGGACGGAGCGGCACAGCTCATACCGCTGGCCGGAGGGGACGTTCATGGCCTCCCGGGCGCAATAGCCCAGGTCCATGCAGTTTTTCCGGCCACGGGGCGCGCCGTTATAGCCAGTGGAGACGATCTCGTCGTTTTTGACGATGATGGCCCCATAGCACCGGCGCAGGCAGGTGGAGCGCTCCAGCACCGTTTCGGCGATGTCCAGATAGTAATTCTCTTTGTCGATGCGGTCCATTCGCTTTATCATGGAAAAATACCCCTTCCCGGAGTGGATTTTTTTGATTTAGACCAGTATAGCCCATCTTTTCCCCGGACGCAACGGGGAGACGGGGGTGAATTTACATTTTGTTTACGAATGTCTCCTTGACGCATCCCGGCCAACGCGCTATCATTATTTTAGTCATTCGGCAGGCGTGTCTCGCCTGCCGCTCTTCACTAGAGGGGGCCCTTTTTATGATCCGAAACGCCATCCGGCGATTTATGTATGGCCGATATGGAAACGACCAGCTGAACCTGTTTTTGGTCGTGCTGTATCTGGCGCTCTATCTGCTGTTTGCCGCCACCCGCTTTGTGCCCCTGTACTGGCTGACGGTGGTGCTGATCATCACGGCGCTGTTTCGCACCCTGTCCCGGAATCTGACCCGCCGCCGGGAGGAGAACGCCAAGTTCCTGCGTCTTATCGACCCCGCCGTGCGCTGGATGCGGCTGCGCCGCACCATCCGCCGGGACAAGGAGCACCGCTATTTCAAATGCCCCAACTGCGGCCAGATGCTGCGGGTGCCCCGGGGCAAGGGCAAGATCACCGTCACCTGCCGGGGCTGCGGAGCCAGCTTTCAGGAAAACAGCTGAAGATCACACAAAAAGACCGCTGCGCGGACGCTCGTTCGTCCATGCAGCGGTCTTTTCTTATGCCTGGTCCAGATAGCTCATGGGGTCCACGGGCTGGCCGTCCATGCGGGTCTCCAGGTGCAGGTGGGGGGCCAGGCCGCTCTCGGCGATGGCCGTGTCCCCCACCGCGCCCAGAATGTCCCCGGTGCGCACCGTGTCCCCCTCCTTCACCGTGGGCTTGGCGGCCAGGTTGGCATAGGTCGTGCGCAGGCCGTCCCCCTGGTCCACCACCACCGTGGCGCCCATCAGGCCGTCCTGGCTGACCTCGGCCACTGTGCCAGGCCCCATGGCCAGCACCTCCGTCCCCACGGCGGCGGCCAGGTCAACTCCGCCGTGGGTGCGCCAGTCGCCCAGGGTGGGGTCCAGGGTCAGCGTCTCCACGCTGAAGGGCCGCAGCACCTCCCCCTTCACCGGGCGGGTATACACCACCGGCTCCTGTCCCCGGACGGCGGGCTGGGGGTCGTCTGAGCCGGTAGCGGGCGCGGGAGCCGGGTCGGCCTGCTTGGCCGGGGTCTCCTGCTGCGCCACCGGGGTAGGCTCCTCCGGCACCTGGGGCAGGTCGGGGAGCACCACCGACGCGCTCCCCCCCGCCGGGGAGGACGCCGCCGGTTTGGCGGTGAAGTTGTGGACCAGGGCATAGCCGGAGACGCCGATGGTGGCGACGCACAGCAAAAGGACGATGTAAAAGCCCTTCCCCAGCACAAAGTCGCCCAGCTGTTCCAGTCTGCTTCGTTTTTTCACGGGAAAACCACCTCCGTGGTGAAAGCATGTCCCTTTCTGGGCCAGAATATACCCCGTGGAAAACTTTTTCACTGCCGGGAGGCTGGCCCGTTCTGGACGGGGAGAAATATTTGTGCTATGCTGACCTGGACGGGCCTGTGATGGCCCCATTGGAGGTTTTTTATCATGTATCAGCAGATCACTCTGCCCAACGGTGCGCGGCTGCTCACGGAGGAGGTCCCCGGGGCCCGCTCCGCCGCGCTGGGCTTTTTTGTGGGGGTGGGCTCCCGCCACGAGGCTCCCCGGGAGAACGGCGCGGCCCACTTCATCGAGCACATGCTCTTCAAGGGCACCCAGCGGCGGTCCACCGCCCAGCTGGCCCGGGATATGGACGCCATCGGCGGCCAGGTGAACGCCTATACCACCAAGGAGCACACCTGCTTCTATGCCCGCAGCCTGGACAAGCACCTGGACATCAGCCTGGACATCCTGTCTGACATGCTGTTCCACTCCCGCTTTGCCCAGGAGGACGTGGAGACGGAGCGGGGCGTGGTGCTGGAGGAGATCGGCATGTATGAGGACAGCCCGGAGGACCTGGTGTCTGAGCGGCTGGCCGCCGCCGTATACAAGGGCAGCCCCCTGGCCCGGCCCATTCTGGGCACCCAGGCCACCCTGGCCCCCATGACGGGGGAGTGGCTGGCCCAGTGGCAGCGGGAGCACTACCGCCCCGGCGCTCTGGTGGCCGCCCTGGCGGGCAGCTTTACGCCACAGCAGGTGGACCGCCTGCGCGACTGCCTGGCCCAGCTGGAACCCGGCCCCGTGGCCCAGACCAAGCCCGCGGCTTATCGCCCCGCCGTCACCGCCCGGAAGAAGGCCATCGAACAGAACCACCTGATCCTGGCCTTCCCCTCCCTCACCTATCTGGATGAGCGGCGGCCCCAGCTGCTGCTGCTCAACGCCCTGCTGGGCGGGGGCTGCTCCTCCCGCCTGTTCCAGGAGCTGCGGGAGAAACGGGGCCTGTGCTACACCGTGTACTCCTATGTATCTGACCACGCCGACGCGGGCTTTCTCGGCGTATACGCCGCCCTGAACCGGGAGCAGGAGGGCCAGGCCCTGGACGCCATGCGGGCCCTGGTGTGCGACCTGGCCGACCACGGCCCCACCCAGGAGGAGCTGGACCGGGTGCGGGAGCAGGCCAAGGCCAACCTGCTCATGGGCGCCGAGTCCATCCAGAGCCGCATGAGCCAGCTTGGGGCCTCTGCCCTGCTGTATGGCAAGGTGCGGGAGACGGACGAGCTGCTCGCTCAATACGACGCCGTCACCCGGCAGCAGCTGCGGGAGCTGGCCCAGGAGATCTTCCAGATGGACCGGGCCTCCCTGTCCGCTGTGGGCCGGGTGAAGGCCGCCGCCGACTACTCCGCCTGGCTGGGCCGGTGAGAAGAGAATAAACAAGCGCCCCTCCGGGCACACTGAAGACAGAAAACTTCAAGCCGGAGGGGTGATTTTTTATGGAAGTGAAGGAGCTGATGAACCCGGGCGTGGTGTGGGTGGAGCCCACGGCCACCGCCGCCCTGGCCGCCCGGCTGCTCAGCCGCCACAATCTGGGGGCCCTGCCCGTGTGCGCCGGGGACGGACGGCTGCGGGGGATGGTGACGGACCGGGACATCGTGCTGCGGTGCGTGGCGGCGGAGGACGACCCGGCTCAGACCATGGTGCGGGACATCATGACCCGCAGCTGCGCCGCCGTCTCTCCCCACGCCGACTGCCGCCAGGCCGCCCAGCTCATGTCAAGGCAGCAGGTGCGCCGCCTGCCCGTGGTGGAGGAGGGCCGCCTGGTGGGGATGCTGTCCTTGGCCGACCTGGCCCGCAGCCACCGCTATGACATGGAAGCCGCCCAGGCCCTCAGCGAGATCTCGGAGAACATCGTGTGGGGTGGCAAATAAGCTACGGGACCGGGGCGGGGGAGAGACCCTGCTCCGGTCCGATTTTGGTTGCGGGGGAGGCGGCGGCTGTGGTATACTGACTGCATCAGTTTCACGCACTAACGTGGTGCGAAGTTTGAATGGAGGGAAGGGACATGCAGCACCGGATGCGGGACTATCCTCTGTCCCTGGAGGAGATCCAAAAGTTTTTGGCGGAGAGCCAGGCCGGGACCGTGGCCACCGTGGGGCCGGACGGCGTGCCCTATTGCGTTCCGGTCCACTTTGTCTATGTGGACGGGGCCGTCTATTTCCACGGTCTGCCCGCGGGGCAGAAGCTGGATTACATACGGGCGGACCCCAAGGTGTGCTTTACGGTGTATGAGCTGCACCAGCTGCTGATGGACCTGGAGGAGCGGCCCTGCTTTACGGACACGGCCTATACCAGCGTGGTCATCCAGGGAACGGCGGCGCTGCTCACCGACCTGGTGGAAAAAGAAAGGGCCTTAATGGCCATCGTCCAGAAGTATACGCCCCAGCTGGTGGAGAAGGGCCTGCCAGAGGCCAGAGTGAGAGGCACCGCAGTGGTGAAGATCACAGCGGAGCATATCACGGGGAAATATTACCGCCGGTAAAGAACATACAGCCCGCGCAGCTTAGATCTCAAGCGGCGCGGGCTGTGCTTTTGTGGTTTATCGTTTCTTTTGCCGGTCAGATCATGCTTCGTTATCGCCGGTCCAGCTCCCGGCGCACGGTGCGGGACAGCAGCTCCTGCCCCTCGGGGGAGCGGAGCACCTCCAGCACCGTCTCCCGCACCATGTCCTGGAAGGCGGGGGTGCGCAGCAGAGAGCCGAAGACGGTGCCCTGGTCCCCGCCGCTCTTGGGCTGGGGCGCGATGCGCACGGCCCGCTTGGGGGCGGGGCGGACAGGCTCGTCGTCATCCACGAAGTCTCCGTCCATCCAGGTCTCCTGGCGGGTCTTATCGTTGCTCTCCCCCTTCAGATAGAACAGGGAGACGCCGAAAAAGTCGGCCATTTTCTTCTGCTGCTCGGCCGTGGGGGTGGCCCGGCCGGTCTCGAATTTCTCCGCCGCCGTCTTGGGAAAGCCCAGTGCGGCAGACAGAGCGGGGCGGCTGAGCCCCTTCTCCGTGCGCAGTTCCTCAATGCGCTGTGCCATGGTTATCATGATGAATTCCTCCTTGGATGGTTGAGTTGTTGATATTACAAAGCGTTTCGCCGACGGCGGGCGGCCTGTGGCCGCCCGCGTTGTTTGCCTCTTACAGCGTCCGCAATACGTCCTCCACTCTGCGGCAGTGGTTGGGAAATTTTGCCCGCAGCTCAGGGGCGGCGTTGTCCATGATAAAGGGGCAGCCGGCGGCCTCCAGCATGGGCAGGTCGTTGAAGTTGTCCCCAAAGGCCATGACCTCCTCCGGCTTTACGTCCAGGGCTTTGCACAGCTGCCGCAGGCCGGTGCCCTTGTTGGCCAGGTTAAAGTCCAGCCAGGCCTCCCCGGCGATGGCGTGGTGGAAGGTGTTCTCCCACTTGGGGCCCAGCACGGGCTGGACCTCCACCGCCCCCTGGGGGCAGTAGGCGGAGACCTTTACGATGTCCTCCGGCATGTCCTCCACCGTGGGGAGGATGGCCAGATTATTGCCCACAAAATAGCGGATGTGGTCCACCACGTCCCTCTTTTTGGGGCACAGATAGCTGGTGTTCACCCCGGAGATGAGCACCTCGCACGCCGGGATGTCCATGATCTGGTGGGCCAGGGCCAGGGCGCGTTCCCGCTCCATCACCGTCTTGCCCAGCAGCTGGCCGGGGTTGCCCGGGCCGAAGAGCACCGCCCCGTTTTCGCACAGATAGGTCAGCTCGTCCGCCGCCGGGGCGAACAGCCGCCGCAGGCTGTGGTATTGCCGCCCGCTGGCGGGGCAGAACAGAATGCCCTTCTGCTTCAGGCGGTGGATCTCTTCAAAGATCACCGGGTCGATCTCCGCCGCCCCATTGTGCAGCAGCGTCCCGTCTATGTCACTGGCGATCAGCCGGATCATATGTCGTTCCTCCTTGGATATGGCTCATGTAGTTGCTTTAATGGCTCACGTCCTGATATTCCGACGGGCTCATGCCCACCAACTTTTTGAACGTGGCGGAAAAATAGGCGATGTCCCGATAGCCCACCTGCTCGGCCACCTCGTATACCTTCAACCGGCAGTCCCGCAGCAGCTCCATGGCCCGGTGGATGCGATATCGGGTGAGATAGTTCAGCAGGGTATAGTCGGTCTCCTTCTTGAAGGTGTGGCTCAAGTGCCCCTCGCTGATGCCAAGATGCTGGGCGATGGCGGCCACGCCGATGTTTGGCTCGTGATAGTGTTCGCCGATGTAGGCCATGGCCTCCAGGACGTATTTGCTCTTGTCCCCCTTTTTCAGCTCGGGCAATGGCAGGGGAGCGGGACCCTTTTCTCCCCCCTGACCGGCCCGGTCCATGCGCTGCTTCAGGCGGGTGACGGCCTGCTCCAGCTCCCCGTCGTGGAAGGGCTTGAGCAAAAAGTCCACCGCCCCCAGGCGCAGGGCGGTCTGGGCATAGGCAAAGCTGTCGTAGGCCGTGAGGATGATGACGAAGGCGTTGTTGCCCCGCTCCCGCAGCTGGCGCAGCATCTCCAGCCCGTCCATGACGGGCATTTTCAGGTCGGTGATGATCAGGCTGGGGTCATAGCGCTCCACGGCCTCTAATGCCTGGACGCCGTTGGCCGCCTCGCCCACCACCACGCAGTCCAGGGCGGCCCAGTCCACGGCCAGCACGATGCCTTTGCGGATCATCTCCTCGTCCTCTACCACCAGCACCTTCAGCACTGCGCCTTCTCCTCCCTTCGTATGGGCAGGGTGGCCGTGACCACAGCCCCCGGCCCGTCCGTTCGGTTCTCCAGATACAGGCCAAAGCCCTCACCGTAGTATTTTATCAGAATGGTGTCCACGTTGTACAGCCCCAAATGTCCCCGGGACAGCTCCCGGTCCCGGCGGGCGTAGGGTCCCAGCAGCTCCGTTGGCAGGCCCCGGCCATTGTCCAGCACCTGAATTTGCAGCTTGCCGTCCTGCTCCCGGGCCCGGACCCAGATCTCCCCGTGCTCCGCCCCGTCCACGCCGTGGAGCACGGCGTTTTCCACCAAAGGCTGCAAGATCATCTTGGGGGTCAGGCAGTCGGCCAGTTCCTCCGGCAGGTCCAGGCGGAAGGAGATGGCCCCGGACATGCGGATGCGCTGTATCTCCATATACCGCTGCAAGATCTCCCCCTCCCGCCGCAGGGGGACGAACTCATCCGGGGAGATGCAAAAGCGCAGGATGTCGGCCAGGTCCGTGGACATCACGGCAACTTGTGGCACCTGGTTTATTTTGCTGATCCACTTCATGGTGTCCAGGGTGTTGCACAGGAAGTGGGGATTTAATTGGGCCTGGAGCATCCTGATCTGGGCCTGGTTCAGCTCCCGCTGATTTTCCACCAGCTGGGCCTGGTTGAGCTTCAGGGCGGCCACCATGCCGTCGAAGCGCTTTGCCAGCTCCCCCAGCTCGTCATCCTGGTCCAGCTGGACCCGCACGTTCAGGTCGTTCTGTCCCACCGCCTGGATGGCCGAGTGGAGCCGCTGGATGGGCCGGAACATCTGGCGGCTGAGCTTCCAGCTCAGGCCCACACAGATGAGCAGCCCCAGGGCCGCGCAGCCCAGGCTGACGGTGTAGAGCAGGTCCAGGGTGTTCCGGTTGAACACCTGGGGCCGCTGGAGGACCAGATAGAGCCCCGTGTCCGGCTGCTGGGCGGCGGTGCAGATAAAGTCCTCCTCCGCCATCTCCAGGCTGCCCCCCGCCAGCAGATGCTGCCGCAGGCCCTCGGCCCGGGCGGCGGCCTGAGAGGGCTGGTCGCAGTATACCGGCTGCCAGAACCGGTCCACCACCAGCAGACTGTTCTGCACCCCGTATTTCCCCGCCACCAATTGGCGCAGGCCGCTTTGATACAGGCTGACCACCAGATAGCCGTCCAGGCCGCCCTCTGGGCCATAGAGGGGGGCCGCCCCCTGGAGCAATGGCTCCCCCTGGGCGTTCACGTCCTCGCAGGCCACAAAGCGCAGGCTGCCCGCCTGACGGGCCGCCCGCAGCACCCCCCAGTTCACCGGGATAGCCCGCTGGGAGGGGAGGGCCTGGGTGGAGTAGCGCCAGCGGCCCTGGCGGTCGTACAGGTCGAAGCGGGCATAGCTGCGCACCTCCCGCACCGCCTGAAACAGGCTGTTATACACCTGGGCGCTGTCTGCCTGCCCCCCGGCCAGGGCCGCCATGACCACGTCGTCCCCCGCCAGGTGCTCCGCCGCCCGGTCAAAGCCGTCGTAGGCCGACTCCACGGCGTACAGGGCGCTGTTCAGATGGGCCTGGGCCTCGGTGCGGGCGGCGTCAGTCAGGCGCAGGCGGAAAATTTGCAGCAGGGACCCGGCGCACAGCAGCAGGGGGATCATGGCCGCCGCCAGAAAGGCCCAGAACAGCCGCCGCCGGAAGGAGCCGGACCAGATCTTCTTCATGCCGCTCCCTCCCCGTCCAGATAGAAGGCCCAGGTCATCAGGATGCCCTCCCGGTTTTTGCTGGCCCAGTCCACGTCATAGTCCACCAGGCGGATGCCCGCCAGATCGGGCAGGCTCTCGTCCCCAGACACGTCAGACCGCACCGGGCGGCGGTAGAACCGCTCCCCCAGCAGCTGCTGCACATCCTGACTGATGGTAAAGTCCAAAAATTTTTTGGCGTTATCTTCATGGGGCGCGCCCTTCACCAGGGCGCTGGCGTCGGGCACGGCGCTGGTGCCCTCCTTGGGATAGACCAGGGAGACGTCCGCCCCGTCGGAGACATATTTCAGGGCGGTCTCCTCCAGGGCCACCCCCAGCCAGGCCCCGCCGTCGGCCACCTCGTCCAGCACGGCGCCGGAGCTGTCCAGCTGCCGCCCGTCCAGATTTTCCGCAAAGGCCCGGACGTCCTCCTGCCAGTCGCCCCCCAGGGCGGCGGCCATGGTCACCAGACTGGTGAAGCAGGAGCCGGAGATCTCTGGGTCGGCAAAGGCGATGTGCCCCCGAAAGGCGGGGGAGAGCAGGTCCCGCCACCCCGTCACCCGGGAGGAGGACAGCAGCTTGTTGTTATAGAGGAGCACCACCGGCAGGGTGGAGAAGGGGGTCCACAGGCCGTCCGCCCGGGCAAAGCGGGGGTCGATCTTGTCCGCATCCCGGGCGGTATAGGGGGTGAAGCAGTGGGCATAGGCCGCCAGGCCCTCCACGCCGCCGCCGAACATCACATCGGCCCGGGGGGCGTCCTGCTCCTGGTCGATGCGCTCTAACAGCTCGCTGCTGCCGCCGGTCTCCACGGTGACCCAGATGCCGGTGCGCTCTTCAAACTCCCGGACGATGGGCCGCCACACCTCCGCCTTGTGAGAGGTATAGATGACTAAGCGCTCGGCCTCCTCCGGGGCAAAATCGCTCTCCGTCTGCTCCTGCCGGGAACAGGCGGTCAGTCCAAGGCACAGGGCCAGGGCTGTGCCCAAAGCCGCCAGCCGACGCGCAAGTCCCATGGTCATCCCCCATTTCTTTTAAAATCCCACTAATTATAACACAGCTGCCCCGAAATTTGTCATCATTTTCACCATAGATATCAGCCGTTTCAAAGAAAGCGCAGATTTGTCCCCTGTTTTTTCGTTTCTGTCTCCCATATAATAAAAGTGCTGTAAGAAATGCTATCTGGCGTTTCGTTTTTATGGAAATTGTTTAAAGGAGGACAAAACATGAAACAGCTGAAACGATTGATCTCTCTGGTCCTGGCCGCTTCCCTGAGCCTGGCTCTGGTATCCTGCGGCGGGAACAGCGCCGGAAATGGCTCCGGCAGCGCCGGCGGCAGCTCCAGCAAGTCCGGCGACCTGACCCCCACCCAGCAGATCATTCAGGAGGCCCAGGGCATGACCATGGAGGAGCTTGCCAAGAAAGCCATTGAGGAGTCTAACGGCAAGATGTTCTATGGCGTGGGCAACTCCAGCCGCGGCAAGAGCGCCCTGCCCCTGTTCATCGAGTATTTGCAGTCCATCGACCCCAGCTATAACATGGAGTTTGAGTGGCAGCAGCCCAAGAACAACAAGATCTTCGACCAGCTGACCGCCGATTCCCTGAAGGATACCGGCACCTTTGCCATGACCCTGATCCAGGACGGCAACCAGATCGAGTCGAAGATGGTGCAGCCCGGCGTGCTGGACACCTTCATCCCCAAGGAGTGGGCCGAGGCCAACAACACCACCGCCGCCGATTACGACGGCTTCCTGCCCCTTCAGACCCTGAACAAGGTGTTTATGTACAACAACACCGGCAGCAAGACCTATGACAACTGCTGGGACTTTGTGGCCGAGGGCGAGCACGGCCTGTTCATGGACATCGACTCTGAGATCGTGGGCAAGAACTTTTTGTACATGCTGACCCGCGACGACTATGCCGCCTGGCTGAAGGAGGCCTTTGAGGCCCTGTCCGCCGACGAGCAGGCCTATTTCCAGCCCACCATCGACGCCATGGAGTCTGAGGCCGCCGACCTGGGCCTGGGCGCCGACGCCAAGTATTCCCTGGCCTGGATCAAGCTGTGGGTGGAGAGCTATAACGAGCAGACCGACGACGGCCCCATCTGCAACACCCTGGTGGACAAGTCCGCCACCGACCAGTTCGGCCTGCTGGTGTATTCCAAGCTGCGCAGCGTGGAGGAGTCCTCCTCCGTCTCCGTGAACAACGTGAACGTGGCCGCCTATGACGACGGCTATCAGGGCATCGGCGGCTACGGCTACTGCCACTACCTGTTCGTCACCGACAACAGCCCCCTGCCCTGGACCGCCTGCGCCTTCATCGCCTATATGACCTGCACCGAGGACGGCTTCTCCGCCTGGGGCAAGGACATGGGCGGCTACTCCTCCAACCCCGCCGTCATGGCTGAGAACGAGGAGACCTATCACCACCAGACCGGCGGCATGGCCGAGGACGGCGTGACCGTGCAGTTCCCCGCCAAGAATGACCGGGGCTATGAGTGGTGGACCACCGACGGCAAGCTGGTCCTGGAGGACCCCGAGTATTGCGCCTCTGTTGCCTTTACCGTGGGCAGCTGGGTGGAGATGCTCACAAAGTACAGCGCCAGCTAAGCTCCCTTTTCCCATCGGGCGCTGTTGACCGGCCCTGAGCACCGCATGAACAAGCGCCCTTGGAGCCCGGCTTGCCCCGCCTCCAAGGGCGCTTTTCCGGTAACATGAAGGAGAGATTCCATGGATCAGACAACTACCCCCCGGGCCTCCCGGTCCGCCATTCGCCTGAACAAGGTGAAGACCTTTTTTTCCAAACCCCATAACGTGATCCTCCTGCTGATGGGCCTGGTCCTCACGGTCACCACCGTCGCCCCCATCATCGCCATTGTGGAGGATACGTTCAAGATCCACGCCGGGACCATAGACGCCTATCTCACCGGCCAGTCCAGCGGCTACACCGCCGTGAACTACATCGACCTGTTCACCAGCTCCATGGCCCGGTCCAACCTGTGGAACCCCCTGCTGAACACGGTGTGGCTGGCGGTGGGCACCTGTGTGGTGTCCATCCTGTTCGGCGGCCTGTTCGCCTTTCTCATCACCCGGACCAATCTGGCCTGGCGAAAGTATTTAAGCTCCATCTTCATCTTCCCCTATATCATGCCCCAGTGGACCCTGGCCGTGGTGTGGCAGAACCTGTTCAACTCCAACGCCGTCACCGGCACGTCCAACGGTCTGCTGGCCGCCACCGCCGGCATCACCATGCCCATCTGGTGGTGCAAGGGCCTGTTCCCCAGCGTGGTGGTGCTGGGACTGCACTATGCCCCCTTCGCCTATATCCTCATCGGCGGCATCTTCCGCAACATGGACGCTAACCTGGAGGAGGCGGCCACCATTCTGGACACCCCCAAGTGGAAGATCATGTGCCGGGTCACCCTGCCCATGGTCAAGCCCGCCATTTTGTCCACCATCCTGCTGGTGTTCGGCAGCGCCATGGGCTCCTACCCCGTGCCCCACTACCTGGGCCTGACCACCCTGGCCACCAAGTATGTGTCCATGAACTCCAAGTACACCGGCGAGGCCAGCATCCTGGCCATCATCATGATGATCTTCGGCGTGGCCATCATGCTGCTCAACCAGCTCAGCCTGCAATCCCGCAAAAACTACACCACCGTCACCGGCAAGTCCGGCCAGATCTCCAAGATCAACCTGGGCCGGGTGGGGCGCTATGTCATCGCCCTTATCCTGGTGGTGGTCACCTTCTTCACCAGCATCTTCCCCATTGTCTCCTTCGCCTTTGAGACCTTCCTGCCCAACCCCGGGGATTACTCCTTCCTGTACACCGGGGACACCAAAAATCTCACCACCAAGTGGTGGGTCACCAGCGAGAACGTCACCGAAAACGGCATGTACGGCCAGAAGGGCATCCTGCATAACGAGACCATCTGGCACGCCTTCCGGGGGACCATCTGGGTCAGCGTGTGCTGCGCCCTGCTGGCGGGCACCATCGGCACCCTCATCGGCTATGCCGTGTCCAAAAACAGGCGAAGTAAATGGGCAAACTATGTCAACAGTGTGGCCTTTCTGCCATATCTGATGCCCTCCATCGCCGTGGGTGTGGCCTTCTTCATTTTGTTCTCCAACGAACATGTGAATCTGTTCAACACCTATACCATCCTGATTATCGTGGGCACCATCAAATACATCCCCTTCGCCAGCCGCAGCTCGCTGAACTCTATGCTTCAGCTCTCCGGCGAGATCGAAGAGGCCGCCATCATCCAGGACATCCCCTGGATCAAGCGCATGACCCGCATCATCATCCCCATTCAAAAGTCCTCTATCATCAGCGGATATCTCCTCCCCTTCATGACCTGTCTGAGAGAGCTGTCCCTGTTCATGCTGCTGTGCGTCCAGGGCTTCATCCTGTCCACCACCCTGGATTACTTCGACGAGATGGGCCTGTACGCCTTCTCCAGCGGCATCAACCTGATTTTGATCATCACCATTCTGGTCTGCAATACCCTGGTCAACAAGGTGACAGGGGCCAGTCTGGACAAGGGAATTGGAGGTTAAATCATGCCTGAAATCAAATTAGAGCACGTGACCAAGCGCTGGGGCAAGTTCTATGCCGTGGACGACCTGGACCTGGTCATCGAGAATAACTCCTTCGTCACCCTGCTGGGCCCCTCCGGCTGCGGCAAGACCACCACCCTGCGCATGATCGCCGGGCTGGAGACCCCCACCAGCGGGCGCATCACCATCGGCGACCAGGTGGTCTTTGACTCTGACCTGGGCATCAACGTCCCGCCCAACAAGCGGAAAGTGGGCTTTCTGTTCCAGAACTATGCCCTGTGGCCCAACATGACGGTGTATGACAACATCGCCTTTGGTCTGAGCAACGTGAAGGACAACCTGCCCAAGATCGACTTTGAGGCGAAAAACGCCGCCCGCCTGGCCCAGATCCTGAAGAACCCCGGCGAGGTGGTGAAGATTTTAGAGGACTGCCGGGACAAGAACGGCAAGATCGACGAGAAGAAGGCCTATATCAAGCTGATCGACGCCTTTACCATCTCCATCTACACGGCCAAAAAGCTCTTTGGCTATCACCTGGAGTCGGGCAAGGACCCCGCCGCCGACATCGCCGCGTTAGAGGGCAAGGTGGCCGCCGCCCAGAAGAACCAGACCCTGGATGACCAGTTCCGGGTGGTGCAGAACGGCCAGCCCGTGGTGGAAAAGCGCAAGCTGACGAAGGAGGAGATCGACCTGTCCGTGCGCCGGGTCTCTCGCATCGTGAAGATCGGCATGTTCATGGACCGCTATCCCGCCGAGCTGTCCGGCGGCCAGCAGCAGCGGGTGGCCATCGCCCGCACCCTGGCCCCGGAGCCCTCCGTGCTGTTCATGGATGAGCCTCTGTCCAACCTGGACGCCAAGCTCCGCCTGGAGATGCGCTATGAGCTTCAGCGCCTCCACGTGGAGACGGGCTCCACCTTCGTCTACGTCACCCACGACCAGATGGAGGCCATGACCCTGGCCACCCAGATCTGCCTCATCAACAACGGCGTGCTCCAGCAGTACGACGCCCCCCTCACCGTGTATAACAAGCCCAACAACCTGTTCGTGGCCGACTTTGTGGGCAACCCCTCCATCAACTTTGTGGAGGCCACCGGCGCCCAGGACCCCGACGGCACCATCCCCCTCACCCTGCTGGGGGGCCGCAGGGCCGTGTTCCGCCCCGCCAGCCCCGTCAGTCTGCCCGACTGGTTCAAAGCCCGGAACGAGGACATCGCCCGCCAGGAGGCCGAGCACCAGAAGAAGGCCGCCCAGAAGTCCTATGTGGAGAAGAGCAACAAGGACGAGACCTTCCGCTATCACATCGCCAAGGTGGTGGAGGAGGACGACTCCCTCCAGGAGGAGCCCGTCCTCACCGACGCCGACCTGGTGCTGGGCATCCGGCCCGAGTTTTTGGACATCGCCGACTCCAGCGCCCTGGAGGGCGAGATCTACGGCGCCATGCCCACCGGCATGGAGTCCACCATCAAGGTCCGGGTGGGCGACTTCCTGCTCACCGGCGTGATCTTCGGCAGCTCCCTGTTCACCATCGGGGCCAAGGTTCCCCTGTCCATCTCCGGGGACAACATCATGCTCTTTGACCGCAAGAGCGGGTGCTGCATCGCCTTTGGCTCCCTGAGCTTCTGATTTTTCCCTCTTTGTGCAAAAGCGCGGCTCCCTGACCTGCGGGAGCCGCGCTTTTTTCGCGCCGGGCCGGGATAAAATCCCCCGTGACCCTTGTAAATGTGGAAAAAATCATTATAATAGATTCATCTGGCCGTCTTCCGGCCAGGCCAATTTGTTTTCAATTAAACTTTATATACAGAGAGGATCATTTTTATGGAACGCACTGCCATTGCCGCCCTGTTCGCCGACCAGGAGGCGCTCAGCGGCCAGACCATCACCGTCTGCGGCTGGGCCCGCACCATCCGGGATATGAAGACCTTTGGGTTTATCGAGCTGAACGACGGCTCCTGCTTTAAAAATCTTCAGGTGGTCATGGACGCCAACACCCTGGACAACTATAAGGAAATCGCCGGGCAGAACGTGGGTGCGGCCCTGATCGTCACGGGCACCGTGGTCCTCACCCCCCAGGCCAAGCAGCCCCTGGAGGTGAAGGCCGCCTCCATCGCCGTGGAGGGCCCCTCCGCCCCCGACTATCCCCTTCAGAAGAAGCGCCACAGTGTGGAATTCCTGCGCACCATCCAGCACCTGCGCCCCCGCACCAACCTGTTCTCCGCGGCGTTCCGGGTGCGCTCGGTGGCCGCCCACGCCATCCACTGCTTCTTCCAGGACCGGGGTTTTGTCTATGTGAACACCCCCATCATCACCGCCTCTGACTGCGAGGGCGCGGGGGAGATGTTCCAGGTGACCACCCTGGACCTGGCCAACGTGCCCAAGACGGAGGACGGCCAGGTGGACTACAGCCAGGACTTCTTCGGCAAAAAGGCCAGCCTGACCGTGTCCGGCCAGCTGAACGCCGAGAACTTCGCCATGGCCTTTGGCAATGTGTACACCTTTGGCCCCACGTTCCGGGCAGAGAACTCCAACACTGCCCGCCACGCCGCCGAGTTCTGGATGGTGGAGCCTGAGATGGCCTTTGCCGACCTGAACGACTATATGGACACCGCCGAGGCCATGATCAAGTATATCATCCGCTATGTCATGGAGCGCTGCCCCGACGAGATGAACTTCTTCAACTCCTTTGTGGACAAGGGCCTGAAGGAGCGCCTGGAGCACGTGGCCTCCTCTGACTTTGGCCGGGTGAGCTACACCGAGGCGGTGGAGATCCTGAAGAAGGTCAACGACCAGTTTGACTATCCGGTGGAGTGGGGCAGCGACCTGCAGACCGAGCACGAGCGCTATCTCACCGAGCAGGTGTTCAAAAAGCCTGTGTTCGTCACCGACTATCCCAAGGAGATCAAGGCCTTCTATATGCGCCAGAACGAGGACGGCAAGACGGTGGCCGCCGCCGACTGCCTGGTCCCCGGCATCGGCGAGATCATCGGCGGCTCTCAGCGTGAGGAGCGGCTGGACGTGCTGGAGGCGCGCATCAAGGAGCTGGGCATGAACCCCGAGGACTATAAGTACTACTGCGACCTGCGGCGGTACGGCTCCTGCCGCCACGCCGGCTATGGCCTGGGCTTCGAGCGCATGGTCATGTACCTCACCGGCATCGGCAACATCCGCGACGTGGAGCTGCACCCCAGAACGGTGGGCAACGCGGAGTTCTAACATCAAATAAAGACGTAAAAAAACGGAGCCGGGATCGGCTCCGTTTTTTTGTAGCCCGAAAACCACTCGCTAGGCGAGTGGTTCCAAAAAGCTTAAGCGGAGAGTAGACGAAAAAACTCCTTTTGCTAAAGTAAGATTGCGGTCTGCCAACTGCAATCGAAAGCAAAAGGAGGACATTCAGGATGGGACTGAATGACATAAACAGTTTATCGCATACGAAGTGGAACTGCAAGTATCACATAGTATTTGCCCCGAAATATAGGAGAAAGGTATTTTAAAAAGAAAAGCGGCTGGCGGTGGGAAAGATTCTGCGGCAGCTGTGTGAGTGGAAGCATGTGAAGATCATAGAGGCAGAAGTGTGCCCGGACCATGTGCATATGCTGGTAGAGATTCCGCCGAAGTATTCGGTGTCGAGCTTTATGGGATACTTGAAAGGGAAGAGCAGTACGATGTTGTACGAGCAGTTCGGAGAATTGAAGTACAAGTATCGGAGCCGTGAATTTTGGTGCCGTGGGTACTATGTGGACACGGCAGGGAAGAATGCGAACCGAATCAAAGAGTACATTAAGAATCAGCTGAAGGAAGACGAGATGGGTGAGCAGCTGACGATAGGCGGAAGCAGCCCGTTTACGGGTCGCAAGTAACAAGCCTGACGCGGCTGGCAGACCGTACTTACGCGTTAACGCGTTATGCGAGGAACAAAGGGCTTTGCCCGCATATGAAATACCCCCGGCTTTGCCGGGGGATATTTATTACTGGGATTTATTTCAGCAGCCCATAGCTCTGCTTCAGCAGCAGGATGCGGGAGACGCTCTCATCGATGCAGGCTTGGCTGATGGTCCCGTTTTCGGCGGCGTTCATCACCGCTTCAAAGGCCGCCTGAAGGTCCTCGGGGCACAGGAGGATGTCACAGCCCGCCTCTATGGCCGTCACGGCGGCTTCCGCCGGGGAATATTCCTGGGTGATCGCGCCCATCTCCAGGGAGTCGGTGATCACCACCCCCGGAAAGTTCAGTTGCTGCCTTAAAATGCCGCCGACGATCTCCCCCGACATAGACGCGGGCGTCAGATCGCCTGTGATCGCGGGGGCCGCGATGTGCCCGACCATCACGCAATCCTGGGCGGTGAGCGACGCATAGGGGAGCCATTCGCAGGCCTCCATCTCCGCCTTTGTCTTGTAGCTCACCGCGATGCCCACGTGGCTGTCTTCTGCGGTGTCTCCGTGTCCGGGGAAATGCTTGAAGGTGGGGATGATCTGCTCCTGCTTCAGCCCCTCCGCCATGGCCTTTGCCATACCTGCGGCGACGTCGGCGTCCGATGAAAAGGCCCGGGTCCCGATCACGGTATTCTTCGGATTGGAGTTCACGTCGGCCACCGGGGCGAAGTCCAGATTGAATCCATATTGACGCAGATACGCGCCGATGGTCGCACCCATGTCCATGGCCGCCGCGAGGTCGCCGCTCTCCCCCACGGAGGCCGCGCTTTGATACTGCCGGACCGCAAAGGCGGGGTCGTTGGCAAGCCGGGCGACCAGGCCGCCCTCCTCATCCACCGCTATAAAAAGGGGCGTGCCGCTGGCAGCTTGCATATCGCGGATAAAATTGGTGGTCTGTTCGGGCGATGCGATATTCTTTCCGAACAGGACAAGCCCGCCCACGGGGTACTGGGCCAGCGTATCCGCCATGGCGCCGGACAATTCGGTCACGCCAGCCCCGGCGGGGTCCTCGATCTGGTCCTCGGTCTGGGATAAGTCCAATGCGTCTGGGCGGACGAGGAACAGCTGTCCCACTTTTTCTCGGAGGGTCATATTCTGCAAGAGAAGCGAGACCGCGTCCGTCTCAGTGGGAGGCTCCGGTTCCGGCTGGGGCGGTTCGGGTATCGTCGGCTCTGCTTCTGAAGCTGACGTCTCCTGCTGGGGTACAGAGCTTGCGTCTCCCGGAGCCGTCTGGGAACAACCGGCCAGGAGAGACAGGGCGAGCAGGGCGGCAAGGCTGCGGTTTATCCACTGTTTCATGTGTGGTTCCTCCTGAATGCAGTATTTATGGGCCGTGTCGGCGGGCCGCTGGGGACAGCGGCCCCTACGCGCCCGGTCACAGCCAAATGCTGCTGGCGTGGGCCATGCGGGTGCGGGTGTATAGGATGACCCGGTCCCCCTGGTGGAGGGTCAAATCGCCGTTGGGGATGAGCATCCGGCCCTTGCGCTTGACGATGACGATGAGGGTCTGGCGGGAGATGTCCAGGTCCCGGATGCGCTGGCCGTTCCAGGGGTTGTGCTGGCGCAGCTCCAGCTCCTTCAGCTCAATGTGGTGCTGGTCGCTGCTGCCCACCGACTCGGCCCCCAGGACCAGCACGTCGTCGGCCATCAGCTCTACGCTGCCACGGGGGACCACCACTTCATGTCCCCGCTGGATGGCCACCACGATCACGCCGTGGGGCAGGCCCAGCTGCTGGATGGTCTTGCCCGACCAGCTGTCGTGCTCGGTGAGGGCCACCCGGATGAAGTGGACCTCGTCCTCGTCGGCGTACTCGCTGATGCGCTTGATGCGGGTATACTGATCCACAAATCCGGCGGAAATAATACCCGTTGGAATGGCCACCATGCCCACGCCCAGGAACGTAATGACGATGCTGAACAGCTTGCCCATGGTGGTGACGGGGTAGATGTCGCCGTAGCCGATGGTCAGCAGGGTGGACACCGACCACCAGATGCCGGAAAAGGCGTTGGTGAAGACCTGGGGCTGGGCCTCGTGCTCCAGGCTGTACATGCACAGGCTGGAGGCCAGCATGAGCACCAGCAGAATGAACACGGAGGAGAAGAGCTGCTGCCGCTTGCTGGAGATGACCTCGGTAATGACACCCAGAGAGTCGTAATAGGCGTTCACCCGGAACAGGCGGAACACCCGGGCCACCCGGAACATGCGGAAGGCCACCGCCCCGCTGGGGAAGAACACCGGCAGATAATAGGGCAGGAAGGACAGCAGATCCACCAGGCCGCTGAAGGAGAAGATATACCGCAGCACCGCCTTTGGTTCCGACAGGCTGGGCCGCAGGAATTTGGCCGTCCACAGCCGCAGGCAGTAGTCCAGGGCGAAAAAGGCCACGGTGATGGCCTCTACCGTCACCAGCCAGGGGCCGAACTTGACGTGGAGGTCGTCAAAGGTATACATGACGCTGACCACCAGATTGATGACGATGGACAGGATGTTGAAGGCGTCGTACACCTGGCTGGCCACGTCGCCGGGCAGACCGATCTCGATGATCTCGAACAGGCGCTTGCGCCGATCGTCCCACTCAGACTCCATTTTTCTCTCCTCCAGACGCCCCGCCGATTGGATCAGGCTGCGGGGCCTTTGGTGTTACAGGGCGGCCTGGATGGGGGAGAGCTCCACCCCCCGGTCCGTCACCGCAGTCTGCACCCCCAGCAGGGGGCACAGGTCGCTCAGGGGCAGGCACCGCCCGCCGCCCCGCTCCACCGTGGGGCCGGACAGGCGGATGGTCATCCCGTCCAGCAGGGCCCGGCGGCCCACGGGCAGCTCGATCTTATGCCGGCCGTCAGACAGGCGGAGCACCCCGTCCTCGCCTGTCTCTCCCGCCCAGCCCAGGGCGGCGGCCAGAGCGGCGGCGTCCACATAGGTCACGCCAGACAGCCGGGTCACCTTGTCCCCCAGGTCCAGGGCCTGTCCCTGCCAGAACAGGGCGGGGGCCTGGTTCTCCCCCGGCTGGACCTGGGCGGCCAGATACTCCTCATAGGTCAGGCCCTGGTCCATGCAGGTCTGGGCGATGGCCTGTCCCACATAGCGGTAGTGCCAGGGCTCGTAGCGATAGCCGGTGATGGACTCCTTGTCCTGGGGATAGCGCAGCATAAAGCCGAATTTGGCGCAGTTTTCTTGGAGCCAGGCGTATTCCACCGTGTTCTCGAAGTGGGCGCTGATGCTGGCGGTGTTGATGTCCAGGGCCAGGCCGGTCTGGTGTTCGGAGTAGCCGGGCCGGGCGGAATAGCGCTTCGGCATTGGCCTTGCCGTCGATAGACACATAACGATTGTATAGTCCTGTTTGGGTCTCATAGGACCGGTAGGCGGACACGCTGCGCAGGCTGATGCCGTCCGCCTTGGCCGCGTCGGCCATGGCCCGGAAGGCCGCCGCCGCGTCGGGGACCATGCTGCCCACGCCATAGCGCCCGCCCAGCTTCTCCAGCTCCGGCACGTAGGTCTCGGGCAGGCCGTGGTATTTGTTCACCAGCACCAGGGGGTCGGACGGGTCATCGATGGGCCGGGCGTCATCATAGGGGGCAAGGTCCTGGTCCAGGTTGACCTGGGTGACGATCTCCTGGGCGCTCGCCTCCGGGTGGGCCTGGGCATAGGAGAGATAGCGGGCCTCCCGGTCCAGGCGGCTGTTATCCAGAGCCAGACAGGCCAGCAGCCGGGCGTCCAGCCCCAGGGAGCGCTCCCCCAGCCGGGACCAGAGCTGCTCGGCCTGGTCATTGGAATAGCCCAGCTCGGTCAGGGCCGACAGGGCGGCGCGATAGCCCGCGGCGGGGTCAGGTTCATAGAGCAGAGGGGACAGCCCCTCCACCGCCGCCACAAGGGGCGGCTCCTCCGTTTTGGCGGCCAGGGCCGCCGGAGACAAACACAGGGCCAGGGCCACCGCCCCGGCCAGAATACGCTTGGATGATGTGGACATGCTGAAAAGACCTCTCTAGTTATGCTGATATCACAGGGTTGAGCAAGGTATGTCATTCCGAGGAGCGCAGCGACGTGGGAATCCGTGATCCACGTCCCTTGGCCCCCTTGTGAAAGGGGGCTGTCAGCGAAGCTGACTGAGGGATTCCGTTTTTAGGATAGCTTTCCGGTAGTCGGAATCCTTCCGTCACGGCTTCGCCGTGCCACCTCCCTTTGACAAGGGAGGCTGATGGACGAGGGAAACGGATTGCCACGTCGGGCTTCGCCCTCCTCGCAATGACAAGACGTCTGGCGCAATCACGATCATATGATTATTTATATTCGTTGCACTGCTTCAAAAAATATTCCCAAATGGCCCCGCCGTCGTCGCAGTCGGGGCGGCGGCGGGCGTAGGACATGCGCTCGGGGTGGAACTGGACGCCCAGGATGGGCAGGCGCTGGTGCTCCATGGCCTCGGCCACGCCGCCCTCACTCCAGGCGGTGACGGTCATGCCAAAGCCGGGGTCGGCCACCGCCTGGTGGTGGAAGCTGTTGGTGTGGAGAATGGGGCCATACAGCCGCTCCAGCAGGGAGCCGGGCATGGTGCGCACCGGGTGGCGGGCGTCGTCCCGCTTGGTCCCCTTGTGGAAGACGCACTGTTCCGGCGGCAGGTCCTGGATCAGTCCGCCGCCCTGGGCGGCGGCGATGACCTGCATCCCCCGGCATATGCCCAGGATGGGCCGCCCCGCCAGATAGAAGGCCCGGAAGAGGTTCACCTCTGCCAGGTCCCGGACCCGGTCCGGGGGATCGCCCCCCGCCTGGGGCCAGCCGAACATGTCAGGGTCCAGGTCTCCGCCGCCGCACAGCACCAGGCCGGCGCAGCTCAGGTCGGGCTCCGGGGCGTAACCGGGGCAGGGGAGACCGCCCGCCGCCGTCACCGCATCGGCATAGGCGGCAGAGGCCCCCCGCTCACAGGAGAGCTGGATGCGGGGTTTGGGGTCAGACATGCTGGGCCTCCCGGTGGCGGACCATGTCGGCGATCAGGTCCACAGCCCCCTCCACCCCCACGGTGGAGGAGTTGATGGTCAGGTCATACCGGCGCATCTCCCCCCAGTTGTGGCCGGTGTAGTAGTTATAATAGTTGGCCCGGCCCCGGTCCATCTGCACCACCCGGCGCTCCATGTCGTCCTGGGGGATGTGATACTCCTCCACGCACCGGCGCACCCGGCTGGGCAGGTCGGCGTGGATGAACACCTTCAGGCAGTTTTCCCGGTCTCCCAGGACATAGTCGCTGCACCGGCCCACGATGACGCAGGGACCCTGGTCGGCCAGCTCCCGTATCACGTCGGACTGGGCGAAGAAGGCCTGGTGGCTGACGGGGATGCCGTGGCTGGACATGGTGGGGGCCCCGATGCCGATTGGGGCGATGGACATGTGAAAGCGGCTGCGGGCCCGCTCCTCTGCCCGGGCGATAAAGTCCGGGGACAGGCCGCTCTTCTCCGCCGTCTTTAAGATCAGGGTCCGGTCATAGCAGGGGATGCCCAGGCGGGCCGCCAGCTGCTTTCCGATCAGACGTCCGCCGCTGCCAAATTCCCGGCTGATGGAGATGACATAGTTGCTCATGCGATTCCCTCCTGCTGATACCAGTTGCCGGGCATGGCCCGGTTTTCATATATTATAGCGGACCGGATGAAAAATGACAACGAAAATCTGTCCACTTTTCCGGCATTTCAGGCAATTTTCCCCCGCCGGGGGGCGGCGATTTTCGGAACAGTTCATAAAATCCCCCCGGCCCTTGCATCATGGCGGCGGAGCGGGTATGATAAACCCATAGAAACAGATCTGGTCAGGGGCGCTTTCTGCGCCCCTTGGAAAGGCGGCGATATCCATGTCTGCGCGAAACGCGGCACGAAGCGCGGGCGTTCTGATGCCCATCTTCTCGCTGCCCTCCCCCTACGGGGTGGGCACCCTGGGGCGGCAGGCCCGGGAATTTGCGGACTTTTTGGCCCAGGCCGGGCAGAGCTATTGGCAGATCCTGCCCATCGGCCCCACGGGGTATGGGGACTCCCCCTATCAGTCCTTCTCCTCCCGGGCGGGCAACCCCTATTTCATCGATTTGGACGAGCTGGAAAAACAGGGGCTGCTGGAGCGGGAGGAGTATGCCTCCCTCCCCTGGGGGGACGACCCGGAGCGGGTGGACTATCAGGCCCTGTACCGCCTGCGGCTGCCTGTGCTGCGCCTGGCCTGTGACCGGCTGCTGTCCCGGCGCTCTGCCGGCTTTGCCCGGTTCTGCCGGGCCCACGGGGCGTGGCTTGATGACTATGCCCTGTTTATGGCCCTGAAGGAGCAGTACGGCGGCGCCCCCTGGCTGGAGTGGCCGGAGGACGTCCGTCTCCGCCGCCCCCAGGCCCTGGAGCGGGCGAAAAGAGAGCTGAAGGGGGAGATCCGCTTCTGGCAGGGGGTGCAGTATCTCTTCTTCCGCCAGTGGCACAAGTTCAAGACCTATGTAAACGAGAAGGGCATCTCCATCGTGGGCGACCTGCCCATCTATGTCGCCGGGGACAGCGCCGACGTGTGGGCCGCCCCGGACCAGTTCCAGCTGGATGAAAACGGCTATCCCACTCTGGTGGCCGGGGTGCCCCCGGATGACTATTCCGCCGACGGCCAGCTGTGGGGCAACCCCCTGTTCCGGTGGGAGCGGATGAAGGAGGACGGCTATGCCTGGTGGCTGGACCGGGTGGCCTTTCAGTTTGAAATTTACGACGTGCTGCGGCTGGACCACTTCCGGGGCTTTGAATCCTATTACGCCATCCCCTATGGGGAGGAGACCGCCCGGAATGGCCGGTGGCTGCCCGGGCCGGGGATGGACTTCTTCAAGACCCTCCGCCGGAGCCTGGGCCCCCGGCCCATCATCGCCGAGGACCTGGGCTTTCTCACCCCGGCGGTATATCAGCTGCTGGCGGACACGGGCTTTCCCGGCATGAAGGTGCTGGAGTTCGGCTTTGGCGACCCGGAGGAGGACAGCGAATATCTGCCCCACAACTACCCCGTCCACAGCGTGGCCTATCCCGGCACCCACGACAACGACACGATCCTGGGCTGGCTGGACAGCCTGACCCCGGAGCAGGAGAAGTTCGCCCGGCACTATCTCCGCCTGTCCGGCCACGAGGGGCTGCACTGGGGGGTGCTGCGGGCTCTTTGGGCCAGCCCCGCCTGTCTGACGGTGGTGCAGATGCAGGATCTGCTGGGCCTGGGCAGCTCCGCCAGGATGAACACCCCCTCTACCCTGGGGGGCAACTGGCAGTGGCGGGCGCGGCCGGAGGCCATGAATGCCCGCCTGGCCCGCCGGCTGCATCAGGAGACCGCCATCTATCAGCGCCTGCCCCGCCCCCAGGGCGGCACGGCTTGCGACAAGGAGTGACCACTTATGCAACTGCAAGAAGAAATTTCCCGCCTGACCCGGCAGCACTTTGACCGTGCCCCCGACCAGTGCGACGACCACCAGCTGTATCAGGCCCTGCTGATTTTAGCCCGGCAGCGGGCGCAGGCGCGGCCCGCCCCCACGGGGGACCGGAAGCTCTATTACTTCTCGGCAGAGTTCCTGCTGGGCAAGCTGCTGTCCAACCAGCTGCTGGCCCTGGGGCTGTATCAGCCGGTGAAGGACTATCTGGCCGGGATGGGCCGGGACCTAGGCGTGCTGGAGTCCATGGAGCCGGAGCCGTCCCTGGGCAACGGCGGCCTGGGCCGCCTGGCCGCCTGCTTTCTGGACTCCATCGCCGCCCTGGGGCTGCCCGGGGACGGCGTGGGCCTAAATTATCACTTCGGCCTGTTCCGCCAGGTGTTCTCCCGGTGCAAGCAGACGGAGGAGCCGGACCCCTGGCTCCAACCGGACGGCTGGCTCATCCAAACGGAGCGCACGTTCCCCGTCTCGTTGGGGGATACCCAGGTGACGGCGGTCATGTATGACATCGCCATCCCCGGGGCGGGCAGCGGCTGCGCCAATCGGCTGCACCTGTTCGACCTGGCCGACCCCGCCCACGCCCCCTGGGTGGGCATCGACTTTGACAAAGGGGACATCGGGCACAACCTGACCTCCTTCCTCTATCCCGACGACAGCGACCAGGCCGGGCGGCTGCTGCGGGTGTATCAGCAATATTTCCTGGTGTCCGCAGGCGCTCAACTCATTCTGGCGGAGCTGGAGGAGCGGGGCTTTGCCCCTGACACCCTGGCCGACCACGTGGTCATCCAGATCAACGACACCCACCCCTCTATGGTCATCCCGGAGCTGGTGCGGCTGCTGATGGACCGGGGCCTGACCTTTGACCAGGCGGCGGACCAGGTGACGGCGGCCTGCGCCTATACCAACCACACGATTTTGGCCGAGGCCCTGGAGACCTGGCCCATGTCCTATCTGGACGCCGCGGCTCCCCAGCTCACGCCTATTCTCCGTAAATTGGATGAGCGGGCCAAGGCCGCCCACCCCGACCCCAGGGTGGCCATCATCGACGATCAGGATCGGGTCCACATGGCCCACCTGGACATCCACTATGGCTTCTCCGTCAACGGCGTGGCCCGGCTGCACACCAAGATATTGGAGCACACGGAGCTGAAACCCTTCTATGACATCTATCCCCAAAAGTTCTCCAACAAAACAAACGGCGTCACCTTCCGCCGGTGGCTGGAGACCTGCGACCAGTCGCTGGTGGCCCTTATCGACGACTGCGTCGGCCCCGACTGGCGGCGGGACGCCCAAAAGCTGGAGGGCCTGCTGAAGTATAAAGACGACCCGGCGGTGCTCGCCCGCCTGCTGGAGGTGAAGCAGCAGAACAAGGACCGCCTGTGCCGCCTGCTGTGGTCGGAGCAGGGGCTGGATCTGGACCCCTCCTCGGTGTTCGACGTGCAGATCAAGCGCTTCCACGAGTATAAGCGCCAGCAGATGAACGCCCTGGCCGTGATCCATCAGTATCTGGAGATCAAGGCGGGCCGTCTGCCCCAGCGCCCGGTGACGGTGCTCTTCGGCGGCAAGGCCGCCCCCGCCTATGTGATGGCCAAGCACATCATCCACCTGATATTGTGCCTGCAAAAACTCATCGAGCAGGACCCCCAGGTCCGCCCCTGGCTGCGGGTGGCGATGATCGAAAACTATAACGTCACCTGGGCCGAGGCCCTGATCCCCGCCTGCGACATCTCCGAGCAGATCTCTCTGGCGTCTAAGGAGGCCAGCGGCACGGGGAACATGAAGTTCATGGCCAACGGGACCGTGACCCTGGGTACCATGGACGGGGCCAACGTGGAGATCGCCGGTCTCGTCGGCAAGGGGAACATCTATACTTTCGGGGCCTCCAGCGACCAGGTCATCGCCCTGTATCGGGACAAGGCCTATGACCCCCGGGCCTGCTATCACCGGCCCCAGGTGGAGCGGCTGGTGGACTTTTTGGTCTCGCCGGAGCTGCTGGCCATCGGTGACCCGGCCAGTCTGTCCACCCTGTGGCACGACATGAAGAGCAAGGACTGGTTCATGGCTCTGCTGGATGTGGAGGACTATATCCAGGCCAAGGCCCGGGCCATCGGCGACTATGGGGACCGTCTGGCCTGGGGGAAGAAGATGCTGGTGAACATCGCCAAGTCCGGCTACTTCTCCTCTGACCGCACCATCCGCCAGTATAACGAGGACATCTGGCACCTGACCTGATAAGCTGAAGAGACGAATAAGACCGGCGCGCCTTAGGTTTGGGCGCGCCGGTCTTATTTTTGGGGGGAGCGCATATCCTGTACCATCTGGACAAGGAGGGCGGGACCATGGGAGGAGAACGAAAGAAGACGGGGGGCGGGGCCATGAGCGCCGTCCGGGGGACGGCGGCGGCCCTGGCGGTGACGGGGCTGCTGTTTCTGCTGCCCGGCCTGCTGGTGCCGGGGCCGGAGGCCAAGGGGGACGGACAGGCCGCCGTCGGCGGGGAGAACGCCCCCTCCGGCACGGCGGCAGCCGTCCCCACGGGAAAACGGGACGGGGGGCGGACGGTGCGGCTGCTGAAAAAGGACGGCACGGTGGAGGAGCTGACCATGGCGGACTATCTGTTGGGGGTGGTGGCGGCGGAGATGCCCGCCTCCTTTGAGGAGGAGGCGCTGAAGGCCCAGACCTGCGCCGCCCGGACCTATACCGCCGTGCTGCAAAAGAGCGCCGGAAGCAAGCACCCGGACGCGGACATCTGCGGCGACAGCACCTGCTGTCAGGCGTACATCGAACGCTCCGATGCCCAGGCCCGGTGGGGGCTGAACGCCCAGAGCTACAGCGAGAAGATCGCCCGGGCCGTGGCGGACACCGACGGCCTGGGGGTGACCTACGGCGGGGAGCCGATACAGGCCCTGTTCTTCTCCTCCTCCCCCGGGCGGACGGTGGACGCGGCGGCGGTGTGGGGCAGCCAGGTGGACTATCTCACCGGGGTGGACAGCCCCGAGGGGGAGGAGGTGCCCAACTATCACACCCAGGTGGACAAGACGGCCCAGGAGGTGCGCCAGGCGGTGCTGGACGCCTATCCCGGGGCCGACCTGTCCGGGGACCCCTCCGGCTGGTTCGGGCAGGCGGACCGGGACGCTGGCGGCACGGTGCGGTCCATCCCCCTGGGGGGCGTGACCCTCACCGGGGGCCAGGTGCGGAGCCTGTTCGCCCTGCGCTCGGCGGCCTTCACCGTAGCCTGGGACGGGAGCAAGTTCACCTTCTCCGTCACCGGCTATGGCCACGGGGTGGGCATGAGCCAATACGGGGCCAACGCCATGGCCAAGGAGGGGAAGAGCTTTCGGGAGATCTTGACGTGGTACTACACGGGGACGGCGGTGGAGGAATTGTGGTAAAAAATTGCGGCAAAAAAATAAAGCCTTCCCCCTGGGAGGGGGAAGGCTAAAAACAATATTTATTTCCCCACGCAGAATTTGGAGAAGATGCGGTCTGTTACGTCCTCCCGGACGGATTGGCCGGTGAGCTCGCCCAGGGCCTCCAGGGCCTCCTCCACGTCGGTGAGGAGGGCGTCGGGGGTGACGCCGTCGGAGAGGGCCTGATTGGCCCGGACCACGCAATTCAAAGCGCGGCCCGCGGCCTCGGCCTGGCGGGCGTTGGTGATGAGCTCCCCGGCCTTGTCCTCGCTCCCCTGGGGGAAGAGGGCGGCCACCGCCTGGCCCAGTTCCTCCAGGCCCTCCCCCGTCCTGGCGCTGAGAGAGACCGTCGGCGCGCCCTGGGAGAGGGCTTCCAGCTCGTCGGCGTGCTCCCCGGCCAGGTCCCGCTTGGAGCGGACCAGGATAAAGGGCTTGCCCGCTTCGGCGATGGTGCGGGCCAGGTCGGCGTCCTCCTGGGTGGGCTTTTCTGTGCCGTCCACCACCAGCAGGACCAGGGCGGCTTCGTCCATGGCGGCCCGGCTGCGCTCCACCCCCAACTGCTCGATGGGGTCGTCGGAGTCCCGCAGACCGGCGGTGTCGATGAGGCGCAGGGTCACGCCCCCCAGCTCCGCCCGCTCCTCCACCGTGTCCCGGGTGGTGCCGGGGATGTTGGTGACGATGGCCCGGTCAAAGCCCACCAGGGCGTTGAGCAGGGAGGACTTGCCCGCGTTGGGGCGGCCCACGATGGCGCAGGGCACCCCGTCCCGGATATACTGCCCCCGGCGATAGCTCCCCGCCAGGGCGCGAAGGGCGGCCTCCTGCCGGGACAGCTGCCCGCTCAGCTCCTCCATGCGGAAGGGGTCGATGTCCTCGTCAGGGTAGTCCAGCACGGCGTGGAAGTGGGCCATGATATCCACCAGGGCGGAGTAGACCCCCCCGATGCGCCGGGACAGGGCCCCGGTGAGCTGACCGGCGGCGTGGCGGGCGCCTTCACGGCTGCGGGCCTCCAGCAGGTCGCCCACCGCCTCGGCCTGGGCCAGGTCCAGCTTGCCGTTGAGAAAGGCACGGCGGGTGAACTCCCCGGCCCGGGCCTGGCGGGCCCCACGGGAGAACAGGGCCTCCAGCCCCAGGGACAGCACCATGGGGGAGCCGTGGCACTGAAATTCTGCCGTGTCCTCCCCGGTGTAGCTCACCGGGCCCCGGCTGAAGGTACACAGCACCCGGTCAATGGGCTGGCCGTCCCGGTCCAGCAGGTCGCCATAGACCAGCTCGTGGGGGCGGTGCTGGCTGAGGGGCACTTTGTTCAGGGGCCGGAAGCTGGCCTGGGCCACTTCGATGGCCCGGGGGCCGGACAGACGCAGGATGCCGATGGCCCCGGGGCCCGGGGGGGTGGAGATAGCGGCGATGGTATCAGCGGGCAGAGACATAATGACCTCCGATCTTAAAGGGAGAAAATTTCGACGGAGGGCCGGGGCCGTCCTGCAAAAAAGGGGTCGGTCAAAGTTTGTCGAATTTTCACCCTTGACAATTGTAATAAGTCGGTTAAGCGCGGGTAAAGTTGTATTTCTGTTGACATAACACACTGTGGAAAACCCTGTGGAAAATGTGGATAACCGTTGCAAACAGGGCGTATTTCACCTGGACATGTTCTTGCCGGGGGCGATGGTAAAGTTGCATAGCCCCCGGGAGGCAAATGAGAGGGCGTTCTGAAAGAGAGAAAACCGCCCGTCGAAAATGACGGAAAAAATGCAGGCGCGCCGTCCCGCCGGGGATGACGGGGCGGCGCGCCGAAGGATGACCGGGCTTAACCCATGCGGCGGACCACGGCCCGGGCGGCCTGGACGCCGGAGGCTCCGGCCTGGGCCAGACCACGGGTGACGCCCGCGCCGTCGCCGGCGGCGAAGAAGCCGGGCAGGGCGGTCTCCAGCTCGGAGGAGAGCTGAAGGCGGGCGGAGTAGAACTTCACCTCCGCGCCGTAGAGCAGGGTGTCGTAATTGGCGGTGCCCGGGGCGATCTTGTCCAGCTGATAGATCATCTCGATGATGTTGTCCAGCTGGCGCTTGGGCAGGGTCAGGGACAGGTCGCCGGGGACGGCGGCGGTGAGGGTGGGCCGGACAAAGGACTTGCTCATCCGGTGCTCGTTGGTGCGGCGGCCCCCCACCAGGTCGCCGAAGCGCTGGACCAGCACGCCCCCAGCCAGCATGTTGGACAGGGAGGCCACGTGCTTGCCATAGCGATAGGGCTCGTTAAAGGGCTTGGTGAACCGGTTGCTCACCAGCAGGGCGAAGTTGGTGTTCTCAGACCGGAGGGCGGGGTCGGCATAGGAGTGGCCGTTCACCGTGTTGATGCCCTCCACGTTCTCGGCCACCACGTGGCCATAGGGGTTCATGCAGAAGGTGCGCACCTGGTCGCCATACTGCTTGGTGCGATAGACCAGCTTAGACTCGTAGACCACGTCGGTGATGTGCTCGAACACGCTGGCGGGCAGTTCCACCCGCACGCCGATGTCCACCTGGTTGTTCAGCAGCTCCAGCCCCAGCTCCTTGCACTGGTTGGAGAACCACTCCGCGCCGGAGCGGCCGGGGGCGGCGATGAGATAGCGGCAGGCGATTTCGTCTCCCTTGGCGGTGGTCAGGCGATAGCCCCCGTCGGCCTGGGCGATGTGGGACACCTCGGTGTTGAAGCGGAACTCCAGCTTGTCCCGCAGACCCTCGTAGATGTTGGTGAGGATGCGCAGGTTGTTCTCGGTGCCCAGGTGCTTGCACCGGGCCTGGAGCAGGTGCAGGTCGTAGGCCAGGGCCCGGCGCTCCAGGGCCTTGGCCTCGGGCGTGGTGGTGGAGAAGCACTGGGTGGTGGCCCCGTGGGCCACGTTGATGGAGTCCACATAGTCGATGAGGTCCATCACTTCCTTGGGCTCGATAAAGTCGGTGAGCCAGCCGCCGAACTGGGTGGTAAAGTTGAACTTGCCGTCGGAAAAAGCGCCCGCGCCGCCAAAGCCGCACATGGTATGGCACACGGGGCAGTGGATGCACTCCTTCACCTTGCCCGCCACGATGGGGCAGCTGCGGTGATAGATATCCTGACCCTGGTCCAGGGCCAGGACCTTCAGACCGGGGTGCAGGTGGGTCAGCTCGTAGGCGGCGAAGATACCGGCCTCGCCGCAGCCCAGGATGACAACATCATAATTGGGGCTCATGTAAGGGAACTCCTCCTCAAATCTCATTTGGAAAACCAATGTGCCGCTTAGAGGGCGATGCCCATAACAACACAGGATAAGTATAACATAGAGACTGGAAAAAAGAAAGCATTCCCGCAGGGAACAAAAATTTTTACAGGCCCATTTTCCGCCGGAACAGACCGGCGATGAGGCTGGCGGTCTCCTCCGTGCCAAGATCGTTGGAGCGGATGCACAGGTCATAGTGCTTGGCGTTGCCCCACTCGGTCTTGGTGAAGTGCTTGCAGTGGACGGCCCGCTCGTGGTCCACTTTGGCGATCTTGGCCAGGGCCGCCTTTTCCGACACCTGGTCCCGCCCAGCCACCCGAGCGGCCTTGGCGGCCATGTCCGCAGAGATGAACACGTGATAGGCCGTGGGCATGTCCTTCAGAATGTAATTTGCCAGGCGGCCCACGATGACGCAGGAGCCCTTCTGGGCCAGCTCGCCGATGAGCTGAGACTCCTTCTGGAAGAGCTGGTCCACCTTGGTCTGCTCCGACTGCTCCAAGGGACCGGCGTACCAGGCGAAGAAGTCATAGAGAATGGGGTTTTTGATGGCCTGCTCGTTCTGCTCAATGAACTCGGGGCTATAGCCGCTCTTCTCCGCGGCCAGACGGATGAGCTCAGAGTCGTAATACTGAAAGCCCAGCTGACGGGCCAGGAGCTTGCCGATCTCCCGGCCGCCGCTGCCGAACTCCCGGGAGATGGTGATGACATAGTGGCCGCTCTGGCCGGGGGCGGCGGTGGGGGCGGTGGCCTCCTCCCGGCCCATGATGACATCCCGGCGCTTGCCGAAGGCCCGGTTCAGCACGCCCACCAGCGTGCCCACCAGCACGGCGGCGATGACGGTGCCCGCGCCCACGCTGCCCAGGCTGTGGAGACAGGTGAGGCAGGTAATGACGGAGACCAGGACCATGGTGCAGTCAAAGCCGATCTTCACCTTGGGAAATTCGATGCCGGTCACAGAGGAGACGGCCTGCATGGCCCCCTCCCCCGCCAGGGGAATGAGGTCGGCGGGGAGGTAGAAGAAGATGCCGATGGCCACGAATACCGTGCTGGCCAGGACCATGCCTACCCGGATGGCCAGATTTTCCGGCGTGGGCAGGAAAGACACCATATAGTTGCAGAAGGTGGTGAAATAGCCGAAGACCACGCCCACCAGCACCTGGAGCAGCTGGGCGGGCTTAAATTTCCGGCGGAGCAATAAAATTTGCAGCAGGACCAGCACGATGTGGAACAGGATGGTGGCCTTGCCCATCTCGATGCCCCAGACGCAGGTCATGGTGTATGGAATAGAGCTGACCGGGGAGACGCCCAAATTAGACTTGACGGACAGGGCGATGCCGATGGTCATGACGAAGAGACCGACGAAATAGAGCGCGGTCCTGATTTTCAGATGATTTTGCTTCATGCGCTGCGATCCTCTCTCTTTTTTGATTGACAAACAAAATAAGCATAAAATATTGACAGGGACTTGTCAAATTTTTATTCTCTTGACAGGGCCGCGCCCGGCGGGATATGATTCCGGTATCAGAGATTTGCAAAAACACAGGAGGACAGCCCATGGACATGGAGACAGAGACGGCACAGGTAAAGGTCATCGCCCACATCCGCAGCGATTTTTCCACCAAATTCGGCATTCCCCGCCAGAGCGGTCTGGTGGACGAGCTGACGGCCCGGATCGTATTCACCCCGCCCTTTCGCAACGAGGCGGCCCTGCGGGGGCTGGAGGGCTTTTCCCACCTGTGGCTGATCTGGGAGTTCTCCAAGGCCCGGCGGGAGGCGTGGTCCCCCACGGTGCGTCCCCCCCGGCTGGGGGGCAACCAGCGCCTGGGGGTGTTCGCCACCCGGTCCCCCTTCCGGCCCAACCCCATCGGCCTGAGCTGCGTGCGCCTGGCGGGCATCGACCTGCACACCCCGGAGGGGCCGGTGATCACCGTGGCGGGGGCCGACCTGATGGACGGCACCCCCATCTATGACATCAAGCCCTATCTGCCCTATGCCGACTGCCGCCCGGAGGCCCTGGGGGGCTTTGCCCCCGCCCCCGCCGGGGCCCGGCTGGCGGTGGATATCCCCTCGGAGCTGCTGGCGCGGGTGCCGGAGGACAAGCGGGCCGCCCTGACCGGGGTGCTGAGTCAGGACCCCCGCCCCTCCTATCAGCACGACCCGGAGCGGGTGTATGGCATGGCCTTTGCCGGGCTGGAGGTGCGCTTTCAGGTGCAGGGTGACCGGCTGCGGGTGGTCAGCGTGGAGCGGGAATCTTGAGATAAGCAAAAATTATCCACAAAAGCCTTGGCTTAACAGTGATAAGGAACTAATTTACTTATCAACTGTTAGCTGACGGTTTCCGGGGTGCATACGGACAAATCCCGTCTGATTTCTAACAGGAAGTCAGACGGGATTTTCGCTTTATATTACGAATTATGGAGGACATACCATGAAAACCTTAATATCTTGTGCCTACAATATGGATAATTGCTGTGTGGAAGTGAAATTCAGCGACGGCAGTATGATTGCGATTGACACTATCGTCGTTGAGAACGAGATTGCTGACAATATGTATCAGCGGTCAGAGCTGGATTATTTGATCTACAACGCTCCTTTGGAGTATGCAGACCTTATCTTGAACGGCGATCCCGAAACCTATTTGAAAACTGTAACAGAATACAAGCCTTGGGATAGCTGACAACACGCTGCCCGCAGGAGAAAATCCTGCGGGCGTTTTTCTGTTTATATTATTTCCCTCCGTTGGATCTCAATTTAGGAAAGAAGATGACAATCTTGAAGCTCTTTCCCCACTGGGAAGCTGCTTCCAGATGAAGATTTAGATCGTCGGCCATCTTCTTAACCAGGTAAAGTCCCATACCGGTAGCCTTCTTTCTGCTGTCAGTAGAATCCCCGGTAAAGCCCTTTTGAAAAATGTACGGCAGATTATATTTTTTTACGCCAATGCCGTTATCTTCAACAGAAAGGATATCTGCAGTCTCCGAATGTATCACGGAAATTGTAAGCATGGGACTATCGCTGCTATATTTGATGGCATTGCTAACGATTTGTCCCAACATAAACTGAAGTCCTCTACGGTCTGTATAGACTGTTTCAGATTGCAGTTTGTTGAGAATGACAAAATGCTTCTCTTCAAGAAGTGGGGCATAGTCCTCCAGAACTTCACCCAAGCAGTCATTCAAATTGACATCCTCAAATCGGTAATCCTTTGTACTGCTCTTCAACCGGGCATAGTACAGCATCTGCGTGACATCCTCCTGAAGCTGACTGCGGACATAATCCAGCTTTGCTTGCAGGGAAGGAGAGATTTCATCGTTCCGGTTATCCAAGAGCATGGTCAGCAACGATAGGGGCGTTTTCGCTTCATGTGCCCAGCCCTCCACGTATTCTTCATAGTCCCGTAGGGCATCCGCCATATTGTTACTCTCGTTTTTGTATTCCCGTAAAACCGAAGCCAAAAATCGGACAGATTCTCCTTCTTTCTGACTAATGGCACTGAGCAGCCGTTCTTCATTGCAGATGGTAGGATCACTGAGGAAATCTCGGAACAGTTCCATGTGGGTGTTCTCCCTCTTGTTTAGTACAAACAGAATCGCTGAAAACAAAAGGATGCTCGTCAGAACTACTAACCCGATCAAGGTTTGAAATACCTGAATGTCAGAAATCCAAAGAATGACAGCGCAAAAGCAATCCACGCCCAGCAGCAACAGAAGCCAGGGGTAGTACCGTTCTATCATGTGCCAAAGCTGCTTCATAGAGACACCTCCGCTTCCAAACGGTAGCCCATTCCTCGAACTGCAACGATTCGCTGCTTCATTTCAAGGGCGGACATCGTTTTTTTCAGCCGGGTTAGGTTAACCTGCAAGGCATTTTCATCTATGTATTCCGTGGTTCCCCATAGTGCCATGCAAAGCTGCTCCGTCGTGACCAGAGCATCGCCGCCGGACAAAAGAGCGACCAACAGTTTTCCCTGATTTTTTGGAAGCACCACAGAGGTATTATGAATATAAAGCGTGTAGGTCTGCTGGTCTAACAGGAAATCTGGTCCCTCTATGAGATTGGTACGGCCTTCATACCTTTTGAGAATATTGGATACCCTGGCAAGAAGTCGATCTTTTCTGCACGGCTTCGTCAAATATTCATCGGCACCCAACTGGAACGCTTGCAGTTCATCCTTTACCTGATCTCTGGAAGTCAGCACCAGGACGGGGATAGCAGTTTTATTCTTTAGCTCCTGGCAGATTTGAAAGCCACTGATCTCCGGCAAGTTCAGGTCTAAGATCACAAGGTCAGGGCGGAGGGCTGCCAAGAGCCGAGCGGCATCTTCAAACTCGGTAATTGCCTCCACAAGATAGCCGTCCTTTTGGAGCATATCGCAGAGTTCTTCCCGCATATAGACTTCATCTTCCACAACAGCAATTCTTTTCATGACAGCACCTCCTTCCAAATTATTCTTCTCTCTGCGGCTGCATCAGTGTCAGCAAATACCGATCACTGGAGCGCTTGACCACTCTCATATAAATATATTCTATCACGCAAAGTAGTAAAATCATAGCAGCAGATACAAGCAGCATTTCAGACACTGTCCCACGGGTTCGGGACGAGAGTATCCCTGTAAATAACGCCCTGACTCCAAACAGACTGCTGACAGCCGCAACCAATACAGGAAGTCCCATAAACCAGGTAATTTGCTTTCCAGCAGACTGGCAAAGGGTTTCGTAAGTAGCTCCCAGGCGGATCAGGGTCTGGTATCTGCGCCCGGTTTTCTGCTGACTCATCAGGAACTGAACACCCACGATGGTGTTGGCAACTACCAGGAAAACAATCGCAAGATAGAGGGTAATATAACTGGATGCTATGGTGTAGAAAAGCTGACGACCTATATTCTGAAGATAGCTTTCATATTCAATGCCAGTTTCGTCCAGCTTCTCGTTCAAATCCAAATATGCAGTCATAAGGCTATTTCCATCCAGAGCCTGCTCACTGAGCACCGCATTGACATAGGTATCATACATTCCCTGACTATAATATAGGAATGCTTCATCCGGAAGAATCAATGCAAAGGACAAGGTTATAGAACGGTCCGTGACCAAATTCACAGACTGAACCTCTCCTGTAAGATGAATCGGACTACCATCCAGTTCCACCTTGGGCTGCCCGGCCAATACTTGGTTCAGCATTGCGGTACGGCTTGCCGTAGTAAACTCTGTATCAATATAGACAGTGGCCTCCTTTTCGCCTAATTGGAGAGCCGGATTGCCGGACAATTCCAACAAACGATTATAGTCCGATAAACAAATCAAATATGGGTATGTGGCATAACCAAGATTGTTCAGAAGGACATCCCGGTCTTCCGACTGGGGCAGGCTCCGAAGAGAGTCCATAACAGCGTCCATGCTGTAGGCATTATCATAATCTTCTGTGGTGCGAATACGCCCAACCCTCATTTCAAAAAGCTCTGAAAATTGATTTTCCAAACTGTTTTCTTTCAGGACTGCCTTTATATTCGGAAGAACCTGCGATGAATCTTCTGCAGTATGATCTTCAAAAGTATAGTCGATTACATGGCCAGAAGACAGGCTATTCGTTCCTGCAATTCCTACGCCCGCACCAAAACAACACAGCGCCGCCAGAATCAGCAGGGAGCTGATGGCCATGGAGTTTGACTGATGAATGACATTCTCCTGAATCTGCCGGAAGGTAAATACATGAAGCTGCTTATTTCCTTTTCCTTTCTTAACAATCAAAGCAATCAGCGCACGCATCCCATAGAAAAGCAGCATCGTACCAACTATGCCCAACAGCAAAGTCAGTCCCATCATACTTACCTTTGTCCATGCAATTCCCTGAATCGCCATGTAGTAAGCCACTGCCAACATCACACTTCCGCATATAGCAGCCAGTCCATAGATAACAGATGGCATTTGCTTTTTGGGGCGGTTCGTTGGCTGGGATAGCAAAGTACCGATCTCCTGGCGGCTGATTCGTCCACTCAAAATCAGAAGTGCCGTCAGCTTAATTGCCAGAAATCCTGCCAGCGTCCATTCAATCGCAGACCAGGATAAAGAAAACTGATGACCGATGATCCCCATGCCTACCAGCTTGGCGGTGACAAGACTGACAATTTCTGAAAGCACCACAGCCACAGGTAAGCCTATGAGCATGGCAAGAATACTGGTCAGGCAATCTTCCGCCAGAAGCATACCAAACAGTTTACTTCTACGCATCCCCAACATTAGATAAACACCAAGCTCATGCCGTCTGCGCTCGAACTGATACTTGCAGGCAAAATAGATCAAAAAGAACAGAATACCGAGGGTCATTCCATAAAACGCAGGAATCAGAAGCAGGAGTTTGTCAACTGCGTCACTCTCCATTTTCTGCAAAAAGAGCATCACATCTTGAGTGGAGATGGAAAGAATCATGTAAAAGGCAACAATAGAAATCACCAGGGAGCTGAAAAACAGACCGTTTTCCTTTCGGCTGCGGCGGCTGTTCCGAAGAATGAGATTAGAGAACATTTGCGCTGCCCCCTCCCAGTTGCGCCATCACCTTCAGGATGCGCCCGTAGAACTCCTGCTGGCTTTCGTCTCCACGCCGAAGCTCATGAAAGATCACGCCATCCTGGATGAACAGGATGCGCTTACAGAAGCTGGCGGCATTGGAATCATGGGTTACCATCAGGATCGTAGCTTGTTCGTCACGATTCAGGCCGGACAGCTTCTCCATAAGACTTCTTGCGTTCTTAGAATCCAGCGCACCCGTCGGTTCATCGGCAAGGATCATTTGGGGATGTAAGATCAGAGCCCTTGCTGCCGCAACACGCTGACGCTGGCCGCCGGACATCTTGGACGGAAACTTATCCAGAACATCAGTGATTTCCAGATAGTCAGCCAACTGCTTCAGCCGCTGGCTGCTTTCTGCTTCGGATACCCCATGCAAGGAAGTCGGGAGCAGGATGTTTTCCCTGCCAGTCAGGTTGTCCAGCAATTCAAAGTTCTGGAATAGATAACCAACTTTTTTGCCACGGTACTCTGCAAGAGCCTTTCCCTTGAGGGATTGCAGAGTATCGCCTTCCACCTGAATGCTTCCACCTGTGGGTTGAATCACAGTCGCAATACAATTGAGCAGTGTGGATTTACCGGAACCGCTGCTTCCCATAATGCCGAGAAACTCTCCCGGCATCACCTGGAAGGTGATCCCATTCAGTGCCTTTGTTTGACTTGGCACATTGCCATAGATTTTTGTTAAATTTTCAATATTCAAAATGGGTTTCATGTGAATACCTCCTATCATTTGTAATAAAATGATAGCATGGGAACACAGCAAATACCACTTACAGTGGTTGTAAGGATTCAAGATATAAGTGGCGGCTCAAGGGGGACGAGCATATATTTTGTAAGAGCATCAGGCGACAATGATAAAATATACCGGATCGCCTCCTTGGCAAACCAGTTCGTTTTAATTGTATCCCAATCAGCAAGTCGGATAATCTCTGCTGTGCCGTTCTCAAAATCAACTGAAATTTCGCCCCATTCGCCGTCGCAGTCTGCTTGATATTCGTAGATTGCGGCGGCGATTTTCTTTTTGCGCTTGGTTTTGGTTTTCTGTTTCAGCCGGACAGCATGGAGCGCACCTTCGGCAACCAGCAGTTCTGTCAGTTTGTCCACCGCTTTCCGGTAGGCTCGCTCTGCACCGCTGGCTGTGCTGCCCTCAAACATAATCGCCAATTCTTCAAAAGTGGGGCGGTTCTTCCATGAGCCAACTCGCCCGCAGGTCATACAGATTGCTAACCGTTTTTCGAGCAAGGTCTGTTCCCGGTAATTCAGCTTCTCAAATGCCCGCTGTACCTTTTCTGCTTGTATGCCGTTCCAGAGGATGTCGGTATAGTTCCAGCTATCGTCAAGGGCTATATCCTCGCCTGTTTCCTCGCCGTCCTCGTCCGTTATATAGAACGGCTGCTGGTTGCGGATTCCACGGACAACTTTCAGATATTCTTCCGCAAGAGCAAGGTCGCAGTTATACTTCTTGGAAAACTGGTTGACCGCATCTTTGGTGTTATGGTACAGCCACGCCATTGATCGCACCATTTTGTAATTGGTCAGAGAGGATACCGACCATTTTTCTTCGCCCATGCGGAAACGGAGCATAGAATCCCAGATGAACGGATAGATGTATGTAGCATACTCCGCACCCTTGGCAGGATCATAGTCCATCAGCTTTTGGAGCATTTGCTCCCGGCAGGAGATCTTTATATCGATAAATCGGTCTGTGTCGTACAGATTGCCGCCGTCCACACTGAGAAAGCCTTTGATGCGCTTGTTGAGCTGCGTTTCGTAGTGGTGCAGAAAGAACGAAAAATATAGCAAATTCTTTTCCCGCAAAGCAGACAGGATATATTCATTCAGACTGTCCACCGCTGGCGGTTCCGGTTCCAGTTGGAAGATGCGCTCTGCCACATAGGGGATGATGCCGTCACCGTGTGGATTAACTTGGTGCTTCGGTATGTATCCGGTCATGTTCCACGAAAAATCATTTAGCATAGCGCACCTCCCTTCTAAGTAATCAGCGGGAATAATTAACCATAATTCCAAGTTTGTCTTGCAGCATTTATATTATCCAGAAGAACAGATGCAGGATTTGCCTCGTAATAGTACGTGCTCATATCCAAAATGCCTTCTTCCATTTCACCCCACTCTGCTGTGCGAGAAACAAAGATTCGATAATAGAAACAACTTAGGCGGGGCTATCCGCAAAAGTCCAGTAAAATCAAGGATTTAAGCAGTCGTTAGAAGTGGTAGAGTGAGGAGAAATGTAGGTTGTTCATGTATTATTTATGCACTATTCCTACAATTTCACTCCTACACTCTATCCTATTTTTTCGATTTCCTCTCGGAGCCACTCAAACTCGCGAGCGGTATAAACTTTTTCGGTGATATCCGAGATTTTATGACCGACCAGATACTTGATCGCATACTCGTCAACACCGTATTTCTTCGCCATCGTAACAAAGTGTTTCCGGCCGTCGTGAGGGCGATGCTCCGGGTTCAAATTCAGCTCATCTCGTATTCTGCCAAACGCCTGTTGGTAGCGTGCGTAGGTGAGCTTTATATTTTTGCTCCGGTTCCCAGAATCGAGCCAGTTAAAGAGATACTCGCTGCCAACACTCTGGGCTTCTTTATATTTTCGTTCGACAATGGAGCGAATTCTCGAATGGATCGGGACAGAACGGTCTGTGCCGGCTTCGGTCTTCATGCCGCCTCGGAAAGTCCAGTTTTCCAAATCGACATCCTCCAAACGCAGTAAACCGAGTTCCTGCGGACGCCAACCGGAATAGCACTGCACCAGCAGAATGTCAACACCGACTTTATCATCAACATGAGCCCAAAGCTTTTCCATTTCCTCGTCCGTAAACGGGATATGTTCCCGCTTTACATTGTGGATTTCCTTGATGGTATCATCCGTGAGGTTGAATGTTCTGGCATAGTTGCGGTCTACCAATTCGTACTCCAGCGCATAGTCCAGCATCAGATTGAAAAGTGATTTGATCTTATTTTTGGTTGTGGCGCTCGGTGTCCTCTTTTCCCCTCGAACTGTTATGGTTCCTTCATCCATACAGCCTTTCACATGGCGGGCGCGAATGTCCTTAACTCTCATGTTAGCTACGGACGAGCAATACGCCCATGCCGATTTAACGCCACGTGCGCTTTCTTCGCTGATGGTGTCGAAATATTCGGCAGTCCATTTCTCGTAGAGTTCTTTAACGGTTATGGACGGCTCAAGGTCATAAGGGTTCTTGTTGTACTCGACCAGAGCGGCGTAGGCGTCGTTATAAGTCAGGAAATAAGACTCCGGCTTTAACGGCTTACAAATGGGTTTGCCGGTTTCGGTCTTCCCGACGGACACCATTGCGCGGAACGGCTTACGCAGGTTTCGGTTCTTGATTTCACTTATCTGACCGAAGCCATTAGGCAGACGGCGGCGCTTATTGTTTTTGGCACGAGGTTTTCTGGATTTGACAGACGGTTGAAGCGGGAAACCGCAATGAGGACAGGTCGTAGCTTTATCGCTGACCTGCAATTCGCATTCGGGGCATTTGATTAGCATAACTCATTCCTTTCTGTCTTGACATTGATTTCCCCTTGGTAATCATATATGATTGTGTAGGAATTGTCAACTCCTACACTTTATATTTTCAGAGGAATTTGTATATGGTCAGCAAGGCAGAATCAACCTGTCCACGATGCGGCGGGTGCTTAAAATACTATGACAGTGTGCAGAGAATTGTACGGACGAAAAACCGTAAAAGCGAATTTATCCGAATACGACGGCTGCACTGCCAGGTCTGTGGGGCGTTTCATCGAGAACTGCCCGACTTTATATTTCCATACAAGCAGTATGAGTCCGAGATCATACGCGGTGTTCTGGAGGGGCTGATCACCTGTGAGACTTTGGGTTTTGAGGACTATCCGTGCGAGATGACCATGCTGCGCTGGTTGATCGAGTTTTCCACCGAGGTTGTTTGTACTTAGCGGTAGTTGCTAATTTAGAATAGCCGTTGAAAGGAGGCCGTAGCAGATGGAAGAAACTGAATTCAGGCCCGGCTCTGTCCCGGTATGTGTAGCGGCCAGAGTATACGGCAAGGATGCCTCATGGGTTCGAGCCGGCATTATCTCCGGCTGGCTGCCGATTGGAAAAGCCACACGCAATGGAAAGCTGGTCACAAGTATCGAGGAGATGAACTCGAAATACGGACGGATCAACTTTTACATTTCCCCGAAACTCTTGTATCAGGAGACCGGATTTCTTTGGAAAGGAGAGAAAATCTGATGGGTACGAACATTCGCCCGGAGCTGTCAAACAAAAGCCCTTACTGGATCGAGCGGCACCGCTACTATGAGTTGAAGCATTTCTGCCTGCAATACCCAATTTGGAAAAGGGCATATGCGGCTCTTGGTAATCTGGGTGCAAACCCGCAAACGCTGATGCTGTTCTCCAAAACAAATCAGCGCAACAGTCCGACTGAGCGGTGTGCTGTCGCCAGATTGTACTACCTCGAACGCATGAAATTAGTGGAGCAGGCAGCTATCGGAGCCAGCGCGGAGCTGTCCAATTACATTCTCAAAGCGGTTACGGAGGGCTGGTCGTACGACGTGCTGAAAGTGCAGCTTGATATTCCCTGCTGCAAGGATGTCTATTATGACTGCTACCGACGGTTCTTCTGGCTGCTGAACAAGGAGCGTGATTGAATTGAAAATTGTAGACATCGCAGTTCGCAAGGTTTACCGCTTCAACTGTCCGAATTGCCAGAGCCGCTTGGAAGCCGAAGCGCAGGAACTGGTTGATATCGGCGGAAAGGTATGTAAGTTCTTCTGCCCCGTTTGTCGGAAGGACCGATACATCACATGGTCAGAGCTTCGTAAGAAGATTGTTTACGATGGTTCGCACTGATTACAGCTCCTATTGTGAAAGGAGTGTGTCTGTATAACTTATAAGCAAACATAAAAAAGAGATTGAGCCGCTGAAGTGACCCCCAAAAGTTAGACAATATTTTGAAGTAAAAATTGTTCAAGCAGCCGAAAGGGCTTGCTGTCTGTGAATTGCAGGCGGCAAGCCCTTTAGCTTTGCCTTGATGCGGCGGTTGTTGTAGTAATCCAGATATTCGATCAGTTCCAGTTTGAAGTGTTCCATGGAGCGGAACTCCTGCAAATACAGCAGTTCACTTTTGAGTAAGCCGAAGAAATTCTCTATCACGGCGTTGTCCAGACAGTTTCCTTTCCGGCTCATGCTCTGGCGAACACCTTTCTCCCGGAGCATCTGTTGGTATTGTTTGTGTTGGTACTGCCAGCCCTGGTCAGAATGGAGAATCAGGTTTGTTCCGGCCGGGATCTTTGCAAACGCCTCGTCCAGCATGGTGGTTACCATGCTGAGTACAGGACGATCCGATATGGTGTAACTGACCAGATCGCTGCTGCACAGATCGAGAATCGGGGACAGATAGAGCTTCTCTCCAAACAGGCTGAACTCCGTCACATCCGTGACCCATTTCTGATTCGGCTTTTCGACATGAAAATCCCGATTTAGCAAATTTGGTGCAATTTTGCCTACTTCTCCCTTGTAGGAACGATATTTTTTCATCCTGACACGACAAACTAAGCCCAGCTTCTTCATGAGCCGCTGGACAGTCTTGTGGTTCACAGAGAATTTACGCTTGCGAAGTTCTGCCGTGATCCGGCGATAGCCGTACCGGCCCCTGTTTTCGTGGTAAATTGCTGCGATTTCTTCCTTAACAGATGCATATTTGTCTTCTCTCTGCATCTGCTTCAAATGATAGTAGAAAGTTGCACGGGGCAGCTGAGCGATTGAGAGCAGAATACTGAGTGCGTGTTTTTGCCTTAGCTTCTGAACTACCAGCGTTTTCTGCGCTGGCGTCGCTCGTCTTCCAAAACCAAGGCTTGCAAGTTTTTTAGGTAATCGTTCTCCGCACGCAGTCGCTGCACTTCGGCCAGCAGATCTTCTTCCACCTGCTTCGGCAGCTGCTTTGGCGGACGACCCTTACTGCTGCGGCCACGCCGTTCGATGGCTAACCCTTCCGGCCCTTCTTCCAGGTAGATTCGCTCCCATGATTTGATTCGATCTCTACTGTTTACCTCAAATCTACGGCAGGTTTCGCTGTAACTCAATTTCTCTTTCTGCATGGTTTCAATCACCAGTTTTTTGAATTCCGGCGTATATCGTTTGTTTGGTACTCCTTTTGGCATAGCAAAACACCCCACTTGTTAGATAGTATACCATACTGTCTAACAAATGGGGTGCAGTTCACGCTTAACAACGGCTCTTTCTTTTTATATTTTCAGGACGCGGGTGACAGAAACCCATGTTAAATTGGTATCTGAAAAAATCCCTGGTAAGAAAATCCGAAAAAACATTTTATGGAGGCAGACATGGAACTTTTATTTTTCATTCTTGGTATGGCAGTCGGCGTCGCAGCTATTTACATCTGGCTCACAGCGAAATCAGACGGCACGCTGCGAATTGACAGTTCTGATCCGGATGGACCGTATATGTTCTTGGAGGTCGGGCGAAGCATCGAGGACATCCGAAAGAAGCCGTTCGTCATCTTACGTGTAAATCTGAAAAGTTATCTTACGCGCAAATAACAAGCCCTTTTATGGACCAATCAACCACTTTTGAAAAGGAGAGATCATTATGAGCGAAATCAGAGATCTGTTGAATGAGGAAATCAAGTCCCAGATTAAGGACCTGGCCTCTCTGGCTACGGGCAGTAAGGAAAAGTCATCTGCGGTAGATGATTTGGCGAACCTTTATCGGTTGAGTATCGAGGAAACCAAGCTGGAGCTGGATGCTGAGGAAAAGAGCGAGCGCCGCCGGATTGATGAGAACGAGTCGCAGGACCGTCTGATCAACTGGAAGCACGACGACGCATTCCGCAACGCACAGCTTGACGAGCAGGTCAAAGCCCGGTACTTCAATCTCGGTATTACGGCAGCCGAATTGATCTTGCCGCTGGCATTCTATGCGGTCTGGATGAAGAGAGGATTTAAGTTCGAGGAAACGGGGGCGTTCACCTCAACAACATTCCGAAATTTGTTCAACCAGTTCAAGCCGAAGAAGAAGTAAAGTCGGTTCAAAGCGGAGGGATCGTGTGTAAAACACGGTCTCTTCGTTTTAACCCTTCGTGAAATTTACAGCCCCTGTTATGGAGATATAGCGGCTTTATCTCTTGACTTAATACAGAGGGAGATTTTACAATGAGTGTAAGATCCTCTCGGATTAAATTTGGAGGTAAGTTTTATGAGCCACAAAATAATCTTTCCCGAGGGTATCGAATTGATCGAATACCTGAATAGGGGTTACGCAATTTGCAATGAATGCGGCGCGCTGATGGAGCGCAGAGAAGATCCGCGAGGCGGTTGTGATATTTACACCTGCCCGTCCTGTGGATGGGAAATTGATGAAATGGAATACGAGTACGAACGCGACGAGGATGTCGACGAAAGAGGTGACGACATTCCGCCTGCCGGATGCCGTGCGTGCGGTGGACCGTATCCGAATTGCAAATTGTCATGCAAGTTATTTGACGACTAATAAAGCGGAGGAGAAGTCCTGACGAGGGCTTCTCCTTTTGTTTTTGCGGAGTTATATATGAGATACCATCATCAAGCACCCAGCATATACCTCGGCTTATACGGACGGCGCTATATTTGCGACCATCCGGTGTATAATAGCTGCACTTTGTTTGAAATTGGCGAAAAAGGACTTGCCGTGATCCAGCAGCGGTATGATGCAGAAATAAAGAGTACCTGGTGGAGCGAGATAGACCCATGGCTGACGGATGAATTATATTTGCATCCCGGTTTCAAAGAATTCTTCGATTTGCGGGCAAATAAGCCGAAGGACGGTCTGTACCCCACCGTAACCATCCGGCAGATCATGTGGGCATTGAAGCTGAAGCCCTTGCCAAAAGCCAAATGGGAGACGGTTTTTGACAGAAAAGAGGTATAAATCGCACGAATTACAGCTCCTTTTGTGAAGAAATCGCATTACTCTACAAAAGGAGATACAAGAATATGAAAACATTGAAGAATAAACTGTATGCTATTGCATTGCTTGTCTGCGGCAGCCTTGGGGTTGCCCTGGAAAACGACGCTACGGCGCTGGTTTTATTTGGAATGATTGCCGTACCATTGTTCTTTGCCAAAGAGAATTGGATTTGCTGAAAGATCGGGCCGCGAACAACGGCTCTTTCTTTTTGCCCTCGCAGCAGTTACAAGTCCTATTATGAGACCTAAATACCTGCTGAAAAGGAGAAATTGATATGAGTATTATCGGTAAAATTATTGGCAAGATGGATGTTTCAAACCTTCGGTTTAAGAAACCGAGCAAGTCTGAACACAAGCCGTCGCTGCTGAAAGAAGTTATGGATAATCCTGAGAAATTCAAACTGGAGGCTACGATTGAGGGAGAAGAAATTGTTGTAAAGATCAGTAAGAAGGAGGAGTCCTGACAAGGACTCTTTCTTTTTCAGCTTCGCAAAAATTACAGGTCCTATTATGAGAGAACGGGCGTTAGTTCAATAGGTAGAACGCCACACTTCCGTGGAGGTTATCGGTTCGAGTCCGATACGAGTTCTCTTGCTTTTTTGAGTCAGCAATGGCTCTTATGTTTTTAAGACGGGAGGGATATTTGATGGATATAGAGCAGTTTTCATTGCTTCTGTGTGATGTTTACCAGATGGATTATACAGTCTGCCCATACGATTTGCGATGGCGCGGAGAATTTGAGAAAACAAGTCTTCAACAATGGGCAATCGACGAGATTCGTCGGTATGTTGCCGGATGGCTGAGACCGAGGACCGAGGGCAAGGTTCAGGACTATATCGAGGCGGTCGGCTGCTTCGCACGGAGAATGAAGCTCTATTCCGGTTTTCAGAACAATCCATCATCCAAACATTTTAAGGTAGCGTGGGAGCAGGCGATGAATGTTCTGGATCTGCTCAACGCTATGAAATAATTGAAAGGAGAACCCTGGCATGAAACCGAAATTTCTCAAAACCCTTGCACGCAAGGCATCCCGGCGATTAAAAAGAAGCACTCCGACCATTCTCACCTGTCTTAGCGCTTTCGGTCTTGTGGCAACGACCGTTTCGGCGGTCAAAGCAACCCCCAAAGCCATGAGGCTCATTGAAGATGCTAAGCAAACCGATCAGTATGACCTGTCAAAGCCGGAAATTCTCTGTCTGACATGGAAATGTTATATTCCGACTGTGCTGATCGGCACCTCCACTTTGGCCTGCATTTTCGGAGCTAACATGCTGAGCAGACGACAGCAGGCAGCGTTGTCAAACGCCTATGCGCTGGTCAGCCAGTCGTATAAGGAGTATACGGACAAGGTGAAAGAACTCTATGGCGAAGAAACGCACAAGACCATTATGGAAGCCATCGTTAAGGAGAAATGCAAAGATGTATCCCTCCGAACGACCGGCTTCCTTGATGATTCGACACTGGACTTTGACGCGGATGGAAGCGACCCCGAAGTTCATCACACCTTTTATGACCAGTTCTCAAACCGGTATTTCGAGTCTACGGTCAGCAAGGTGCTTCAGGCAGAGTACCATCTGAACCGTAATTTCGCTATCAGAGGCGGAGACGGAACAGTCAACGAATTCTATGAATTTCTCGGGTTGGCTCCGATCGACGGCGGAGATACGATCGGCTGGGCCGTATGCGATGAACTGATGTGGGTGGATTTCAACCATACGAAGGTCACGCTGGACGACGGCATGGAGGTCTATATTGTTGAACCAGTCTTTACGCCTCGCACTCTGGAGGAATGGGATTCCTTTCCGGTCTGATTCCTCGCAAATTTTACAGGCGCTATTATGAAAAGGAGGTAGCACTTTATGAAAAATATTACGAATATGGTTAAGATCCTTGGCTTTGTTGCCACCGCTATCGGTTTCGGAGCAGAATTGCTCCACGATTGGGTGGACGAGAAAGAAATGGATGCAAAAATCGAAGAGAAAGTCAATGAAGCGCTGGCTAAGAGAGAAGAAAACGAAGACGAGGAGGAGTCCTGACAAGGGCTCTTTCTCTTTGTTCTTCGAGGTGGTGGTATGAACGATATTGCGATCGACACCATTATGCGATTTCGGAACGAGCGCCTTATATCCCCCAACGAGGACATGCCCCGTGAATCGTACTTCAAGGCATCCTATTCCATCTGGGCCGTCTATGAATTGCTCGAACGGGTCATGGATCACCCTTTGACCTCGGCGGATGACATCATCAACGAATTTGCTTTGAAAATGGAGTTATTTGCCAGGGTGACCGATGACGAAGAAGCAAAATTGAAATTCCGGGTCGCAAGCGATGTTGCAGAAGAAATTATGCTGCTATTTGTATAGCGCAGAAATTTGAAAGGAGAAGTGAGAGTATGGAAATGATTTATAGCTGCGTCATGGGTTGTGAAGTGGAATATGAACCGCCAATCGACTATGATGCCTATGACGAAAACGAAGAATATTTCATTTGAAAGGAGAAAACTGATGAATAAACCCGATTTTGTGGCGATTGTCAAAAGCGTACGAACAGCAATGAAACGCCACAGTCCGGAAATCCTGACAGGTATCGGAATTGCCGGAATGATCACTACAACGGTGATGGCGGTTCGAGCCACGCCGAAGGCGCTCATTCTGATTGATGAGCGTGAAAAAGCCGCCGAGTTTGATGGTTCGGACGAACCTCTGCCGAATGCAGAGAGAGTGAAAGCGGCGTGGAGGTGTTACATTCCCGCTGCTGCGGTTGGCTGTGCTTCTGTCGCTTGCTTGATCGGGGCCAGTTCGGTCAACATCCGCAGAAATGCCGCACTTGCCACGGCATATACCTTGTCCGAGTCCGCTCTGAAGGAGTATCAGGAGAAGGTCGTCGAAGCGATCGGCGATAAAAAGGAGCGCAGCATCCGCGACTCTGTCGCCAAGGACCGTATTGCAAATAAACCTGTCGAAAACAGCGAGGTCGTTATCACTGATCGTGGAAATACGCTTTGCTACGATGTACTGTCCGGAAGATATTTCAAAACCGACATTGATAAGATCCGAAAAGCAGCTAATGAACTGAACCGGCAGATGCGGGACGAAATGTATATTTCGCTCAATGAATTCTACTACGCGATCGGGCTGGATGGCATCAAGGTCGGCGAAGACCTCGGATGGAACATCGACACCGGTTACATCGAGTTGGATTTCAGTTCTCAGTTGGCGAAAGACGATACCCCCTGCCTCGTGATCGACTATCAGGTAGCCCCTCGATACGATTTCATGAAGTAACGACTTCGCAAAAATTACAGGTTCTTTTATGGAAGAACCCACATATTTTCTGAATTATTTGAAAGGAGATTCACTATGGATACCAATGAAATCATGAACAACGAGGTCATCGAGACCACGGAGGAGATCGTGAAGACGAGTTCTGGAAAGGCACTGAAGGTTGCCGGCGGAATCGGTCTGGCAGTGATTGCAGGCGTTGTCGCCTACAAGTACATTGTCAAGCCGATGGTCGATAAGCGTAAGGTCGAAAAGGAAGAGACTGCGATCTATGAGGCCGATGCGGTCGTTGTTGAGGACAAGGATTCCGAGGGCACCGACAAGTAAAGAAAAAACTGGATCACCGAGGGAAAGCATCCGTAACAGGGTGTTTTCCCTTTTCTTTTTATGAAAGAGAGGCGGCGTATGCAGCAGTATTTATATGACGGACCGGTCATGGAATTTGATCGGTGTATCGTGCATCGTTGGGTGGCGTCGACATACGCCCCCTCCGAAAAGAAGGCGAGAAGCAATCTCACCTATCGTTATAAGAAACAGAGCAACCGTGTTGCGGGCACCAGAATTTCGCTTCCCGGAAAGCTCGTCGAAGTCCAGTTAGGAGGAAGCTAATGGAGGAATATAAGCCCAATTCCCACAAGTCCAAAGAGACGCAGGAGGCCATTGCCAAGAAAAAAGTCGAAAAAGTTGTGACCGGTGCGGTCAAGGTCAAGAAAAAGAACGGCTTTGAAAAGCTGGCGGGAACTTTTGTTCCGGACGATGTAGACAACGTGAAGTCTTATATCATGCAGGACATCATTGTCCCCGCGATCAAAGACGTCATTCTTGACGCCGTACGAGCCTTTCTCGGCGTAAACGGACGGAGCGGCGACAACCGTCGTCCGGCCGCCTCGCGAATTTCTTATAAGGACTACTACGGTCGAAAAGACGACCGGCCTACCGCAAATACCCCGCGCAATCGTTCCGGCTATGATTATGAGGATTATGTAATCACCAATCGCGGCGAAGCGGAAGATGTTCTGTCCAGAATGGACGAGATGATCTCCGTGTACGGAATGGTCAGCGTAGCTGATCTCTATGATCTGATTGGCGTTACCGGAAATTACACCGATAACAAGTACGGATGGACGGATATTCGCAGCGCGTCTGTTGTCCGGGTTCGTGACGGATACATTGTCAAGATGCCAAAGGCCATGCCCTTGGATTGATATTTTAGAAAAGGAGCTTTTACTGTAATGAATAAGAACGAAATCATGAGCCGCGCCAGCAAAATCGTCGGTAAGGCCAGCTTTCAGCTTAAGAAGCACAGCCCTGAGATCCTCGTAGTCGCCGGCGTTGCCGGAACGGTTGTGAGTGCGATCATCGCGTGTAAAGCGACACTCAAGGTGAACGAGATCGTCGAGGATGTCAAGCACGACATTGACGATGTACATGACGCCGTTGAAAAGGGTATTACCAAGGCCGGAGAGAACTACTCCGTAGAGGATTCCAAGAAAGATCTCGCCGTGATCTATGCCAAAACCGGTGTAAGCTTCGCGAAGCTTTACGCCCCCGCAGTTATTCTCGGCACGCTTTCCATCACCAGCATTCTCGCCTCTAACAATATTCTGCGGAAGCGCAGCGTGGCTCTGAGCGCAGCGTATGCAGCCGTCGATAAGGGCTTCAAGGACTATCGTGAGCGCGTTGTCGAGCGCTTCGGCGAGCAGGTCGATAAGGAATTGAAGTACAACATCAAGGCTAAGAAGTTTGACGAGGTAACGACCGACCCGGAAAACGGCAAGGAAAAGAAGGTCAAGACTATGGCCAATGTTGTCAATCCTGCCGATCTGAGCGATTATGCTCATTTCTTCAGCACCAGCCGTTATCTGGCGAGCGACCACGACTACAATATGATGTTCCTGCGTGCAGAGCAGAATTATGCCAATGACAAACTGACTTCCCGCGGGTATTTGTTCCTGAATGAAGTCTGTGAACGGTTGGGCCTGCCTATTACCAAAGCCGGTCAGGTTGTTGGCTGGGTGAAGAACAGTGAGAAGTCCGACGGCTTCGTTGATTTCAATATTCGTGAGATCGGCCGTGATGTCGATGGCCGCTATGAGTCGGACATCCTTCTGGACTTCAATGTCGATGGGCCGATTCTCGACTTGATTTGATGCGCAAAACGATCTGACCACCCTTGGGCTTTCAACGGTTCGAGGGTGGATTTATATTTTCCGAGGTGATGTTGAAATGCCTGAGCATGTAAAAATCGGCTTAATTGCCAACCTGTGTATGTTATTCGTTTTTGCCGGATGCATGGTTTATACCACCGCTTCCAAAGACGAATCCCCGCCCGAACCGGTTTATACCGAGTGTGAAGTCGTAGCGGAAGAACCGGACACTACTGATATTTCAGTGCAGACCATGGCTTTAGTCATTGATGAACCGACATATCCGATTTCGCAGGAGGAAATCGATCTTATTGCACTTGTCACTATGGCGGAAGCCAAGGGTGAATGCGAAGAGGGCAAACGGCTTGTGATAGATACCATTTTGAACCGTGTGGATCACGAGCGCTTCCCTGATACGGTCGCCGAAGTAATCTATCAGAAAAACCAGTTTTCTTCTATGTGGAACGGGCGTGTTGACCGATGCTATGTAATGGACAATATTGTGCAGCTTGTAAAAGAGGAGCTGCTTAATCGGACCAATTACGAGGTCATGTTCTTTACTGCCGGGCGGTATAGCAACTACGGCACTCCCATGTTTCAGGTAGAACACCACTATTTTTCAAGCTATGACTGAGAAAGGAGTCTTTATCATGCGTAAGATCTTGCCGTTTGTTTCCTATGTGTTCGCTGCGATGTCCGGCATCTGTCTTGTCGGCGGAATGGCTCTGCTTTCGACCGGAAAGGGGTGCTGAAATGGACGAGCTGGAGCGTTTTATCGCAGGACTTGATTACGTCCTCGATACGAAGCGCAAGCGTCATATTATGGGCGGGATTCTGCTGAGTGCATCAATGCTCTTTGGCGGTCTCGCCCTTACCGTTATGACCATCAAAGTCGATGAGGAGGAATCCGATGAATAACAAATTGGTCTTCGGCCTCGGCCTTATCATAGGCGGAGCGGCCGGAGTTGCCGTCTCATGGCAGTATTTCAAAACGAAATATCAGGAGATTTCGGACGAAGAAATCGCGTCGGTCAAAAAGACTTTTGCCAGGCGTGAACCGGTCGAGATCGACCCCGATATGCAGAACAAGGCAGAGCAGGCGCGGGAAAAACCCGATATCGCCACTTATGCGAATATTCTGAAGGAAAACGGATATCGCGATTACAGCAATGCGGAGTCGCAGAAAAAGCCCGAAAAACATCCGGTAGAGATCGAAGAGGATAAGCCCTATGTGATCTCGCCCGACTCCTTCGGAGAAATGGATGACTACAATCGCATCAGTCTGACTTATTATGCCGATGGCGTGTTGGCCGATGAAGATGACGAGGTCGTTGACGACGTGGATGCGACTGTCGGAAGCGATGCTCTGAACCATTTTGGAGAGTACGAGGATGATTCCGTCTTTGTCCGCAATGACAGTCGGAAGTGCGACTATGAGATTCTTCTTGACACACGGAATTATGCCGATGTAGTCAAGAAGAAGCCTCGTGTAATGGAGGACTAATGTGACGAAAAACGAGCTTGTCAATGCATATTTTGAATGGATGTGCCAGCTCGTCTATGACCGCGGATACTGCAAGCGTTTATCCTATTGGAAGCTATTGGCGCGGCTTCATGACACTGCATTCGCTTATTCAGTGCCCATGGACGGCAATCGGATGGAAGATGGGATAGACCTGCGGTATCGGTTCGGTCGTGAAAACGGTTATAGAGATGCCATGATCGCGGCGTATCTTGACGATAGCCCTTGCAGTGTTCTTGAAATGATGACCGCTTTGGCGGTGCGTTGTGAAGAACACATTATGACTGACCCGGATGTTGGAAATCGAACCGGTCAATGGTTTTGGCAAATGATTACCAACTTGGGCCTCGGCGACATGACAGACTCGAAATTTGACCGAAAGTATGTGGACCTTGTTATCCAACGCTTTCTGGATCGAACATATGAGCCTGATGGCAAGGGTGGGCTGTTTACCATTGAGCATTGCCCGTATGACTTGAGAACCGTCGAAATCTGGTATCAACTGTGCTGGTACCTGGACAAATTGATTTGAAAGGAGCTGCTTAAAAATGGCCGAAACGAAGATTTATATTTTTGCCGATACCGCAAAGTGTACTAAGGCAATCAAAAGCGTTGCTGGACGGCTGAAAAAGACGAATCGCAATCTCACGCTTACGATTTTTGCAATGACTTGCTATATCGTGTTGTCTGAGATGGACCGCTGGGAACAGAAAAAAAAGCTGAAAGAACTCAGCGAGAAAATTGAGGATATGAAGCGCCCGAAGGGAGAGTAAACAATGCGATGATCGACTTTTTGATGATTTCAACGCGTAGTACAAAGCGCGGCGTAATCGAAATCTATCCCAAGTTCATTATCAAAAAAAGCTCCGATCTGATGATTCGAGGTGGTGACTTTTACGCTATCTGGATTGAGGAACGTGGTTTATGGTCCACCGATGAGCAGGACGCCTTGCAGCTCATAGACCGCGAATTGGATAGATATGCGGAAGAGAACCGCCAGCGCTTCGACGCAACCGTAAAGATCCTGCACATGTGGGATGCGGAATCCGGCATGATCGACTCGTGGCACAAATACTGCCAAAAGCAGATGCGTGACTCATTTCACATGCTGGATGAAAAATTGATATTTTCCAATACCGAGACCAACAAGAAGGACTATGCCAGCAAGCGGCTGAGCTACCCTCTTGAACCGGGTGCTCTGACGGCTTACGAGAAGCTGATGTCAACGCTTTACATTCCAGAGGAACGGAATAAAATCGAGTGGGCCATCGGCTCTATCGTTTCCGGAGACTCCAAAAAGCTCCAGAAGTTCATGGTGCTGTATGGCGCGGCGGGTACGGGTAAGTCCACGATCCTGAACATCATTCAGCAGCTTTTCGAGGGATATTACTCCGTATTCGACGCAAAGGCTCTCGGCTCATCCAGCAATTCCTTTGCGTTGGAGGCATTCAAGAGCAATCCGCTTGTGGCAATTCAGCACGACGGCGATCTCTCAAAAATCGAGGACAATACGCGCCTGAACAGCCTTGTTTCTCATGAGCTGATGACCGTCAACGAGAAGTTCAAATCGACCTACTCCAACCGTTTCAAGTGCTTCCTCTTCATGGGCACCAACAAACCGGTAAAGATCACCGATGCCAAGTCGGGCCTGATCCGACGGCTGATTGATGTATCGCCCTCTGGAGAAAAGCTGAGCCCCAAGGAGTACAAAGCCACGGTAAAGCAGGTCGGTTTTGAACTCGGAGCCATCGCCTATCACTGTCAAGAGGTTTATTTGAACAACCCCGGACAGTACGACGATTATATTCCGATCACCATGCTGGGAGCATCGAACGACTTTTATAACTTTGTTGTCGACTCCTATCACATCTTCAAAAAAGAGGATGGGACGACACTCAAAGCAGCATGGGCCATGTATAACACCTATTGCGAAGAGGCCAAGGTGGGGTATCCATTTTCTCAGCGCGTATTCAAGGAGGAGCTTAAAAACTACTTCCACGAGTATAAAGAACGGTTCAACCTTTCGGACGGTTCCCGTGTGAGAAGCTATTACAGCGGATTTCGGACGGAGAAATTCGAGGATCAGACCGTTGGAGAGAAAACAGAGGCAAAGCCCCACCTGCTTCGACTCGAAAGCACGAAATCCATACTCGATGCCATGTGTGCAGATTATCCGGCACAATACGCAACCGACAATGGAACCCCCTTCAGGAAGTGGTCGACGGTCAAGACAAAGCTGCATGATCTGGATACCTCCAAGCTCCATTATGTCAAGCTTCCTGAAAATCATATCGTAATCGACTTTGATATTCCGGATGAAAACGGCAACAAGTCCTTTGAACGGAATGTCGAGGAGGCAAGCAAGTGGCCGCTGACCTATGCGGAACTCAGCAAAAGCGGCTGCGGCGTTCACCTGCATTATATTTACAGCGGAGATCCATCAAAGCTGAGCAAGGTATATGACGACCATGTTGAGGTCAAAGTGTTCACCGGCAACAGCTCCCTCCGCCGCAAGTTGACGAAGTGCAACGACTTGCCTGTCGCTACGATCAGCTCCGGTTTACCGTTGAAAGGAGAAGATAAGATGGTAAATTTTGACGGGGTAAAAAACGAGAAAGGGCTTAGAACGATCATCAAGCGCAATCTCAATAAGGAATACCATCCCGCAACAAAACCCAGCGTTGATTTCATTTATAAGGCGCTGGAAGACGCTCACGCAAGCGGTATAAGCTATGATGTGACGGACATGCGTCCTGATATTTTGGCTTTTGCTGCACAGAGCACGAACAAATCCGATTATTGCATCAAGTTGGTAAACAAAATGCAGTTCAAATCGGAAAGTCCTTCTGAAACCGCAAGAAATGATGAGGCACAGCTCGTCTTTTACGATGTTGAGGTTTTCCCTAATCTGTTCCTTGTAAACTGGAAGATCGAAGGCGAAGGAAAACCGGTTGTTCGGATGATCAACCCGACACCGACCGAGATCGAAGAATTGATGCGGTTCCGTTTGGTGGGGTTCAACTGCCGACGGTATGACAACCACATTCTCTATGCTCGGCTGATCGGCTACACCAACGAACAGCTCTATAACCTATCTCAGCGCATCATCAACGGCAGCGCAAATTGTTTCTTTGGGGAAGCGTACAATGTTAGCTACACAGATGTTTACGATTTCTCCAGTAAGAAGCAGAGCCTGAAGAAGTTTGAGATCGAGTTGGGCATTCATCATCAGGAACTCGGTCTGCCGTGGAATCAGCCCGTCTCCGAAGAACTTTGGACGAAGGTCGCGGAATACTGCGACAACGACGTTATTGCCACCGAGGCGGTGTTCAATGCCCGCAAGGCAGACTTTGTGGCGAGAGAGATCCTGGCAGATGTGGCCGGCATGACGGTCAACGACACCACAAACTCGCTTACCACAAGAATTATATTTGGCGGCAATCGGAAACCCCAAAGCCAGTTTAACTACCGAGACATGGGCGATGAGAGTCAGGTGTATGATCCGGACGATCTTCCCTTCACTTTCGGTCCGAATGACCCCGACCGCTTTACGGTATTCGACAAGCTCAATCGCCCCATCTTTCCCGGTTATAAGTTCAATCATGGAAAATCCACCTATCGCGACGAAGAAGTCGGCGAGGGTGGATATGTTTATTCCGAGCCCGGAATGTATGGGAACATTGCTCTGCTGGATATTGCATCCATGCACCCCAGCAGCATCATTGCCGAAGAACTGTTCGGGCCGGAGTATACGAAGCGGTTTCAGGAGATCAAGGATGCCCGCGTAGCCATCAAGCATAAGGATTTTGATAAGGCCAAGAAAATGCTGGGCGGCGCTTTGGCAAAGTACCTGACCGATGAGACTGCTGCGGACAATTTAGCACAGGCTCTGAAAATCGCGATCAACTCGGTCTACGGACTGACTTCGGCTGCATTCGAGAACCCATTCAAGGACAACCGCAACAAAGATAACATCGTGGCCAAGCGCGGGGCTTTGTTCATGATCAATCTGAAGCACGAGGTTCAGCGCAGAGGCTACAAGGTCGCCCATATCAAAACGGACTCTATCAAGATCCCGGACGCAGATATGGAAATCATTCGCTTTGTCACGGACTACGGCAAGAAGTATGGTTATATTTTCGAGCACGAAGCCACCTACGATCGTATGACTCTGGTCAATGACGCCGTTTATATTGCCAAGTACGCAACTGTGGAGCATTGCTGTGAGCTTTATGGCGAAGCCTATGTCAACCAGAGCAAGGATGTCGTCAAAGACTGCAAAAAACATGGCGGCCAGTGGACCGCAACCGGTACGCAGTTCCAGATCCCGTATGTGTTCAAGAAGCTGTTCTCCCACGAGGAGATCGAGTTCCGGGATATGTGCGAAACCAAGTCCGTGTCCAGCGCTTTATATTTGGACATGAATGAGGGTATGCCCGATGTGTCCAAGCTGGAAGCTGAGAGGGACAAACTTTGGAAGCAGATCAACGACCCGACTCGGCTGAACGAGCAGATGAAATCGGAATGTGCTCGTGTAGAAGAACTCACTTCCGAAATTACCAAGGGTCACAACTATGTGTTTATCGGCAAGGTTGGTCAGTTCTGTCCTATGAAAAATGGCTTTAACGGAGGCGTTCTGTTGCGGGAAACGACCAGCAAAACCGGAGAGAATGGATATGCTGCGGCAACCGGCTCAAAGGGGTATCGCTGGTTGGAGTCCGAGATGGTCAAAAGCCTCGGAAAAGAAAACGGAATCGACCGTTCCTACTATGACGCTATGGTTGATACCGCGGCCAATGATATTTCCAAGTACGGCGACTTCGAGTGGTTCGTTTCGGACGATCCCTACATTCCGCAGGATACTCCGCCCTGGTTTGGAGCCGGAGATCCACATGAAGAAGACAGCACACCGTTTGATGTGCGCTAATATTTGAGAGGAGATTTTTTATGTCTTACAGAACCGTTGATAACATCATCATTGAAAACGCCCACATCCTGTTCCGCAATTTCTCCGGTAAGGAAGACAAGTACAACCGCGCTGGCGACCGCAATTTCTGTGTCATTATCGACGACCCCGACCGTGCGCAGCAGCTCTCCGAAGAGGGCTGGAACATCCGTGTTCTCGCTCCCCGCGAGGACGGCGAGGCGCCGCGTCACTACATTCAGGTGGCGGTCAGCTTCAAGAACATTCCGCCCAAGGTCATTATGATCACCCGGCGTGTTCAGACGCCTTTGGACGAGGAGTCCATCGAGGCTCTGGATTACGCGGAGATCCGCAATGTCGACCTGACCATTCGCCCCTATTGCTGGGAAGTCAACGGCAAGGAGGGCGTCAAGGCATACCTGAAAAATATGTATGTCACGATCGAAGAGGACGAATTCGCGGCTAAGTACGCTGCTGAGGAAGGTCCCGAAGAGTAATCAACAGCACGGAGCGTCGGTTAGAAATAGCTGGCGCTCCTTTTCTTTTTTGAAAGGAGAAAAATCATGCTGTTTTGGAAACCCAAACCTAAGAAAAAGGCTAAAAAGCCAACGGCAAAGAGACAGATTGCTCCATCGGCAATCGAGCTACCAAAAGATATTCCGCATATCACGATTCCAAAGCCTGAAAAATCCGCAGTAAAAGGGTCTACTGTCACACAAGCCAAAAAGCCACGCCATTATCAGAAAGAATTTCTTACGACTTTCAAGCAGATCGCCTCTGCCGGATACCGTTCTTTTGAGGTTTGGAATGATTTTGTCGTAATGGCCGCCTGTGCGCTGTCAAATCCTGTCGATAAGACCCACTTCGAGGAGCGGGAGAAAAGATATTTGAAAATCATCCGCAAATACCGGAAAAAAGAACAGGCGTTGTTTCCCGAACTGCTTGCTCACACCGTTATGGCCTTGGAAGAAAACCCCGAACAGGATTTTCTCGGAAGTATGTATATGGAGTTGGATCTCGGCAGTAAGCGGCTGCAACAGATATTTACACCGTACCATATTTGCCAGCTTATGGCGACGATAACGATGGAGAATGTTGTCGAGCAGGTCAAAGAGCATGGTTATATTTCGGTCAACGACCCATGTTGCGGCGGCGGAGCAACATTGATTGCCGGCGTCAATGAGGCCAGAAAGCAACTGGAAAAAGCCAATTTGAACCACCAGAACCACGTTCTTGTCGTCGCGCAGGATATTGATGAATGTGTGGCTCTTATGTGCTATATCCAGCTTTCGCTTCTCGGCGTTGCCGGGTATGTCAAGGTTGGCAACAGTCTGACCGAACCGATGACGACCGGAGATAAGCTCGATCATTACTGGTTCACGCCTATGTACTTTTCCAACATATGGACAATGCGACGGATATTCCGAGGGTTTGATGCCCTCATGAACGAGAAAGGAGACAAGCTGTGAAAGCACGGGATTATTTCGAGAAATACGATACCCTCATTATGGAGGAACAAAAAAACGGCGAAATTGGCACAACCAAAAAACTGCTGCTGGAAATGTCCGATGAGGTTACTGCCGTTTGTAAACAACGAAAAGCGGTTAAGGATGAAGCTGTTATTGCCGTCCTGAAAGAGATTAACCAGAAATGGAACGCAATCTGCCGTATGTATGAGAAAAAATACGGCGTTTCTCCGTTGAACTATGATGCGTTTCGCTGTTATTGGATGACGGCTATGCCCGAACTCGCAGGAAAACTTTGATCATGGCCGGTATCTCATTATACGATCATCAGCTCGATGCTGTCGGAAGGATGAAAAATGGATGTATCCTTTGCGGCGGTGTTGGCAGCGGAAAATCGAGAACGGCGCTGGCTTACTACTACGAGAAAAACGGCGGTCAGCTAAATACCACAAAGTATGTCCGTATGCGGCAGAAGCCAAAAGACCTTTACATTATCACCACAGCGCGAAAACGGGACACTCTGGAATGGGAGGGTGAGCTTTCACCGTTCCTGCTTTCCACAAATCCCGAAGCAAGCGCCTACCCCAATAAAGTCGTTGTGGACTCGTGGAACAACATCGCCAAGTATAAAGGCGTAGCGAATGCTTTCTTTATATTTGACGAACAACGTGTTGTCGGGTATGGGGCATGGACAAAAGCGTTTCTGAAAATCGCCAAGTCAAACGATTGGATACTATTATCCGCTACTCCGGGCGACACTTGGCAAGATTATATTCCTGTGTTCATCGCCAACGGCTTCTATCGCAATAAGACGGAATTCGTAGATAACCATATCGTCTACGATTGGCGAGCCAAATTCCCGAAGATTGATCGCTATGTCAACACGGGTCGTCTGGTTCGCTTGCGGAACAACATTCTCATTACGATGGACTTCGAGCGAAAGACCGTTCGTCACCACGAGGACATCTTCGTTCGGTATGACATTTCCGCCTACAAGGACATTACGAGAAACCGCTGGAACATCTGGGAGGAACGCCCGATTGAAACTGCTTCGGAACTGTGCTATGCGTGGCGTAAAATCGTCAATTCAGACGAATCCCGGCAAATTGCCCTGCTGGAGATCATCGAGGACCATCCAAAAGCCATTATATTCTATAACTTCGACTACGAATTGGAGATCCTGAAAAGTCTCTACTATGGCGAAAAAACCGAAGTTGCGGAATGGAACGGGCACAAGCACCAACCAATTCCGAAGGGCGATAACTGGATCTACCTGGTTCAGTACAATGCCGGAGCCGAGGGGTGGAACTGTATTTCGACCGACACCATTATATTTTACTCCCAAAACTACTCCTACAAGATGATGGAACAGGCATCCGGACGCATTGACCGGCTGAACACCAAGTTCACAGACCTTTACTATTTTCATTTGAAATCCAGGAGCGGCATTGACCTCGCCATCAGTCGTGCACTCAGCGAAAAGAAGCAATTCAACGAGCAACGATATGTGACTAACGCGACAAAACCGTTAAGGAGGGTTATTTAATATGAATGATGAAAACTTGCAGGAAGTCTATTACGACCGTTACTGCAAAACTTGTGAGCACAAGAAACTGCCGGAAGAGGCCGATCCGTGCGACGAGTGCCTAAGCAATCCGGTCAACTACGCTACGCACAAGCCTATGAATTGGGAGGGTAAATAGCGGAAAGCCCGCAGAATCGACAAAAAGTAACCGTTGATATTTGAAAGGAGAAACCTAATGAAAAAAGATACCAAACTCATTCTCATTGTTCTCGCTGGCATTTTGGCGATTGTCCTTCTTTGCATTTTTGCTGTGCAGGGCACTCAGAACAAGGCCTTTACCTTGGAAGAACAGGTCAATACCGCACAGTCTGATATTCGCGTCCAGGAAAAACGGCGAGTTGACTTAGTCTACAACCTCGCCGACTGTGTCATGCAATATGATAAGCACGAGGCCGAAACTTTGACCGCCATTGTAGAGGGGCGCGGAAGTTCTGGAGATATTGAAAATGTTGCAACAGCTATCACTGCTGTATCCGAGGCCTATCCAGAACTCAAGTCAAACGAAAACTATAAGGAACTTATGAATGAGCTCTCCATCACCGAGAACCTGATTGCAGAATACCGCAGTAATTTCAACAAGCAGGTTAAGGAATACAATCGCTATGTACGGCAATTTCCTGCTCGTCTCTTTCTCAATATTCTCGGTTATGAAACGCAAACCTATGACTACCTCGACTACAATGCTCCCGTTGATGCTCCGCAGAACCTATTCGGAGATTGACTATGCGTAATTTTGAAATTACAAAAAGAGAAGTTCTGGCCAGTATCTCGATTATTGCCGTCATGATACTGGTCGGGATTCTTATTTCGGCCAAAATAACGGAACGTCAAATGGATAGGAATGAGGTCTATAACAAGGCGGTCAAAATTGATAGTCAAGAGACGTTTTCCTATGGCATGAGAACAAATGTCGGGAACGCATTCGTCTATGGGATACTTGAAGCACTCGACCCTGTTTCTTATCCAGAGATCGACGGCTCCTATATGTATGTCGAAAAAATCAAAAAGCTCTATACGATGCATACTCGCACAGTTGCACATATGGATGCAAACGGAAACACTACATATACCATCGAAACCTATTGGAGTTGGGATTATGCCGGAGAAGAGTCAAAGGCAGCGTCAACTGTTTCTTTCTGTGAAGCTACTTTTCCAATTTCCAAATTTGAACTACCCGGAACGAGATACATTGATACCATATACGAATCCGGTCATGTTCGGTATGAATACTATGGCATCGGTATCACACATACAGGAACCATCTTTACAACCCTTTCTGACAACACTATCTCTGATAGTAGTCCATTTTATGAGGATTTAACTATTGATGAGGCCGTTAACAGGCTTGAAAAAGGTGTCGGTACCACTGTATTCTGGATATTTTGGATTATAGGAACTGGCGTGATAGTTTTCAAATTCTACGAACGAGAAAACGAATGGCTCGAATGAGAATCTATTTTGAAAGGAGACTTCCAAATGACCACTGTTTATATCGGCGAACGGCAGAGCGGCAAAACCACAACGCTTATTGAAATGTCTGAAAAGACTGGTGCGACTATCGTCGTGGCCACCTATTCAATGAGCAAATATATTCAAATGGCTGCGGCTCAGATGGGTAAGAAGATCCCTGTTCCCATCACGGTTACCAATTACATCCGGCTTCTCGCAAGCGGCGGACTCGGTAAATCGCAGAAGTATCTCGTTGACGAGCTTCAAATGATGCTTGAGCAAATGAATGTTGAGGCTGCTACGGTCGATAGTCACTATGTTGAGGTTCTTTCCGATCCGCAGAAAGAAGGTTTGTAATGGCAGGAATCAACATGAACGTGGAATTTACCACTCGTTTTTGCGAAGTCAAGGGCGAGCTCGGATATTTTCATCTTTGGGAACAGTGGAGCAATGTTGTCGATGCCAGCCCTCTTCGTGGCGGCCACCCTGGTGGACAAATCGGGCAGGTTTATGGGATCGTCGAATTCAGAGATGGTGTTCGTCGGGTTGACCCATCATCCATCAAGTTTTGCGATGAAAAAAATGCCGTGCTTTGTGAGATGAGTAAAACGCCATGAACATTTGGATTGGAACCGACCTTGCGGCTGATATTTTAGGCTCCGTAAAAGATACGCCAGGCGATAAAGTTGCACAGGTCATTGTCAAAAACGCCAACGAACCTTACTATAAAGGGATTTGTTCAGATGCTAAAAGATGCGGAGTCGAGATCATTACCGCAGAAAAACTTGTTCACAACTGTACTTATCCAACCATATCGCTAAATCCATATATTCGGGTTCCCGATGCGATCAATCTGGATGGCGGATATTTGACGCCTTGCACAGCCGAAGCGTCCATGCGTTTGCTTCGACGTTACGGTTTTATTTTTCAGGGTGCAGATGTTCTTTTGTTAGGTCGATCGGAGCGAGTTGGGGAGCCACTATCACATTTATTGACGAGAGCCAACGCAACCGTTACAATCGCACACAGTCTCACAAAGTCGTCTTCTATTTGGAGATTAGCCCAAAATGCTGACCTAATTATATCTTCTGTTGGAAGAGCCGACTTTACGGAGTTGGAATTGAAACCGACCGCTACAGTTGTTGATATTGGTGGAGATTTCGTTGGTATATCCGGTATTCAAAATTATGTTCCATTTATCGGTGGCGTTGGACCCGTGACTCGGGCCATTCTTATGGAACATATTCTTAAATTCAGGAGATTTAAGGAGGATAAAAAACAATGCTGAAAATTGAAAACACCGAGGTTATGGGCTGGGAGCACGCCATTCGTGGTATGCGGAATCCTAAGAACTCTTGGGAGAAGAGTGATTCTAATTGGAGATATATCGCTCCAGTTCAGAGGGAGAATCATATTTTGGCTTCTTACTCTGATGATACTGAATTTTGGATTGGTCCGAATGATGCAGATTTGATGAACCGACTGAGAAATGCCGGCACCGATCACCGTAAGTTCATGCGGATGATTACCGTCTATCTGGATATCACTGCTCCGCTGTATTGGTGGAAGGAGTTCAAGACATATCGTGCCGGTAAAAGGTTTGGTGATGATGAGCCTGACATTATCGACGACGGCTACTTAGAGTATGACATCGAAATGAACTCCTGCTCTACGATGCACAAAATCGCGGATAAGGAATTCACACTGGACGACTTCAGCCATGAGCATCTGAATTGCGAACCCTATCACCGTAACTGGATTGAGAGTGCAACCGTCGATGAAGATATCACTTCGCCACACAAGGTATGGATGACGCCTCTTGATATTCTTAGATGTACGATCGAGATGCTAAACGCATATCGCGAAAGCTACCTTGAAACCAAGGATAAGCAGGATTGGTGGCAGATGATCCAGCTCCTGCCGAGCTCGTACAATCAGCGACGGACGGTTATGCTGAACTATGAGGTTCTGGCCAACATGTATAAGTCCCGCCGCAATCACAAGTTGGATGAGTGGCATACCTTCTGCGACTGGATCGAGAGCCTGCCGTATAGCGAATTGATTACTGGTAATGGCAATTCTGCGCCTGAAAATTCTTATTGTAGCGGAAGGAGATAACATGACACCCAATGAATATCAGAAAGAGGCACTTCGGACAGCTTCCGGAATGTCTCAGGAATATCCTCGTATCCTCAACGGCCTTATGGGGCTGAATGGCGAGGCTGGAGAATGCATTGATATTCTCAAAAAGCATCTGTTCCAAGGCCATGATCTGGACCGCGAACACATGGCAAAGGAACTTGGCGATGTTGCATGGTATCTGGCGGTTAGTGCGGACGCTATCGGGTATGATCTGGAAACGATCTTTCAGATGAACATTGATAAGCTTCGTGCTCGCTACCCAGACGGCTTTGATGCTGAGCACAGCTTACACCGCAATGCAAATGATATTTGAAAGGAGAAGCAAAATGATCAAAAATATGGAACTCGCACAGGTACGCCGCGGAGAATCCTTTATCCTCGATGGCGTAAAGTTTGTCAAGCTGGATGAGGACGCTCACGCATCTTTCGTGCTGACCGCCGACGTTTTTCCCAAACACATTCCGTTCGAGCATAAGGACGCTGAGCGAAAAGACCACGACAATTTCGTCGGCAGCTATCTCCAGAAGCACGTTGATATTTGGCTGCATCAGGGGCATCCCAATATCTCCAAGGCTGTTGTCGAGCGCCCCATTAACCTGCTTTCCATGTGCGGTGAGACAATTTACGGCACACCCTGCGTTTTCGGACGGGTATTGACGCTGGATGAATACCGCCGTTATCGCAAGTACATTCCGCTTGCATCTGACTGGTACTGGCTTGCGACTTCTTACTCCCCGAACTCCAGCAACGGCTACGGCGCGTTCTTCGTGTACACTGATGGGAGCGTCAACTACAACGACGTATACATCGGCAACTACTGCGCTCGTCCCGCTTTGTACCTTGAATCTTCAATCTTGGTTTCCGTAGAGGTTGAAACCGATGACATTGAGAAGATGCAGGATAAGGTTACGGCGCTTCAGCGAGAGACTTTAACAGCCTGCAAAAACGCGGAGCTCATTGCTGAACTGTTCCGCAGAATTCCCGGCGTACAGGAGGATTGAGACCATGTGTAGTAAATTGTATGCCGACGGCGAGCTTGCGGCAACCCCTTATGAAACGGACAAAGTGCTCCGTCATCGCGAGCTTTGCATGGGGCTGAATGTGCTTTACGCGAAAAAGAACCACGACTACGGCGACAGCTTCCACCAGACCTACATTGAAGAAGGAATGGCAATGCCACGCATTCGCTTGGGTGATAAGTTCAGCCGTTTTAAGACGCTCTCCCGCATTCTCTCCTCGGACAGCGATCAGCAGGCTGTGACAGACTTTGGGAACTGCACACGCAGCTCGGCCTTGGTCCAAAGCGTCTGAAGAAGTTCTTTGACGGCTTTTCCGATGCTTTGAACGCGCTGGTCAACCGCTATGAAATGGATATTTCGGACGATGTCTGGCTCTGCACGCACAAGCTGAAAGAGATTGGTGTGGATGTAGAGGACTGGTACCGACAAAAAGAATAGGAGGTGTTTTGGCTTGCCCCAGAACAATCCGCATAAGAACAAAGAGGGCTATTCCGACCCGACAGCGTATGAAGCCCTGCGAAAAATCGACGAGGAGGATGCCCGTTTTCACAGACTTCTTGACACGATCTTCTATCTTTGCGAGCTGGCAGGCTTCCGAATCGAAGGCCGTATTGTGCTGACGGACAAGCGAACCGGCCGTATTTGGAGGTGAAAAACTGCTCGATTTTCTGCCCACTTTTGGGTTTTGAAAAGTGGGCTTTGCCCGGAAAAACGTGGGCAGAGAGTGATTTTGGCCGAATTTTTATGCCCCCGATAAGCGTTTTCGGACGAAAAAATGGCCATTTGCCCACTTTCTGCCCACTTTTGAAACCCCTATTTGGCCACGAAAAACCCAGTGTTTTCAAGGGCTTGCGGGCTCAAAGCCCATTTTGCCCACTTTTTTCTCTTCACTATTATGATAAAAAGATTAAAAATATATAGTAATAGGCGAAAAAAAGTGGGTTTTTGGCCACAAGTCATTTAAGGAGGAAGAAATGCCGAAAATAACATGGGATGATCTTTATACTAATTTCAAGTCGATTTACCCGAACCTCGGGCGACAGTCCCTTCGTTTTCAGCCGTATGGCTATATGATGATTCTGGTATATTTGACGGACGGAAGCCGTATGATTTACGACGACCTGCGGAAACAAGCGAAGATGTCGGCTTGATATTTCGCACAAATTCTTCTTCCTATTTTCAAGTTCCTATGCTATACTGTTCTTGCGACACAACTTCATATATTTTGACCGTTAGGGGAAGATACTTTGGTAAAAAGTGTTTTTCTCTCTTTACTCATTTCCCTTTCGGTCTTGAGGTTGTGTCGCAGCAATGAGGGATCTTCACTTTTTCGGGTGCGTTCCTTCATTGGGGCGCACTCTTTTTATTTTTGCGGAGGAATAGGAAATGGCGAACAGCAAAGAGCTTATGACGCTTGCCAAGAAACTCGGTCAGGCGGCCGTAGCTATTGGGCCGGTCGTTGCTTTAGCCGAGCCTGTCGCAGACTGGGCAAAGGATAAGATTGACGAACGCGGCGAATTGATCGAAGTACCTCGTTTATATTCCAAGGGTTTTCCCGTAAGTCTCAGCGATGGCGTGGCAACGGTAACTGCCGCGGGGCTTACTGTTACAACAAGCAAGTTGCCTCTTTCTGCCGCTCACGCAAAGTATCGGGATTGCGCCGATCAGCAAATCGTAAAAAGCGACCCTCCGCAGGGCCGAAAGGTCAGAGCCAAAAGCAACGTCGTTTTAAGCTATATTACGGAAGATGTCATTTCAGAGAGCCGGCGGAAGTTTGAAGAAGAACAGCAGCAGAAAGCCCTTGCCAAAGAGAAACGGGCTGTGAAAGCTGCTGCACGGAAACAGGCTGCTGCCGAGACGTGCGAAAAATTAAAAGACAATGTGCTTCAGGCGATGAAGCGAAAGGAGAAATCGTGAAAAAGATATTTGCAGTTTTGCTGATGCTTGTGATGGTTTTCTCGCTTGCGGCCTGCGGAGGTTCAACAGAAAAGAACCATGACGGCGAAGCGGAAACCCCATCGGGTTCAAAAATCCAGCAGGGTCGGGGCTATCAGGAAGTGGTTTCCGATTTTGAGGAAAGCGGCTTTACCAATATTCAGCTTGCTCCGATGGGCGACCTGATTACAGGCTGGTTGACAAAGGAGGGTGAAGTCGAGTCTGTCTCCGTTGGCGGCGACGAAGAGTATTCACCAAATAAATGGGTGCCAGCCGATACGGAAGTAATCATTCGTTATCATTCGTTCCCGGAGGACGATACCGGTTCCGACAGTTCTGATGCAGAAGAGAGCCAGTCGGCCGATACTGTTGATACTGGCGATGATATTTTGACAGTTGAGAATTGCGAAGCGTTGGCAAGCATGATTACTGTAAAAGCGGAGATCGACGATTCGTATAAGGCGTTTGCCGAGAATTATAAGGGGCAGACGATTTTGTTTGATAGCTGCATCACTTATGTGATGAACCACGATGACTATAAGACACGCTATGATATTTTGCTCAGCGCCGGTGATTACGTTGACGAGAATACGGCAAACCCCGGTCCGGTCTTTAAGTTCGAGGATGTGAATACCAACGGGCTTGGAATCGAAGATCTGTACCTGCCCTCGTTTGTGGCGGCTGGGAGTAACGTTCGGGTGACGGCTAAAGTGGATAGCTTCGACGCGGAGCGCGGAATATTCTACTTGAAGCCGGTGCTGGTGGAAGAGAGATAACAATTTGATATTTTAGAGATGGCCGAGATGCTTAACTGCGTCTCGGTCTTTTCTTTTGCTCTTTTTTGGCCTGCGCGAAAAATACATCCCCTTTTATGAAGAGAGGGAATAAATCGTCTGCTTTTTGGCAGAACGAGCATTCTCTCTTTTGTTTTGTGGAAAGGAGGCTCTCTGTTATGCTGGAGCGCAATTTTCAAGCCAACCTGATTCAAAAGCTGAAGCGGATGTTCCCCGGCTGCATCGTGATGAAAAACGACGCGAGCTATAAGCAGGGTATCCCCGATTTGCTGGTGCTTTATCGTGACCGATGGGCTTCTTTGGAATGTAAGAAAAGCGCCGGAGCAAAAAGACAGCCGAATCAAGAATACTATGTCGGTCGGATGAACGAGATGTCGTTTTCTCGTTTCATCTCGCCGGAAAATGAGGAGGAAGTGCTACATGAACTTCAACAGGCATTCCAATCTTGAAGGACAGCACGCTTTTCTCGGCGCAAGCAAGTACCATTGGATCAACTATGACGAAGCGAAGGTCGTAGACGTCTATTCCAATTTCCTTGCGGCGCAGAAAGGCACGGTGCTTCATGAGTTTGCCGCGCAGTGCATCCGCTTGGGGCAGCGGCTCCCGAAGTCACAGAAGACTTTGAACATGTACGTCAATGACGCCATTGGATATCGAATGACACCGGAGCAGGTGCTGTTCTATTCTGAAAATTGCTTCGGGACGACCGATGCGATCGCGTTCCGCAACAATCTGCTGCGTATTCACGATTTCAAATCGGGGGTCGTTCCTGCACACATGGAACAGCTTGAGATCTATGCGGCGCTGTTCTGTCTGGAATATACCGTGCGCCCGGCGGACATCGAGATCGAACTGCGGCTTTATCAGAACAGCGAGATCGTTTATGCGAACCCAACGGCAGATGATATTCTGCCGATTATGGAGAAGATCATCACATTCGACAAAATCATCAATAAAATTCGTGCAGAGGAGGGCTGACTGTGAACCCGATTGCGGAAGATATCCTGATGCATTACGGCGTCGGGAAAATGGAAGGCGCTCCGGGGCGGGGCAGCGGAAGATACCCCCTGGGTAGTGGAAAGAACCCCAACCAGCACAGCGGTGATTTTCTCAGCCGTGTGGAAACCATGCGGAAGTCCGGGATGAGTGAGACGCAGATCGCCGAAGCGCTCGGCATGACGACCACACAGCTTCGCGTGCAGAAGTCGCTTGCTAAGGATGAGCGCCGTTCACAGGAGGTTGCAACTGCCCGCCGTCTTCGTGACGAAGGGTATAGTCTGAATGAGATTGCGGCAAAGATGGGATACAACAGCGACTCCTCGATCCGTTCGCTGCTGAACGAAAACTCAGAGTCTCGCATGAATCAGGCGAAGACCACCGCGGAATTTCTCAAAAGGCAGATCGCGGAAAAAGGCATGATCGACGTCGGCGTTGGTGTGGAGCGTGAGTTGGGCATCTCGAAAGAGAAGCTTGACCAGGCTCTTTATATTTTGGAGCAGGAGGGCTATCCGGTCTACAACGGCCGCATTCCTCAGGCGACCAACCCCGGCAAATTTACGACGCTGACCGTGGCCTGCCCGCAGGGAACCGAGCATCGGGAAATGTATGATTTTGGGAATATTCATTCCGTGGTCGATTACGTTTCTCATGATGGAGGCGAAAGCTACGACCCGAAATGGGTCTACCCCAAGAGTATGGATTCGAGCCGTTTGCAGATCCGCTATGCGGAGGACGGCGGCATTGACAAGGATGGCGTTGTGGAAATCCGGCGCGGCGTGGACGATCTGAGCCTCGGTGAGTCGCATTATGCACAGGTCCGCATTCTTGTGGACGGAACACACTACATCAAGGGCATGGCGGTTTATTCCGACGACCTGCCCGACGGCATTGACGTGATGTTCAACACCAACAAGGCGAAGGGTACGCCGACGATGAAGGTTCTGAAGCCGATCAAGGATGATCCAACTAACCCCTTTGGGTCGCTCATCAAAGAAGGCGTTGTTGACCCCGATAAAGGCGACGGTCAAAAGGGCGGACAGAGCTATTATTATGACAAGAATGGTAAGAAGCAGCTTTCCCTCATCAACAAGCGTGCCGAAGAGGGCGACTGGGGCGAATGGAGCGATCGACTCCCTTCTCAGTTTCTTTCAAAGCAGAGTTTGAGCCTTATCAAAAAACAACTCAATTTGGCTTCCGCCGATAAGCAGGCTGAGTTTGATGAGATTTGCTCCCTGCCGAACCCGACTTTGAAAAAAGTCCTGCTAAAATCGTTCTCCGACGACTGCGATGCGGCTGCAGTTCACTTGCAGGCAGCGGCGCTTCCCCGTCAGAAGTATCAGGTCATTCTTTCGTTGACCTCTATCAAGGACAATGAAGTGTATGCCCCGAACTACAAAGACGGCGAAACGGTCGCGCTGATCCGTTACCCGCATGGCGGCACCTTTGAAATCCCAATCCTAACTGTGAACAACAAGCAGGCTGAGGGAAAAAGAGTTCTCGGAAACACCCCTGCCGATGCCATCGGTATCAACTCTAAGGTTGCCGGTCGGCTTTCCGGTGCGGACTTTGACGGTGACACCGTTATGGTGATTCCCTGCAATTCTTCCAAGAGCAAGGTGCGCATTACCTCTACCGCGGCTTTGAAAGGGCTTGAGGGATTCGACCCGAAGCTTGATTACGGAGCTGATTCCGGTGATCCTGTCAGAGTGGATAGCAAGGGCCGTGAGTATTACAGCAGGGGCGGCAAGGTCTTTCAGCGAATGAACAACACCCAGACGGAGATGGGCAAGATCTCGAACCTCATCACCGACATGACCCTAAAGGGTGCGCCTCCTGACGAGCTGGCAAGGGCTGTTCGGCATTCGATGGTCGTCATCGACGCTGAGAAGCACAAGTTGGACTACAAGCAGAGCGAGACTGATAACGGTATCATTGCGTTGAAGAAGAAGTACCAGGCTCATGCCGATGACGAGGGCTATGGGGGTGCTTCGACTTTAATATCCCGGGCCTCTTCCAAACAGGTCGTACTGAAGCGGAAGGGTTCGCCTATGATTGACCCCGATACCGGTGAGCAGAGCTGGAAGTCCGTTCGTGAGGAGTATACCGACAAGAGCGGAAAGAAGCAGGTGCGGACACAGGACAGCACAAAAATGGCAGAAACCAGAGATGCCTATTCCCTGTCCTCCGGTACCCCCCAGGAGCAGCTTTATGCAGATTATGCCAATAAGATGAAGTCCCTCGGCAACCAGGCTCGCAAGGAGATGGTCCATACCGGCAAGATCGAATACAGCGCCTCCGCCAAGGAAACTTACCTGCCTGAATACAAGTCGCTGACTGCAAAGCTGAACATTGCTTTGAAGAATGCGCCTCGTGAGCGGCAGGCCCAGGTCATCGCTAACTCCGTGGTGACGGCAAAGGAGCAGGAAAACCCCGACATGACCAAATCTGAAAAGAAGAAAGCCAAGTCGCAGGCCCTCTCTGCCGCCCGCACCTCTGTCGGAGCCAAGCGCGAGAACATCAAGATCACAGACCGCGAATGGGAAGCAATTCAAGCCGGAGCAATCAGCGAGAATAAGCTGTATCAGATCTTGAACAACACCGACATCGACGATCTCAGGGCGCGCTCTATGCCGCGCACCACAACGACGCTCAGTCAGGCAAAGGTCAACAAGATCAAGTCGATGCAGGCTTCCGGTTACAGCACATCTGAAATCGCGGAAGATCTTGGCATTTCTTCTTCGACTGTTACAAAGTACCTCAAAGGAAAGGAGTGAGCTTTCAAATGGCAAGGAAATGCGCTTTAACAACAGTTGACAATCCTTACAATCCTTTCGAGCAGTTCACTTCTTGGCTCCTCTATGACGAGGAGAAGGGGTACCATACCTGTGCTTATCTGGGAAGAATTGCCCGAACATCGAGTCAGTTGACCGAAGATGAGAACGATTTGGAAGTTGAACGCGCGATTGACGAAATCATCAAGTACGACTTCCGGAACATCTATCGAAAAGTTATACAAACCGCATCGTAAAATAATCAATGAATGAACTGTTTTCCGGAAAACAATCTTTGTTGTGTCTTTCCATTGGAGGATAGCTGATACATCAAGGCATAGGGGGAGGGTCTCTAAAATCACACCCCCTCCCTGTATCGCGGGTGTCTTCGGAAATTCTCCGGGGGAGATTTTTGGAAAGCAGTTTTGGGGCCGGGAGGGATATTTTCACTTTCCGGAGCGGCGACGTTTCAAAGGACCCACAGAGCTTAATACGGCAGCCAAGATGATGGATCTTGCCTCCTTCTTTTTTCTCCTTTCAAAAGAGATGCTGCAATGCTCTGCGGGTTCTTTGAAGCGCCGCCGCAAACTTTAGGAAAAGACCTCGGATAGTCAGAGAAACCCAAGCAATACCACATGATATTTTCAGAAAAGGAGGCAGCAAGGGAATGCGAAAAGCCAAGGCTGCGGATTGCCAGAGTTCTCGGAAAAAGATGCGGCCGGCTTTGACACCGGAAGCCAGAGAAAACCAGATGATCTCGCTGGCCGTCGACCTTGCTGAGAAACAGTTGATGGAGGGGACTGCGTCTTCGCAGGTCATTACTCACTACTTAAAGCTCGGCTCAACTAAAGAGCGTATCGAAAAAGAGATCCTTGAAAAGCAGAAAGAGCTGATCGACGCGAAGACGCAGTCCCTGAAATCTGCACAGCGATTGGAAGAACTTTATAAGAATGCATATGAAGCCATGAAGCAATACAGCGGACGAGGCGGTGACGAGGATGATTAAGACCTATTCGGAGTTATCCCGCCTTTTCACTTTTGCGGAACGGTTTCGGTATTTGAAGTTGGACGGAGCTGTCGGGCAGGATACCTTCGGATTCGACCGTTATCTGAACCAGCTTTTCTATCGCTCGCAGAAATGGAAGGATGTACGCAACCTTGTTCTTATCCGGGACAACGGCTGTGACCTCGGTCTCGACGGTTATGAGATTGGCGGTAAAATCCTAATCCATCACATGAACCCAATCACACGAGAGGACATCCGGACACTCAGCGACAATCTGCTGAACCCGGAGTATCTGATCTGTGTGAGTCACAAAACGCATAATGCAATTCATTACGGCGATGAGGGGATGCTTGCGCATTCCCCCGTTGAGCGGGCGAGAAACGATACCTGCCCGTGGAAGCAAATAAGATAGGAGGCAAGTTATGGAGAGTATCCTGACTTCTATCAAGAAGTCGTTGGGGATCGGAGCAGAGTACACTCATTTCGACGACATTCTCGTTTTCCATATCAACTCCGTATTCTCCATTCTGACACAACTTGGTGTCGGCCCCTCCAAAGGCTTTTCAATCAGCGACAGCAGCGTGGCATGGGACGATTATATCCCCAACGGCGAGACACTTCAGTTTGTCAAGACTTACATGAGTTTGAAGGTCAAGCTGATTTTCGACCCACCGCTGGTGGCTGCTGTTCTGGAAGCGACGAAAGCGCAGATATCTGAGCTGGAGTGGCGGATTCAGGTCGCAGCTGAAACAGAGAATACAAGCGGTGGCGACGCCGATCCCTACACCGGAGAATACGAGGTCGTTCCCAAAGCGTTTTCCTCGCAGACATTGGAGACTGCCAACAAGGTACTCGATGAGAATGTTGTTGTAGCGGAAGTTCCATATTTTGAGACCTCGAACACCTCCGCAGGGAAAACTGCCTACATCGCAAGGGAGGGAAATCTAAGATGAATAACCCGACATTAGTACATCACGGCGTTATCGGCATGAAGTGGGGCGTGCGCCGTTATCAGAACAAAGACGGCAGTCTGACTTCTGCGGGTCAAAAGCGGTACGACCGCGACCAACGTGAGAACGCTGCCAAGAAGAAGGAAAACCGCATTGACGTCAGCACGCCGGACCCGAAGCGCTGGGCTAAGGAAGATCTGGAGCGGAGCAAGCGGCTTGTGGACACCAGTTCGGGCCTTGTCAATCAGGCAAAGAGTATCGAGCGAAGCAGCGCGCCGAAAGCCAGAAAGACTCGTATGGACCTTTCTAAGATGAGCGATCAGGAGATGCGGGCGCAGATCAACCGCGAACTGCTGGAACGGCAGTACAATGATCTGTTCGCCAAGCCGGAAGCAGCCAAGGTATCCAAAGGACGTACTGCTGTCAGAGAGACGCTTGAGGTGGCAGGAGGCGTGCTGACAGTTGGAAGTTCTGCGCTGGGCATTGCGCTGGCAATCAAAGAACTAAAGGGCTGAGGTGAGCATTCGTGGCATTATCGAATACAGCCGTTCCAAAGTATTACGGCATGTTTCGGGATGCCGTGATGCGCGGAGAGATTCCAGTCAACAAAGAGATTTCCATGGAGATGAATCGAATTGATGACCTGATCGCCAACCCGGGCATCTATTACGACGGCGAAGTGGTAGAGGGCTGGATCAAGTATTGCGAAGAAGAATTGACGCTGACTGACGGCTCTGACCTGAAGCTGCTCGACAGCTTTAAGCTTTGGGGCGAACAGGTCTTTGGTTGGTATTACTTTGTGGAGCGCAGCGTGTATGAGCCGAATGAAGATGGGCACGGCGGGCACTACGTCCGCAAATCCATCAAGAAACGGCTTATCAACAAGCAATACCTGATCGTTGCCCGCGGCGCCGCCAAGTCGCAGTATGAGTCCTACATCCAGAGTTACTATCTGAATGTAGATATGTCCACAACGCATCAGGTGCATACTTCGCCGACGATGCGGCAGGCCGAGGAAGTCCTCGCGCCGATGCGGACAAGCATTCTGCGGTCGAGAGGTCCGCTGTTTCAATTCCTGACGGAAGGCTCTATCCAGAACACCACCGGCAATCGCGCCGAGCGGGTCAAGCTGGCTTCGACCAAGAAGGGCATCGAGAATTTCTTCAACGGCTCTCTTGTTGAGATCCGTCCAATGTCTATCGACAAGCTGCAAGGCTTGAACAGCCGTATCAACACTGTGGATGAATGGCTGTCCGGCGATGTGCGGGAGGATGTAATCGGCGCTTTGGAGCAGGGCGCATCCAAGAATGACGATTACCTTATCATTGCGGTCAGTTCGGAGGGTACGGTACGAAACGGGCCGGGCGACACCATCAAAATGGAGCTGATGGACATTCTCAAGGGCGAGTACAACAACCCGCATGTGTCTATCTGGTGGTACAAGCTGGACTCCATTGATGAAGTCGGCGACCCTGATATGTGGCTCAAGGCCAATCCGAACATCGGAAAGACCGTAAGTTATGAGGTTTATCAGTTGGATGTAGAGCGAGCGGAAAAGGCGCCTGCGGCGAGAAACGACATTCTTGCCAAGCGCTTTGGGCTTCCGATGGAGGGCTATACCTACTACTTCACCTATGAGGAAACCCTGCCGCATCGGATACAGCGGTTCTACGGAATGCCATGCGCGATCGGATGCGACCTTTCCAGAGGCGACGACTTCTGCGCGTTCACCTTTTTGTTTCCGCTTCGCGGCGGAAGCTTTGGTGTGAAGACCATCAACTACATTTCCTCGCTGACGCTGATGCAGCTTCCGCTGGCTCTGCGGAGCAAGTACGACGATTTCATGCACGAAGGCAGTTTAATCGTGCTGGACGGAACGGTGCTTGACATGATGGATGTCTACGACGACCTTGACCGGTTTATCGAGGAGAATCAATTCGATGTGCGCTGCATCGGATACGACCCTTATAATGCCAAGGAATTCATCGAGCGGTGGGCGCAGGAAAACGGCCCGTTTGGGATTGAAAAGGTCATTCAGGGCGCTAAGACAGAGTCAGTCCCTCTGGGCGAACTGAAGAAGCTGGCGGAGGAGCGGATGCTACTCTTTGACCAGGAGCTGATGACCTTTGCCATGGGAAACTGCATCGCCATGGAGGATACCAACGGAAACCGCAAGCTGCTCAAGCAGCGGCATGAGGAAAAGATCGACTCGGTGGCCGCAATGATGGATGCCTATATTGCATTCAAGGCAAACCGGGACGCATTTGAATAATCACTAAATTGTTGGGGGGGGGTACTGTGTGAACCAACTTTCTCACCATGGAATTCTCGGCATGAAGTGGGGCGTTCGCCGTTATCAGAACAAGGACGGCAGCCTGACTTCCGCGGGCAGGAAGCGATATGACACAGATATCGGCGGAGCAACAGCTAATGTCGAGCAAGCAAAGAAGCAAAAGGCGGCCGCCGCAGCCGCATACAACAAGGCGACTCTTGGCGGAATGGTCTATAACGAAAAGGCAACAAATGATTTGCTGAAAGCGACCAATCGAGTCGACTGGGCCAAAGAAAAACTGAGCTCCGAAAAAGTCAAGGAAAAGCTGAATGTAGAAACCAAGGAGAAGTCTAAGCATCGGTTAAAGCTTGAAGAGGAGTATCGGTCGAAAGGAATGTCAGAAGAGGAAGCCGCTGTTGCAGCCTATAAGCGCGTTAGGACCGAGAAGATTATTGCCGCTACCGCCGGTGTAACGATTGCCGCCGCAACTGCTTATGTTGCATATAAGCATTACGATAAGACAGTCGATAAGTTTATCAAAGCTGGAACCGAGTTGCAGAATATGTCAGGCAACAGCAATAAGGGCGTTTCGGATGCATTCTATTTCTCTATGACAAAGGGGGACAATACCAAGTATCGAGGCCTTTACGGTATGCAGATCGAGAACAGCGGGCGAAAGGTTTATGAAACCAAAATCGGAGTAAACCAGGCCATGAAAGTGGCGTCCGAAAAGTCTGCAACAAAAGCTCTGTCCGATTTGGTGAGTAAGGATGCTTCGTATCGGAAGACTTTAGAGCAACATCTGTCCGACTCCGTTGGACGCTATGCTTCCGATAAGCAAAATCGTGTTGTCCGCGAGGGTCTGAAATCCCTGTCAAAAGGCAAGATCGACGGAAAGGTCTATAATGCGCTGAATTTGACGCTGGTGGACCACAATCTACCAACTTCTTCTGCCGTTAATTCCGGGTTTTACAATAAGTTGAAATCTCTCGGATATGATGCTATCATGGATGTAAACGACAAGAAATACAGCGGCTATATGAGTTCCAAACCGATGATTGCTTTTAATGCGGCATCTAAAGCTGCGGTGAACAGCGTTCGGGAAGTCGGTCATGAAGAAATTCAGAAGGCTTATTCCAAAGGAATTATGGACATTACCGTAAAATCGCTGGTGCCTTCTGCTGCTGGAATTGCCGGTTCTGCCGGGCTGGTTGCCGTTGGACAGAAAGCCCTTCACGGGCAGGAGAACGACAAGATCGTACAGAAATACCGCAAGCACCACCCCGAAACAAATCTGTCATACGATCAAATTCTCGATAATTATTACAAATAAGGAGGCATTGCTATGAACCGGAATTTTCTTCGGTATATTCCCTATGCCGGACTTGCAGCCAGCTTGGTCGGTATTGTCCTTAGCGTTCGGAAGACTAAGAAGATGCTGATTTGCAGCCCCATGATGGATGATGGCTTGGCCGCTCCAATCATGGACTATGCGAAAAAGCATCCGGGTGTTGAAATCACCGAGGAGCTTGGCAGCAAGATACTGAAAGAGAGCAGCAAATAATAACCCAGTCTTTTCCCGTAGGTCTTAACCGACCTGCGGGATTTTTTTTGTTTTACGACAAAATCCATTTTACAAGAGGTGGTGAAGCAATGGATGAATCGTTTGGCAGCCGGCTGAAACATGCCTGGAATGCCTTCATGAACCGGTCGCCTACCTACCGCACTGCGGATTACGGCGCAAGTTATTCCTACCGTCCGGATCGGCCGAGACTGACGAGGGGAAACGAGCGCTCCATCGTCACCAGTGTTTACAACCGAATTGCCATGGATGTCGCGGCTATTTCCATTCAGCATGTGAGGCTGGATGCGAACGGCCGCTTTCTTTCTGCCATGGACTCCGGATTAAACCGGTGTTTGACACTGGAGGCCAACCTTGATCAGACCGGAAGAGGCTTTGTGCAGGACATTGCCATGTCCATGATGGACGAGGGCGTGGTGGCGATCGTTCCCGTGGACACTACGGTTGATCCAACCGTAAGCAGCTCCTACGAGATCAACACCATGCGAACCGGTAAGATTCTGGAGTGGTATCCGCAGTATGTGCGGGTCCGTATCTACAACGACCGAACGGGCAACAAGGAAGAGATCATGCTCCAGAAAAGCCAGATCGGAATTGTAGAAAACCCACTGTTCGCCGTGATGAATGAGCCGAACTCAACCATGCAGCGTCTGGCAAGGAAGCTGGCACTTCTGGATGTGATCGACGAGCAGAGCGGAAGCGGAAAGCTGGACCTGATTATCCAGCTCCCCTATGTCATCAAGACCGACGCAAGACGTCAACAGGCTGAAAAACGCCGTAAGGATATCGAAGACCAATTGTCCGGGTCAAAGTACGGGATCGCCTATACCGATGGTACAGAGCGCATCACGCAACTGAACCGTTCGGTCGAGAACAACCTGATGCACCAGATCGAATACCTGACGAGTATGCTTTACAGCCAGTTGGGTATCACTCAGGAGATCATGGATGGAACGGCCGACGACAAGACGATGCTGAACTATTACAGCCGGACGATCGAGCCCTTCGTATCAGCCATCGCTGACGAAATGAAACGAAAGTTTCTCACCAAAACTGCCCGGTCGCAGTTCCAGTCGATCGCATTCTTCAGAGATCCGTTCAAGCTGGTCCCGGTATCCGAGCTGGCCGAGATTGCGGACAAATTCACCAGAAACGAGATCCTGTCGCCCAATGAGATGCGCCAGATTATCGGTCTGAAACCGTCCGCAGACCCCAAGGCAGACGAGCTACGGAACAGAAATGTGAGCGAAGCGAACGGAAGTGAAGCCGCGAAAGCGCCGACTGAAGAAACGACCGACAACAACCAAACTGAAGGAGGAAATTCAAAATGAGGTACGATTTCAGTGGCTGGGCTACCCGTAACGATCTGAAATGCTCCGATGGACGCACGATCCGCAAGGACGCATTCAAGAGCAATGACGGGCAGACGGTCCCGCTGGTCTGGAACCATCAGCACAACGATGCAATGAATGTTCTGGGCCATGCGCTGCTGGAGAACCGTGAGGACGGCGTTTACGCCTACTGCACATTCAACGAAACGGAATCCGGCCGCAACGCCAAGCTTCTTGTGGAGCACGGCGACGTATCCGCGCTGAGTATTTATGCCAACCAGCTCAAGCAGCAGGGGGCGGATGTTCTGCACGGCGCGATCAGAGAGGTCAGCCTTGTGCTGGCCGGAGCAAACCCCGGCGCCTACATCGACTCTGTCATGTGTCATGGGCAGGAGAACGAGGAAGAGGCCATTATTTATACCGGAGAGGAGATCAGCCTTTATCACGCCGACGACGGCAAGAAGAAGGCCGAGGACGAGAAAAAGGACGATACTTCTGCTGATGGCGAGAAGAAAGAGGATCAGAAGGCCGAGGACAACAAAACTCTGGCCGATGTGTTCGAGACCTTTACCGAAGAGCAGAAGACTGTGGTCTATGCCCTGATGGGACAGGCTCTCGAAGATGCTGCCAAAACCAACGAGGACGACAAGTCCGCAAAACATTCCGATCTTGAAGGAGGAGACAATTCTATGAAGAAGAACATTTTCGACCAGACCGGCGACAACCAGTCCTTTGAGCTGAGCCATTCCGATCAGGCCAGCATCATCGGTCTTGCCAAGAATAAGAGCGTCGGCACGCTCCAGAACGCCATTTCCATGTATGCCGAGAATAACAAGGAACTGGCGCACGGCATCGACGACATTGACACCCTGTTTCCCGATTACAAGGACGTTTACCCCGGCGCGCCCGAAGTGCTGCTGCGTGATCAGGGCTGGGTGGACGTTGTGATGAGCAAGGCTCATAAGAGCCCCATCAGCCGTATCCGCACCCGCCAGACGGATGCCCGTGACGTGACCGTTCGCGGCAGCGGCTATCAGAAGACCAAGAAGAAGGCAGTCGCCCCCAACGTGAAGCTGCTCAAGCGCACCACTGACCCGCAGACGGTGTATCGCAAGGATGCACTGAACCGCGATGACATCGTCGACATCACCGATTTCGACGTGGTCGAGTATCAGTACGGCATCATGCGTTCCAACCTGAACGAAGAGATCGCCACCGCTATCATGATCGGCGACGGCCGCGAGGACGGCGATGAGGCCAAGATCAGCGAGGAGCACATCCGCTCCATCTGGCACGATGATGAGCTCTACACCATCCACACGGATGTGGACTTCGCCGCTGCCAAGGCTGAACTTCAGGGCAGCAACACCGGCGCAAGCTTCGGCACCAACTACATCTATGCTGAGGCCATCATCACCGCCGCTCTGTATTCCCGCGAGCAGTATAAGGGTCATGGTACTCCTGACTTCTACTGCACGCCGCATCTGCTGAACATCATGCTGCTGGCCCGCGACATGAATGGTCGCCGCATCTATGACTCCAAGAGCGATCTGGCTGCCGCGCTGAACGTCGGCAACATCTATACCGCCGAGCAGTTCGAGGGCCGCACCCGCACCACCAAGGATGTTTCTCCCAAGACAAAGAAGCTGCTGGGCATCTTCGTTAACATGGACGACTATCAGATCGGCGCGACCAAGGGCGGTGAGATCACCCGCTTCAACCAGTTCGACATCGACTTCAACCAGGAGAAGTATCTGATTGAGACCCGCATCAGCGGCGCGCTGACCCGCGTGTATTCCGCTATTGCGCTGGAAGAGGATGTTACCAAGACTCCCTCCGGCAGCGACAGCTCTTCTCAGACGGATAGCAACGTCTAATACCGGCAGATCGGAGGGAAATTCAAAATGGCGAAGTTTTATGGCGTGATCGGCTATGCCGTGACAAAGGAGACTGCTCCGGGCGTGTGGACCGAGGAGATCGCGGAGCAGAGTTACTACGGCGATCTGACGCGGAATATGCGCCGGCTTCAGGACTCCGGCGATCTGAACGACGACATCAATGTTGCCAATGAGATCAGCATTGTGGCAGACCCGTATGCCAATGCGAATTTCCACTCCATGCGGTATGTTGCATTTATGGGTGCCAAATGGAAGATCAGCAAGGTAGAGGTTCAGTATCCGCGGCTGATCCTGACACTGGGAGGTGTTTACAATGGCAAACAGGCGACTTGAGCTGCATGAGCTGCTGTGCGGACTTCTTGGTTCACGGCATGTCTATTTCCAGCCTCCCGAATCGGTAAAAATGAGATACCCCGCCATCGTCTACAATCTCGACTATATCGAGAACAAGCACGCCGATGACGGGGTGTATCTTTCCAACCGGCGCTATCAGGTCATTGCGATCGACGCAAATCCTGATAGTGAGCTGATCGAAAAAATCGCTTCCCTGCCCACCTGTCAGTTTAGCCGGCACTATGAGCAGGACAATCTGAACCATGATGTATTCACACTCTACTATTAAGGAGGATCTAAATTATGAGTAAACTTGTTTGGGACCAGTCCGGCAAGCGTCTGTATGAAACGGGCGTTGACCACGGCGTTCTTTATCCCATTCAGACCGGCGGCGTTTATTCCAAGGGCGTCGCGTGGAACGGTCTGACCGCCGTCACCGAAAGCCCCTCCGGTGCGGACGTCAACGACATCTATGCCGACAACATGAAGTACCTCGGTCTGGTGGGCGCGGAGAAGTTCGGCGCTACAGTTGAGGCTTACACTTATCCCGATGAATTCGCCGAGTGCGACGGCAGCGTTGAACTGGTGAAGGGTGCGACCATCGGCCAGCAGAACCGCAAGGTCTTCGGCATGGTCTACCGCACGGTCATCGGCAACGATGTTGACGGCAATGAGCACGGCTATAAGCTGCATCTGATCTACGGCGCAACCGCCGCTCCGTCCGAAAAGGCGTATAACACCATCAACGAGGACCCCGAAGCCATCACCTTCAGCTGGGAGCTGAGCACCACCCCGGTCAATGTCACCGGCCACAAGCCTACCGCTTCCCTGACCATCGACTCCACCAAGGCCGACCCCACGAAGCTGGCCGAGCTGGAGAAGATCCTGTTCGGCGACACCGAAACCGAGCCTCGTCTGCCTCTGCCTGATGAGATCGCGCAGCTTCTGAACGTTGCCTGATGCACTGAATTATGAAAACCGGGGAGTCGTATTCCGTTTGGCGGGCGGCTCCCCAACTTTTTACTTTTGAAAGGAGAAACCCACTATGCTGAAATACCCTATCACTTACACTGATTATAACAACGTGATCCGCACGGAGGACTTTTATTTCAATCTGAATAAGGCCGAGGTCATGGAAATGGAGCTTGGCACCACCGGCGGGTACACCGAGATGATCCGCAAGATCATTTCCGCGCAGGATACGCCGACACTGGTCACCGTATTCAAGGAATTCATTCTGAAGGCATACGGCGAAAAGTCTCCCGACGGCAAGCGCCTGATGAAGTCCAAGGAGATCGCGGAGGCTTTTGCACAGACGGAGGCTTACTCTGAGCTGTTCATGTCCCTGGCGACCGATGCGGACAAGGCCGCGGCTTTCATCAACCAGGTGCTGCCGAAGCAGATGGACAGCGTCCACGCACAGCCTGCGGCAACGAACTGACAACGAAGGAAATGGAGGATAAGAGATGCTCCGAATCACGATTCCGGAAATGGAATTCTGGGATGAGAGAAAAGAGGAGTTCCGCTATACCAAGGAGCAGACGCTTCAACTGGAGCATTCTCTTGTTTCTCTTTCAAAATGGGAGTCCAAATTCTGCAAGCCGTTTCTCTCCAAGCAGGAAAAGACGCTTGAGGAGACCATTTACTATGTAAAATGCATGACGCTGACGCAGAACGTGAACCCCGACGTTTACAACCGCCTTACCGATGCCAACATCGAGGAGATCAACCGCTATATCGAAGCGCCCATGACTGCAACCCGCTTTTCCGACGAGAAAAACGGACGGCCGGGGCGTGAGCAGATCACGGCGGAGCTGATCTATTACTGGATGATCGCACTGAACATCCCGCCGGAATACCAGAAATGGCATTTGAACCGGCTTTTGACCTTGATCAAGGTATGCGAGGTCAAGAACCGGAAGCCGAAGCGGAAGAGTCAGGGCGACATCATGAGGCGGAACGCCGCCTTGAACGCGGCGCGCAGAAAACAACTCAACACAAAGGGATAAGGAGGAATGCGGCTATGACTGCTCAGCAGCGGCTGATCGCCACAGCAAGAGCCGAAATCGGTTATCTGGAAAAAGCGAGCAACGCACAGCTTGACGACAAAACGGCCAATGCCGGAGACCGTAACTGGACCAAGTATGCAAGAGATCTGGATGCGCTCGGTTTATACAACGGGCCGAAAAACGGCTACGCCTGGTGCGATATGTTCTGCGATTGGTGTTTTGTCAAGACCTTTGGACTGGAGAAGACGCTGGTGATGACCGGGCAGATTCTCGACGGCTACGGCGCAGGATGCACGGAGAGCGTGCGCTACTACAAAAATCTCGGCCGTTTCTTCACCCAAAACCCGCAGAGCGGAGATCAGATCTTCTTCTCAAAGGATGGCGGCAAGTCTTTTTACCACACCGGTCTTGTGGAAAAGGTGGAGAATGGACGGGTCTACACCATTGAGGGTAATACCTCCAGCGCGGTGGGCGTTGTGGAAAACGGTGGCTGCGTCCGAAACAAGTCCTACGCATTGAGCTACGAGAAGATCGGCGGTTACGGCCGCCCTGACTATTCCATCATCACAGAGGAGGAAGACGACATGGACCAGGCAACTTTTGACAAGATGTTTGCCACTTCGATGAGCAAATACCGCGGTGACCTGCGGGACAACGACAGCGGAAGCTGGAGCCAGGAGGCGAGGGACTTTGCCATTCGGGAGGGCCTTTTCGCCGGAAACGGCACCTGCGCTAAAGACGGACAGCCGAACATGATGTGGGAGGATTTCCTGACCCGTGAGCAGGCTGCCCAGCTTCTTTACCGCTTTGCCCGAAAATACGGGCTGGCATGACGATGATCTCTCTGCATGGAAAGCGCCTTGCCAAAAAGAAGCGCCGCAGCGTGATCGACCATCTTGCCGGACTCGGATTTACCAACCGACTGGCGCTTTACATTATCGCATTTCTTGCGGCGGGATTGATCGGCGGCTTTTATCTTGCCAGAGAGAGTATTCAAACCGGTTATACCGGCGCGCTAATGTGCTGGACGGTGGTTTTTACCCCAATCGGGACCGCGGCCAGTCTTGTGCTGGGGAAAATCGTGACAAAGAGCACGATCGAAAACTGCGGAGCTGACGGAGAGGGCATTAAATACGCAGCCGCGAAAGCTGCCGGTTTCACGACCGCCAATCAAGAGGGTTCGGAAGAGAGCCCCGCTATTTAGGAGGAGAACGCATTATGGATGCACTAAATCTTTCGGTACTGCTGAGCATTATTGCCGGTATCACGGTGATGACCAATATCATCGTGCAGGTTCTGAAAAAGATCACATGGGATAAGATCCCGACTAATCTTCTGGCACTTATCATCGCCGAGGCGCTGACGCTTGCGTCCGGAGGCGCTTACGCGCAGATGAACGGCATTGTACTGACCTGGTATCTGGTTGTCGGTGCAATCGTTGTCGGGTTCATGGCGGCTTATGCCGCAATGTTCGGCTTTGATAAGCTTCAGGAAGTTCTGAAAGGACTCCAGAAGAAAGCAGAATAAACAGGAGGCCGGAATGATCACATTTCGACAGCAGGGCGACTTTTCCAGACTGACGCGGTTTCTGGAACGGGCCAAGGAAGCGGTGAAGCTTGGCGACCTCGATAAATACGGTCAGGCCGGCGTGGCCGCTCTGGCTGCCGCAACGCCTGTCGATTCGGGTTTGACGGCTAAATCGTGGTCCTACAAGGTCGCGAACCGGGGCGGCGTCGCCACGATCACATTCAACAATTCCAACATTCAAAATGGTGTCCCCATTGCCATCATTCTGCAATACGGGCATGGAACGGGGACCGGAGGCTGGGTACAGGGACGAGATTACATCAACCCTGCGATCCAGCCCATTTTTGACCGCATTGCAAATGACGCATGGAGGGAGGTTACAAAGACATGAGCACGACGGTTGACGAAAGAGTCGTAGAAATGCGATTTGACAACAAGCAGTTTGAAGCTAACGTGCAGACGAGCCTGTCTACGCTGGAAAAGCTGAAACAGAGCCTGAATCTGGAGGGCGCTACCAAAGGGCTTGAAAATGTCAATGCAACGGCCAAGCGGTTTGATATGTCCGGTGTGTCCGACGCCGTGGAAACAGTCAAGGCGCGCTTTTCGGCGCTGGAGGTCATGGGTATAACCGCCCTCGCCAACATCACCAATTCGGCGGTCAACGCTGGAAAACGGATGATAGAGTCTTTGACCATTGCGCCAATCTCACAGGGGTTTGACGAATACGAACTGAAAATGGGTTCGATCCAGACCATCATGATGAGCACCGGAGCATCGCTGGAGGAAGTCAACAAATACCTGAACGAGCTGAACACTTATTCTGATAAGACAATCTACTCGTTTCAGGACATGACCTCCAACATCGGTAAATTCACCAATGCGGGTGTCGGGCTGGAAGATGCCGTCATGGCCATTCAGGGCGTTTCCAACGTGGCCGCGGTCTCCGGCGCAAACACCAATGAAGCCTCCCGTGCCATGTATAACTTTGCACAGGCGCTGAGCGCCGGTTATGTCAAGCTGATCGACTGGAAGTCCATCGAAAACGCCAACATGGCGACAGTGGAGTTCAAGACACAGCTTCTGGAGTCCGCCGTAGCCTGCGGCACACTGACAAAGACTGCCGACGGCATGTATAAGACGGTCAAGGGCAATGTGATCGACGCGACGCACGGCTTCAACGACAGCTTGCAGGACCAGTGGATGACGACAGATGCGCTGGTCGGAACGCTGCGCCAGTACGCCGACGAAACGACTGAGATCGGTAAAAAGGCGTTCGCAGCGGCACAGGACGTTAAGACTTTCAGTCAGCTTATGGATACGCTGAAGGAAGCGGTCGGTTCCGGCTGGGCCATGACATGGGAGATCCTGTTCGGCGACTTTGAGGAGGCAAAGGTCCTGTGGACCAGTCTGAGCACCACCATCGGCGGGTTTATTGATGCGCAGTCAAATGCGCGCAACGAACTGCTGAAGGGCTGGAAAGACCTCGGCGGCAGAGCAAAGCTGATTGAGGGGCTGAAGAGCGCCTTTGAAGGGCTGGTCAGCGTCATCAAGCCGATTAAGGAAGCGTTCACCGCCATGTTCCCCGCTGTCACGGCACAGCGCATTTACGAACTGACGGACTCCTTCGCCAAATTTACCTCCAAGCTGAAGCTGAGCGACACCGCATCGCAGAACCTGAAAGACACCTTTTCGGCATTGTTTGGCGCGGTGGAACTGATCGGTGAAGCATTCGGCGCCTTATGGAACGCCTTTGCCCCTGTCCGGGCAGAAGCGGGTGCTTTGCTGGAAACCATCCTTGGCTTTACCGGGGAAACCGGACGAATGGTTACAAACGTGGAGGAGCTGATCCGCGAGGGCGGACTGTTCACCACGATCGCCAACGGAATTGCAGCGGCGCTCAGTGCGATCATCAGCGGCATCAAAATGGTGAAGCAGTTTGTCAGCGAAAAGCTGGCGGCTGTTGGCTTTGAAACTTTCCATGCGCTTTTGGAACGCGTGCAGACACGGCTGAGCCAGATCGGAAGCGGCGCCAGCGACATGAAGTCGGCGGTTACGGATGCTTTTGCATCCATCGGCGCATCGCTCTCCAATTCCAAATTCTATCAGATGATAGAGGCGATCGGCAAAGCGCTGAAAACTATCGGCGGCGGTATCGTCAGCGCATTCGGCTCCGCTGCTGGAAGCATCATCGACAAGCTGAGCAACGCTAATTTCAGCGGGATCATCGACCTGCTCAACGGCATTTCCCTCAGCGCCATCGCCGTCGGCATTACGAAATTCCTGAAAAGTGCGAAAGACCTTGTAGACACCGGTGCAAGCATCAAGGAGTCTATCGTCGGCATTCTGGACAGTGTCAAGGGCTGCTTCGAGGCGTGGCAGCAGGACATTAAAGCCGGTACGCTTATGAAGATCGCTACGGCGGTCGGTATTCTGGCGGCTTCGCTGGTGGCGCTTTCCTTTATCGACAGCGACAAGCTTGCAGCCTCTCTTGGCGCGATCACGGTGCTGTTTGCCGATCTTATGGCATCCATGGCTGTGTTCAGCAAGATCGACGTGATGCAGAAAGGCATTACCCGTTCCTGCGCCGCCATGCTGGCCATGTCCATTGCAATCGGAATTCTTGCCGGCGCTATGGTTACGCTCGGTAGTCTTGACTGGGAGGGCGTTTCCAGAGGACTGGTAGCAATCGCCGGATTGTCGGCTATCGTGGTGGCATCGTCCAAGGCGATGTCCACCGGCAGCGGGCAGATGATCAAGGGCGCAGGCAGTCTTATTTTGTTCGCCGGAGCGGTCAAGATCCTATCTTCCGTCTGCGCGGAACTGGGCGGCATGAAATGGGAAGAGATGAAACAAGGGCTGCTCGGTGTTGGCGTGCTGCTGGCAGAGATCGACGTATTTCTCCGGACAGCGAAGTTCGGGAGCGGTGCGATCAGCACGGCGGCGGGCATCGTTGTACTTGCTGCGGCAATCAAAATACTGGCTTCCGCGGTTAGCGACCTTGGCGGCATGGACTGGGAGAACATGAAGCAGGGGCTTCTCGGTCTCGGCGCGGTGCTGGGCGGTCTTGCTGTCTTTACGAAATTCACCAGCGGCGCACAGAACATGGTGGGTATCGGAGCCGGTCTTATTCTGGTAGGTGCATCCATTAAGATCTTCGCCTCTGCGATCGGCGATCTGGGTTCTCTTGACCCCGGTCAGCTTGTACAGGGGCTGACGGGAATGGGCGTTGCTTTGGCTGAGATCGCTATTGCGCTGAAGGTCATGCCGAAAAATACCATCGCAGTCGGCGCGGGCCTTGTCGTGGTCGGTGCGGCGTTGGAACTGGTGGCCGACTCGGTCGGAAAGCTGGCAAAGCTGACCTGGGATCAGGTTGAAACAAGCATGGTGACACTTGGCATTGCACTCGGCGAACTGGCTTTGGCATTGAACCTGATGAACGGCACGCTTGCCGGTTCTGCGGCACTTTTGGTCGCGGCCGGTGCGCTGGCGATCCTTGCACCGGTGCTGAGTCTGCTGGGCGCTATGAGCGGCGAGGCGATCGCCAAGAGCCTTATCACGCTGGCGGGCGCTTTCACCGTGATTGGTGTAGCAGGTGCAGTGCTTTCACCCGTTATTCCCGCCATTCTCGCCTTGTCCGGCGCTCTGGCGCTGATCGGCGTCGGCGTATTGGCACTCGGTACGGGACTTCTGGCGGCCGGAGCAGGCATTTCCGCACTGGCTGTCGGCATCACCGCATTGGCGGCATCCCTTGCAGCAGGGGCAACCGGCATCGTAGCTTCGCTGAGCATGATCGTTCTCGGCTTTGCCGACCTTATTCCAGCAGTAGCGGTGAAAATCGCGGAGGGCGTCGTTACCTTTGCTACGGCTATCGCGTCTGCCGCTCCCGCGTTGATCGCGGCGGCTACGACGGTGATCCTCTCCTTGATGCAAGCCATTCAGGCAACAGCCCCCGCTATCATGGACACGGTGGCAATGCTGCTGACGCAGCTTCTTTCCACCATCGCAAGCTATCTTCCGCAAATCATTCAGTCCGGCTGCGACATCATCGTTAATTTCCTGCAAGGAATCCGTAACAACATTGGACAGATCGTGGAAACTGCGGTTTCCGTGGTGCTGGAATTTGTCAACGCGGTAGCCGCGCAGATCCCGGTGGTGGTCAACGCCGGATTTGATCTTATCATCAACTTTATCGACGGGCTTGGACAGGCTATTGAGGAGAACACCCCAAGGCTTGTGGAGGCGGTCGTCAACCTTGGCGGGCATATCATTAACGGTCTTGTCAAGGGCATTTCCAGCGGCGTGAACGCAGTCAAGGATGCAATCGTGAATGTAGCGCAGAATGCCATCAACGGATTCAAGAACTTCCTTGGCATCAACTCGCCGTCCAAAGTCTTTACGACTCTCGGCCAGTACACGGTGGACGGCCTGATCAACGGCGTTCAGAACAAACTCAAGAGCGCAAAGGAGTCGATGGAGCAGCTCGGCACTACGCTGCTCAACGGCATCCGGAATTTCCTCGGCATTCACTCGCCCTCTGTCGTATTCCGTGAGGAGGTCGGCAGGTACATTGTACAGGGTATTGCCGAGGGCATCAAGAGTGACATGAGCGCCGAGGAGGCCGCCGAACAGAAAGCGAAGAACATTGTCAATGCGTTCAAGACCGAACTGGACAAGCTGAGCCTTGACACCACTACGGCCGACCTTGAATACCAGCTTTGGGAAAAGCTGAACCCCAACGCCACCAGCGCGGAAAAAGCGGCCATGAACATGAACCTGTTGGCCAACAAGCTGGAACTTCAGGCAAGCCGCGTTCAGTTGGCACAGGGCGAGTATCAGAACACTCTGGAAACGCTTGGCGCCACCAGCGAGAAAACGCAGGAGGCTTACAACAAGCTGATCCAGGAGCAGCTTTCCCTTGCTACACTTGCCGAAGAACTGCAAAGCGCCCAGCAGACCGAGGTGGAGCGGAACCGGACGGCCTTTCAGGCTTATGCCGACTATCTCAACGAGTCTCAGGACGATCTGCTTCGTCTCGGCTTTACCATGGATGAGATCAAGGCCGCGGCGCAGGAGCGTTCCGGCTGGGACCCCAACTCCATGGTGTCTAATATGGACATCGACGTTCAGCAGGTAGTCGCGGCGGCAATGGGCAGCGTGCAGGTAGCGTATCAGAGCAACGTTCAGTCGACTTTCAGCGGTCTTATCACGCAGACCACCGGCATCGGCACCAGCATGGCACAGGGCATTGGGACCGGCGTTCAAAATGGCACCCCACAGGCGGTCAATTCGCTGCAAACGCTGGCAACCACTTGCTCTGCCAAGATCAATGAGCAGTACCCAACCTGGGTGCAAGGTGGCAAGTATCTGGTGGACGGCTTTGTGCAGGGCATTCGGAGCAACATTGAAGCGGCGGCTGCGGCAGCTGCGGAAATGGCGATGGCGGCTTATTCGGCAGCCATGGCTTCCATCGAGGTGGCATCTCCCTCCAAGAAATTCGCGGAACTGGGTATGTACGCCGATCTTGGATTTGCAAAGGGTCTGAGGGACTATGCCTACCGCGCGGAAAAGGAATCCGCCGATATGGCAACAAGCAGTCTGACCGGAGCGACCTCTATCGTTTCCAAGCTGTCCGACGCCATCAACGGCAATCTGGATGCCGAACCAACCATTCGTCCGGTTCTTGACCTGAGCAGCGTGGAGCACGGCGCAACCCGTCTGAGTTCTCTGCTGAGTCAGAGCAAGGCTGCGACTATCCGCATCGGCATGGCACCAGAGGAGGAGCGCGGCACAGACACCGCCGGCAGTTCCAGAGCCGGAAATACTTACACCTTTACCCAGAACAACTATTCGCCGAAGGCGCTTTCCCGTCTCGACATCTACCGTCAGACAAAGAACCAGTTCTCGGCGCTGAAAGGAGCGGTGAGCAGAGCATGATCAAAGCGATCACGGTGACAACGCCCAAGGGCGAGTCGCTGAAGCTGACATTGGCAAACCCAGAAGAGTCCGGGCTCATCGTGAAATCCATCGAGGGGCTGGGACCGAGCAAGGCAAACATCAACACCACGGAGCTGGCAACGATGGACGGCAGCGTCTATTCCTCAGCCAGAACCACGGAGCGCAACATCGTTCTTACGCTGGCGATGATGTTTGCGCCAACCATTGAGGACAGCCGTCAGAAGACCTACCACTTCTTCCCGGTCAAGGGAAAGGTGAAGCTGGTGATCGAAACCGATAACCGGCAGGTACAGACGGAGGGCTATGTGGAGTCGAACGAACCGGACATTTTCAGCGAAGCGGAAACGGCACAGATCTCTATTCTCTGCCCCGACCCGTATTTCTACGATGCGTCCGGTTCGTCGACGCTTTTCATGGACGCTTCGGCGCAGTTCGAGTTCCCGTTTTCCAACGAATCGGTGACGGAACCCATGATCGAGTTCAGCATTATCCGCATCGACTCCAGAGCGATCATCAACTATGAGGGCGACTCCGATACTGGACTGATCATCACGCTGCATCCGGTGGCGACGGTATCGGACATCACCCTCTACAACGTAACCACCAAGGAATCCATGGCAATCGACACCGACAAAATCGCCGCGATCACGGGCATCGCTTTCGCACCTGGGGACGACATCATCATCTCCACGATCAAAGGCGACAAGTATGTGCGGTTGCTGCGAAACGGATTCTACATCAACATCATCAGCGCGCTTGCCAAAGACGCGGACTGGCTCCAAATCACGCCGGGTGACAACATCTTTGACTTCACGACCGATTCCGCCGAGACCAAGACGAACCTGATGGTGACTTTCAGTTATCGAAAGGCTTACGGAGGTGTGTGAGTATGGAAGCGTGGATCTTGGATCAAAATGCGACTTCCCTTGCGGTGCTGGACACCTTTCAGTCCTTTATATGGACGGACCGCTACCGCGGATACGGGGATTTCGAGATCTATATGCCGGCGGAGACCAGCGCCCTTTCCTATCTGAAGGAGGGAAACTATCTTGTCACCAAGGACTCCGACCGAATGATGATCATTGAGGACATTCAGGTGGATACCGACGCGGAAAACGGAAATCACCTGACCGTGACGGGCCGTTCGCTGGAATCTATCCTGTGCCGCAGAGTCATCTGGGGGTACAAGGTCCTGAATGGAAACTTTCAGGACGCGATCCGGACGCTTCTCAACGAGAACGTGATCGCACCGAGCAACAGCAAGCGCAAAATCCCGAATTTCGTATTCCGTGCCTCGACCGACACACGCATCACGGGTCTCACTGTTGACACACAGTTTCTCGGAGAAAACCTGTACGACGCCATCCTTTCACTCTGCGAGGAAAAAGAGATCGGCTTCCGCGTTCTGCCGGACGGCAGCGGCGGGTTTCTCTTCGAGCTGTATGTCGGCGAGGACCGTTCGTATGCTCAGAGCGACCATCCATGGGTCATTTTCTCACCGGATTTCGAGAACATCCTCTCCAGCAACTATCTGGAGTCCAGCAAAAACCTGCGGACAGTCTCTCTGGTCGGCGGCGAGGGTGAGGGAGCCGAGCGGGTGCTTTCCGAGGCAACGGACGACGATGGAGGCGGCACCGGTCTTTCCCGTCGGGAGATGTTTACGGACGCTGCCGGCGTGTCGAAGCTGCTGGAGTCCTCTTATGTGGACGACGAGGGCAACACGGTAGAGGCAACCTACATGACGGATGCCGAGTATGACGAGCAGCTCAAGCAGAAAGGCAAGGAGGAACTTGCCAAAAGCGAGAACAGTGTCACGAAATCCTTTGAGGGCGAGATCGACGGCAGCCGCCAATTCGTCTACAAAAAGGATTTCAACATCGGCGATGTGGTGCAGGTGGTCAACGAATACGGTCAGGAGGCTACCTCCCGCGTGACGGAAATCGTGATTTCTCAGGACGAGAACGGCGAGTCGCTGAACCCGACCTTCACATCTACGGAAAAGACCGACAATTAAGGAGGGTCCTATCGTATGGCATTTACTTACGGCTTCTTCAACTCCCTGAATGGGGACAGGAAGTATACAGCCGAACAACTTTCATCCATTTTTGACGGACTGATCACCGATGGCGTTTTCGACTCCATCGGCGATATTCTGGCCACAGTACCCGGCAGCGGGATGCAGGTCATTGTGAAGTCCGGCAAGGCATGGTTCAACCGCACATGGAGCTACAACGACGCTCCCATGCCGCTGACGATCCCCGCTGCGGACGTGACCTTAAAGCGGTACGACGCAGTCGTGCTGGAGGTGAATACCGAAACGGCTACCCGCGCCAACAGCATCAAGATCGTCAGCGGAAATCCCGGCTCAGATCCGTCCAAGCCGACGCTGACCAACACTGAAAAGGTGCATCAGCACGCACTGGCTTATATTCTGGTCAATGCGGGGGCGACTTCCATTAACGCCGGAAACATCGAGAATGTAATCGGCAAAACGGAATGCCCGTTCGTGACCGGTCTTCCCGGCCCGGCCGACATCAGTGATCTATTTGAGCAGTGGGAGTATGACTTCGACGTCTGGTTCGCCAATCTGAAAGCACAGCTTACGGACAATGTTGCCGCTAATTTGCAGGCGCAGATCGACGAGTTGAAGGAATCGGCATACAAGACCTATACCGGCACGACCCTGCCGGCGAGCAGCCTCGGAAGCAACGGAGATACTTATGTCCAAGTTCTCGGATAAAGAGTTCATTCTTCTGAACCGTGCGAAAGATCTTTATATTTACACCTCGGAGGCCGTAGGAAATGAAAAAGTCATCCCGCGGCGAAGAAGGTATCCAACGGGTCAGAGGCTTGAAACCATGGCGATGGAGATTCTTCAGAAGTGCCATCTTGCCAACACGACGGATCTTCACCGCGCATTCGAGGAGCGGCAGAGGCTGCAAACCGAAGTGATCGCGCTCTGTCTGACATTGGAGCAGCTTATCGACGCGCTGAAAGCGTCCAAAGCTTATCCCGGCATCAACCAGCATAAGGCGGACATCTGGATACAGCATTCGCTGGACGTCCGGTATCTGTGTGCGGCATGGCGTGACCGGGAACTGGAACGGCATCTACTGTGATATTCTCATGGGGATTGGCCTGTATCGTGCAGTCAACTGGTGGCTTCGCTCCCCGAACTCCAGCAACAACAACAACGCGTACTACGTGAACACTGATGGGAGCGTCAACAACAACAACGTATACAACGGCAACAACTGCGCTCGTCCCGCTCTGGCTGGCAAGTATGCCGAGATCCGGTAGCCCTTTTTAGGGTGAAGGCAAAGGTTCAAGCCAAAGGAGGCCAATTCCCGCCCGGTTTGAGGGCAAACACATCATGCCGACGCGCCTCGGCCCAAGAAAGGAAGCGGTGCTATCAGCGGCACGCAAGTGATGAAATACGAGGAGTTCAAAAGCACTCCCGTTTTATATGAAGCATACAAGAAGACCCGAAGAGGAAAACGGAGCAAAAAGGCAGAAGCCATTTTCGAGAGCAGCGAGACCGAAAATCTGAAGCGGATCGCACGGCAGATCGACAAGGGCTATCTTCCCGCCGGTCTGGACTCGTTCATGATCTACGAGCCGAAGGCAAGGACTATCAACGCTCCGGCGTTCCGCGACAAGATCGTACAGCGCGACCTGACAGACAACGTAATCTATCCGGCGCTGGTCAAGTCCATTCCGTTCAACGCCTTTGCCGCACAGACCGGAAAGGGGCAGCACTACGGCGTGGACATGATGGAAAAGCAGATGCGGCACTATTTTCTCAAACGAAAGGCCGCTGACGAGCAGCGTAGACGGGAACTCGGTCTGCCGTACCGCCCCATGGAGGAATGGGATTATTCGGACGGCTGGGTGGTCAAGGGCGATGTGCGGAAATGCTTTGAGTCGACCGACCAGGAAAAGCTGAAAGCTGCCGTTTACCCAAGACTGGGCGACGAGCGCTACTGCTATCTGCTGGGCAAGTACATCGAGCAGCTTGACAAGGGCCTGGCGCTGGGACATCAGACCAGCCATATCTGCGTTGTGTTCTATCTATCCAAGGTGCTTCATTTCATCAATCAGGATCTCGGCCATCCGGACTCCGGGATGTATATGGACGATTGGTATGCAATCGCTGAGACAAAAGAGGAGGCGGTGGCGCTGCTTGCCGCCGCAAGAGTGAAATTCGCAGAACTGGGCTATGAACTGAACGAGAAGACGGTAATCTTCCCGCTGCGGCACGGCATCGACTTCTGCGGTTTCCATGTCTATCTCACCCGAACCGGAAAAACGGTCCGCAAGCTGCGTAAATCCTCCAAGAAGCGCATGAAGCGGCGGATCAAGAAATGGGAACGGGACTACGCCGCCGGTCTTATCTCGAAAGAGAAGATCGAGCAGAGCTTTCAGTCCTGGTGCGCCCATGCAAAACACGGCGACACGCACCAGCTTATCCGCGAAATGCGGAAACGGTTGGATCGCGTCTATCAACAACCAGTAAAGGAGAATGGAAATGAGCAAAAAGATCAGCGCTCTTTCAGCAGGCAGCCTCGTCAAGCTCAACGAGAATGGGGTTGCCAAAAAGTACATCATGCTCGGCTATAACCACTACGGCAAGGCCGAGGTAACGCTGCTCCGCAAGGACGCCGTTGGCAACCGCGCCTACAACGCTTGCCAGAGCGGCTACAATGTGTACAACGGCAATTCCCTGGACTCTTTCTGTAACGAGCAGCATATCCAGTGCCTCGACCCGGTCATTCGGGCGTGCCTGGTCAATGTGCCTATCCCCACGACCGACGGCCATGTAAACGGAACTTGGAGCGCTACGGTCCGTAACCTAATGCGTAAGTGCTTTTCCCTGTCTGCGGCCGAGGTGGGCAACGGGGGTTCGGACGGAACGGCGTTTTCCTATCTGAGCACGCAGGCGAACCGCATCGCGTATCAGGACGAAACCACCACAGCAGTCTACTGGTGGCTTCGCTCCCCGTACTCCAGCGACAACGACCGCGCGTACTACGTGATCGCTGGTGGGAGCGTCAACAACAGCAGCGTATACTACGGCAGCTACTGCGCTCGTCCCGCTTTGGCTCTTTCATCTGAAATCTTGGTTTCGGATTCTGCGGACTCCAGCGGCTGCTACACCATTGCCAGCGCACCGGCGGGCGAGGAATACCAGAAGGTCAACGGCGTCTGGATGCGCATGTGCTAAGGGAGGAAGGCGACTATGAAAACGATCATCAAAATCGAATCTGAATGGAACAACGCCCATTGCAGTATCGCGGACGCCGAGGAGGTCCTGCCCGGCTGGGCGGAGCTGCCGGAGGCGCTGAAGAGCGTATGGGAGGAGCACGGCCCGTTCGTAGCCATCGTGGCGAATGAGGGCGTTATCACGAACATGGTGGCAACGGAGGAAATCCTCGGAAAGACGGTAGAGCAGGCTCAGACGGAGAAGCTGGCAGAGCTCAGCGCGAGCTGCAACGAGACCATCGTAAACGGCTGTGATGTGGCGCTCTCCTCCACCAGTGGGCATATCTCGCTGACCAACGAGGATCAGATCAACCTGACCAATGCGGCGGCCAGCATCGAAGCCGGCATGACGGAGTATCCGTACCATCTGGACGGACAGCTCTGCGCTATGTTCTCCGCCGCCGATATCCTGGTGATGGGCAAGGCTGCAACGAAGCACAAGCTATATCACACGACCTACTACAACCACCTTGCGGCATGGGTACGCCGATGCGAAACGGTGAAGGACGTAGAGGCCATTGCATACGGCAGCGAGCTTCCGGAGGACCTTGCGGCCAACATGGCGGCTATCCTTGCCGCAGCGCAGGCTGGCGAGGCGTAAGCGCCATGGGCTGGAGTCCGGGTGGTTCGCCGTCAAGGAAAATCGAGAACCGGAACGGAAGAGTGAGAAAGGCCGTTTTGAGTCTGCTTCTATGGAGCTGGACCGGAACGGTCTACTTCTTTCTGGAGATAATCTGGAAAACCGCGCACAGCAGACCGGAGAGCATCAGCTGGACCATGCTGGCGCTTGCCATCGTGTTGGCGGTTCCGCTGGAACGCTTCGGTGCGGAGCTACCATGGGAATGCCCGCTGTGGGCGCAAGGACTTATCTGCGGCACGGGTATCACGGCGGTGGAATTTGTGAGCGGACTGGTGCTGAACGTGTGGTTCAAAATGGGGGTCTGGGATTACTCCGGCCTCTGGGGGAATCTGCTGGGGCAGATCTGTCCGCAATTCTGGGCGCTGTGGTGCGCGCTTTCCGTTCCAGCCATCGTGCTTCTTGACTGGATGCGTTACGCCGTAGAGGGCGGCGATAAACCCTTCTACAAATTTTAAGAGGAGGTGCCGTATGGAGCCGTGGATTCAAATGGTCGTCACCATTGTCTGCTCCGTCATCGCATCATCCGGGTTTTGGGCTTTCGTCAATAAGCGGTCGGACAGCAGGGACGTGAAAACGGAAATGCTGGTCGGGCTTGCTCATGACCGGATCGTATATCTCGGCATGATGTACATTGACCGGGGCCACATCACCCAGGACGAGTACGAAAATCTTTACCAATATCTCTACAAGCCGTACGAAAAAATGGGTGGGAACGGCTCTGCAAAACGGATTATGAACGAGGTCAACAAGCTTCCTCTTCGTAAATCAGAATATAACGAAGTGGATGAGGACAAGGGCTGAAAAGTACCCCCCCCCCCACTTAACTTTGTTGTATTATACTATGCCGCTGTAAGCGGAAGAAAGGAAGGTCCATCCTTATGGCCAATCAGTACATCAACAAAGTAATCTACGGAGGCAAGACCCTAATCGACCTGTCCGGCGACACCGTGTCTGCGGACAAACTGCTCAAGGGTCTTACCGCACACGACAAATCTGGCGCTGTCATCACGGGTACCTGTACCTTTGACGTGGATTCCGGCGATGCGGATGTTGCCGTTGCGGAAATTCTGGAGGGCAAGATCGCCTACGCACGCGGAGCGAAGGTGACAGGCACGATGCCCAATAAGGGCGCTGTGACGGGCGTGATCGCGGCGGTTGCTGATTCGTTCACGATCCCGCTGGGTTATCACGATGGTTCCGGCTCGGTCGCCATCAAGGCGGAGGAACAGGCAAAGCTTGTCGCGGCCAACATTCGCGAGGGAGTGACGATCCTCGGCGTAGAGGGTACGATGTCGGGTTCCGAGAACATGAAGCCGCAGGCGAAGACGGTCACACCGTCCACCAGCACGGCTCAGCAGGTTCTGCCCGACGAGGGCTACAACTGTCTGTCGCAGGTGACAGTGAACAAGATTCCGTACACCGAGAGCGACAACGCTGCCGGCGGCAAGACCGTCACCATCGGTTAAGGAGGACGACTGAATGGGCTACAACAAGGTCGTCTACGGAGGCAAGGTCCTTGTGGATCTGACCTCTGATACTGTGGTGGCGTCGGCTTTGAAGAAAGGCTATACTGCTCACGATAAAAGCGGGGCTGTCATCACCGGGACGCTTGAGGAAGCGCAGATACTAACGGGTAAAACCGTCCCTGCGAGCAGCCTTGGGAATAACGGGGATATTTATGTCAAGACGATCTGAGCGGTAACCTTTCAGAAGGTAAAACGGGGTGATAAAAAGCGGCTGAGTGTAGATTACTTCTTGAGTATTCCTACATCCGGCCGCTTTTTGCCTTGATTTCTCTGGGTTTTTCGTTTCTATTATATACACACCAATCGCATGTGGTGGTGAAAGCAGCAATATCTGCAAAGTCTTTTGGAAATACAATTCTTCTTCCATTTGATGTTGGCTTAAGATAGTTCTCCATTATTTCTTTGAAATTCTTCAGATCATAATCCGTAGCGTTTTCCAAAGCTTTACAGACAATCAATTCTTCGTGCGTGAATTCTGTAAGTGTTTCTAAATGGTTTGCAAGAATTAGACCATAAATAACGCAAACCTTTGGGCATTCTGCATTTACGGTTTGTTTGAACAGATTGGCTACGATAATAGCCTTTTCCGGGCTGGAGTTTACATAGTTGTAAAGCTCGTTCAATCTTCTTTCGAGATTAAAGCCAGATGCAAGACCGTTCAGTAGATGGCCGAGTTTGAAGGTATTGTATTCAGATAGAAGATCATTTCCTATTCCGCCTACAATTCCCGCAACTGGGTTTACTACGCCCAACACACCAATAGAGCCAGAACGGATTATTTTGGTCATAGGATTGTCCATAACCCGGCTAAGCGCATTCCCAATATCAGTTAAATCATATTTCTGTGCCATTACATATTCCTCATTTCGTCCGTAATTTTGCTTCTTTCTTCAAAGCAGCCTGTCCCATCTCTTTTTCGTAATCACCTTTGGCATAGGCGACATTGCTCAGCGCTCGAAGCATTTTATCCTTTGCCAGCTTTTTCATAACCTCTGCAAGATCAGCGTCCAGAGTACCACGCTTCACATAGCGGTTTATGGTGTTCAGCCGTTTCTCATAAATCTGTTTCACCGGATGATCGTCCGCAAGCTCCCGTTGTTCTCTGCCTTTCAGGTTGCCGATCTGTCGGCAAGTGCGGTGCAGCTTGTCCCCCGGTGCATAGCCGCCGCAGTATTTGGTGTGCCTTGCGTTGGTGGTGAGGAACCACTTGCCGCAGATTTTGCATTTTTTCGGGGCATGACCAACACATAAGCCCTCAAAAAGATCAGACCGGAACATCCCTACAAAGGATACATAGTGCATCCGCTTGACCAGCTTCGCAACTTTTTCGCCGGGACGGATGACCGATATATACTGAACGGAATTATTCAAAGTAGACATCCAGGCATTGCCCTCCGTGATAGAGAACTCCGGCGGAAAATAGTCGCCGAACATTTTTGCAAAACCCTCTGCGGTGCGTTCTGCTTCATTGCCGTCTGATTTTTCTGCAAAATCAAGCATGGCCGTTTGGTATTCCCCAAGGGAGTATGCCAGATGCCCGAAAACTGCGGTATAGCGTTGGAGCATCATCGCATCGGCAAAGTTCTGGATTTCTTCAAATTGCAAAGAATTGGTTGCGGCTTTTATGGCAAACTCCACATATTTCAGCGCATTGTCCACAGTAAAGACTTTTTCAATCCGTTCTCTGTGCTTTGAGATATTCATATAGGAGAACGGCGGTGTTTGACTGAGAATATCAAGCATCGTCAGAGCAGCTTCCGTTGCAATAGGACAGAGTGCAGAAGCATCCTGTCCGGCGTTTAATATTCCAAGCAGCAGATTGATTTTCTCGCATTGCTCGTTCATCTTTGCGATGGTATCCGCAGGGACATTCAGCGCATCACAGGCAAGAGCGCCGACAGGAAGTGTTTTTCCCTCATATATGACCGTATCCTGCCAAAAATCCAATGTCATCAGTTCTTGGTTCATGCTTGCCCCTCCTGTCCTGTTTTTTCATTTTCTTAATTCTATCATGCTAATGTAAAGAAATCTACATCTATCCATAAGTTGTCCTGTTTTTTGAAACGGGGTTGTCCTCCGATTAGCCTGTTTTTTGAAAAATCCGGCATAACCATAGTAGAAGGAGCCAAACCCCTGCCAATCACGGCGGGTGTTTCGTGCTTTCTAAATACTATGAACGGAGGTTTTTCTATGACAATCTATGAAATCATCAAGGCGGCAATCAGCGTAAAGCAAGCCGCAAAACACTACGGGCTGAATGTCAACCGCAATGGTATGGCTTGCTGCCCGTTCCACAACGACAGGCATCCGAGCTTGAAGCTGAACGAGGATTATTTCTTCTGCTTCGGCTGCGGAGCCAAGGGGGATGTAATCGACCTTGTGGCAAGACTGTTCGATCTGAGCAGTTATGAAGCAGCGCAAAAGCTGGCTGCGGACTTCGGGCTTGACCCGAAACCGCCCACTGCCGCAGCTATGGTCAAGCCAAAGCGTCCCTATATCCGTCAGTTCCGGGAGAATGAAATGCTGTGTTTCCGGGTGCTGACGGATTATCTGCATCTGCTGGAAGATTGGAAAATACGATACGCACCCAAGACACCGGAAGATGCTCTGGATGACCGTTTTGTGGAAGCCTGCCAGATGCACTGCTATATCGAATATATGGCAGATGTGCTGACGGTGGGTGATCTGGAAGAACGGGTGGCATTGGTGGACAAGCTGATGCAGGACGACAAAATTGCTTTTCTGCAAGAGTATACCGCACGAAAGAAAAAGGAGGTGGCGCACCGTGGCGAAGAACCGGAAAACGCCTAATATGAATTTTCCTGTCTGGTTTGACGGGCAGAACATCAACGAAGCTCTGTTTTGTGAAGAATTTCTGCATGAGCGCAGAATCATCTTCGCAAACGGAGCTTTTTTCACGCCCGATGGTCGAGTGACGGATGACCTTCCTCTGCGTGGGGAGATTTACGACAAGCTGAAATTTTGTGCCGTGAACAACATCCCACGGAAGATCACCAACATTCTGGAAGTGCTGAAACTGGAAGCGCAGGTGTCTGACTTCCCTCCGGAGCAGGATCGCATCCATGTTGCCAACGGTACGCTGCTCTTGAACGGCACTTTCACCGAAGGCAGACCGGCTATCGTGCGAAGCCGTCTGCCTGTCGGCTATAATCCCGATGCTCCTGCACCGGTGATCTGGCTGAACTTTCTGGATGGGTTGCTTTACGCCGAGGACATTCCAACTTTGCAGGAGTTTATCGGCTATTGCCTGATTCCCTCCAACAAGGGGCAGCGCATGATGGTGATTAAAGGCAACGGTGGCGAGGGTAAATCTCAAATCGGTGCGGTGCTGTCCACCATCTTCGGCACGAATATGAAAGACGGCAGCATCGGGAAGATTTCTGAAAACCGTTTTGCCCGTGCCGATCTGGAACACATCCTGCTGTGCGTGGATGATGATATGCGGATGGAAGCTCTGCGTCAGACCAACTATGTAAAATCCATCGTGACTGCACAGGGCAAAATGGACTTGGAACGCAAGGGCAAGCAGAGTTATCAGGGCTGGATGTTTGCCCGGTTGCTGGCATTCAGCAATGGTGATCTGCAAGCCCTATATGATCGCAGCGATGGTTTTTACCGCAGACAGCTTGTGCTGACCACCAAAGAAAAGCCCATGGACAGAGCCGATGATCCTGACCTTGCAGAGAAGATGAAAGCTGAAGCCGAGGGTATCTTCCTGTGGGCATTTGAAGGCTTACAGCGGCTTGTTGCCAACAACTTTAAGTTTACGGAGAGTGACCGTATCCGGAAAAACCGGGAAGCGGTCAAGCGTGACAACAACAATATCTTTGATTTCATGGAGTCGGAGGGATACATCCGATTGAAAGCGGATGCTTCCATCAGCTCTAAGGATTTCTATGAAATCTACCGGATGTGGTGTGAGGAAAACTCCCTTGCACCGCTGAAAGCCCGTAGCTTCAGCGATGCCATGATTGCCAATGCCGGGAGATTCAATCTGGAGCATTGCAACAACATCACCAACTCTGCCGGACGGCGGGTGTGGGGCTTTATGGGCGTGGAAGCTGTGGCAAGACCTCATATAAATGGATTTTACGATGTTTCGCCGTGTACGTACGTACCGGAGGACTGGCGGGATTGATTTTGCCAGTCATGCTCTGTACGTATGTACGCAGCATTTACCCCTGTTTTCTTCCGTTATAGGAAACAGCAGCTTTCAAAGCTGACCTGTTTTCGGGCATTAAAAATCAATGGTAATGGAAACAGCAAAGTTTTTGACCGCAGGACGAAACTATTTCACGAAATCGTGCTTCTCTGAACCGTGTACCCTGTTCACGGAACAATGGGTGTTTTCACTGTTCCAGACCAAACCACACAAAACGGCAAAGTGGGATATGGTCATATATGGACAGGACATCACAAGCGAAATTCTGAACGGATTTCGGAGATTGCAGATTTTTCACTGTTCGGTGCATCCACTCCACCTTGGAGCGCAGAGGTTGCACCGACACATGAACTGAATTATGGAGGATTTTATCAATATGAATATACGCAACGAAATAAAGGCACAGATCATCCGTGCCGGGATGACCATGCAGGAAGTTGTTGACCTGCTCTCGGACGAGTACGGATGGAGCGACAGCGTTTCCAACCTGTCCGCAAAATTACAGCGGGAAAGTATACGATACAAGGAAGTATTGAAGCTTGCCGCTGTGCTTGGTTACGACATCGTATGGCAGAAAAGACGGGAGAAGTGATACCCCGGCAACAGCCCTCCGCATCTCCCGTCCCCATAGGCGCACCGCAGTGCTGCCCATGGACAGGCAGTGAAAGATACGGTTTTCGCTGCCATCGTCTGCAAGAAATGTTCCGCAGAACAGCTTCATGCAGACGGGCTGACCAAGGTAAAAGGCGCAGACATTTTGCCTTGGTCAGCAGAGGTCACCGCAGTGACCGCATTCCCCCTCGGGAGAGCCCTCGGAGAGCCCACGGCACTTTGTAGCCAGCATGGATGAAAGTGTAATAGTGGGTTATTACACTTTGAAAAAGTGCCGTTCCTCAGCCCTCCGCTGTCTGCAAATCTTAAAGAAAGGACAAAAATCTATGGCAAGAAATGATGGAATTGATCGTACCTTAGCCAGAAATCAGGACTTGGAAACTCCGGATGATGTGACAAAAGTACAGGAACACAATGAGCGTGAAAAAGACCGTTATTCCAATGTGGACATCGTGCCGGAACGTACTGCGCTGAATGTTCACTTCAAGTCTCCCACTGACGATTATGTAAAAATGTTTGAGCAGATGGAGCAGGACAAGATCATCTCCACCAGAGGGCTGAAACCGGATGCCGTCAAATATGGCGAGTTGGTTTTCGATGTGAACTCCGCTTATTTCTACAACCACGGCGGCTATGAGTTTGCAAAACAGTTTTATGCCGATGCCTATAAAGCCGCCGTGGAGATCGTGGGCGGTGAGCAGTATATCCTCTCCGCTGTAATGCATGCCGACGAGCGCAACCGGGCAATGTCGGAAGCTCTGGGTGAGGATGTGTACCACTATCACCTTCATGTGGTTTATATCCCGGTGGTGGAGAAACAAATCCTGTGGTCGAAGCGATGCAAGGATGAATCCCTCCGGGGAACGGTAAAGGAAACGATCACACAGGTCAGCCGCAGTAAGAAGTGGGAATCCAAACCCGTTCTTGATGAAAACGGAAATCCTATGTTGAACGCAAAAGGGAAAAAGATTTTGAAGTCGTCCTACAGTGTGCTGCAGGATGACTTTTTCAATTTCATGCGAAACGCTGGTTATACCGATGTAGAGCGTGGAGAATGTGGCAGCACCGAAGAACATCTGACGGTGACACAGTTCAAGGTACAGGCCGAACAGCAGCGTTTGGAAGCTGTGACCGGACAGGTGGCACAGGCCGAGCAGAGCTTAGCGGATGCCAAAGCTGCCACGGAGAAGCAGAAAAAGAAACTGGAAGCTCTGAAAAAGGAAACTCAGGCTGCTAAGTCTGTTGCTATGACTGCACATGAGATTGAGTCGATGGGCAAGAAAAATCCCATTACGGGAAATGTTACCATGACGGCGGATGAGTGCCGCACGCTAAAGGATTATGCGGTCAGCAGCTTTGCGGAAAAGTCTGAGAAGCTGAAATACAAGCAGAAATTCGAGCAGGCAGATAAAAACGCAAAGATATGGAAAGACCGTTTTGAAAAACTGAACAAAGACTATGAGGAGCTGAAACAAAAAGCCCAGCCTTTCCTGGATGCGATTGAGATTGCATCTGAAAAGGTCTGGGCTTTTATCAATGCCATCCTCGCCAGGGGAAAGGAACTGTATGAACACAAACACCCTGCCCGCAATCGTGGACAGGACATGGAAATTTAAGAAAGGAACTATTTGCCTATGAAGAAAACCGTAGATGAAATTAACAAGATGATTATGGAAGATGCCCCGATGGAAGAAATCAACGATGCCATCGGCTATATTGATATTTGCTCCTGCTTCGATCCGATTTTTGAGCCGCCTATTGATTTTCTGGAAGAATGCCGCAAGCGTTGGGAAGCGGCACAGTCCTCTTTCTGCAAAACCATTGAGTGCAAGATCGGAAACACATGGTATGTGATTGAAACGGAGTGTGATGGAAATGAGCCACTTACCGACAAGGTAAAACGGCTCATTTTTTCTGACAAGGGGGTGATTTGTTAATGACTGCGACACAAAAGCATGATATAATTCCAATATGCACAACGGTACTGTCGGCTGACCAACCACCGAAGGAGGATATTATGTTGGATCAGCAGAAAATTACCATTCTCTATTGCCGTCTGAGCAACGAGGATGCCCAGGAAGGCGAGAGTAACAGTATCGCAAATCAGAGAGAGTATTTAACCCGATATGCCCGTGACCACGGGTATACAAACCTGAAAATTCTGGTGGATGACGGTTATACGGGGACGAACTTCAATCGTCCCGGTGTGCAGGAAGGCTTTGAGCTTGTCAAGCAGGGGCTTGTGGGCTGCTGGCTGGTCAAAGACCTCAGCCGCTTTGGTCGTGACTATCTGACTGTTGGACAATATACGGATATTATCTTTCCGAGTTATGATGTCCGCTTTATCGCTATAAATGATGGCGTAGACAGCAACCGGGGAGACAGCGAGGGCTTCGCCGCAATCCGTAATCTGTTCAACGAGTGGTATCCCCGTGATACCAGCAAGAAAGTCCGTGTCAGTTTGCGGCAGAGAGGAACCAGTGGGAAGCACATGGGCAAACCGCCCTACGGATACCGCTGTGACCCGGAGGACAAGGATCACTGGATTCTGGATGAAGAAGCGGCTCCGGTAGTCAAGCTCATCTTCGACCTTTGCATTGACGGCAAAGGCCCGGAGCAGATTGCAAGGATTCTGGAAGAAAAGCAGATTATGACCGCAAAGGCACTCTATGCCAAGCGAAAGAAAAAGCCGATGCCGGAAAGACCGTACCACTGGGGCAACCAGTCCATTGCAGGGATTTTGGAACGGCAGGAGTACACAGGCTGTACCTGCAACTTCAAGACTTATTCCAAGTCCTACAAGCTGAAAAAGCGGATTCCCAATGAGCCGGAGAATATGTTTTATCTGCCGGACACACAGGAAGCGATTGTATCTCAGGCACAGTTTGACAGGGTGCAGGAACTGAGGAAAAACAAACGCCGCCCCGCAAAAGCGGAACGGCAGGGATTGTTCTCCGGGCTTCTGTTTTGTGCCGATTGCGGCGGCAAGCTCCACTTTGCCACAAGCAAAAGCTTTGAGGGCAAGCAGGATCACTACGTCTGCAACAACTACAAGAGCAACCGTGGTACTTGTACTGCCCACTATATCCGGGAAGATGTGCTTCGTGAAATCGTTCTGGAACGCATCCGGGCAGTCAATGAGTATATCCGAAGCGATGTGGACGGTTTTCAGGAGGAATGGCTGCAATGCCGCAGGACTGACCAGGAGCGCAGCATCCGGGATGACAAAAAGAAGCTGGAACAGGCAAAGAAACGCCTTGCCGATCTGGATGTCATCATCGCCCGGCTGTACGAGGACTATGTTCTTGGAAATCTCAATCAGGACAGATACAGAAAGATGTCTGCGGACTATGAAGCGGAGCAGGAACGGTTAAAGCTCGAAATTGAAGTTATCGAAGAATGGGTGGAACAGCGGGAAGAAATGAACGACGGTCTGGATGCCTTTATCGCCCTGACACAGAAATATGTGGATGTGGAGGAGCTGACACAGACCATCGTGAACGAGTATATCAAGAAAATCATCGTCTATGCCCCGGACAAATCCAGCGGCAAGCGCAAGCAGAAAGTGAAGATTTTCTTCAACTTCGTGGACGATGTAGATATTCCCGTTATTTCCGAGCCTATCATCACGCAAACAACCTATGAACACAGAAAAACGGCGTGACCTTCGGGTCACACCGTTCTCTGCGACAAAATAGTTACTTGTCACTATTAAGCCTTGGCTTTTGTGGATAATTTTTTGGGTTTGGGAGGACGGGGGAGACGGATTCCCACGTCGCTTCGCTCCTCGGAATGACAAGATCCGATGGCGTTTGTGTAACTTATTTTTTCGTGGCTACTAAAATGCGGATGCGGCCTCCGGCGGAGGCACCCTGGTTGTCGTACCAGCCCACCAGGGAGTAGTCCGTGCTGTTGACGGCGGACAGGGTGGTGGGGTAATAGCCCTGCTGGCCGCTGTCCCGCAGGAGGACCATCACGTCCTCGGCCAGGGCATATTTGCTGCTGCCCGCCGTGGCGGTGAGACTGGTGAGACCGGTGAGGTTCACCGAGGACAGCTGGCGCATCCCCTTCAGCGCGCCGTTGTCCGAGAAGGTCAGCCGGGCGCCGCCCACCTTGACGCTGTAGGTCTGCTGGCCGCTGACGGTGTGGCTCTGGCCATTCTGGAGGTAAGTATAGCTGCCGGAGAGGTTGTTGCCGTCAGTCTTGCTGGTGGCCTGGGTGACGAAGGCATAGGTATAGGTGTCCCCGGTGGCCTCGTCCAGGATGAGGCAGTCGATGCTGCCGCTGCTGTCCAGGGTGTAGAACAGCACGTCGTCATCGGTGAGGGAGTATCCCGCCAGGCGGGAGGGGTAGATGCGGGCATAGCCGCCGTCGCCGTCGGTGTCCAGGATCTCCACATTGTCGGCAAAGCTGTATCCGGCAAAGCGGGTGCCGGCGGAGTTCACCGTGCCGGACAGGCTGCGCCTGGAGATGGCGGACAGGGTCGTGCCCGACTGGGTGACGGCGACGGACACCAGCTTGCCCACCGACTGGGCCCCGCCGCTGTGATAGAAGGTGCGCACGGCACCGTCGCTGCAGGCCACCTGGGTCTGGGCCTGGGCGGAGGTGGTGGAGGAGCTGGAGGTGGACGAGGAGGAGGCCGCCTTGCTGCTGGCCACCACCACGCCATAGTAAGTGGTCTCGCTGTTCTGGGCGGAGACCACGTCCACGATGTCCCCGTCCATGCCCAACAGCACCGTGACCACGTCGCCCTGGCTGAACTGGCCCTGACTGGACAGCTTATAGCTGGCGGTGGAGCTGCCGATGGAATAGGTCACGCCCGCCACGGTGGCGGAGGTGGGGGCCGTTTTGCTGGGGGAGAGGTCGGTGAGGGTGCCGGTGGCCCGGTCGGTGTACACCCACACGGTGCGCAGGCCGGAGTTGTAGTAGTACACGTCATACTGCTTCACCTGGCTCTGGTCGGACAGAGCGCCGTCCACATAGACGGCGGTGGGGGTGAAGGGGAGGGTGAGCCCGCCGCCGTTGTCGGCCACATAGGGGCCCTTGGTGTCGGCGCTGACCACGGTGGCATAGTTCACCTCGTTATTTTTAATGGTGTAGCCCAGGGTGGTGCCGTAGACCGCCCCGGCTTTGGTCTCGGCCAGGAGGAGATTATAAAAGAGGGTGACGCAGTCCTGGCGGGTCAGGGTCTGGCCCTGTTTGGCGGTGACGTCGTCCAGCAGGCCCACAGCCCCCGCCTTGGACAGCTGGGCGGTGGGGAAGGACCCGGCCAGACTGGAGGAGTCGTAGCCCAGCAGGCGCAGCAGGGCGGTGCAGGCCTCCTCCAGGGTGATGGTGCGGCCGGGGCGGAAGGTGCCGTCGGTGTAGCCGGTCATCCAGTTCTGCTCCACGGCCAGGCGGATGTATTCGCTGGCCCAGTGGCTGCTCTTCACGTCCTTAAAGAGGGACACGCCATAGCCCGAGCCCACGGTGTCCTTATAGGAGGAGGCGGCGGTCATCATGGTGACGAACTCCGCCCGGGTGACGGCGGAGGACAGGTTCAGGTTGCCCTGGCTGTCCCCGGCCGTGATGCCCAGGGCACGCACCGTCTCCAGGGCGGTGGACTGGCTCACCGCCCCGGCGGGCAGGGTGAGCATGGATACCGCCAGGGCCGCAGCTAACAAGGCGGAAAGTTTTTTTCTCATGGGGAACTTCATCTCCTTAATCATAATGCAGCGCGTCGATGGGGTTGAGGGCGGCGGCTTTGCGGGCGGGGAGGTATCCGAAGAGGATGCCGATGCCCACGGAGATGCCGAAGGCCAGGGCCACCGCGCCGAAGGTGGGGGCCACGGTGAGGGCGGCGTCCATCACCTGGGTCACCACCCGGGTGGCCACGGCAGACAGCCCATAGCCCAGCAGGATTCCCACGACACCGCCCAGGGCGCTGGTCATGGCCGCCTCGATGACGAACTGCTGCATGATATACCGCTCCTTGGCCCCCAGGGATTTACGGATGCCGATCTCCCGGGTGCGCTCGGTGACGGAGACCAGCATGATGTTCATGATGCCGATGCCGCCCACCACCAGGCTGATGGCGGCGATGCCCGCTAGGACATAGACCAGGATGTTGATCATGCCCGTCATGGTGTCCAGCATCTCGGCCATGCTGGTGACGGTGTAATAGTCGTCGCTGGCGAAGACCTCATACAGGGCGGACTCTAAGGCGTTCACGCTCTCGTCCATGTGGTCCTCGTCCTGCATGGTGACGGTGTAGGCGTTGACGGACCCGGCCATGCGCTCGGCCACGGAGTAGGGCAGGAACAGGCAGTCGTCGGTGCCGCCCTCCTCTAAATCGTCGCTCTGCTGCTGGATCACTCCGACGACGGTGAGCGTCTGGCCCCGGACCCGGAGGGTCTGGCCCACGGCGCTGCCGCCGAAATAGGCCTGGTCCACATAGGCACCCACCACGCAGACCTTGCTGCGCATGGCGATGTCGCTGTATTGCAGGTCCCGGCCCTTGGAAATGTCGTAATGCTTGATGGTGAGGTAGTCCTCGCTGACACCGGTGGCCATGGTGCTGTCCGCCGTGTCAGAGCCGATCTTGACCAGGCCCGGCATGGTCACCGTGGGGGAGCACTTGTCTAAATACTGGCTGTTTTCCGAGACGATGCGGTACATGTCCTCCACGCTGAGGCTGCGGGTGGAGCCACGGGACTGGACGGTGACGGTGAGGGTGTCGGTGCCCAGGTCGGAGAAGCTGTCAGTGACATAGCCCTTTAAGCCGTTGCCCAGGCCCACGATGACGATGACAGCGGCCACGCCGATGATGATGCCCAGCATGGTCAGCAGGGTGCGGATCTTGCTGGAGACGATGTTCTTCACCGCCAGCTCCATGGATTCTAAAATGCTCATGCCCCCGCGCCCCCTTTCGCCGCCCCGGCGGCCCGGGGGGTGACCACCGCCTCCGGCGCGTCGGCGGGGCCGTCGTAGACCACGTGGCCGTCCTCCAGGCGGATGATGCGCTGGGCCTGGACGGCGATGGAGTTGTCGTGGGTGATGAGGACCACGGTGTTCCCCTCGGCGTGGACCTGCTGGAGCATGGCCAGCACCTCCCGCCCGGTGCGGGAATCCAATGCGCCGGTGGGCTCATCGGCCAGGATGACCGCCGGGTGACCCGCCAGGGCCCGGGCGATGGACACCCGCTGCTGCTGGCCGCCGGAGAGCTGGCTGGGCTTGTGCCGCCACTTCTCCCGCAGGCCCACCCGCTCCAGGGCGGCCAGGGCCCGCTCCCGCCGCTCCTTTTTGCCCACCCCGGCGTACATCAGGGGGACCTCTACATTTTCGGCCAGGTTCAGCTTGGGCAGCAGGTTATATTGCTGGAAGATGAAGCCCAGCAGCTCGTTTCGGATGTCGGCCAGCTCGTTTTTGTCCATCTGGCCCACGTCCCGCCCGTCCAGGAGATAGGTCCCCTCCGACGGCACGTCCAGGCAGCCGATGATGTTCATGCAGGTGGATTTGCCCGAGCCGGAGGAGCCGACGATGGCCACGAACTCCCCCTTATAGATGCGGAAGGAGATGTGGTCGGCGGCCACTACTGTCGTGTCGCCCATGTGATAGTATTTGCACACGTTCTGAAATTCGATGAGGGTCTCCAATGTTCCGCCCTCCTTAGAAGCCGCCGGGGGCACCGCCGCCGCCACCACCGGGACCTCCTCCACCGGGCATTCCGCCTCCGCCGGGCATATCCCCGCCGGGCATGCCGCCCATCATCATGTCCATGCCGCCGGAGGAGCTGGTCTGGATGTAGGCCACGGTGTCCCCCTCCTGAAGGCCGGAGGTGATCTCGATGTAGTCCCCGTCGCTGACGCCGGTGGTCACCTGGACGGAGACATAGTCGCCGCTTGCTGCGTCAGAGGGCTGGGGAGCGGCGCTCTGATCCCCCTGGGGCTGCCGGCCGTCAGACTGGTCGCTGTCGGGCTGGCTGTCAGAGGCGTTGGCTGCGCTGGGGGAGTCCTTGGTCACCAGGACGGTGTTGCCCCGGTTCAGGGCGGAGGCGGGGATGGTCAGCACGTTATCGGCGTGCTGAAGCTGGATGGTGGCGTCCACGCTCATGCCGGGGAGGAGGCCGTCGGTCTGGTCGATGCGGATGGTGACGGGATAGGTGGTGGCGCTGCCGGTGGAGGTGCCCGCCACGCTGACCTTGGTGACGGTGCCGGTGTAGGTCTGGTCCTCCACCGCGTCGGCGGTGATGGACACCGTCTGGCCCACGGAGATGTTGGAGATGTCCAGCTCGTCCACGCTGAGGGTCATGGTGAGGTAGGACAGATCGTAGATGGTACACAGGGTCTTGTTGGCCTCCGTGGTCTCGCCGGCGTTATAGTTCTTGTCGATGATGGTGCCCTTGATAGGGGAGGTGATGGTGTAGTCGTCCAGCTGTTCATAGCGGCTTTCCAGGTTGATCTGGGCGTTGCGGACGGACTCGGAGGCGCTTTGCACCTGGTCGGAGAGGCTGCTGCTGGTGAGGGTGACCAGAGTCTGATCCTTGCTGACGTAGTCCCCCTCGGTGACATGGATGCGGCTGACGGTGCCGCTCACCTTGGCGGTGACCGTCTTTTCCTGGCTGTAGGTGAAGGTGCCGCTGTCGGTGCTGGTGACGCTGCCCACGGCGGCGGTGGCGCTCTGGTCGGTGGACAGGCCGCCGGGGTTGGTCACGGCGATGGTGACGGTGCGCACCTGCACGTTGCCGGAGCGGACCTCGATATTGCCGTTGATCTTGGTGATGGTACCGGACAGGGTCTCGAAGGTGCTGTCCAGGGTGACGGTGGCGCTCTGGCCCAGGGAGAAGCTGGCCGCGTCATCGGCGGGGAAGGGGACCTTCAGCTCCATGGTGGCGGAGTCCCGGATGGTGGCCACCGTCTGACCGGCCTGGATCTCGTCCCCCACCTCCACGTCCACGGACCACACCTGGCCCGCGGCGGTGGCGGCCACGTTCAGGTCGGCCTGGTCCTCCAGCTGGCGGCTGTAGCTGCGCTGGGCCTGCTGAAGGGAGATCTCCGACTGCTCCAGGGAGCTGTCTGCGTCGGAGGAGTCCAGGGTGTACAGCACCGTGCCCTCCTCCACCTGGTCGCCCTCCTCAAAGTTGGCGGTGAGGATGGTGTCCTCCAGCAGGGTGGTGACGTTGTAGGAGTCGGCGGCCTCCAGGGTGCCGCTGCCGGTGATGGTGGCGGTCACGTCCCGGCGGGTGACCTGGGCGGTGGTATAGCCGCCGTCGCTCTTTTTGGCGGCCTGGGCGCTGCTGCCGAGCAATGCGTGGCCGCCCAGGCCGATGACCAGGGCCGCCGCCGCCACCAGGGCGATGAGCTTCTTTCTCCCCAGCTTTTTCAGGGCCGGGCGCTTCTTGACTGCGGCGGTCTCCCCCGTGGCAGAGGGGTCGGGCCGCTTGAGAAGGGGCAGTTTCATGTTGGGACCATCCTTTCCGTTTTCAACGAGTGATATCGTCCCTTATTGTAGCGGCAGACTTTAAACGAACCACGGCCAAAATCGAAACATTTTCAAAACAAGGGCAAAACTTTTTCCGGCGGCGGAAAAAAAGAAGCGCCCCGCCGGGCGGCGGAGCGCTTTTGATGGGATTTTAGGTCAGATCAGACCAGTTTGTCCTCCTCGGGGAGGAGGTCGGTCATGCTGCGCAGGCTGACGCCCAGGGTGGACAGGTTGTGCAGCATGGCGGAGGTGGCGGGGGGCAGGATGCCCAGAGCGCCCAGGGCGATGAGGGTGCCGTTGAAGCCGATAACGAAGCGGTAGTTGGACTGGATGCGGTCCATTAGACCCTGGGCCACCCGGCGCAGGGCCACCAGCTCGTTCAGGTCCTCGGCGGCCACGGTGACGTCGGCGATCTCACGGGCGATGGCCGCGCCGTCGCTGATGGCGATGCCCACGCTGGCGGCGGACAGGGCGGGGGAGTCGTTGATGCCGTCGCCCAGCATGATGACGGTGTGCCCCAGGGCCCGCTCCTGCTGGACAAAGTTGGCCTTGTCCTCGGGCAGGACCTCGGAGTGGTACTCGTCCACGCCCACCTGGGCGGCGATGGCGGCGGCGGTGCGCTCGCTGTCGCCGGTGAGCATAACGGTCTTCTTCACGCCCAGCTCCCGCAGGGTCTGGATGACCTGGGCGGCCTCCTTGCGCAGGGGGTCGGCGATGCAGATGACGGCGGAGAGCTGACCGGCGATGGCCAGATAGAGGTGGGAATACTCCGGGGGCAGGGCGTCGAACTTGTCCTGCTCCCCGTCGGGGATGGTGCAGTGCTCATCCTCGAAGACGAAGTGGGCGCTGCCGATGATGACCTTTTCGCCGCCCACCGTGCTGGCGATGCCGTGGGCCACCAGATATTGGACCTGGGAGTGTAGCTCCTCGTGGGACAGGCCCCGCTGCTGGGCGGCGCTGACCACGGCGTTGGCCATGGAGTGGGGGAAGTGCTCCTCCAGGCAGGCGGCAAGGCGGAGCATCTCCTCCTCGCTGTTGCCGCCGAAGGGGACCACCTGGGCCACCACGGGGCTGGCATAGGTCAGGGTGCCCGTCTTGTCGAAGACGATGGTGTCGGCCTTGGCGATGGCCTCCAGATATTTGCCGCCCTTGACGGTGGCACGGAAGTCGCTGGCCTCCCGCATGGCGGACAGGACGGCCAGGGGCATGGCCAGCTTGAGGGCGCAGGAGAAGTCCACCATGAGCACGGACAGGGCCCGGGTGACGTTGCGGGTGAGGAGGTAGACCAGGCCGCTGCCCACCAGGGTGTAAGGCACCAGCTTGTCGGCCAGGTTGGCGGCCCGGCTCTCGGCGGCGGACTTGAGCTTTTCCGACTGCTCGATCATGGAGACGATCTTGTCATAGCGACTGGAGCCGGAGTGCTGGCGCACCAGCAGGACGCACTCGCCCTCCTCCACCACGGTGCCGGCGTAGACGGCGGAGCCGGGGCGCTTGGGCACGGGGATGGACTCGCCGGTGAGGGAGGCCTGATTCACAGTGACCTCCCCCTGGTCCACCACGCTGTCCAGGGGGATCATGCCGCCGGTGCGGACGCAGATGCGGTCGCCGGGCTGGACCTGGGTGAGGGGGACCAGGATCTCGTCCCCGCCGGGGGTCTTCAGCCAGACCCGGTCGATGTTCAGGGACATGCTGCGGGCCAGGTTGTCCACCGAGCGCTTGTGGGTCCACTCCTCCAGCAGCTCGCCCAGGCGCAGCAGGAACATGACCGAGCCGGCGGTGCCGAAGTCCCGGCGGACCAGGGAGATGCCGATGGACAGGCCGTCCAGCAGCTCCACGTGCATCTGGCGGCGGATGAGGCAGCCCAGGCCCCGCAGGACATAGGGCACGGCGGTGACCACCGCCCAGGCGGCCTGGAGAGGGGCGGGCAGGAAGAGGAAGCGGGCGGCTTTGCCACAGACCAGGCCCACCAGCTTCTCCTGATAGGCCCGGTTGATGGCCCGGCCGCTCTGGACGCCGGAGAAGGCCTGGACGGCCTTGTCAGAATAGGAGAAGCGGCGCAGGGAGGAGAGCAGCTGCTCCCGGCAGTCGCCCCGGAAGGTGACCACGGCGCAGCAGGTGCGCTCGTGGACATCGGCCTGGAGCACATGGGGCTGGGCGTGGAGCCAGGCCTGAAGCAGGTCGGCCTGCGCCAGGGTCATGCGGGACTGGCACAGCTGCACCCGCAGCCGCCCCCGGCTTTCGTGTTTGATGATGAATTTCATAGCGTATGCCTCCAAAGGAAAGAGGGCCGCCGAAGCGGCCCCCTACGGCGTGGTGGATTTACTCAGCGTCGGCGGGCTCGGCCTCGGCGGACTCGTCAGCCTGCTGGGCCTGCTCGGCCTGCTGGGCGCGCTGCTCGTTGATGTCCTTGGCGGAGGCCAGGATGTCGGCGGCGTTCTCCTGCACGGTGTTCACAGTGGTCATGACGCAGTCCTTCATCCGCAGGACGGCGGCGGCGGTGTGGGCATAGGCGTTCTTGGCGTCCTTGCTGGAGAGCAGCTTGATACCGGCAGAGCCAAACAGGGTGCCGCCGGCGAACAGGGCCAGCTTCTTGTAGATATTCATAGAGCGTTCCTCCTTAAAGTAAATAAGTAAGGCGGCACGTCAGGCGGGGAGCCGGACGAGCCAACTTTTTTGATGCAAAAAATATAGCACAATGGATAAAAGAATGCAATTATTTTTGGAAATGTTATCGTAAGATAACTGGAGAAAGTAAAAAGCGTGTAAAAAACAAAAAACAGCAAAATAGACAAAAGAGGACGGCGGCCCCGGGAGGGACCGCCGCCAGAAGGGAAAAGAAAAGGGGTTCAGGCCCCGAAGCCTGTGAGAGCAGCCAGGATCATCAGTCCGGCCTGGGTGAGAAACAGGGCGAGGCCCACGGGGATGGCGAACTTCCACCACTTCTCCACCTTAATGCTGGCCAGACCGGCCAGGATAGCGGGGTAGGCGGTGGGCCACAGGAAGTTGGACAGACCGTCGCCAAACTGGAAAGCCAGCACGGCGGTATCCCGGGACACGCCCAGCAGGTCGGCAAGGGGAGCCATGATGGGCATGGAGGTGGCGGCCTGACCGGAGCCGGAGGGGATCAGGAAGTTCAGCAGGGTCTGCATGATCAGCATGGCCACGCCGCAGAACCAGGAGGGGAAGGCGGCCAAGGGCAGGGAGAAGTAGTACACCACGGTGTCGATGATGTTGCCGGCCTGGAGGACCATCAGGATGCCCCGGGCCAGGCCGATCATCATACAGGCCATGGCGATGTCGGTGAAGCCCTTGGAATACAGCTCGCCGATCTTGTTGGGACCCCAGCCCATGACGAGGGCGCTGAGGAGGCCCATGATGATGAAGACGGCGGACAGCTCGGCGAAGTACCAGCCATAGACCTTGCAGCCATAGACGATGGCGATGATGCCGCCCAGCAGGATGAGCAGGACCAGCTTTTCCCGAATGCCGAAGGGGGCGTTCTGCACGTCGTTTTCACTCATGGTGATGTGTCCGGTCTCGCCGTAGACCAAGCTCTTGCTGGGGTCGGCCTGGACCTTCAGGGCATAACGGATGGTGAGGGTGGAGCCCACCACTAACATGACCATGTGGCAGAGGAAGCGATAACCCATGCCGGACATGGGGGCCACCTCGGCGATACCCTGAGCGATGCCCACGGTGAAGGGGTTCATCATAGCGCCGGAGTAGCCCATGCCGGCACCGAAGGCCACAATGGCCATACCCACTATTGCATCGAAGCCCATGGCCACGGCGATGCCGGCAAATACGGGGACGAAGGGGAACCACTCCTCCATCAGACCAATGGTGGAGGAGGCGATACCCACGATGAACATGAAGATGGGGATGATGGCCACGCGGGCCTTGCCCTTGAACACCTTCAGCAGGCCGGCAACCAGACCGTTGAACGCACCGCTGGCAATGATGATGTTGATGGAGGCGTAAGAGATGAACACAAAGAAGGTGACCGACCCGGCATCGCACATGCCGTTATAGATGGCCTGGAACATCTGAAAGATACCGACCGGCGACTGCTCCACCGTGTGGAAGGTGCCGGCCACGGCTACGGTGCGGCCTGTGGCCTCGTTCACCACCCGGTCAAACTCGCCGGCGGGGAGGACCCAGGTGAGGATGGTGCAGACAACGATGATGGCAAACAGCAGAACATAGATGTGAGGCAGCTGGATGCCTTTTTTCTTTTTTAACATGTTTCCGCTTGACATGAAAAGGACTCCTTTTTCACACAAATAATCGGGTTTACGGAGGTCAGGGGTCTAACTTTTTTTCGCGCTGGGCCAGATAGGACTGCCGGACCTGGTCCCGGAACTTCTCGTCGGTGAGGGTGCGCAGGATCAGGCTGCCGATGAGCTTGCCGCCGTCGGCGATGGCCTGGTGGGCGGGCTCCTTGAGGGTCTCCTCCCGGAACTCCGGGGTGTGCAGGGCGTAAAACGTGTCGCCGATGGTCAGCAGGGGCTGAATGGCGGGGCAGTGATAGCTCACGTTGCCCACGTCGGAGGAGCCGTTGGGAATCCGCACGGGCTCGCTGGCCCGTCCCATCTCATGGAGCAGCTCCTCCACCGTATCCTCCAGCACGGGGACCCGGACCATGTCGGCAAAGTCGTCGAAGGCCTTGGTGAAGTTCACGGTGCAGTCCATGGCGGAGGCTGCGCCTTGGGCGCACTTTTTGACGATATCGTCCATCTGCTCCAGCTTGGAGAGAGAATCGGTACGGAACTCGATGCGGAGCTCCGCACGATCCGGCAGGATGGCGGGGCAGAGACCGCCGTCAGTGATGATGGTGTTCACATGGACATCTCTGGTGAAGCTCTCCCGCCGGGCATCGATGAGGGACAGGAAGCCCCGGGCGGCGGCCAGGGCGCTGTGGCCCTCCCAGGGACCGGCCACGGCGTGGGCGCTGGTCCCCTTGAACTCCATGAGATAACACCGCAGACTGAGCACGTCCATGTCGGAGATGCTGGCCGGGCCGCTCCAGCTGTGGATCATTGTCGCCAGAGACATGCCGTCGAATGCGCCGTTGGCGGCCATGCCGATCTTGGCACCGGCCTCCTCCTCGGCGGGGGTGCCGAAGACGTATACCGTGCCCTGGAACCGGTCCTTGAGGTCGGCCATGGCCAGGGCGGCCAGCACGGCCATGGCGCAGTGGGCGTTGTGCCCGCAGGCGTGGCCCAGACCGGGAAGGGCGTCGTATTCCACCAGGATGGCGGCGGAGGGACCTTCCCCATTTTTCAGCACCCCACGGAAGGCGGTGGGGTAGCCCATGTAGGGGTATTCCACCTGGTAACCGGCCTGGCGGAGCAATTCTACGACTTTCTGGCTGGAGCGGAATTCCTGATGGGCGATTTCGGGGTGGGCATAGAGGTCATCGCTGAGGGCGACGGCGGTATGCCAGTGCCTTTGGATGGCCTGGGAGAGTTCGTTAGAGATCATGGTCTTTCATCCTTTCCAGTGTGATCTCGCCTGATGACAGACGGGGCAGCGGCGCATTTTGCATCCCGGCGGCGGATGTGCTATAATCGAAAAAGAAAACCGGCGGGTGCAGGCAGCGCCGCAAGGGGAGAACTTTTGAAAATTAAGGGTTCAACAGATTTGAACCTAAAGAATGAAAATATTTTGCTGCCAGCGATAAAAATTATAAAACCGGATCGGAGAGAGGGCAAATAATCAAACAGAGGGGCCCTATCCCGTGGGAGGGCGTTGGTGAGGGGGAAATTGATACTTTACACAAATAAACAGTTAGGATATGAGTGAAACAGCAGAAAAAATAAAAGCTGCTATCACAAAATTGACAGACCTCATTCCTGCGAAGAATGTCTAAAAAGGAGGGGAAATAAATGAATATACAGAATCTGCGGTATCTGCTGGAGATCGCCCAGCGGGGATCGATGACGGCGGCGGCCAAAGTTCTGTATCTGTCCCAGCCCAGACTGAGCAAGATCTTGGCGGAGACAGAGCAAAAATACGGCGTGGCCATTTTCAAACGGGAGAACAACGGCCTTACGCCCACGGAGGCGGGACGGAAATTTTTGAAAATCGCCCGGGACATCGTGGAGGAGGCGGAGGGAAAAGAAAAACTGCTGTATTTGGTGGACCAGGCCAACAGCGCCAGAATATCCGCAACCTGTCTGTCCTTTACCTGCGACGTGTTTTTGGAATATTTAAAGTCCCGGGGAAAAGAGGATGGCTTTCGCTTTTTCTATAAAGAGACCGACGGCCTGACGGCCATCGGAGACGTATTCACCGGGGAATCGGAGCTGGGGGTAATTTACCTGGAAAACGGTGTGCTGGAGCTGGCCCGGCGGGAGGTGGAGAGCAGGGGGCTGTACATGGAGAAGCTGTCTGATACAGTGCCCCATCTGGTGGTGCGGGTGGGGCATCCGCTGGCAAGGCTGAATCGGCCCATCCGGGCGGAGGACCTGTATGGCCAGAGCTTTGTGATCTATCCCGAGCTGGACTGGCTGATGCCCGGCGGGTCCAGCATCCACTCTCAGGTGGAGCGTGGCATGAAAAATATGGACTGGAGCCGGATCGGGAAGATCATCTATATCTCCAGCCGGGGGACCTTTTATGATCTGCTGACCCAGACCAATGCGGTGGCCGTGGGGTCCCAGGCGGTGAACAACCAGGAACGGGTGAATCAGGTGATGTCTTTGCCCTTTGACCCGGAATTTTCCGCAGGCTTTGAGGGATCGATGAACGGAGGCGTATATGCAGTGTACCGCCCCGGACAGGAACTGTCAGAGGCGGTGGGTGGATTTTTACAGATGCTGCGGCAGATCCAATATGAATAAAAAAAGCATAAAAATACGGCGGTCCCGGTGTTCGGGACCGCCGCGTTTTTATGCGGTGATAAGGGGTTTAGCCCTTGCGGGAGATGGCCAGGCGGGCCTTGTCGGCCAGCACCTCGGGGGTGAGGCCGTAGGCGGCCAGGACCTGGTCGGCCTTGCCGCTGCGGCCGAACTGGTCGTTCACGCCGTGGCGGATGACGGGCACGGGGCAGTTCTCGCTGAGGAACTCGGCCACGGCGGCACCCAGACCGCCGATGACGTTGTGCTCCTCGGAGGTGACGATGGCACCGGTCTCCTTGGCGGCGGCCAGGAGCAGCTCCTGATCCAGGGGCTTGATGGTGTGGAAGTCCAGCACACGGGCGGAGATGCCCTCGGCGGAGAGGATGTCGGCGGCCTTCAGGGCCATCTGGACCATCATGCCCACGGCCACGATGGTCACGTCCTTGCCGTCACGCAGGGTGACGCCCTTGCCCAGCTGGAAGTGATAGCCGGGGATGGAGTCGGTGACGGTCTCTACAGCGGAGCGGCCCAGGCGCATATAGGCGGGGCCCTCGTACTGGAGCAGGGCCTCCACGGCCAGGGTCATCTCGTTGGCGTCGCAGGGGCACAGAACGGTCATGCCGGGGATGGTGCGCATGAGGGAGAAGTCCTCGATGCACTGGTGGGTGGCGCCGTCCTCGCCCACGGACAGGCCGCCGTGGGAGCCCACGACCTTGACATTCATGCCGGGGTAGGCGATGGAGTTGCGCACCTGCTCCCAGGAGCGGCCGGCGGCGAACATGGCGAAGGTGTTGGTAAAGGGCTTGAAGCCGCAGGTGGACAGGCCGGCGGCCACGCCCTGCATATTGCTCTCGGCGATGCCCATGTCGAAGAAGCGCTGGGGATAGGCGGCTTTAAAGCCCTTGGTCATGGTGGCTCCGGCCAGGTCGGCCTCCAGCACGATCAGCTCGGGATAACGGTCAGCCAGGGCGACCAGGGCGTCGCCGTAGGCATTACGGGTGGCTTTCTTTTCAGACATGTCAGTTCCCCTCCAATTCCTTGATCTTGGCCTTCAGCTCGGAGACAGCCTGCTCCAGCTGCTGGTCGTTGGGCGCTTTGCCGTGCCAGCCGGCGTCGTTCTCCATGAAAGAGATGCCCTTGCCCTTGACGGTCTTGGCCAGGATCACAGTGGGCTGGCCCTTAGTGGCGGCGGCCTCCTGATAGGCGGAGAGGATCTGGTCGAAATCGTGGCCGTTGATGGTGATGACGTGGAAGCCGAAGGCGGCGAACTTCTGGTCCAGGGGCTCCAGAGGCATGACGTCCTTGGTGGCACCGTCGATCTGGAGGCCGTTCACGTCCACGATGACGCACAGGTTATCCAGCTTGTACTTGGCGGCGGACATAAAGGCCTCCCAGCCCTGGCCCTCGTCCAGCTCGCCGTCGCCCATGACGGCGTAGACGCGGTAGTCCTTGTGGTTGAGCTTGCCGCCCAGGGCCATGCCAACGGCGGCGGAGACGCCCTGGCCCAGGGAGCCGGTGGACATGTCCACGCCCCGGACGTGGTGCATCTCTACGTGGCCGGACATGTGGCCGTCGATGCGGCGGAACATGTGCAGGTCGTCCACGGGGAAGAAGCCCCGCAGCGCCAGAACGGGATAGAGGGCGGGGCTGCAGTGGCCCTTGGACATGACGAAGCGGTCACGGTCAGGGTCCTGGGGGTTTTGGGTGTCCACGTGCATGACGTTGAAGTACAGGGCAGTGACCAGGTCCAGGCAGGACATGGAGCCGCCGGGGTGGCCGGAGGCGGCGTCGTGGACCATGGTCAGGCCCAGAATGCGGGCCTCGTTGGCCTTGATCGCCAGCTGCTGATTAGAAAGTGGCTGCATATAGGATCAACCTTTCTTCTGTTTTTTCCGACAGGCGGAAAGTGAGGCCGCACAGGCGGCTTGATCGGTACGAATCATTATACCATTTTTTTAAAATCGGGACAAGGGCGCGGGGAGAAAAAGTGAGCTTATCGGGTGGGGACGTGCCAGATGTTTTCGGCGTAGTCCTTGATGGAGCGGTCGGCGGCGAAGATGCCGGAGCGGGCGATGTTGGTCAGGGACATCTGGTTCCAGCGCTTGCTGTCGCCATAGACCCGGAGGGCCCGGTCGTGGGCCTGGCAATAGCTCTGGAAGTCGGCCAGGAGCAGGTATTCGTCGGCGGGGGAGCCGCCGGCGCCGTAGAGCAGGCGGGTGGCCAGGTCGGCATAGGACACGTGGTCGTCGAAGCCGGCGGAGAGCTGGTCGATGACCCGCTTGAGGACGGGGTCCTGCTGGTAGTAGTCCATGGGGTGATAGCCCTGCTGCTTGCGCTGGACCACCTCCTGGGCGGTGAGGCCGAAGAGGAAGATGTTCTCGTCCCCCAGCTGCTGGTGCATCTCTACATTGGCACCGTCCAGGGTGCCGATGGTGAGGGCGCCGTTCATCATGAACTTCATGTTGCCGGTGCCGCTGGCCTCTTTTCCGGCGGTGGAGATCTGCTCGCTGATCTCGGAGGCGGGGATGAGCTTCTCCGCCAGGGAGACCCGGTAGTTCTCCAAAAAGACCACCTGGAGCTTATCCTTGCACACGGGGTCCTTGTCGATCTGGGCGGCCAGGGAGTTGATGAGCTGGATGATCTCCTTGGCCACGTGATAGCCGGGGGCGGCCTTGGCCCCGAAGAGATAGGTCTGGGGGACAAAGTCCATGTTGGGATCGTCCTGAAGCTGGTGATACAGGGCGATGATGTGCAGCACGTTGAGCAGCTGGCGCTTATACTCGTGCAGGCGCTTGACCTGGACGTCGAAAATGGCGTCGGTGTTCAGCACCACGCCGGACTCCCGGGCCACCCAGGAGGCAAAGCGCAGCTTGTTGGCGTGCTTGATGTCCCCCAGCTTTTTCAGCACGGTCTTGTTGGAGCGGTATTTCTCCAGGCCCTGGAGGGCCTCCGGGTGGAGCAAATAGGCGTCCCCCCCGGTGCAGTCCCGGATGAGGGAATCCAGCTGGGGGTTGATCTGAGACAGCCAGCGGCGGTGGTCGATGCCGTTGGTCACGTTGGTGAACTGCTCGGGCCGGGCCAGATAGGCGTCGTGGAAAACGTCCTTCTTCAGGATCTCGGAGTGGAGGGCGGAGACGCCGTTCACCGTCTGGCAGGCGCAGATGCACAGGTTGGCCATGCGCACCTCGCCGCCCCAGATGATGGCCATGTTGGCGATCTTGCCGGTGTCATTGCCATAGCGGTGCTCCAGCTCACGCTGGTAGCGGGCGGCGATCTCCTTGAGGATGATCCAGATGCGGGGCAGCAGGGTCTCGATGAGGGACTGGGGCCAGCGCTCCAGGGCCTCGGCCAGGACGGTGTGGTTGGTGTAGCAGACCGTCTGGGTGACGATGTGCCAGGCGTCCTCCCAGGAGTAGCCCTCCACATCCAGCAGGATGCGCATGAGCTCGGGAATGACCAGGGTGGGGTGGGTGTCGTTGATCTGGATGACGTGCTTTTCATGGAAGTTGCGCAGGGTGCCGTATTGGGCGCGGTGCTTGCGGATGATGGACTGCACCGTGGCGGAGACGAAGAAGTATTGCTGCTTTAAGCGCAGAGACTTGCCCTCGTAGTGGTTGTCGTCGGGGTAGAGGACCTTGGCGATGACCTCGGCCATGGCCTGCTGCTCCACCGCCTTGAGATACTCGCCCCGGGAGTACAGGGACATGTCCACGGGGACGGGGCTTTTGGCGTCCCACAGGCGCAGGACGTTGGTGTGGCGGGTCTGGTAACCGGCGATCTCCATGTCCCGGGGGATGGCCAGCACGGTGGTATAGCCGGTGTGCTCCGGGTGGTTGTGCCCCTCGCTGTCCCAGCAGTCCTCCACCTTGCCGCCAAAGCGGACCTCCTCCGCCTCGTCCATCTTGGGGATGAGCCAGGCGTCGCCCAGGCCCAGCCAGTTGTCGGCCAGCTCCACCTGCTTGCCGTCGATGATCTTCTGCTTGAAGATGCCCAGCTCGTAGCAGATGGAATAGCCGGTGGCGGGGATCTCCTGGGTGGTCATGGAGTCCAGATAGCAGGCGGCCAGGCGGCCCAGGCCGCCGTTGCCCAGACCGGCGTCGGGCTCCAGCTCGAACAGGTCGGAGGCGGAGAAACCCAGGCCGTCCAGGGCATCCTTCAGGGTGTCCAGCAGGCCCAGGTTATAGGCGTTCTTCTCCAGAGAGCGGCCCATCAAAAACTCCAGGGAGAGATAGTGGACCTGGCGGCGCTGGCCCTCCCACACCTGGTTGTCGGTGGCCATCTGGCGGCGGGACATGATGTCACGCAGGACCAGAGCGCAGGCCTTGAACATGTGGGAGGGGGTGGCCTCGTCCACAGTGCGGCCAAAGTTGCGCTGGAGCTTACCAGTGATCATTTCGGTGAGCTGCGCTTTGGTATATTCAGCCATAACAGTTCCTCCTGTACGGTTTAAATTTTCAAGAAAAGTGGGGGCTGGAACGTATCTTTCCCCCGCTGAAACATTTTATCAGCTTTCAAAAGGTGCGTCAATCGGCATAACGGCGTAAACGCAGGGGGTTTCGGGGCTGACGGGCGAAAATTGCACAAGAAAAAACGCGCTCCGCCGGGGGAGGCGGAGCGCGTTTTGTGGGGGAGAACCGGACTTAGCCCATGGCCCGGCGGTAGACTTCCAGGTATTGCTTGGCGGAGGGGCCCCAGGAGAAGTCGGCGGTCATGCCGGCCTTTTGCAGGGCGCGCCAGGCGGGCTTGTTGCTGCGGTAGAGAGCGGCGGCCTCCCGCAGGACCCAGACCATGTCGCCGGCGTTGATGTTGGTGAAGGTGAAGCCCCGGCCCTCGCCGGTGTACTTGTTGTAGGGGGGGACGGTGTCCTTCAGACCGCCGGTCTCCCGCACCACGGGGATGGAGCCGAAGCGCATGGCGATGAGCTGGCTGAGGCCGCAGGGCTCGGACACGGAGGGCATGAGGAACAGGTCAGACCCGGCGTAGACCAGGTTGGACAGGGCGGGGGAGTAGGCTAGGTGGGCGGCAAAGCGGCCGGGATACTGGCCCTGGGCATTGCGGAATGCCTCCTCATACTGCCATTCGCCGGTGCCCAGGACCACCATCTGCACGTCCAGGCCCATGATGTCGTGGAGGGCGTCGGTGACCAGGGAGAAGCCCTTGTGGCCCACCAGGCGGGAGACGCAGCCGATGAGGGGGATGTAGGGGTCCTCCTGAAGGCCCATGGCCCGCTGGAGGGCGGCCTTGCAGGCGGCCTTGCCGGAGACGTCCTTGGCGGAGTAGTGCTCGGGCAGGTCGGCGCAGGTGGCGGGGTCGTAGAGGTCCATGTCGATGCCGTTTACGATACCGCAGAACTTGCCGTCCTGCTGGCAGATGACCCCATCCATGCCCCGGGCATAGAAGGGGGTGTGCAGCTCCTGGGCGTAAGTGGGGGAGACGGTGGTCACCTGGCTGGAGGCCAGGATGGCCCCCTTCATCAGGTTCACGTCCCCGAAGTAGGCCAGCATGCCCTCGTTGAAGTAGCTGCTGTCCAGGCCGATGACGTCCTGGAGGACCTGCTCGCCGTAGCGGCCCTGGTATTCGATGTTGTGGATGGTGAAGACGGCGTGGGCGTTCGACAGCTGGGGCACCCGGTAGCGCTCCTCCAGCAGGTAGACGGGGACCAGGGCGGTCTGCCAGTCGTTGCAGTGGATGATGTCCGGCGCCCAGTCCAGCTGGGCGGGGGCGGCCAGAACGGCACGGGAGAAGAAGGCGAAGCGCTCGCAGTCGTCGAAGTGGCCGTAGATCTGGGCGCGCTTGAAGTAGTATTCGTTGTCCACGAACCAGTAGGTAACGCCCTCCCGCTCCAGCTGGAACAGGCCGCAGTAGGCCTGCCGCCAGGACAGGGAGACGTTGAAGTGCTTGAGGAAGGTCATCTGGTCCCGCCAGAACTGGCTGACGCCCTGGTAGAGGGGGAGGATGACGGTGACCTGGTGGCCCTCCTTGGCCAGGGCCTGGGGCAGGGAACCGGCCACGTCGGCCAGACCGCCGGTCTTGATGAAGGGAGCAACTTCGGAGGAGGCGAAAAGAATGTTCATAGATATCCCCTTTCCGGCAAATTACACGACGGAACCCTTGGCGATGGCCAGGGGATAGGTGCTGTGGCCCATGAGCATGCGGCCCTGGTTCACGGTGACCTTTTTGTCGGCGATGACATAGGCCAGAGAGGCCCCGGCCTTGACCACCGCGCCCTGCATGAGGACGCTGTTGACCACCTTGGCCCCCGGCTCGATGGTGACGCCGCGGGAGATGATGGAGTTTTCCACCTGGCCCTCGATGTGGCAGCCGTCGGCCACCAGGGAGCAGACGCAGGAGGAGTCGGGGCCATAGTAGGTGGAGGGGTTGGACTGGTCCTTGGTGCGGATGGGCCGCTGGGGGTTGAAGAGGTCGGCCCGGACGGCGGGGTCCAGCAGGTCCATGGAGCGGTGGTAGTAGTCATCCACCGACTGGAAGCGGCCCACATAGCCCTGGTGGACATAGGGCATGAGCTTGAGGGAGTCCAGGCGGGGCTGGAGGACGCCCCGGCTGAAGTCGGTGACGTCGTGGGCGGCGCAGTAGTCCACCATGCTCAGCAGCAGCTGCTTGGACAGGACATAGAGCTCCAGAGACTCCAGAGACTGGTCGGCGGCGGTGGGGTGGATGGACAGGTCGGTGATGCGGCCGGACTCGCTGACCTCCACATATTCGGAGGAGCGGGGGGCGCCCCGGAGGGTGGGGGTGCAGACGATGGTGACGTCGGCCCCGGAGTCCAGGTGCTGCTGGAACACGTCGGCCACGGGCAGGTTCAGGGCCAGATCGCCCCGGCCCATGATGACATAGTCCTGGCGGATGTTGTTCAAGTAGTCAGACACCCCGGCCAGGGCGTCCATGGGGCCGCGGTAGTCCCCGCCCCGGCGGGCATAGCTGAAGGGGGGCAGGATGCGCAGGCCGCCGTGCTTGCGGCTCAGGTCCCAGTCCTTGCCCGAGCCCAGGTGATCCAGGAGGGACTGATAGCTCTGGTGGACGATGATGCCCACGTCGGAGATGCCGGCGTTGACATAGTTGGAGAGCATGAAGTCGATGAGGCGGTAGCGCCCGCCGAAGGGGAGAGAACAGGTGTTGCGGGGACGGGTCAGCTCCCCCAGGTTGGTATCAGCGCGATAGGCAAAGAGAATTCCGTGGAGGTCGTTCATGCCTGCTCGCCTCCTTTCACATCTTCGCGGATCATGGCGTGGGGGGCCACGGTGGCACCCTGGCCCACAGTGACGCCGCCGGCCACCACGGCGATGCCCCAGTCGGGGCTGTCGTCCGGGGCGGAGCCTACATGAGCGTCTGCTTCAATGACGGCGTCCTCGGCCACGATGGCATAGGACACGTCGGCCCCGGCTTTGACCACTGCGCCGGGCATGAGGATGGAGTACTGCACCCGGGCGCCCTCCTCCACCACAACGGAGTGGAAGAGGACAGAGTTTTCCACGGTGCCGTCGATCTGGCCGCCGCCGGTGACCAGGGAGTGGGAAATTTTCGCGTGGGGGCCGGTGGCGTGGGGGGGCTTGATGGGGGAGCGGGCGTAAATGGGCCACTCCGGGTCGTGAAGGTCGATGGAGTTGTGGGGGGCCAGCATGTCCATGTTGGCGTCCCACAGGGAGTCGATGGTGCCCACGTCCTTCCAGTAGCCATGGAATCGGTAGGCGGTGAGAAGTTCACCGGCGGCGAGCATGTTGGGGATGATGTTTTTGCCGAAGTCGTTGGAGGAGCCGGGGTCGGCCTCGTCGTCGATGAGATATTGCCGCAGCTTGGACCAGGTGAAGACATAGATGCCCATGGAGGCCAGATTGCTCTTGGGGTGGGCGGGTTTCTCCTCGAACTCGTAGATACGGTCGTGCTCGTCCACGTTCATGATGCCGAAGCGGGTGGCCTCCTCCATGGTGACCTCCAGCACGGAGATGGTGCAGGCCGCCCCCGTTTTCTTGTGCAGGTCGATCATGTGGGTGTAGTCCATCTTGTAGATATGGTCGCCGGACAGGATGACCACATACTCCGGGTCATACAGGTCCAGAAAGCCGATGTTCTGATAGATGGCGTTGGCGGTGCCCTTGTACCAGGTGCCCTGGTCCCCCTCCCGCATGTAGGGGGGGAGGATATGTACGCCGCCGTCGGCCCGGTCCAGGTCCCAGGGCTGGCCGTTGCCCAGGTAGCTGTTCAGCTCCAGGGGGCGGTATTGGGTGAGGACGCCCACGGTGTCGATGCCGGAATTGACGCAGTTGGAGAGAGGAAAATCGATGATGCGGTATTTGCCGCCGAAGGGGACGGCGGGCTTGGCCACGTGGCTGGTGAGGGCGTAGAGGCGGCTGCCCTGTCCTCCGGCCAACAGCATGGCTACAACTTCTTTTTTCATACTGTCACCTCTTACGAATACTGGGTCGATGCTGCGCTGGAAACGATGGAGCTATCAGGAGCGCTTTTTGCGCTTAGATGCCTTTCTGGGGGTGGACTTGCGGCCCGTCAGGGCTTTGGGCTGGGGCGGGGCGGAGAGGGCGGCCTTGTCCTCTTTCTTGGGCAGGGCGGTCTGCTCCGGCTTTTGGGGCAGAGCGTGCTGCTTCTCCTTTTCCGGGAGGGCCTGTTTCTCTTCCTTTTTGGGCAGGGCCTGCTGGGGCTCTTTCTTGGGCAGCGCCTTCCGGGCGGGCTTTTCCGGCAGAGCGGCCTGAGGGGCCGCATCCTGTGCGGGGGCGGCGGCTGCTTTGGCCTTGGCCGCGCGCTTTTTGGGGGCGGCCTTTTTGGCCGCGGCCTGCTCTGCCTTGGGGGCGGCGGGCTTGCGCACTGGGAATCTGCGGGAGCAGCGGTAGATCATGGCGGACATGGGGGGCAGGTCGATGACCAGGGACTGGGCCTGGTCGTGGCAGGGGACCTTCTCCGTCTTCACGGGGTCGTGGTCCCCCAGGCCCTGGCCGCCGAACTGAGTGTCGTCGGTATTCAGCACGGGGGTCCAGATCCCGGCGAAGGGCGCGCCCACCCGGTAGCCCTTGCGGTGGTTGGGGGAGAAGTTGCACACCACCAGAAGGGGCTTGCCGTCCTTGTCCCAGCGGAGGAAGGAGACGGTGTTGGCGGTGTTGTCATCGGCGCACAGCCACTGGAAGCCGTGCCAGGAGTCGTCCTGCTGCCAGAGGGCGGGCTGCTGGAGGTAGAAGGCGTTCATGGCCTTGAAGAAGTCCTGGGTCTGGCGGTGGGGGGGATACTGGAGCAGGTGCCAATCCAGGGAGTATTCATAGTGCCACTCGTTCCACTGGGCGAATTCAGCCCCCATGAAGGAGAGCTTTTTTCCCGGGTGGGTCATCATGTAGGCATAGAAGGCCCGGACCCCGGCAAACTTTTGGGGGTCGTCTCCGGGCATTTTGCCGAAGAAGGAGCCCTTCATATGGACCACCTCGTCGTGGGAGAGGGGGAGGATATAGTTCTCGGAGAAGGCGTACATGAGGGAGAAGGTGATGTCTTTGTGGTTGAACTGGCGGAAGTAGGGGTCCATCTTGATGTAGTGGCAGATGTCGTTCATCCAGCCCATGTTCCACTTGAAGTTGAAGCCCAGGCCGCCCTGGTCCACGGGGTGGGTGACCTTGGGCCAGGAGGTGGACTCCTCGGCCACCATGAGCACGTCGGGGTGGGCGGAGAAGACGGCGGTGTTCAGCTTCTGCAGGAAGTCCACGGCCTCCAGATTCTCGTGACCGCCGTTGACATTGGGGACCCACTCCCCGTCCTTGCGGCCATAGTCCAGATAGAGCATGGAGGAGACGGCATCCACCCGCAGGCCGTCCATGTGGTACTCCTCCAGCCAGAACATGGCGGAGGAGAGGAGGAAGGAGCGGACCTCGCTGCGGCCATAGTCAAAGACGTTGGTGCCCCAGTCGGCGTGGGTGCCCTTGCGGGGGTCGGCGTATTCATAGGTGGGGGTGCCGTCGAACTGGTAGAGGCCAAAGGCATCCCGGGGGAAGTGGGCGGGGACCCAGTCCATGATGACACCGATACCCGCCTGATGGAGTTGGTCGATGAGGTATTTCAGATCATCGGGGATGCCGAAGCGGCTGGTGGCGGCGAAGTAGCCGGTGCACTGGTAGCCCCAGGAGGCATCCAGGGGGTACTCGGTGACGGGGAGGAGCTCTACATGGGTGAAGCCCATCTCCTTCACATAGGGTACTAAGTAGGAGGCGGTGTCCCGGTAGCTGAGAAACTCGCCGTCGCCGGTGCGCCGCCAGGAGCCCAGATGGCACTCGTAGATGTTCATGGGGGCGGTGTAAGGTACCTGCTTGGCCCGGCGGTCCATCCACGCCTGGTCGCCCCAGGCATAGCCGGTGTTCAGGTCGTAGATCTTAGAGGAGACATCGGGCCGGGTGGCGGCATGAAAGGCGAAGGGGTCGGCCTTGCCCACATAGGAGCCGTCGGCCTGGAAAACGGCATACTGATAGGCATCGTAGCGCTGGAGGCCAGGGACGAAGACCTCCCAGATGCCGCCCTCGATCTTCTCCATGGGGGTGGCCTGGAGGTCCCAGTGGTTGAAGTCACCGATGAGGGTGATCTTGGGGGCATTGGGGGCCCAGACCCGGAAGAGATAGCCCTCGGTCCCGTCCTCTGTTTTGGCGGGGTGGGAGCCGAAGCAGCGCCAGGCATGGGCGGAGTGGCCGTCGGAAAAGGCCTGGAGCTCTAAAAACAGGTCATTGGGGTTGAGATTTTCTAAATATTTGGACAAAGTGATCACCTCTGGTTGGGATTTCCATGGCGGAATGGGCGAAAAAGCACAATTCCACATTGAAAGTGACTGGAATTATTTATATAAATTATACAACCATACAGCGGAGCCGTCAAGTAAAATAGCGGTAAACCGGGCGGGGAGACCGAGAGATGTATCCCCGTCTGACTGGACGGGGGGCAGGACGGAGAGAAATTATCGGCGTTTTTTCGACGCCTCAACCGGCGAAGAGCAGACGGTGCAGAAGTTGGGAGAACAGGCCGGGGACGGAGAGCCGGTCCACCCCCTGGGCGGCGACGATGGGGACGGTGTCCCGCAGCTGCTCCCCCACATAGACCTGAAACTCTCCCAGAGTCTGACCGGGGTCTACCGGGGCCTGGACATCCCGGGCCAGGTCGACGCGGGTGGTGACCTGATCGGCCTGGGTCTTTTCCACCAGCAGGTGACACTCCCGCTGGAGCTGGGGCTGGACGGTCTTGCTCCGGCCCAGGAGCACGTCCACCGGGGCCAGGGGACTTTCGGGCTGGGGGGTGATCAGGGCGTAGTTGGCAAAGCCGTAATCCAGCAGGCTGGAGGCGTCCTGAAAGCGCTGGGCGGTGGTGGGGGCCTTCATCACCACGGCGATGAGTTCCATGCCGTTTCGCTGGGCGGTGGCGGACATGCAGTATTGGGCGGAGGCGGTGAAGCCCGTTTTCAGGCCGGTGGCCCCGTCGTAGAAGCGGACCAGGCGGTTGGTGTTGGTGAGGCCGAAGGCGCCGTTTCGGATGGAGTCGGTCCAGATAGTCGTGTATTGCTGAATATCCGGGTGGCGGAGGATCAGCTCCCGGGACATGAGGGCAATGTCCCAGGCGGAGGTGAGGTGGCCGGGGGCGGGGAGACCGGTGCAGTTGACAAAGTGGGTGTCCGCCATGCCCAGAGACTGGGCCTTTTGGTTCATCTGGTCCACGAAGGCGGACTCGCTGCCCGCCAGGCGCTCGGCCAGGGCCACGGCGCAGTCGTTGCCCGAGACCACGGCCACGCACTTGATAAGGTCGGAGACCGAGAGCTGCTCCCCCTCCTTTAAATAGACCTGGGAGCCGCCCATCCCGGCGGCGTGGGCGGAGACGGGGACAAGCTCGTCCAGGGAGAGGCGGCCGGAGTCTACGGCCTCCATGACCAGGAGCAGGGTCATGATCTTGGTGACGCTGGCGGGCTCCAGCTTCTGGTGGGCGTTTTGCTGGAGGAGGACGGTCCCCGTCTCCTTCTCCATGAGCAGGGCGGAGGCGGAGGAGAGGACCAGGGGCATGCTGTCCTCCCGGGCTGCGGCGGCAGTGGTGACCGGCGAGAAGAGGACGAGGATCATGGCCAGACTGAAGGCCAGGGCGGAAAGGCGGCGGAGATGATACATAGGGGTCCCTCCTGTTTTGATGGGGATGTTTGTTCCTAGGATAGGAAAAAGCAGGGCGGGCTATGCGGGGAAAAATTTTCTGGAGGGGCTATGCAGCTATCAAGATTAGTCCACGGGGCGGGAAAAAGAGGTCGAAACAAAAAATTTCAAGAAATTTTTGCAAAAGAGGACGGGAACGTGCAACTTTTTGTGGTTGGGAAGCAGGGGTGAGGAGGGATAGGGTGGCAAAGGGAGCGACGCCCGGACGGGAGCAGATCATCAGAAGGATGTGGAAGCTGGCCAACGCCGGGGTGGAGGATGCGGTGAAGCTGGCCTGCTTCCCCACGGAGGAGTGGGGCGGACTGGAGGGCATGAACTTAGACGCCCTGACGGAATTCAAGCGGGGGAGCAACGGCGTGGTGGAGCTGAAATTCACGGACCGGGCCAGGCTGCTGGAGCGGCTGCTGGACGCCGCCGACCACAGCGGGGAGGACCAGGTGGACCGGTTTTTAAGCGCCATGGAGCATCAGGAGGAGGGGAAGTGAGACAGGAATGGAGTTTTCGCCCAAGCAGCGCAGGGTGCTGACCTGGTGGCGGCCCGACTCGCCGGACCGGGACAAGCAGGCCATCATCTGTGACGGGGCGGTGCGCAGCGGCAAGACGCTGTGTACGGGGCTGTCCTTTTTCTGCTGGGCCATGCAGCGCTTTCAGAACAGGCGGTTTGCCCTGTGCGGGCGGACCATCGTGTCGGTGCGGCGGAATCTGCTGGAGGAGCTGCTGCCCCTGCTGGAGGGGATGGGCTTTCGGTGCAGACAGAAGACGTCCCAAAATCTGCTGGAGGTGCGGCTGGGCAGGCGGAAGAACACGTTTTATCTGTTCGGCGGCAAGGACGAGGGGTCGGCGGCCCTGATTCAGGGGCTGACCCTGGCGGGGGCGCTGCTGGACGAGGTGGCGCTGATGCCCAGGTCCTTTGTGGAACAGGCGGCGGCCCGGTGCTCGGTGAGCGGGAGCAGGCTTTGGTTCTCCTGCAACCCGGAGTCCCCCGCCCACTGGTTTTATCAGGAGTGGATCTTAAAGGCGGAGGAGAAGGGGGCGCTGCGCATCCCCTTCTCCATGGAGGACAACCCAGGGCTGTCCCCCCAGATGCTGGAGCGGTATCGGACCATGTTTCAGGGGACCTTTTACCGCCGGTTCGTGCTGGGGGAGTGGGTGGCCGCGGAGGGTCTGGTGTATGACTTTTTTGACGAGAGCTTTGTGCACACCGCCCCGGAGGGGCTGGAGGAGTGGTATATCTCCTGCGACTATGGCACGGTGAACCCCACGTCCATGGGCCTGTGGGGGAGGAAGGACGGCGTTTGGTACCGCACGGCGGAATTTTACTACGACGCACGGAAGAGACACCGGCAAAAGACGGACGAGGAGTATGCCGATGCCCTGGCCGGGCTGGCCGGAGGCCGGGACATCCGGGCGGTGATCGTGGACCCGGCGGCGGCCAGCTTTATCGAGACATTGCGGCGGCGGGGCTGGCGGGTGCGCCGGGCGGACAACCGGGTGCTATCCGGCATCCGCCTGACGGCCCGGCTTTTGAAGGCGGGAAAACTGGTGATCTGCCCGGGATGCGGCGATGCCATCCGGGAGTTTGCCCTGTATCGCTGGGAGGAGCAGGGGGACGGACAGGATCGGGTGAGAAAAGAGAACGACCACGCCATGGACGAGATCCGCTATTTCGCCGCCACGGTGGCGGAGGGAAAGAGCGGGGGCGTGTATGCCGGGTGCGTGGAGAGAGGGAGATTTTGAGGAGTTAGGAGTTAGGAAGTAGGAGTGATGAGTTTTTGCGATGCCAGCCCCCTTTCACAAGGGGGCCAAAGGACGCAAAGACGGAGAATGGAGGAGGTCACACTTTGAAGTGGTGGGAGCGGAAGAAGCGGCGGGGGGCGGCCCCGGTGGTGCAGGTGCGCCAGGGGGAGGGCCATCCCTTCGGCGTGCTGGACCGGTATACCCCCTTGGGGACCGGGGAGGTGGCACTGTACCGGGCCATCCGGGAGGGGGTGCCCCTGCTGGACGCGGCCATCTGGAAGCTGGTGCGGCTGTGCGGCGGCGTGAAAGTGATTGCGGAGGATAAAGCGGCCCAGGCGGGGCTGGAGGAGTTTTTTCAGAAGGTGAACATCGGCTGGGGACAGCGGGGCATCCAGGCCTTTTTGGACCGGTATCTGGACGACCTGTTCACCTGCGGCCACGCATTGGGGGAGATCGTCCTCACCGGGGACGGGCGGGACATCGCGGCGGTGCTGTGCGCCGACCCGGAGCAGGTGGAGGCCAAGCGGGGGGACAACCCCCTGGACTTTAAGCTGTGCCTGCGTCAGGCGGGGGAGCCGAAAGAGCTGCCCTGGCAGGAGCTGCTGCTGTTTACCCCCCTTCAGCCCACGGGGGACTGTCCCTGCGGGGTGTCTATGCTGCGGTCTATGCCCTTTTTGGCGGGCATTCTGCTGAAGATCTTTCAGGCCACGGGACAGAACTGGGAGCGGGCGGGCAACCTGCGCTTTGCGGTGGTGTGTAAGCCGGGGGAGGACGAGGGGGCCTTTGCCCAGGAGCGGTGTCGGCAGATCGCCGGGGAGTGGTCAGAGGCCATGCAGGCGGGCCGGGCCGGACAGGTGCGGGACTTTGTGGCCGTGGGCGACGTGGATGTGAAGGTCATCGGAGCGGACGGCCCCATTCTGGACAGCCAGGTGCCGGTGCGGCAGATCCTGGAGCAGCTGGTGGCCCGGACGGGCATCCCGCCCTTTATGCTGGGGCTGTCCTGGTCGTCCACCGAGCGGATGAGCACCCAGCAGGCCGACCTGCTGACCAGCGAGATCACCGCCATCCGCCGCAGCGTGGAGCCGGCGTTGGAGCGCATCGGCGAGCTTTGGGTGCGCCTCCACGGGTTTGGCGGCGGCGTGAAGATCGACTGGGAGGACATCAATCTTCAGGACATTGTGGAGGAGGCCAAGGCGGAGCTGTATCGTGCCCAGGCGGAGAAGATCCGGCTGGGGGATCGGAAAACTTAAAAAACAGAAGGAGGGAGCGGAGCCTATGCGCGTGACCAAGGCGTCTCAGGCCGGGGAGGAGACCCGGCTGGGACCGGAGGAGCTGGAGCAGATCAATCGGCTGGCCCGGCGGGAGCTGACGGCGGAGGAGGTGTATGCCTTTTCTGTGCGGCTGTGTGACAATGAGGTGGACCGGGACGGAGAGCGGTTTGAACCGGAGACCCTGGAGGAGCTGGCGGGACTGTTTGTGGGCAAGTGCGGCATTTTTGACCACCAGTGGTCGGCCAAGGGCCAGGCGGCCCGGATCTATCGCACGGAGCTGGTGCGGGAGCCGGAAAAATTGACAAAGGCCGGGGACGGCTATTGCTGGCTGAAGGGCTATGCCTATATGATGCGCACCGAGAGCAACCGGGACCTGATCGCGGAGATCGAGGGGGGCATCAAGAAAGAGGTGAGCGTGGGCTGCGCGGTGGAGCGCAGTGAGTGCTCCATCTGCGGGGCGGACAGGCGAAATGGCGACTGCGGCCACAAGAAGGGGGAGCGGTATGACGGGGCGCTGTGCTTTACCCGGCTGATGGGGGCCAGCGACGCCTATGAGTTTTCCTTTGTGGCGGTGCCCGCCCAGCCGGCGGCTGGCATCGTGAAGGGCATGGAGGGGCGCTTTCATACCCTGAAGGCCCTGGCGGAGGGGCACCCGGAGTGCGCCGGAGAGCTGGAACGGCTGGAGCGGGAGGCTCTGCTGGGCCGGAAGAGCGGGGAGCGGGCCAGAAGAGAGGCGGTGCGCTTCGGTCTGCTGGCCGGACTGGGGCTGGACAAGGCGGCCCTGGAGCGGCTGGTTGCCCCCCTGTCCCCGGAGGAGCTGGAGCAGGTGGAGAAGGCCTGGGAGCAGAAGGCGGCGGAGCGCTATCCTCTGTTTCCCCAGCTGCGATATGAGGAGCGGGAGCAGAAAGAGACGGGCCGGGACGGGGCCTTTTTGATCTGAGAGCAGAACCCGCCCGGTGGGCGGATGAGCATAAAAACAGGAAATTGAAGGAGGAAACGCAGGTATGAGCAAGATCTCGTTTGAGGACATCGGCAGCGTGGTGGCTACTTTTCTGGCCGACAGCGGCGTGAAGGGCGGCCAGGTGGTGAAGCTGACGGGCAACGGTCAGGTGGGCCCCTGCTCCGCAGGCGACGCCTTTTGCGGCGTGGCCCTGGAGCCCAGGGCTGGTCTGGCCGCCGTGCAGGTGAAGGGCTTTGTCACGGTGAAGACGGCGGACACCCTGACCGTGGGCTGGGCGGAGCTGGCCGGGGACGGCGACGGCGGCGTGAAGAGGGCGGAGACCGACGGTGTGACGGTGCTGGTGGCGGATGTGAAGGATGACGGTAGCGCCGTGATCTGTCTGTAAACGGGAAAGGAGAGGGAACGAATGGCTTTTTCTTATGACAACCTGAAGCTGGACAAGGGCATGTATCAGGAGGCGGGCCGCAGCTTTAGCCAGGTGCTGGAGCGGCAGGACCCCAGCGAGCAGTATAAGGGCACCAGTCTGGAGGGGCTGGACGCCTTTCAGCGGCAGCTGAAGCGCTTTGATATCAAGGTGAAGGGCGCGGGCAGCGACGTGGTGGAGAAGTTTTTCCGCACCGCCGACTCCGCCGTGCTGTTCCCGGAGTACATCGCCCGCTCGGTGCGCCAGGGCATGGAGGAGGGGGACATCCTGCCCCACATCACCGCCGCCGTGACCCGCTTTGACGGCATGGACTATCGCTCCATCACCGCCGAGGCCGGAGGCGACAGCAAGCAGCTGCGCCACGTGGAGGAGGGCGCGGCCATCCCCGCCACCACCATTCAGGTGCAGTCTAATCTGGTGAAGCTGCACAAGCGGGGCAGAATGCTGGTGGCCAGCTATGAGGCGGTGCGCTATCAGAAGCTGGACCTATTCTCTGTCACCCTGCGGCAGATCGGCGCCCACATCGCCCGGGCCCAGCTGGAGGACGCGGTGGACGTGCTGAAAAACGGGGACGGCAACGGTAACGCCGCCAGCGTGTTCACCACCGCCGCCCAGGGCAAGCTGACCTATGACGACCTGGTGGACTTTTGGGCCAAGTTTGACCCCTATGAGATGAACGCCCTGCTGGTGTCTGGCGACGTGATGGTGAAGCTGCTGAAGCTCAGCGAGTTTCAGAATCCCCTCACCGGCCTGAATTTCCAGGGCACGGGCAAGCTGACCACCCCCTTGGGGGCCAATCTGCTGCGGACCTCTGTCCTGCCTGCGGGCACGGCCATCGGTCTGGACAAGCGATTTGCCCTGGAGATGGTGCAGGGCAGCGACGTGACGGTGGAGTATGACAAGCTCATCGACCGGCAGCTGGAGCGGGCCGCCGTGACCACCATCAGCGGCTTTGCCAAGGTGTTCAAGGACGCCAGCCGGGTGCTGGAGGTCAAGAAATGAGGGAGGACATCCTGGCGCTGTGCAGGGCCATGGGGGCGGGGGAGGAGCAGGACGTCCTGCTCCTCCCCCTGATCGAAGGGGCCAGCGCAGAGCTGGAGCACCTGCTGCGCCGGGGGGTAAAACCGGAGGACTGCGGCAGGAGCTTCGCATTGGCGGCGGCCATGCTGGCCATGGACGGACTGGAGGCGGCCCAGGGGGGCGGGCAGATCAGCGGCTTTACTGCCGGGGAGCTGTCCATGCAGCTGCGCGGGGAGAGCGGCGGCAGGAGCGGACTGCGGCAGCAGGCCCTTCGGCTGATGGCCCCCTGGCTGGGGCAGACGGGATTTGTGTTCCGGGGGGTGCCGGGCTGATGGCTGAAAAAATGGCCGGACTGGCCAGGCACTGGCGGGCGATCCTGGCCCGGTATGGCCAGAACGTTATCGTCTTCCCCAAGAGCGGAGACGAGGGCGCGGAGACCCGGGCTTTTGTTCAGCCTTTGGCGGAGCGGGGGGAGGACCAGCGGGTCCCATCCCCCCTGGGGCTGCGGCGGGAGGACAAGTTTTTGTATCTGGGCCCGGGAACGGTCCCCCTGGAGGAGGGAGGACGGGTAGACCTGGGCCAGGAGCGCTATATGGTGCAGGCGGCCCACAGCATCGGGCCGGGGCTGTTCTGGCAGGGGGTCCTGCGGCCCATGGACGAGGAGAGGGGGAGCTGAACTGGAACTGGAGCATATCCCCAAGGCCATGGCGGACTATCTCACCGCCCGGGGAGCGGCGGCCATGACCGCCTGGACAGGCCGGGAGCGGGAGCGGCTGACCCGGCCCACGGCGGTGGTGAGCGTGAGAAAGTGTCAGGTGGGCCCGGCGGGCTTTCAGGACTATCTGGGGGAGCGGTTTGACCGGGACAGCGGACAGTGGACGGAGCTGTATGGCCGGAAGGCGGAGCTGACCTTGGGACTGGACCTGTATGCCCCGGAGGAGACGGAGGGGGCGGCCATGGAGACGGCCCTGTTCCGCCTGGCCAGGGCCTTGGTCCGGGGCGGGCCGGAGGGCGTGAGCATCCGGGAGTTTTCCTGCGGGGAGACGGAGCACGACAGCAAGGCGCGGCTGCTGCGGCGGAGCGTGCGGGCGGTGTGCGTGGTCTGTCTCACCGGGGAAGAGGAGCCTGCGGCGGCATTTTCGGAAATTGAAGTGCGAGGTGGATTGAAAGGATGAATGTGACGGTACATCAGAGACCGGGGGTCTATTCCGCGTATGATGCCTCTTCTGTGGTCAGCGGCAGCGGCGGGGGCAAGCAGGTGGGCCTGGTGGCGGTGAACACCAAGGCCACGGCCAACGAGGTGAAGATCGTGACCAGCTATGACGGGGCGGTGAACGCCTTTGGTCAGGGGACCATGGCCGAGCTGATCCGCCTGGCCCTGAAAAACGGGGCCGGTTCTGTGGCGGCGGTGCCCATTGCCAGCGGCGAGGGCTATGGCGACGGCTTTGCCGCCCTGGAGGGGCTGGAGGACGTCACGGCGGTGATCTGTGACAGCACGGACGGGGACGTGCAGAAGGCCATGAAGGAGAGCGTGGAGACGGCCTCGGCCAACCGGCGGGAGCGCATCGCCGTGGCCGCCGGTGGGGCGGAGGAGACGGTGGATGAGCTGATCGCCCGGGCCAAGGCGCTGAATCATGAGCGGGTGGTGCTGGTGGCCCCCGGCGGCGTGGACAAGAGCGGGGAGAATACGGACGGCTTAGGCGTGGCGGCGGCGGTGGCCGGAGCCATTGCCGGGGAGAGCGACCCCGCCGTGCCCCTGGGCGGGGCGGTGCTCACTGGCCTGTGTGGTCTGAGCGGGCGGTATAACGACGGGGAGATGGACCGGCTGATCTTAGGCGGCGTGACCCCGGTGGAGAGTCTGGCGGGGACCATGGTCGTGGTGCGGGGCGTGACCACCCGGACCACCACGGGGGAGGCGGCAGACGCCACCTGGCGGGACTTGACCACCATCCGCATCGTGGACGACGTGATCCCCACCCTGCGCCGGGCCCTGCGGGCCAAATTCCAGCGGGCCAAGAACACGGCCCAGAGCCGGGGAGCCATCCGGGCCCAGGTGGTGCTGGAGCTGGAGAACAAGAAAGCCCGGGAGATCATCACCGGGTATGAGAATGTGACGGTGACGGCGGACAGCCAGGACCCGGCCCGGTGTCTGGTGGACTTTTCCTTTACCGTGGCCCACGGGCTGAATCAGATCTGGCTGACGGCCCACATCACCGTTTGAGAGAGGGGAGCGTGAAGCGGGTATGACTGGATTTCCCACCAGCAGCGACATTTATCTGGAGGTGGACGGCACCAGGGTGGCCGTGGTGCAGAGCTATTCCGCCAAGGCCAGCAAGAGCAGCACGGCGGTGGAGGCCTTTGGCGAGGCCGAGCCGGTGGCCACCATCGAGGGGCAGACCAGCCACGTGGTGGAGCTGACCCGGCTGTATGCCACCGACGAGGCCATTCGGGACGGCATCGACTTTTACAGTTTGAGCGGCTTCTCCCTGGTGGTGTGTAAGCCGGACCGGAAGATCATCTATTCCAACTGTCAGTGGAGCAGCATTCAGGAGAGCGCCACCCTGGGCAGCATGGTGCTGGAGAAGGTGACGCTGGTGGCCTCCCGACGGATCGTGACGGAGGTGTGAGCATGGAGGGTTCCATCTTGGCCCAGCGGGAGCGGGTGAGCCTGGGCAATGGGATGGCGCTGCGGCTGCTGTCTGCCCTGGAGGTGCTCCAGACCCGCCGGGAGGCGGGGGAGCTGGCGGGGGAGGACCGGGAGCGGGCATTGTGCTCCAACGCCTGCCTGCTGGCCCGGGCCCTGGAGCGGGAAGAGGACGAAAGTCCTGTTTTTTCGGACGGACGGGCGGTGCTGGCCGGGCTGACCGTGGAGGAGATCGGCAGTCTGGCCGCCCGGTGGTCTGTGCTCCGCCGGGAGAGCGACCCGGGGCTGAACGTGACGGAGGAGGAGCTGGAGAACGTAAAAAAAAACTCCGCAGTGACCCGGGAGAACGGCTGCGGTGGCGGGTGCTGAGGGAGTTTCACGCCCTGCCAACCGAGGCGCGGGCCAGGGAGATGAAGGACCGGGACTATCTGTGGTGTCTGGCCAACGGGCTTTTGGACCGGGAGGAGGAACTGGGTCGGCTGTGCCCCGACTGCCGGGCAAAGGCGGAGCAGGCCCGGTGCCCTGTGTGCGGCAGGCCCGAGGACGCGGGACAGCCGGGGGAGGGCGGGAGCAATCCCGCCTTTGACCTGGAGCGGTTCCGCCGCTTGAAGGAGGGCGGCGAATGATCGACTATCTGGAGCAGGAGAGCGGCCAGGCGGACGCTTTGGAAGAGCAGAGAAGGCGGCTGGCCGCCGCGCTGACCTCTGCCGCCGCTGCTGGGGAGAGCGGCGGCGTGGCTGGCCCGTCAGGGGCTGAGAAGATGGCTCGGTCTGATCTGGACGGCGGACCGGGGAAGACGGCAGAGAGCGAGCCTCTCCCGGCGGAAGAAGGCCGGACGGCGGAGGAGACGCTGCCCCTGTTGGAGGAGACGGCGCGGCTGGACCGGGTCCTGGACAGTGCCCAGGGGGAGCGGGCGGACCTGTTGGCCGCAAAAGCCAGAGGGGAGAGCTGGCAGGCCGGGAGAGCCGGAGGTCTCACCTGGGGACAGCCGGGGGTGGGGAACGGGAGAAATGCCCCGGCGTTTTGGGACGGGACCATCCCGGAGACGGGCCGGACGGGGGCCTTTGCCAGAGGGCAGGACCCGGCGGCGGAGCGGGAGCAGGCCCGAAACCTGGACCGGATCTTTCAGCGGGACAGCCGCCGGTATGACGGGGGCTTTTTCCTGTATTGACGAGGAGGAGAGAAGATGACGCTATCGCCCATGCGGTATAAGGGCTATACCTGGCCCCACAATCCCAGGGTGTATTCCATCGACTATGAGCGGAAGATGGCGGTGAACAAGACGCCCTTCGGGCTGTTCCACTTGCAGGACCTGGGGCGGACCAACCGGATCATGGAGGGGGAGGGGGAGTTTGTGGGGCCGGACGCCTATGCTCAGTTCGGAAAGCTGGCCAACGTGTTCTATGAGGACGGGCCGGGGCTGCTGGTCCACCCCCTGTGGCAGACGGCCAACGCCTATTTCGTCTCCCTGCGGCTGGAGCAGGAGCCCAGGCCGGACTATGTGCGCTATTCCTTTGCCTTTTGGGAGGACGACAGCTGGTATACCGGTCTGGCGGCCCAGACGGCGGGGGCGCAGAGCGGGGAGAGCGGCGGGACAGCCGCCGGGCCGGTGTATCACCGGGTGGTGAAGGGGGAGAGCCTGTGGGCCATCGCGAAAAAGTATGACCTGAGTCTGGTCAAGCTCATCGCCATGAATCCCCAGATCAAAAACCCCAATCTCATCCACGTGGGAGACGAGGTGAGAGTGGGGTGAGAGGGTATGTGACGGACACAGCCGGGCGGCAGTGGCTGCTGCCCCAGCCCACGGCCTGGCGGATGGAGTATACCGCCGGGACGCCCTGCGACAGCTTTTGGATGCGCTGCCCCTGGGAGGCAGGCAGCGGGACGAAGCCGGGGGAGTGGTCCCGGTTTTGGGCCGAGCACGGGGGGGAGCGGGTATTCACCGGGGTGGTGGACGAGTGCCAGGTGGAGCAGTCGGGAAACGGCAGCGTGCTGGAGCTGTCTGGCCGGGGGATGGCCGCCCTGCTGCTGGACAACGAGGCGCTGGGCCAGGACTATGGCACGGCGACGCTGGAGGACATCCTGCGGGACCACGTGCGGCCATATGGCATTCAGGCGGCGGCAGGGGCGAAGCTGCCGCCGGTGAGCCCCTTTTCCGTGGCCACGGGAAGCAGCGAGTGGTCGGTGGTATATGACTTTGCCCGGTATTATGGCGGGGTGGCCCCGCGGTTTGACCGGGAGGGGCGGCTGGTGCTGACGGGCTGGCCGGAGAGGGCGGAGCGGCTGATCGGGGACGGGACGGCGGTGACGGAGCTTGTCTATCGGGACCGGCGGTATGGCGTTTTGTCCCAGGTGCTGGTGCGGGACCGGTACAGCGGCCAGACGGAGACGGTGAGCGACGGGGAATTTATCGCCCAGGGGGGCATGGCCCGACGGGTGATGACCATGCCGGGGCGGAGCAATTTCCAGACCATGCGGTACACGGGCAAGTTTCAGCTGGAGCGGGCCAAGGGGGAGCGCATCCGGCTGGAGGTGGAGATCGGGGAGGCCTTCTCCGCCTGGCCGGGGGAGCTGGTGCGGGTGCAGCGCAGCGGCTGGGACCGGAACGGGCTGTATCGGGTGGCCCAGAGCACGGTGGGGATGGACAGCCGGGGATATTGGACCCGACTGGAGCTGGCCCCGCCGGATTTCGTAGTTTGAGGTGAGGAGCATGTGGATATCGGAACGGGATATGCGGCGGGAGCAGGGGGAACCGGCGGCGGAGCTGGGCGTGGTGACCCTGGGCGGCGACCCGGCTGGTGTGAGCCTGGGGGGCGAGCGGCGGCAGCTGCCGGTGTACAGCCCCGGCGGGGTGACCTGGCGTCCGGCGGCGGGAGACAAAGTCCTGGTGCTGAAGACGGGGGCGGCGGGGGAGCAGCCCTGCGTCATTGGACGGGTGCAGCAGGGGGCCGGGACATTGGCCCCGGGAGAGGTGCGGCTGGCGGCACCCGGCGGCGGAGGCGGCGTTCTGGCGGGCCGGGATGGCGTGAACTTATACGGCACGGTGAAGGTGGGCGGCACGGAGATCGGGGACTATATCCGGTCGGTGGTCTATCAGGTGCTGAGCGAGATGGTACAAGGCTGAGAGGAGCGGATGGCGTGGAGCGGACGTTGATAGACGGGGACTATGTGCCCGACGGGGCCGGGGGCCTGAAGGAGAACGACGGGGCGGAGGAGGTGCTGGCCCGGGTGCTGTTCCGCCTGACGGCGCGGCGGGGGGCCATGCCCTTCCTGCCCGGGCTGGGCAGCCGCCTGCACGAGGTGATCCGGGAGAAACCGGGGGCGCGGCAGACGCTGTGCGCCCGGTATGTGGCCCAGGCATTGGAGGAGGAGACCGACCTGAGCGTGACGGACGTGGTCTGGCGGGAGACGGAGGAGGGCGCGGAGGTGACGGTGAGCCTGGAGTGGAAGGGCCAACCGCTGACGGTGACGGCGGCGGTGTGAGAAAGGGGGAAGGGCATGAAGAGCGTTGAGGAGATCTATGGGGAGATGCTGGACTGTTTTGCCCAGCGGACGGGGATGCGCCCGGCGGAGGGCTGCGACCTAGCGGCGCGGCTGTATGCGGTGGCGGCCCAGGTGTACAGCCTGTATGTCCAGGCGGACTGGGCGGGACGGCAGGTGCTGCCCCAGACGGCGGAGGGGGAGTTTTTGGACCGCCACGCCCAGCTGCGGGGCATCACCCGGAAGGAGGCCGCCCCGGCCACGGGGGTCATTCGCTTTACGGCGGGGGAGACGGCGGACGCGGCCCGGACCATCCCTGTGGGCACAGTGTGCATGACGGCGGGCCGGGTGCGGTTTGAGACCACGGAGGAGGGCACTATTCAGCCGGGAGAGCTGACGGCGGACGTGCCCGCCCAGGCGGCGGAGGCGGGCAGCGCGGGAAACGTGGCCGCCGGGAGCGTGGTGGTCATGGCGGTGGCTCCGGCGGGGGTGGCCGCCTGCACCAACCCGGAGCCATGCACCGGCGGGGCGGACCGGGAGACGGACGAGGGCCTGCGGGAGCGGGTGATGGACAGCTTCCGCCGACTGCCCAACGGGGCCAACGCCGCCTTTTATCAGCGGGAGGCCCTGTCCTTCCCCCAGATCGCGGCGGCCAGCGTCATTCCTCGCCCCAGAGGCATCGGCACGGTAGACGTGATCGCGGCCACCCGGGCGGGGGTGCCGGACGAGGCGCTTTTGGCGCAGTTGACGGACCACCTTCAGTCCCGCCGGGAGATCGCCGTGGAGGTGCAGGTGAAAGCGCCCACCCTCTCTACGGTGACCATGTATTTGCAGCTGAAGCCCAAAGAGGGCTATACCTTCGCCCAGGTGGCGGCGGGGGAGGCCCTGGACGGGGCCTTTGGCGCGCTGGAAGAGGTGGAGCGGGAGAGCAGCCTGCTGACGGCCCGGAGCTGGGGGCTGGAGGGGCTGGCGGCGCTGCTGCTCCACCGCCCGGCGGCGGAGACAGAGGAGGGGCTGGGCCAGGCCCTGGCGGCTCTGCTGCGCATCGGGGACGACAGCTTTACCCCCGAGGCCATCAACGACACCATTGTGGGCTGCGGCGTGGCGGCGGAGTGCACCGAGACGGGCGTGGGCCGGGTGCGGGTGCGCTTTCCCGGCGTGGTGGGCGTCCCGGCGCAGATCGACCGGCTGAAGCAGATCATCCAGGAGATCGTGCCGCCCCAGGTGGAGATCGAGTGGTTTTACCGCTTTCTCACCTGGGGGGAGCTGGAGGAGCAGTTCGCGTCCTGGGAAGCGCTGGAGAGCGCGGGGATGAACTGGAGTGAGCTGGAGACGAATGTTTTACCTTAAATAAGACAGTAATCAGGGGGACGGTTCCTATGATTAGTGCCTAATCACAGGAACCGTCCCCCTGATTACAAGGACCGAAAGTAACAATAAAAATAACAAAACCCCCGGGGAGGAGCCCGAGGGTTTCCTGTAATGATGGGTTGGATCATACAGGGAACAGGGCAACGGGTCATGGCCAGGGGCGGCTTAATACCGCTGCCGTGTTCCTGGGGTTTATTGTAAATTATCAGGAAGGATTTGTCAATCCCTAAGATGAAAAAATTTGGGGGCAGCCCTCTCCGTCCCTGCGGGGCACCTCCCCCGGAGGGGGAGGCAAGGGGGACGGGGGTTACGGATCGTCACGTCGGGCTTCGCCCTCCTCGCAATGACAGGACGGGGGATGCGGGCCCTCTCCTCCCCCTGCGGGGGCACCTCCCCCGAGGGGGGAGGCAAGGGGGTCGGTGGGACGGAATCCCCCCTCCGCCTTCGGCGGTGTCCCCCCTTTGACAAGGGGGGCTGATGTCCTGCACCAATAGGCCCCCTTGTGAAAGGGGGCTGGCATCGCCGCAGGCGATGACTGAGGGATTCCGCATCCCTCGTCCCTCTGTAACAAAGTTACCCCAATGTTACACCTTTGTTACATCTGCTTTGGCACGCTTGACTTTGGATTTTGGGTTTGGTAGAATGCCATCGTAGCGAAGGAGTCGGTGGTGCGGCTCTGACGCAACGCAATATTCTACAAGGAGGAATTCCGAAATGAGAAATCTGAAGCGGGCTCTCAGCCTGGCTCTGGCTTCTGTCATGGTTCTGGGCATGACCGTTGTCGGCACCGGCGCGAGCTACACTGACGTGACTTCCAAGCAGAACCAGGAAGCCATCGAGGTTCTCCAGGCCGTCGGCATTATGGTCGGCGACGAGAACGGCAACTTTAACCCTGACCAGAAGGTGACCCGTAACGAGATGGCCGTGGTCATGTCCAACCTGATGGACTACCGCGCCGCCACCTACGCCGGCACCTCTCCCTTCACCGATGTCCCCTCCTGGGCTGAGCCCTATGTGGCCGCCTGCTGGAACAACGGCATCACTTCCGGTTACACCAAGACCACCTACGGCGGCAGCGACACCGTCACCACCAGCCAGGCCGCTCTGATGCTGATGAAGGCCCTGGGCTACTTCCAGTATCAGTCCGACTTTGACAGCGACTGGCAGTTCGCCGTCATCAAGCAGGCCGGTAAGATCGACCTGTTCGACGATGTGGACTCCGGCGTGCGCGACGCCATGACCCGCAACGACCTGGCTCAGCTGGTGCTGAACGCCCTGGAGGCCGGTACCGTTGAGGCTGACGACAACACCATCAACGTCTCTGCTGGCGGTGCTACCGTTCAGGCTGGCAAGGTGAGCTACAACTACATCACCAGCTCCAAGAGCTATGCCACTGCCATTGATGACCGTGAGGCCACCTCTTCCACCAACGCCACCAAGGGCTCCATCGTGGAGCTGGGCGAGAAGCTGTACAGCGGCGACCTGAAGAAGGCCGACAACGGCGACAACTTCGGCCGTCCCGGCAGCACCTGGACCTACAAGTCCACCGAGATCGGCAAGTACGCCGACTCCGCTGACGGCGAGTGGACCGCCAAGGTCACCAACAAGGCCCTGTACAATGCCGCTGGCTCCGATGCCTACGACAACTACAAGTGGACCGTGTATCGTAACGGCGCTGAACTGGCTTCTGATGTCCGTGCTGATGGCGAGATTACCAGCCACGCTGGCCGTGACTATGCGTTTACTATCAGCAAGAGCACCAAGACCAGTTCTGAGCGTGTCCTGACCTCCGGCGAGGGCGTTCTGACCCAGGTGTTCGTGGACTCCGACAAGAAGACCGCTGTTGTCTCCCTGATTGACACCGGCGTGGCCAAGGTCACTAAGGTTACTGAGGACTCCACCAAGGGCACCTACGAGGTCACTGTCTCCTTCAAGACCAAGGTCGTTGACACCACCAAGAGTGATGACGGCAAGACCACCACTCTGACCACCCTGACCCCCGACACCAAGTTCACTACCGACGTGAAGTTCGCCAAGGACGACGTGGTCGTGTACACTGCTTCTTCCCAGTCCGGCGAGATCGAGACCATGGCTAAGGCCAAGACCGTTGCCGGTAAGGTCTCCGCTCAGAAGGACGCTGACTACACCGCTATCGACGGTACCAGCTACACCTATAACTACGCCTACACTGGCGATAAGGACGATGCCAACTTCATTGGCTCCGGCGTGTACAACCTGGAGGACAGCCAGAAGAACGACAATCCTTCCGTGAACAAGGATGCTACCCTGTATCTGGACGCCTACGGCTATGTGGTCGCCTTCGAGGGCAAGACCAGCACTGCTGAGGATTACCTGTTCATCAAGTCCCTGGACAACTCCTTCCAGACCGACGTGTCCGCCAAGGTCGTCTTCTTCGACGGCACTCAGAAGACCGTTGACCTGGATCAGCTGACCCACACCGTGGACGGTAAGGAAGTCACCGAGGATGTTGTGTGGACCAACGGCAACAAGGATAGCAAGAACAACATCGATGCCGAGAAGATCTACAAGTATACTGAGGGCTCCAGCTATGATCTGGAGGAGGTCAATGCTTCCGACGTGAAGGCTCTGACCGCCGCTAAGATCTCCAACAAGAACCCCTCTATCACTGGCGAGGGTGGTAGCAACATCGTGACCGACAGCCAGACCGTCTTTGTTGACGTGAAGAACAACAAGACTTGGACCGGTTACAAGAATGTGTCCAACAAGACCAACGCCTCCGTGAAGGCTGTTTACAACAGCGACAACGTGGCTGAGATCGTGTTCATCTATGGCAACTTCTCCGGCTCCGCCAACGATGATGACTTCATCATCCTGAAGGGCCTGGGTGTTGAGGCTGTCAAGGACAAGGACAACAAGACCGTGTATCGTTTCACCGACGCCTATGACGTGAAGGGCGAGAAGATCACCGATCTGTATGCCATCAGCAAGAGTGTTGTTCCTGCCACCAAGGGCCTGTACCTGATCAAGGACTACACCGATGATGACTATGTCCAGACTCTGAGCAGCTGCCTGTTCGCCATCAAGGGTGCTATCGGTGATGGCAAGACTGTTGACGTGTACGCCACTGCCGCCAAGAACGGTGTTCTGACCCTGAACAAGGCCATCGACCTGAAGGCTAACGATAAGGCTGGCGAGGATGCCACCTTCACCGATAACCGTCAGACCTTCGCCTATGACAGCAAGACCACTGTTATCGTTATCAACCAGAAGCAGTCCGGCGATGTGGACACTCTGACTGTCACCGACAATCTCGGCGATATCGAGACTTGGGACAACGATGCTGGTGCCGACAACAAGGACCTGACCGGTGTGTACGTTGTGACCGTCGATGACGACTCCGACGATACTCCTCGGCCACCTGCATCATCGTCGTGGTGCCCGACGTCAAGTAATCAGACCTCTGTCTGAGCACTGACTAGGCAAACGCCAAAAAGAGCGCCCCTCCGCGAGGAGGGGCGCTTTTTCCCTCTCAGTCAGCTTCGCTGACAGCTCCCCCACAGGGGGAGCCAAGCTGGGGCTGAGTGGACCCCACCGACCCTTGCCTCCCCCCTTGGGGGAGGTGCCCCCGCAGGGGGCGGAGAGGGCTTCCCAGGCAAAAAAATAATCCCCCATCCGGGGGATTGACTTTTTTCCATATCATGTTATACTGAGGGTAAGGGGAGGCGCTGCCGGTAGACGGGAGCCCCTCGGATTACTTAAAGAAGTAACCGTTAGCTGGGGAGCTTTAGGCGGTTACTTCTTTTTGCTGTTACTAAGGAACAGGTTAATGATACCCACGACCAGAATGCCGATCTGAATGAGATCAGAATACGTGACCATCTGCATCACCCCCCTCCGATGTAGTGGAGGAGGTACAAAAGAAGTGTGGCCTCCTCCCGAAAGAGGGGCCTCCCGCCTACCGTGTACTGGCAGCGCCAGCGCATATCCGATGCGCCAGGGATATTATAGCATATTATGTCGGAATTGGCAAGACATGGGGAAGAATCCTTCCGTCACGGGCTTCGCCCGTGCCACCTAGCCCTATCCCTTTTGTCCCTTCGGGACATTTCCCCTTGACAAGGGGAATCGGCCTTTAACAAGGGAGGCTGTTGTTGCGCATCATCAGGCCCCCTTGTGAAAGGGGGCTGGCATCGCCGCAGGCGATGACTGGAGGATTCCGTAAAAAAATAATCCCCCATCCGGGGGATTGACTTTTTTCCATATCATGTTATACTGATGATAAGGGGAGGCGCTGCCGGTAGACGGGAGCCCCTCGGAGATTACTTAAAGAAGTAACCGCCAAGCGTGCTGGGCTTGTGGCGGTTACTTCTTTTTGCTGTTACTAAGGAACAGGTTAATGATACCCACGACCAAGATGCCGATCTGAATGAGATCAGAATACGTGACCATCTGCATCACCCCCCTCCGATGTAGTGGAGGAGGTACAAAAGAAGTGTGGCCTCCTCAAAGGACAATGCGAATGAGGGGACTACCCGCCTGTCGTATACCGGCAGCGCCAGCGCATATCCGATGCGCCGAAGCCATTATAGCACGATATGTAGAATTTGGCAAGCAAGGAAAGAATTTTAAAGATAATACTTGACAAATTATAGGAAAAGTGTACAATAATAGACAACAGCGGACAGGCTCTCAACGTGCCGGGAAAGTGATCGCCAAGCGGCTGAATTCAGGACGATCACCTCTTTTTGTTGTCAAAGCAGATGTAAGCGAGCGGATGTAAAACCGGCACGAGGGGCAGACTTGTCTACTGATACCGGTTATTTCATGCTCCAAAGCAGACGGGCGGCAGATGCCGCCCGTTTTGCTTTTCTCACCGCGCCGGCAGGGGGCACACGGGGTAATAGGTGTGGATGGGCTCCTCTCCCCGGAGCATCCGCAGGGCGCCCAGGGCCAGGGCCTCCATCTCGTTCTCCCCGGGCAGGATCACGATGCGGCACAGGTCGTGGAGATAGCCCACCACCATGTCGGTGAGCATTTTGGAGTGGGCCAGGCCGCCGGTGAGGATGACGGCGTCGATGAGCTCCTGAAAGCAGCCCAGCATGATGCCCACGCCCTTGGCGATCTGGAGCGCCTGGGCCCGATAGACCAGGGCGGCGTGCTCGTCCCCGGCTTGAATCCGCCGCTCGATCTCCCGGGCGTCGTGGGTGCCCAGCAGGGCGGACATGCCGCCCTCCCCCCGGATCTTCCTCATCATCTCGGCCTTGGTATACCGCCCGGAGTAGCACAGCTCCACCACGTACTGCAGTGTTCAGGCTCCCCGCCCGGTCAGGGGAAAAGGGCCCGGCGTCGTCTGACACGGAGTCGATGATCCGCCCGTGGCTGTGGGCGGAGATGGAGATGCCGCCGCCTAAGTGCGCCACCACCAGATTCATGTCCTCATAGGTCCGGCCCATGGCCTGGGCGTATTTGTGGGCGGTGGCCCGGGCGTTGAGCACGTGGCAGAAGCTGGTGCGGGTCACCTCCCGAAAGCCGGTGACCCGGGCCTCGGGCAGCAGCTCGTCGCTGGTGACGGCGTCGTAAATAAAAGCGGGGATATTCAGCGGCTGGGCGAAGGCCGCCGCCATCAGTCCGCCCAGGTTGGAGGCGTGGTCAAACACCGTGTGGTGCCGCAGGCAGTCCAGCAGGCCCGCGTCCACCTGATAGCCCCCGGCCACGATGTTGGGGATGATGCCGCCCCGGCCAACCACAGCGGCCAGGCGCTTTAAGTCAAAGCCCTCCTGGGCCAGCCAGCTGCGCACCAGGGACACCCGATAATCCAGCTGGTCGTACAGGGTGGGGTAGGGGGCCAGATCCTGGTTGGTGTGGACGATGCTGCGGGAGAGCAGGGGGCGTTCGTCCTGGTACACGGCGGCTTTCGTACTGGTGGAGCCGGGGTTCAGGACTAAGATCAGCTGAGCCATGGTCATTGCACCTCTTTCCGGTCCGCCAGGGCCGCGCACAGCAGCAGGGACCAATATTTCTCCTGGGCGGTGGCCCCCCGGGAGTTGACTACCACGGGGACCGACGCCCCCATGACCACCCCGGCCATCTGGCCCCCGGCGGGGCCGTACAGGGCCTTACCCAGCACGTTGCCCACGGCGATGGAGGGGCAGAGCAGGACGTCCGCGTCCCCGGCCACCGGGCTGTGGAAGTCTTTCTCGATGGCGGCCTGGGGATCTAAAGCCAGGTCCAGGGAGATGGGGCCCTCTACCAGGCAGGAGCCGAAGCGCCCGGTCTGGGCCTCGGCCTTTAACGCGGCGGCGTCCTGGGTCTCCGGCATGTTGGGGGAGACGGTCTCCACTGCGCACAGCACCCCCACCTTGGGGCAGTCATAGCCCAGGAAGCGGCACAGCTGGAGGGCGTTGTCCAGAATGTGCCCCTTCTCCGCCAGGGAGGGGGCCACGTTCATGCCGCCGTCGGTGTCGAAGATGAGCTTGGGATAGCTGGGCACATCCAGCACCGCCACGTGGGACATGAGTTCCCCGGTGCGGATGCCTGTCTCGTGGTCCACCACCGCCCGGAGCATGGTGCGGGTGGGCAGCATCCCCTTCACCAGCATCCGGCCCCGGCCCTGGCGGATGAGGGCCACGGCCTTGGACGCGCAGTCCTCCGGGCCGTCCCCGTCCACGATCTGCTCCGGGGACAGAGGGTGCCCCAGCTCCCGGGCCAGGTCGTTCAGCCCGGTCCGCTCCCCCACCAGAATAGGCCGAATGACGCCGTCCCGGCTGGCGGCGAACACCGCCTGCAGCGTATGTCTGTCGTTGGCCGCCGCCACCACCGCCGGGACGGGGGAAATATCCCCCAGCCGCCCCTTTAGCTCCTCAAAGCCAGAAATGACCATATGTGCCCCTCCTGTGTCCCGTTTCAACAGAAATTTATAATTTATTCTATCATTTTCACAGGGAAAAGTATAGCCCCACTTTTGCGGGCAGGGCAGGGGGACAGAAATTCCGTCTTGACGAGCGGGGCATTTCCCGCTATAATAAACTTAATTATGAATATTATGCTGATGTGGCTCAATGGCAGAGCATCTCACTCGTAATGAGAAGGTTGTGGGTTCGATTCCCACCATCAGCTCCAAAAATGGACATTTGCTTTTTGCAAATGTCCATTTTTGGATTCCGTAGGTTTATTTCAATGCTCGGGGTCGGCAAAGCCGCCCCTGCGCAATTCATTTTGCGCGGCAAAATGAATTTACGGCGCACTCGCACCGCCGGCCAGAAGGCCGGTTTTGCAAAAAAGACGGTTGCCAGTGAAGTGACCCCCAAAAGTTAGACAATATTTTGAAGTAAAAATTGTTCAAGCAGCCGAAAGGGCTTGCTGTCTGTGAATTGCAGGCGGCAAGCCCTTTAGCTTTGCCTTGATGCGGCGGTTGTTGTAGTAATCCAGATATTCGATCAGTTCCAGTTTGAAGTGTTCCATGGAGCGGAACTCCTGCAAATACAGCAGTTCACTTTTGAGTAAGCCGAAGAAATTCTCTATCACGGCGTTGTCCAGACAGTTTCCTTTCCGGCTCATGCTCTGGCGAACACCTTTCTCCCGGAGCATCTGTTGGTATTGTTTGTGTTGGTACTGCCAGCCCTGGTCAGAATGGAGAATCAGGTTTGTTCCGGCCGGGATCTTTGCAAACGCCTCGTCCAGCATGGTGGTTACCATGCTGAGTACAGGACGATCCGATATGGTGTAACTGACCAGATCGCTGCTGCACAGATCGAGAATCGGGGACAGATAGAGCTTCTCTCCAAACAGGCTGAACTCCGTCACATCCGTGACCCATTTCTGATTCGGCTTTTCGACATGAAAATCCCGATTTAGCAAATTTGGTGCAATTTTGCCTACTTCTCCCTTGTAGGAACGATATTTTTTCATCCTGACACGACAAACTAAGCCCAGCTTCTTCATGAGCCGCTGGACAGTCTTGTGGTTCACAGAGAATTTACGCTTGCGAAGTTCTGCCGTGATCCGGCGATAGCCGTACCGGCCCCTGTTTTCGTGGTAAATTGCTGCGATTTCTTCCTTAACAGATGCATATTTGTCTTCTCTCTGCATCTGCTTCAAATGATAGTAGAAAGTTGCACGGGGCAGCTGAGCGATTGAGAGCAGAATACTGAGTGCGTGTTTTTGCCTTAGCTTCTGAACTACCAGCGTTTTCTGCGCTGGCGTCGCTCGTCTTCCAAAACCAAGGCTTGCAAGTTTTTTAGGTAATCGTTCTCCGCACGCAGTCGCTGCACTTCGGCCAGCAGATCTTCTTCCACCTGCTTCGGCAGCTGCTTTGGCGGACGACCCTTACTGCTGCGGCCACGCCGTTCGATGGCTAACCCTTCCGGCCCTTCTTCCAGGTAGATTCGCTCCCATGATTTGATTCGATCTCTACTGTTTACCTCAAATCTACGGCAGGTTTCGCTGTAACTCAATTTCTCTTTCTGCATGGTTTCAATCACCAGTTTTTTGAATTCCGGCGTATATCGTTTGTTTGGTACTCCTTTTGGCATAGCAAAACACCCCACTTGTTAGATAGTATACCATACTGTCTAACAAATGGGGTGCAGTTCACCAGCGGCAACCGTCTTTTTTGATGATTATTTCATTTGCAAATACGCGCTGGCTACGTAGCCGGTCTTGCCGTTGCCGTAGTTGATCTTCGTCCAGTCGCCGGACTGCTCCAGGACGACCACGGTAGAGCCGTTCTCCGCGCTGGCCACGATGTCATACTGAGAGCCGGGGCCGGAGCGGATGTTCAGGCCGTCGCCGGCGTTGACGATGGTGGCCTCTTTGTTGGCCGTCAGGGTGCCGGTGGCGCTGGGGACGGTGACGCTGGGCGTGGTGGTGCTGCCGCCGGTGGAGTTATTGTCGCTGGGGGTAGTGACCGTCCCGGGGGCGGGGGTGGAGCCGCCCCGGCAATAGACGATGCACTCCGCCGTCTTGTCCCCGGCGGTGGCAGTGATGGTCACCTTCAGCAGGCTGTCGCTGCTGTTGACGTTGGTCACGGTGCCGTCCTCGTCCACAATGGCCACAGAGGTGTCGCTGCTGCTCCACTTCACGGTCACGTCGGCGGGGTCGGTGGTGGCGGTGATGGGATAGGGCTCGTTGGCCTGGAGGGTGAACTCCGTCCGGCTCAGAGTGATGGAGTTCACCGGCACGGTGGGCTCCTCCTGGGCGGAGGAGGCGGAGCCGTCAATGGGCGTGAGGGAGGTGTCCCCCTGGCTGGAGCTGGTCCCGCCGGGGTTGGTGCCGCCCTGGTTGTGGAAAATCAGGGGGCTGACATAGGTGAAGACGATGAACACCGCCGCGGCGATAATGGCTAGGGAGATGACAAGGCCCACCAGCTGCACCGGGTGGCGGCCGGAGTGGCCCACGCCGGGGCGGCCCGGGCGCTCGTCGCAGAAGGGGCAGCGCTTATAGGTGACGGAATAGTCCTCCCCGCACTTTTCGCAGCGGATCACGTCGTTGCGGATGAGGGGCTGACGCTTGCGGGGGGCCCGGGTGTTCTGCATATTATTACTCCGGGACGGGGCCTTCTCCGCCGCGCCGTCCGGCTTAGCCAGTCGTCTGGAGGGGGCTTCTCTTTTTGCCATGGTGTGGATTCCTCCGTTTATCCTGTAATTCGGTCATCAGACCATACAAGTTTATTGTACAAGGATTTTACAGCCCCGTCAACGAGTTCCCGGGAGATATAACAGAATATTCACATTTTATGTTACCTGAGGGGGAGAGAGCAGCTGCACTCAGCTGCTCTCTTTTCGAATGAAGGATTGACTTTTTACCAAATCATGTTATACTAAAAATAAGAGAGGGCGCTGCCGGTAGACGAGAGCCCCCGTACTTGCAGAAGTAACTGCTTAGCTTGGTGGGCGTGGGCAGTTACTTCTTTTTATTATTGTAAATATGGACGAACAGATTCAGAATAGCCACAATGAGCTGTCCAATCAAAATCAGATCAGAATAAGTCACCATACATACTCACCTCCCCTCAAAAAAGAGGAGGCTTTTATCAAGAAGTAGGCCTCCTCAAGGGCAACGCGAATGAGGGGACCCCCGCCTACCGTATACTGGCAGCGCCGCGCCCATATACTGACGGCAGAGCAGAGCAGTAAATAACTTCTCTGCCGCTTTTTGTTGCCTGAATTTGAATAATTGGATGAAAAGACCCATTTCCGACACGGAATAGTTTCGTGCCGGAAATGGGTCTTTTTATATTTTTTCAGAACTTTTTATAGGAGAAGAGCACATGAAGAAACGATTATTGGGAAGTCTCCTGTCGGCGACAATTTTATTGTCCATGACCCCGATGGCCTTTGCCGATGAGGAGCCGGTGGGGGAGAATCTGACCGAACCCGTCCAGGCGGAGACGGTGGAAGAAGCCGTTCCCCAGGCTGAGCCGCAGGAGGAGAACAATGCCCCTGTGGTCCAGGAGGACCCCAAGGCGGAAGAGACCCCTGCTGACATTGTGATCGACAGCGACACGACCTGGAGCGAGGCCAGGACCCTGACCGGGGATTTGACGGTCAACTCCGGCGCGACGCTGACCATCGGCGCACAGGTGACGGTCAGTGGCGACGTGACCATCTCCGGCGGCGGCACCATCCAGCGTGCCAAGAGCTATACGGGCGATGTGGCCAATTACCAGGAAAATGCGACGGACAAAGAGGGCAACGTCCTGGACACCGCCCCCGCGACGGCGCACCTGTTCTATGTGACCGAGGACAGCAGCCTGACCGTGCAGGACATCTGCATGGACGGCAACGCTGGCTGGACGCTGTCGAACGCCGCTCCCGTGATTGACAATAAAACGGAACTGACGGACTATCAGGCCCAGGGTCTTACCCCCGTCATTGGTGCGCTGATCTGCAACATGGGCCAGCTGACGGTGGGCGACGGCGCTGTGCTGCAAAATAACTTCAACTTCTACCAGACCGACCTCTCCGGGACGGGCCTGGGCGGCGCGGTCTATAACGCCGGTGACATGACGGTGACGGGCAGCGCGGTCATTCAGTATAACTCTTCCCGCTACGGCGGCGGCATCCGCAACGAGGACGGCAGCGCTCTGCTCATCCAGGGCGGCAGCATCCAGTATAACAACGGTTCCGCTGGAGCAGCCGGTATCATGGCCAACGCTGTGATGGATTTCAAGATGACCGGCGGCGAAATCAACGGCAACGCCTCCCCGGCGACGGCCGGTTGGCCTGTGGGCACCGGTATTTTCTTCGGCTACGGCGTGAAGGCCACCCTGACCGGCGGTTCTATCACGAATAACGTGGGCTATCACACCGGTGCTGGTATCTATATCCGATTCGACTCGGACCAGGTGGACATTGGCAAGGTGCTGATCTCCGGCAACCAGGCCCTCAATGACAGAGACAACGGAAAGTATAACGGTAAGGGCGGCGGCATTTACGCCGAAGGCGGCGACGTGACCATCTCCGGCGCTACTATCACGAATAACACAGCGGAGCAAAACGGCGCTGGTGTTATGGTGGGGCATAACGACAAAGCCGACCACTGCACGGTGAACATCACCGGCGACACTGAGATCAAAAACAATCATGGCGGTATTGGCGGCGGTGTGTACGTTGCGAGTGACGCCGAATGCAGCATCAGCGGAAACACCAAAATTGAAAATAATACGACTGGAACTACCGTGTGGAGCACGGCGCCCTCCGGCGGTGGTATTGCCGTTATAGCGAAGGGCGTACTGAATATTTCCGAGAATGTTTCCATTCAGAATAACCAGGCTGTGAAATACGGCGGCGGTATCTACTCCAACGGCACCGTGGAGATCAACGGCACGAATGTTATGATCTCTGGCAATAAGGCCGAACACGGCGGCGGTATCCTGGGCGACGGCAACAGCAACACGACCATCACAGGGAACGTGACGATCTCCAACAATACTGCCGAGGTTATGACGGACACCACCAACATCTACGGCGGCGGCGGCTGCTTCCATAGCGGCAGCACGGCCACCCTCTCCGGCGCTGGCGTCGTGCTGGAAGGAAACGTGGCAAAAGCAGTTACTACGGCCCTCAAGCCGGGAAACTTCGCTGTTGGCGGCGGCATCTATTTCGGCGGTAATAGTCTGACCTTGAAGGATATCACCATCCGCGGCGGATTGACTGATGGTAGCTATAATGCTGAGCGCGGCGGTGCTATCGCAACGAGCGGTTCCACCGTGGAGATGACGGGCGTCACCATTGACGGAAACCGTGCTCTGAGACAGGGCGGCGGTATCTATCTCAACAATAAGAGCACCACTATCACGGACAGCACGATCTCTAACAATTTTGTGGATATCATCACAACAGACACAGAGACCGACGGGATCTATGGCAGCGGCGGCGGTATTTTTACAGTGAGCAGCGCCACGGACTGCACCATTCAGAACACGAAGATCACGAATAACACTGCGAACGCGCTGGCTTCCTGGCTGGGCGGCGGCGGCATCTATACGGATGGAAACACCACAATGACGTTCATTGACTGCACGATCTCGGGCAATAAGGCGGCAAACGCTTCCGGCGGCGGCATCCAGAACCGCGGCACGCTGACCCTTCAGGATACCACGGTGAGCAATAACACTGCCAAGCTGAGCGGCGGCGGCATTGACCACCGGGAGAAGACCGTGTCGGTGTTGGGTTCCGTGGTCATCTCGGGCAATACCGTCAACGGCAAGGCGAACAACTTCTATCCAGAATATCGGACTCCTCCAAAGGACAACCCGGCGACACCTGCGGAATTCAATTCTAATTCTCTTGTGATTGTCACCGGTCAGCTGACCCCCGGCGCTTCCATCGGCGTGACCCTGCCGGATCAGTTGATAAAGTTGAACGCCACCGTCGCCAAGGGCACGGATACCCACACTGTGACCTCCGCCGACGCGGCTTATTTCACCTATGACGGCGGCAACAAACTGGTCCAGAAGGCGACGGACAGCAACACCCTGGTCCTGGCGGACGCTGCTGCCATCCGCACCGTGACCTTTAACCTGCCCGAGCAGGTGAAGGTCAGCTGCGCCAACCCTGTTGAAGTGGCGGACGGCGAAAACCTCACCGTGACCTTTGATGTGGCCTACGGCTATAAGCTGCTGGATGCTTATGCTGGTGAATCTCAAAAACTTGATATCACAAACAACGCGATCACGCTGTCCAATGTGACCGACGATGTGACGGTGACCGTCCATGTGGACCCCAAGGCCGTTAACGTCAGTACGAACGAGATCAACGGCGTCTACGGCCAGAAGCTGGAGAAGCAGGTCATTGAGACTGCCTATTACGATGACGAGGAATCTGACCTGTCCATTATCGCGTCCTGCGAAGTGAATGCGGACGAGGATCAGCTGCCCGAGGGTCTGGAACTCCGCAACGATGGCATGCTCATCGGCACGCCTAAGGAAGTCGGCACATTTAATATTTACGTTGACTTCACGGCAGACAATGGCCAGAGCAACGGACAAACCGTGATCGTTGAAATCGGCAAGGCCGACTACGACATGTCCGGCGTGAAGTTCGAGAATGCCACCTACACCTACGACGGCAAGGAAAAGACGCTGGAGATCAGCGGCGAGCTGCCCGAGGGCGTGACCGTCTCCTACGAGAACAACACCCTGACCAATGCGGGCAGTGTGAAAGCGACGGCGGAGTTCACCGTGGCGGACACCGAGCATTACAACGAGATTGACGAAGTGTTGTATGCCGACCTGACCATCACCAAGGCCACCCCCACCATCACCATCAAGCCCGACCAGGCCACCCTGACCGGCTCCGGCACGGTGACCCTGACGGTGGAGAAGCCTGAGGACGGCAAGGTCACCGTCGCCTGCGACAAGGAGAACGTGACTGTTACCGAGAACGAGGACGGCACCTTCACCGCCACTCTGCCCAACGCCGACGAGACCTACACCTTCACCGCCACGGTGAAGTACGACGAGACCGCCAACTACGTGAATGTCGACCCCGTTACCTGCACCGTGACCGTGACCTACCAGTCCACCAGCCACGGCGGCGGCGGGTCCAGCCGAAACAACAGCTACGCCGTGTCCACCCCCAAGGCGGATAACGGTTCTGTGACGGTCAACAACGGCTCCACCGCCAAGAAGGGCGATACGGTTACCATCACCGTGAAGCCCGACGCAGGCTATGAAATCGACAAGGTGACCGTCACCGACAGCAAGGGCAACCAGATCACCGTCACCGACAAGGGCGACGGCAAGTTCAGCTTTGTGATGCCTGACAGCAAGGTGGACGTGAAGGTGACCTTCGTGAAGAGCGAAGTCAAGCCCGACCAGCCCAGCAAGAGTGGTTTTGTGGATGTGCCTGAAAACAGCTGGTACGCCGATGCCGCGGACTTCGTGGCCCAGCGGGGCCTGATGTCCGGCGTGGGCGAGAATCTCTTCGGCGGCAGCCAGAACACCACCCGCGCCATGCTGATGACCATCCTGGCCCGCATGGATGGCCAGGATGTCACCGGCGGAGCTACCTGGTACGAGAAGGCTATGAATTGGGCCAAGCAGACCGGCGTCTCCGACGGCACCATGCCCGAGGTGAACATCACCCGGGAGCAGCTGGTGACCATGTTCTATAGCTACGCGAAACTGAAGGGCATGGACCCCATTCCCAACGGCATGGCTCTGTCCAAGTTCAGAGACGCCGACAGCATCTCCACCTGGGCCAGCGAGGCTGTGTCCTGGGCCGCTTACTCCGGAATCATCTCTGGCCGCAGCAACGGCACCGTGGACCCCCAGGCTGGGGCCACCCGTGCCGAAATGGCCGTGATGCTCCAGCAGTTCGTGAAGCTAGCGGAGAAGTAAAAACAGCACTAAGACAGCAAAACCCCGGCGGCCTGCGGGCCGCCGGGGATATTTTATGCTCACATCCGCTGTTTTTTCAGCAGACGGATGTCGTCGCCGAAGAAGTGGAGGACGTGGTACTCCCCCGCCAGGCGGGATGCGATCTGGGGGGAGTAGCGCCGGGCGGCCTCGTCCATGGACAGGTTGGAGGAGATGACCGTGCAGCGCCCCGCCACCAGGCGGGTGTTCACCAGCTCGTACAGGGCCGACTGGGTGAACTGGGTGGTCAGCTCGCTGCCCAGGTCGTCTAAGATCAGCAGGTCGCAGTTGAGATAGCGCCGAGTCTCGTCCTTGGCCTCCTGTGCGTCCTGGGCGTCCCGCTGGAACTTTTTCAGCTCGAACTGGGCGAAGATGTTCCCCGCCGTGTCGTACACCACGGAGAAGCCCTCCTCCGACACGGTGCGGGCGATGCAGGCGGACAGAAACGTCTTGCCCAAGCCCGGGGCGCCGGAGAGGAACAGGTTTTTGAAATAGAACCGGCCAAATTTCTGGGCGTAGTTCAGGCAGACCTCATACACCAGCTCCATGTTCTCCCTGGGGGAGGCTCCCCGGCCCGGCCAGGGGGTCTGGCTGTAATAGTCCAGGCGGAAGCTGTCAAAGGACTGCTCCCCCAGGTCCAGCAGTTTGGAGAGCTCCCGGATCTGTTCCTGGGTACACAGCTTTTTCAGGCACTGGCACATCTGCGCCCCACGCCAGCCCGTGTCCCCGCACAGGGGGCAGGCGGGCTTGTCGTCCAGGGCGTCCTCGGGCAGGCCGATGGCCCCCAGCAGCACGGCCCGCTCCTTCTGGATGTCCTGGTTCTGGGCGCGGATGGCCTGGATGGCCTGGGCGGTGCTCTCCCCACGGCGCAGGGCGGCGGCCATGAGCTGGGACATGGTGCCCTGCAATTTCTTGTCCAGCTGGGCCAGGCGGGGCTCCTTCTCATAGGCTTCCTGCCGCAGCCGGGCGGCCCGGTCAGACCGGGCGCGGCGCTCCTCCTCCAGGCGCTGGGTGGCCCGGCGGAGCACGTTGGCGTCATATGACATGGGTTCAGCCCTCCTCTCGCTTCATCTGTTCCATCAGGCGGCGCATCCGGTCCATATCCTCCCGGGCCTGCTGCTCCTGGGCGGCGGGCTGGGGGGGCTGAGGGCCGCCCCCGGCCCGGACGGGTCTGGGGTCCCGGTCCCCCGCCTGGATGGCGGCGGCGGTGTGCAGCCCCTTCTCGTGCCAGCGGCGGAGGATGCCGTTCATATAGCCCCAGTCCATGGACCGCTTTTTCAGCACCGTCTTCTCATAGGCCATGCGGATGGCCTCGTCGTCAAAGCCCATGTCATCCCAGGCGGCGATGTACGTCTTCTCCCGCTCCACCAAAGGCCGGGCGGGGATATCCAGCAGGCGCAGCACCTCGCCCTCCCGGCTGCGCAGCTGGGTCAGGCGCTGGATGTGGGCCTCGGCCCGCTCCATGGTGTCGATGCCCCGGCGGGCCCAGGCAAAGCCCTCCCGGCGGATCTGAGAGAGGAAGGGCTTGCGCCCGGGGCCATATTTCCGCTCCATCTCCTCGGTACACCAGCCCACCAGCATCAAAATGACCTCGGCGGGCAGGGCCAGATGGTCGAACAGGGTATACAGCACCCGCAGGTCGTTGGCCGAGAGCTTTTTGCCCAGGCGGCGCTCCACCTCGTCGCACAGGGCGGGGAAGGAGGACGCCTTGTCGTTCAGGGCGGCGTTCAGATCCTCCAGGGCGTATTCCGGGGGCGGGGCCTCCGGGGCGGGGGGATCGGCCTCGGGCACGTCTTTGGGGGCCAGCCCCTGCCCCCGCAGCAGGGAGAGGGCGGCGGACAGCCGGGGCTGGGGCCAGTTCAGGTCGTTCACCGTCCCCCGGCGCAGCAGGTGGAGATAGAGCAGGGCCGCGTCCCCGTTGTCCAGCCGCAGCAGCAGGTCGGCGGCCTGGCCGGTGATGGCCAGCACCTCCCCGGGCATCAGCAGCTTCGCCATGGCGTTTTCCCTCCCCTCGTGACAAGTCTCGTTCCGCCGGGATACCCGGCGATAGTAAACATTATTTTACCGCAACTTTCGCCGTTCGTAAACTCCCAATTCATGCCGCCCGCCGTCTCCGGGGCCGGATTTCGACGGGCGTTTTGTCCTGCATGGAATATAATGGCAGTTACTATACGAGACCGGCCAAGGCCGGACACACAGGAGGAGACGGCTATGACTGCCAAAGAGACCATCCGCGCCAAATTGTTCAAGCTGCGCCTGCGGGCCAGACAGACGGGGCAGGTGCGCCTGCCCGCCTCCGCCGTGGCACTGTGGACCGAGGCGGGCATCCACTTTCTGCTCTCCGCCGTGCTGTCCGGGGCGGTGCTGCTGGGGGACTGCGCCCCCTTCGGGGTGGCCTTTGTGGGGGCGGCGGGCTCCGGCCTGTGGGGGATGGCCGCCCTGGCCGGGGCCTGCCTGGGCTCTGTCTGTCTGCTGGAGCTGACCCAGGGGCTGCGGTGCGCCTCCGCCGCCACCCTGACCTTTGCCGTGGCCTTCGCCTTTTACGACTGGAAGCCCCTCCGCCAGCCCTGGGCCATGCCCCTCATCGCCGGAGCGATCAACGCCGCCACCGGGGTCATCGTCCGCAGTCAGGCGGGCTGGACCCCTTCGGGGATGATCGCCTTCGCTTTGGAGACCGCCCTCACCGTGGGGGCCTGCCGGTGCTATGCCCTGGCATTAGCTCCCCTGCGCCCCGGGCGGCAGGACAGGCTCCCCTCCCATGCCGGGCGGGCGGGGCTGCTGGTGCTGACGGCCACGGTGTTGCTGGCTCTGGCTCCCCTGCATCTGATCCAGGACATCTCCGTGGGCCGGTGCCTGGCCGCTTTGACCGTACTCGCCGCCGCCAGCCAGGCGGGCAGCGCCCCGGGGACGATCTTGGGGGCGGTGCTGGGGGCGGCCATGGACCTGGGGGCCAACGCCACCCCAGTGTACACCATGGCCTATGCCCTGGGGGGACTGGCCGCCGGTGCTGTCCGGGGAAAGGGCCGCCCCGCCGCCGCCCTGGCCTTTGCCGGGACCAACGCCGCCGCACTGCTGTGGACCTGGGGCCGGGGGCTGCCCCTGTCCGGCCTGTATGAGGGGGCGCTGGCCGCCCTGATTTTTCTCCCCCTGCCTCAGGGGAGCCTGGGGGTGCTGGGGTCCTGGCTGGCCCCGGAGCTGTCCGGCCCGGGAAATTTGGGGGGAGAGCGCCTGGTCCAGCGACAGCTGGAGTCGGCCTCCGCCGCCTTCCGGTCCCTGTCCGAGACCCTGCGGGCCGCCTTTCGCCCGCCCCGGAACGACAACGACGTGTCCGTCATCTTTGACCGGGCCGCCGGAAAGCTGTGCCGGAGCTGCGCCCTGCGGGACCGGTGCTGGAAGCAGGACTATGCCTCCACCTTCAACGCCATGAACGACGCCACCGCCCCCATGATGGCCCGGGGCAGCGCCCTGGCGGAGGACTTCCCCCGGTATTTTGCGGACCGGTGCCTCCACTTCCCCGCCTATGTGGCGGCGGTGGACCGGGAGCTGGCCGCCCTGCTGTACCGGCGGCAGTATAACGCCCGGGTGGGGGAGAGCCGGAGCGCCGTGTGCCGCCAGTATGCCCAGCTGTCTGAGCTGCTCCACTCGGCGGCCACAGAGCTGAGCCGGGAGCTGACCCCCGACCTCACTGGGGAGCGCCGCCTGCGGCAGATGGCGGCGGAGCTGGGGCTGGAGGTGCGCACGGCGGCCTTTCGGGACAGCCGGGGGCTGCTCCATCTGGAGGCGGAGGGCCCCGGCTGCGCCGCGCTGGCCAGACCGGAGCGTCTGAGTGAGCTGTCCGCCCTGCTGGGGGTGCCCCTGCGCCTGGAGCGCCGGGGGGAGGGCAGCCTGTCCCTCATCCAGCAGGAACCCCTGATGGCGGTGGCCGGGGTGGCCGCCCAGCGGAAGGGGGGCGAGACGGTCAGCGGCGACGCGGGGACCTATTTCAAGCGGCCCGACGGGATGCTGTATGTCCTCCTGTGCGACGGCATGGGCAGCGGGCCGGAGGCCAACCGGGAGAGCACCCTGGCGGTGCGCCTGCTGGAGCAGTTTCTCCAGGCCGGGGTCCCCGCCCGGCAGGCGCTGAGTACCCTGGCCTCCGCCCTGGCCCTGCGGGGGGAGGACGCCGGGGGCTTTACCACGGTGGACCTTTTGCAGATCGACCTGTTCACCGGGGACGGGGAACTTTATAAGCTGGGGGCGGCCCCCACCTATGTCAAGCGCAGCGGGGCGGTGCAGCGGCTGTCCGGCTCCGCCCTGCCTGCCGGGCTGTCTGCCGGGGAGGAGCCGGTCTCAGACCGCTTTCCCCTGCGCCTGTCCCCGGGGGACACGGTGCTGATGGTCAGCGACGGCATCTGCGGCACGGGGGACGACCGGTGGCTGCGGGAGAAGCTGGAGGCCTTTGACGGGGCCAGCCCCAAGGACCTGGCCCGGGAGCTCATCACCCAAAGCCCCCAGGGGGCCACCGATGACCGCACCGCCCTGGTCATCCGGGTGGAAAAACGCCGGGTGTTTGACAATTAAAAAATTTCCTGCGCTTTGTCTTGCAGTTTTGCACATACTGAATAGGAACTGTGAACAAAACGGGAGGTGTGGCCATGGGCGGGCGGGGACGGTGGACTCTGGCGGTGCTGGCGGCGGCGCTGGCGCTCACGCTCACCGGCGGTAGGGAGATCGCCCTGACCGCCGGGGGCGGGGCATCGGTGGAGCTGCCGGAGGAGGGCGGCTTGGTGGCCCTCACCTTTGACGATGGGCCCCGTCCATCCACCACCGGGCGGCTGCTGGACGGCCTGGCCCTGCGGGAGATCCCCGCCACCTTCTTTCTGGTGGGTTCCCGGCTGGCGGACGACCCGGAGGGCCAGGCCATCGTCCGGCGCATGGCGGCGGAGGGGCATCAGGTGGGCGTCCACACCTTTGACCACGTGATGCTCACCGACCTGTCCCGCCGGGACTACGATGTCCAGGTGGGCCGCACCCGTGCCTTGCTGGCCCAGATCGCCGGGCCGGGGGACTATTGGCTCCGTCCCCCCTATGGCATTACCGATCAGGCGGCGGAGCAGTGGGCGGCCAGCCCCCTCATCCTGTGGTCGGTGGACCCGGAGGACTGGAAGGACCGGGACGTCCACCGCATCGTCTCCGCCGTCACCGAGCACGTGAAGGACGGGGACATCATCCTCCTCCACGACATCTACGACAGCTCCGTGGACGCCGCCCTGGCCATCGCCGACAATTTGACCGCCAGGGGCTTTACCTTCGTCACCGTGGAGCAGTTGGCCACCCTGCGGGGCGCATCTCCCCAGGTGGGGGTGAAGTATCACAAATTCCCGGCTGGCGGGTAAAAACAGGCATAAAAATGGCCGCCCAGGCGGGCGGCCATGACGTTTGGCTTTAAAAAGGTTACTGGATATTCAGGGTGGTCCCGTCCAGGGTGACGGTATAGCCCAGCATCTGGAACAGGGAGGCGGGGGCCCAGGTGGTGCCGGGGGCCTGGACATAGGTCAGCTCGCTGTAGGGCAGGGAGCCGGTGGTGCCCTCCGCGCCTTCGATCTTGGTGGTGCCGAAGATCAGGGGGTCGCGCAGCCAGATGCGCACGGAGAACTGGTCGTCCTCCACCCGGACCAGGGGGCCGTTGTCCCCGTTCTCAGTGTCGTAATAGACCTGGAGGCCAAGCTCCCGGGCCACGGCGGCCACGGGGACCATGGGCTGGTCGGAGATGGTCGTGCCGGTGACGGCGCTGGTTTTACCGTTCAGCTTCAGGGTCAGCTGGGTGCCGTCGGCCAGCTGGGGCTGGCTCAGGCGCATCACGTGGGTGGCGTAGGTCTGGCCGGGGTAGGACGTCAGGACCACGTCATACCAGGCCAGGATACGGTCCCCCGCCTTCAGATCGGACAGGGCCAGGGGGGAGCCGTCGTAGCAGGAGGTGCCGGTGCCCTCCCCCGCAGAGATGAGCAGGCCGCCGTTGTCGGTGGTCAGGACGTACTGGCCCTTGCTGTTCTGCTCCACGGCGCCGATCACGTGGTACTGGGCGCAGCCGCCGTCCTGGGGCACGTTGCGCAGCACGGCCAGCGCGCAGCCGGTGGGAAGCTGCTCCTGGGGGCGAGTGTGGTCATAGGCCAGAGCAACATAGACCTGCTCCCCGTCCTTCAGGTCGGCGGGGTCGCTGGCGGCGTGCTTGCCGCTGTCCACCCAGGCGGTGCTCTCGTCGGCGGTGAGAGTCCAGCTGCCCTGATCGTTTGTGAGGGACAGCTGGGTGGGGCGGCCCTGGGCGTCCCGGGCGGTGACGCGGACCGTGCCGTAATACAGCAGGCTGTCGGGACCGGTGTGCTCGGACATGGCGATCGCATCCGTCTGACTGGTGGGGGCGGGGGAGATGACCATGGGCTCGTTCTCCGCTGCCAGGGCGGGGATGGCGGTAAGACAGAGCATCATGCCGCCTAAAAACAGGGCCGTGAAACGTGTTTTCTTCATATTGATCTGCTCCTTTTCCCGCGGCGCGGGCCGCGTTTCTTTCATTGCGTTCACTGGTGTAGACGCACGGGGGAGGAAAAATGTTCCCGTCTTTGGCGAAAAATTTTTTGTTTATGAATGGTAAAAATTTAGCCGGGAAAATCGGCAAAGGGGATTGACAAGACGGCGGGGATTATGCTATTATGTCTAAGCTGACGTGAGAGAATACGCCGTCCATGCGGGTGTAGTTCAATGGTAGAATCCCAGCCTTCCAAGCTGGTCGCGTGGGTTCGATTCCCATCACCCGCTCCATATGCGCCTGTAGCTCAGGTGGATAGAGCAACTGCCTTCTAAGCAGTGGGTCAGGGGTTCGAGTCCCTTCAGGCGTGCCACTTTTTTAAAAGCGGCAGACACAGCGCAGACGGATTTCCGAATAACAGCGTTCCAGCCAGATATGGTGGGTATAGCTCAGTTGGTTAGAGCACCGGATTGTGGTTCCGGGTGTCGAGGGTTCGAATCCCTTTACCCACCCCACATGTAAGGCGGAAGGGCCGGAGCTTCGGCTCCGGTCCTTCTTCCGTTTTTTCTTCGTCTCTTGCGGACATAGGGGTGTAGCCAAGTGGTAAGGCAAGGGACTTTGACTCCCTCACTCGCTGGTTCGAGTCCAGCCATCCCTGCCAACTCGTCACGAGCTTCACATCCCTTGCTTCGACTTTTTTCAAAAGTCAAAGCGCACTCGTTTCGCTGTTCCTCGTTGCCAAATCGAACCCGCTTCGCTGGGCTTCGATTTGGCAGAGGAAGTTTCAATTGAATATTTGACCCAGTAGCTCAGTTGGCAGAGCACCTGCCTTTTAAGCAGGGTGTCCGGAGTTCGAATCTCCGCTGGGTCACCACATCGGAGCAGGCGTTGTCGCTTGCTCCGATTTTTTGTAACAGGTGGTTACCATAATACCTGTAGGGGCGGACCTCTGTGTCCGCCCGCCCTCTCAGTCACGGCTCACGCCGTGCCAGCTCCCCCACGGGGGGAGCCAAGACCGACCCGTCCTGTCATCGCGAGGAGGGGCAAAGCCCCGACGCGGCGATTCGTAACTCCCTCGTCCCCCTTTCCTCCCCCCTTGGGGGAGGTGCCCCCGCAGGGGGCGGAGAGGGCTTACCCCCACATAGTTCAACCCCGGCGGCCCGCAGGCCGCCGGGGTTTTGCTATCTTATGCTGTTTTTAGGTTCTATAATAAATGTTGGGGTCAGGTTCTTCACCTGACCCCAACATTTATTATAGAACCTCTAAAGATTATAAAAAGACCCATTCCCGGCACGAGAATATCCCGTGTCGGAAATGGGTCTCTTTATATCAAATTGGGCATAAAGAACGGACAGACCAGAAAAAATTACTGCTCTGCTCTGCTCTGTCGTCAGTATATTAGTCTGGTTCCGCCATGTCAAGCTGTTTTTCACGCGGCTCCACTCCCTTCTGACGGTATGCTTCGATTATAGCACGATTTTCCTGAAAGTACAGAGGTTTACATGAAATGTAGGTTTTTTAGCGTGAAATGTCGATGGGTTTCCGTTTACTGGTAATCACGGGGACGGTTCTTGTGATTAGTACCTAATCAGAAGAACCGTCCCCATGATTACGGATATCCCCAAAAAACAAGGGAGCAAGTCTTAAACTTGCTCCCTTGTGGTACGCCCGAAGGGACTCGAACCCCCAACATTCAGAACCGGAATCTGACGCTCTATCCATTGAACTACGGACGCATATGATCTTGTTACCTTGGTATTATAGCAGGATTTTCCCCGCTTGTAAAGAGCAAATTTTCGCGAATTCCGGGGGACGGCAGACTTTTCCGTCCCCCGGAGGGCTGGTTTTACCGCAGGGCCGCGTCGCAGAAGCCGCAGCAGTCCACGCCGCCGATCTTTTTGACCAGGGGGGGCAGATAGTGCTGGGTCTGGGTGATGCAGCGGGGGTTGGTACACACGGGCTTGGTGCCGATCTCCACGGGGGGCAGGTCCCGGTCCTCGATGCGGGGCTGGGTGGCCAGGTGCTCCAGCAGGGCCATGCGGGCATACATGCCGAAGCGGGCCTGCTGGAAATAGACGGCCCGGGGGTCGTCGTCCACGTCCACGGTGATCTCGTCCACCCGGGGCAGGGGGTGGAGGATGAGCATGTCGGGCTTGGCCCGGTCCAGCTTCCGCCGGGTGAGGACGTAGATACCCTTGTTCCGCTCATATTCCACCGGGTCCACAAAGCGCTCCTTCTGGATGCGGGTCATGTAGAGCACGTCCAGCTGGGGCATGACGGCCTCCAGGCCGGTGACCTCGGTAAAGCGCATGTTGTTCTCCCGCATGAAGGTGCGGACATAGTCGGGCACCGCCAGCTCCCGGGGGGAGATGAGGAAGAAGGTGATGTTCTGGAACTTGGCCAGGGCCTTGATGAGGGAGTGGACGGTGCGGCCGTTTTTCAGGTCGCCGCACAGGCCGATGGCCAGGTCGTCCACCTTGCCCCGCAGGCGGGTGATGGTGGTCAGGTCGGCCATGGTCTGGGTGGGGTGCATGTGGCCGCCGTCGCCGGCGTTGACCACGGGCACGTTGGCGTAGAGAGAGGCGGCCTTGGCCGCGCCCTCCCAGGGGGTGCGCATGACGATGACGTCGGCGTAGTTGGAGACGATCTTGATGGTGTCCTTCAGGGTCTCGCCCTTGGACACAGAGGAGGAGTTGGGGTCGGCAAAGCCGAACACCGAGCCGCCCAGGCGGAGCATGGCCGTCTGGAAGGAGAAGTTGGTGCGGGTGGAGGGCTCGTAAAACAGGTTGGCGGAGACTTTGCCCCGGCACACGTCGATGAACTTCTCCGGCGCGTCGATGATCTCGCTGGCCCGGCGGTAAAGGCTGTCCCACTCTTCCCGGGGCAGATCGCCAAAATCAATTAAATGCCGCATTGAACGCCACTCCCAACCTTATTTTCATTTTGTGAAACCGCTGGTTCCATCGGGCTATCTTACCACAAACGGCGATGGGTTGCAAGACAGGAAGAAAAAAAAGACGAATGAAGCCCGGCTCGTTCGGCGACCCTAGGAAGGGAGAACGGAGGGTTTCATTCGTGGTTTGGTTTTGGAATTTTGTGTGGTACAGCTTCTGCGGCTTTTTATTGGAGACGGCCTATGCCCGGCTGACCGGTGCCCGGGGCAGCCGAAAGTGCCTGCGGGTGCTGCCCTTGTGCCCGGTGTATGGGGCGGGGGCGCTGGCTATTCTGGCCCTGCCGGTTGGGGTGCAGGGGCGGCCCTGGGCGCTGTTTCTGCTGGGAGGCTTAGTAGCCACGGGGGTGGAGTACGCCTGGGCGGCCCTGTGTCAGCGGGGGCTGGGGGTGCGGTTCTGGGACTATGCCGGTCTGCCCGGAAACATAAAGGGACGGGTGTGTCTGCCCTTCTCCCTGGCCTGGGGGGCGCTGGCCATGGGGCTTGTCTATGGGGTGGAGCCGGTGATGGGGCCGATCTTAGGGGGTATCCCCGCCATCGTCACGGGCTGGGCCGCCGCGGCGGTGGGGTCGGACCTGCTGTTATCCGCGGCGCTTTTGCGGCGCACGGGGGACCGGGCCTGTCTCCGCTGGAACTTTAATACCGCCGGACCACCGCCACCACCTTGCCGATGATGTCGGCGTGGTCGCCGTCGATGGGGTCATAGTCCGGGTTTTCAGGCAGCAGCCAGGTGTGCCCGCCCCGGCGGGAGAGGGTCTTCACGGTGGCCTCGTCCTCGAACAGGGCCACCACGATCTCGCCGTTATAGGCGTCCTGCTGGCGGTGGACCACCACTAGATCGCCGGGCAGGATGCCCGCGCCCAGCATAGACTCCCCCCGCACCCGCAGGGCAAAGTGCTCCCCGGACATGCCCTGGGTGTCGAAGGTGAGATAGTCCTCGATGCACTCCTCGGCCAGGATGGGCGCTCCGGCGGCCACGTTGCCCAGGATGGGGATCTGGTTCTCACGGGGATCGGTCTCCTCGGCCACGGCCCCCAGGGGCATGGCGGGGATGGTGATGGCCCGGGTCTTGCCCTCGGCCTTGACGATGACCCCGGCCTCCTCCAGCCCCTTCATGTGGAAGTGGACGGTGGAGGGGGACTTCAGCCCCACCGCCGCGCCGATCTCCCGCACCGAGGGGGGATAGCCGTGCTGAGAGGTGAAGGAGAGGATATAGTCATAGATCTGCTGCTGCTTTGGGGTGAGCTTGACCATCAGGCAGCGCTCCTTTCCACATGGGAGTTGATGTTAAAATCAGTGTATCATACATATGTACGGATGTCAAACGGGCGTTTGAGACGAAAACGCCCAGGGAACAGCGGCAGGCAGCCGCTGTTCCCTGGACAAAAAATTTTTTACACAGTGCGGTTCAGCGCCCAGACCTGGTCGATGAATTCCTTCATGTCTTCGATGTACTGATAGGGCGCGTACTCCGAGTATAGCTCGGGGCTGTCCAGAATGACGATCTGCACGCCCTCCGCCCGGAGGGACTCCAGCGTGCCGGGCAGGCACCTGGCCTCGCGGGCGGTTTTGCAGCGATAGGCAAGGCAGCCCTGCCGGTCAAAGACCTTGGCCACCACATAGATGGTTTTGTCACCCACGGTTTTGCACCTCCTGGGTCAGCCTGGCCAGAAAGGCCTGTTCTGTGGGGAGCATTCCGGCGCAGTATGCCTGATGCAGCGCCCGGCCCACCTGGGCGGGATGATATTTGTACACGTACCGGTGGCTCCAGATGTTGAACTGATAGTCCTGGCCGCACCAGAGCTGAAGCTCGATGGGATAGGAGCGGTTGTCCCGCTGATAGTACAGGTGGATGGCCCGGTATCCGTCGTCCGTCTGCTTGCCCTTTCGCAGGTCTACCACCCGGAAATAGTGGGGAAATTCGTCTGGATACGCCTCCAGATGCAGGCGGAACCCCAGGATATCGTTGCAGCACTGCCGGAAGCCGCCGCCGGCGCGCAGCGTCTTCTCGTATTTTCGCCAGATGGAGTCGTCGCTTTTGAATCGGGACCCCACAAGTCCTTCTGAGATCAGCGCGTCGATATAGCGCTGCCGGTATTGGGCGACGTCCTCCAGGATGGCCTCCAGAGGGAGCTTTTGCAGGGAGATCTGCTTCAGACTTTTTCCAAAGGCGGACCGATAGGACAGGGCGTCAAGGGCGTCCTGGGTGATAAGCGCAGTAGATTCCATATGCAGCCCCCTTTCTGAGCATAGACGTGTTGAGTGATGAGTTAGGAGTGATAAGAGATGAGTAAAAACTCCTAACTCATCCCTCCTAACTCCTAACTTCAGAGCGGCGGCAAGTCTTGGGCAGCTGCTTCCGGCATGGCCTGGCGGGCGTCGTAGAAGGCGGCCCGGGCCACCTTGCGGTAGGGGGTGAGCCACAGCAGCAGGGGCAGGGAGAACAGGTCGCCCAGGAGAGAGGCAAACGTCCCCTGGCCCACCTGGGAGAAGAGGGTGAACAGCTGCACCTGGGTATCCGAGAAGGAGGCCAGGGTGCCGGAGAAATCGTTGAGCCAGACCAGATAGCCGGGGATCAGCCCGGGCAGGTCGGCGGCGGGCAGCTGGGTCAGCAGGGCGAAAAATCCGCTCCCTGCCAGGGCGGCGCAGGCGGCCAGCAGGCGCAGGGCCTCCAGCAGGATGAGCCAGCCGAGGAAGGAGAAGTCCAGCTTGAACAGCTCCCACTTCCAGCCCCGCATCAGCTCCATGCTGCGGCGGACGGCCATCCCCGCCCCGTCGTCCGGGTGGTCGGCCAGGAGATAGGGGGCCAGGGCATAGCGCAGGACGATGTTGTAGTACAGGGCGAACATCACCGGGATGGTGCAGCAGATGAGGGCCACCGGGGCGGAGAGCAGCAGGGGGGACAGGAGAAAATAGAACAGCACCAGGGCAATGACGGCGGGGAAGAGGCGGACGGTGATCTGAAGGGCCACACAGATGTTCAGCCAGATGACCCGCCCCGCCACAGAGAAGCCCTGGAACAGGGCGTTCACGCCGGGGTCCAGGTGCCGGGTGGTCCACAGGGACCACAGGTCCAGGCCAAAGCTCATCACCGACAGATAGAGGGTGATGAGTACGGACAGGAAGATGGACGTGGTGGGGATGGCACCGTCCCCGGGGAGGGGGACCAGATAGAGCAGGTCGCTGACCCCGGTGGTCAGCAGAAGATAGGCCAGCAGCACCGCCCAGAAGGGGGGCTGGGCCGCGCCCATATCCGCCCGGGCCCGGCGCTTGAGTTCTTTGCGGTCGATTTCCATGGGTTCCTCCGATGTAATGTGTGATGACAGAATGGAGGCCGCCCGTGCGGGCGGCCCCGGGGTTTGTTGGTTTGGATGGGTTTAGCTGTCCCACTTCTCCATGACCTGGCGCAGCTGGTCGGCCAGTTTGGCCAGGTCCTTGTTGGGGCGGCCCCGGCTGCGGCTGATGAGCAGCTCCAGCTGCTTGGACACATCCTGCAGCCGCACATAGGCGGGGGAGCCGGCAGAGGCACCCGCGGGACGGGGCTTGCTCTCCAGCACCACGCCGGGGGCCAGCAGACGGTTCTCCGTCAGGTCATAGACCTCCTCATACAGAGGGGCGTGGGCGGGAACGCCCAGCTCGTCGTTCAGGGTCTTGGCGAACAGCTCGGTGACGGGGCTGTCCCCGTGGACCACAAAGACCTGCTGGGGCTTGGGGGAGAAGTTCTTCACCCAGGACAGCAGGTGGGTCCGGTCCGCGTGGGAGGACAGGCCCTTGAAGTTGACGATGCGGGCCCGGACGGCGATCTCCTCGCCGAAGAGCTTGACGGTCTTGGCCCCCTCCAGCAGGCGGCGGCCCAGGGTGCCATCCCCCTGATAGCCCACAAAGACCACGGCGCACTCCGGCCGCCACAGGTTGTGCTTTAAGTGGTGGCGGATGCGGCCCGCGTCGCACATGCCGGAGGCGGACAGGATGATCTTGGGGGTCTTGTCGGCGTTCAGGGCTTTCGATTCTTCGGTGGACTGGGTGAGGGTCAGGCCGGGGAAGGTGAACAGGTCGCTGCCGCTTTGCAGCACGGCGATAGCCTCCTCGTCCAGATAGCCGTGGAGGTTCCCAGCGTAGATGCGGGTTGCCTCGGCGGCCAGGGGGCTGTCCACGCAGACGGTGAAGTTGGGCACCGACTTGACCATGTGCTTGTCCTTGATCTCCCGCAGGAAGTATAAAAGCTCCTGGGTGCGGCCCACGGCAAAGGAGGGGATGATGATGTTGCCCCCCTTGGCGAACACCTCGTCGATGAGCTGGGCCAGGGCGCCGGTATAGCTCTCCGGCGGCTCGTGGTCCCGGTCCCCATAGGTGGACTCCATGATGACATAGTCGGCCTCCCGCAGATAGGAGGGGTCCCGGATGATGGGCTGGTCCACGTTGCCCAGGTCGCCGGAGAAGACCAGCTTTTTGGTCACGCCGTTTTCCGTGCACCACAGCTCGATCTCCGCAGAGCCCAGCAGGTGGCCCGCGTCGTTAAAGCGCACCCGGACCCCTTCGCACAGGTCGACCATCTCGCCGTATTCACAGGTGTCCACCTGCTGGAGCACGGCCTCGGCGTCGTTCAGGGTGTAGAGAGGCTCCACCGGGGGCAGACCGGCGCGCTCGCCCTTCTGGTTTTTCCACTGGGCATCCCCCTCCTGGATGTGGGCGGAGTCCCGCAGCATGATGGACATGAGCTGTCCGGTGAGGCGGGTGGTCAGAATGCGGCCATCAAAGCCCTGCTTGGCCAGCAGGGGCAGACGGCCCGTGTGGTCGATGTGGGCGTGGGTCACCAGCACATAGTCGATGTAGCTGGGGGCAAAGTCCAGGGCGTTGTCGTCGTGCTCGTCCCGGCCCTGCTGAAGGCCGCAGTCGATCAAGATCTTTCGGCCGTTGACCTCCAGACAGTGACAGCTGCCGGTGACCGCGTGGGCCGCGCCGAAGAATGTAAGTTTCATAGTGGTCCCTCCCGTACATGGATCAGAATATGCGGGGCTTCTTAGGCTTATTGTACACCCGTGCCGGGAGAAATTCCACAGGAAATTGTAAAATGTGCAAAAAGGGGATGTTACAGCAATTCAAAGTGCCGCAGGGCGGCGATCACGCCGTCCTCGTCCACCGTGCCGGTGGTATAGTCGGCCTGGGATTTTACAAAGTCGCTGGCCGAGCCCATGGCCACGCCGATCCCCGCGTGGCGGAGCATGGTCAGGTCGTTCTCCCCGTCGCCAAAGGCCATGGCCTCCTCCGGGGTAAGGCCGAAGTGGGCGAGCATGGCGTCCATGCCCTTGTCCTTGCCCCCGGTGGCGGGGATGACATCCAGAAAGGTGGGGTGCCACCGGGTGGTCTTCAGGTGGGGCGCCCGGTCCAGCAGCAGGTGCTCGTTCTCCTTCGTCAAAAAGGTGATGGCCTGATACAGCTCGCCGTCCAGGGCCCGACGGGGGTCCTGCACCGGGGGCAGGGGGAGGTTCAGGTCCTTCATGAACACGTGGGTCTGGTCGTTGGAATAGTTGATGTAAATGTCCTGCCCCTCCAGAAAGATGCAGGAGAAGGCGTTGCTGGACGCGGCGGACACCAGCTCCTCCACCGCCTGGCGGTCCATGGGGTTGCGGTGGATGACCTGGTCGCCGCAGTAGCAGAACTGGCCGCTCATGGTCACCCAGCCGTCGAAGGGGAACAGATCCCGGAGATATTGCAGCATCCGGGGGTGCCGCCCGGTGGAGATGAACAGCTTGACGCCCCGGCGGTGGAGCTGCTGCAAGGCGTCCGCCATGGCGGCGGTGGCCCGGTGGGTGCGGAAGCTGACCAGGGTGCCGTCCACGTCGAAGAACATGGCTTTTATCATAAAATTACGTCCTTTCGGGGAGAAAATTCGTGCGTTGCCTCCTATTGTACACGAGCGGGCGGCAGATTTCCATATGCGTTTTCCACGATTCTGCGCGCCCCTGGGGAAAAAGGCATAACCCCCGGCGGCCCCGCCATAAAATGGGGACAACGGAAAGGGGGAGAGGGACATGGCCTTTGACCAGGAGCGCCTGGGACCGGAGCTGCCCCATCGGGTGGTGCTGGAGGACCGGAGCCGTCTGACGGTGTCCGGCGTGGAGGAGGTGGAGCGCTTTGACGAGAACACGGTGGTGCTGTCCACCGCCCAGGGCGGGCTGGAGATCCAGGGGGAGGGGCTGCACATCGAAAAGCTGTCTCTGGACGGGGGAGATCTGCAGGTGGAGGGGACGGTGACGGCCCTCATCTATGACGGGGAGCGGGAGAGCCGGGGCGGCCTGCTCAGCCGTCTGCTGGGCGGATGACAGTGGACGTGATGCAGCAGGCCCGGGCCATGTGCCAGGGGCTGCTGCTGGGGGGCGGGTTGGGGGTGCTGTATGACCTGCTGCGGGTGGTGCGGGTGCGGGGCAAGCTGCGCTGGCTGGGGGGCGCGGCGGACCTTATCTTCTGGCTGGCGGCGGTGTGGGCCCTGTTCCGCTGGTCGCTGCCCGCCTGGGGGGGCCAGGTGCGCCTTTATGGGGCGGTGTTCTGTCTGATGGGGGGCGGGGTCTATTTCCGCCTGCTCAGCCCCGGGGTGCTGTGGCTGGGCTATCGCCTGGCCGATCTCATCGGGGCGATTTTGGGGATTTTCACCTGGCCGGTGAAGGGATGCTGGCAGGTTTTCAAAAAAATCGGAAAACTTAGAAAAAATCTCTTCCTTTCCTGGGGCAAATGGTATAGAATAAAGCGGAAAACGGAGGAGGCAGAGCAGACGGCTTGCCGCCGCGCCGCCCGGGAGAGAGGAGTGCTGTTAGATGCGGTTCAAACGCGCCGGATTTTTGACCAAGATCGTGGTCCTGGCCCTGCTGATCTATATGGCCACCACTCTGCTGGAGCTTCGGGGGCAGATCCAGACCACCCAGGTCCAGCGGGACGCGCTGGCCCAGCAGGTGGCCGATCAGCAGGCAAAAAATCAAGAGCTGAGCGACGCCATCCAGCACAAGGATGACCCCGAGACGCTGGAGCGGGTGGCCCGGGAAAAGGGCTATGTGAAGCAAAACGAGGTGCTCTTCTTCGACGTGGCCAACTAAGAGAGAGCTTTTCGCCCCGGGGAAAACCGCCGCCGGAGCGAAAGGGAAAAACACAAGGAGGATATTTCGGTCGCTTATGGAGTTTGGTGTTGGGTCCATTTTGGACGGAAAGGTAACTGGGATCACGAAATTCGGGGCCTTTGTGGCTCTGCCGGAGGGGAAATCCGGTCTGGTCCATATCTCGGAGATCGCGTATTCCTATGTCAACCAGGTTTCGGATCACCTGAAGGAGGGACAGGAGGTCAAGGTCAAGGTCATCGGCATTGACCAGGCAGGACGGATCAACCTGTCCATCAAGCAGGTGGCGCCGCCGCCCCCTCGCCCCGCCCGCCAGGGTGGAGGACAGCAGCGGTTCGGCGGAGGCGGACGGCCCCCCCGCCAGGGCGGCGGTTCCCGCCCCATGGGCTTTGTCCGCCAGGCCCCTAAGGAGCCCACCGACTTTGAGGACCGGCTGAAGCAGTTCATGCAGGCCTCTGACAGCAAGCTGTCTGAGCTGCGGTATATCGAGAAAAAGGGCGGCAACCGCCGCAGCGGCGGCGGAGGCCGCCGCTGAGAAGCGCAACATAAAAGGGCCGACGCACTTTAATTTGGTGCGGCGGCCCTTTTGCTGCAATATGCGGGTGCAGCGGACATCGACGGGCCGACGCGGAGGTCGGCCCCTACGGCGTGTCACGTAGGTCGTCTGTAGGGGCGGACCTCTGTGTCCGCCCGCCATGCAGCCACATGATTTACAACAATACACGAAGGAGACCGATCATGCTTATCATCAACGGTATCGTCCACACCATGGACGGACAGACCATTCCCCGGGGCTTTGTGGCCGTGTCCGGGGGGAAGATCGCCCGGGTGGGGGCCATGGAGGACTGCCCCGCCAATTGGGAGGGGGAGACGGTGGACGCCGGGGGGGACCACGTGCTGCCCGGCTTTATCGACGCCCACAGCCACCTGGGGATGTTTGGGGACGCGGTGGGCTTTGAGGGGGACGACGGCAACGAGGCCACCGACCCCTGCACCCCCCATCTCCGGGCCATCGACGCCATCTATCCCCAGGACCGCTGTTTTCAGGAGGCCCGGGAGGGGGGCGTGACCACGGTGCTCACCGGCCCCGGCTCGGCCAACCCGGTGAGCGGCCAGTTCGCCGCCATCAAGACCGCCGGGCGGTGGGTGGACGAGATGATCGTCAAGGCCCCGGCGGCCATGAAGATGGCCCTGGGGGAGAACCCCAAGTGCGTGTATAACGAGCGGCACGAGACCCCCGTCACCCGCATGGCCACGGCGGCCATCATCCGGGAGAACCTGTCCAAGGCCCTGGAGTATGGGGAGAAGCTGGACCGGGCGGAGGAGGACGAGGACGAGGAGCGCCCCGACTTTGACCCCAAGCTGGAGGCCCTGCTGCCCGTGGTCCGGGGGGAGCTGCCCGTCCACATCCACGCCCACCGGGCCGATGACATCGCCACCGGGGTGCGCATCGCCAAAGAGTTCCACTTAAAGTGCGTCATCGTCCACGGCACCGAGGGCCATCTGCTGCCCGAGCTGCTGGCATCGGAGGGCATCCCCGTCATCACCGGACCCAGCCTGGGGGACCGGTCTAAGCCCGAGCTGCGGAACATGACCATCGAGAACCCGGCCAAGCTGGCCGGGGCGGGGGTGGACATCGCCATCTGCACCGACCACCCGGAGACCCCCGTGCAGTATCTGCCCATGTGCGCCGCCCTGGCGGTGAAGGGCGGACTCAGCCGGGAGCAGGCCCTGGCCGCCATCACCATCGGGGCCGCCCGCATCGCGGGCATCGCGGACCGGGTGGGTTCCCTGACGGCGGGGAAGGACGCGGACATCGTCATCACCCACGGCGACCCTCTGGACATGCTGTGCCAGGTGCGCAAGGTGTGGATCGACGGGCGGCTGGTGAAGGGCTGAGAGAAACCGGCGTGACCTTGTGAAAAATTTCTAAAAAACAGTGGCATATCTGTGCGCTTTGTGGTATAATACCAACCAAGGAAGGAGCCATCCTCCCTTTGGGAAACCAGCCCTTCGGGGTGAAAGGAGCGAAAGATATGAAGTTCGTGTTTACAGACAAAAAGGTCACTCTGCCCAATTCCATCCACGCCTATGCGGAGAAGAAGGTCGGAAAACTGGACCGCTTCTTCAAGGAGGACGCCACCGCCACCATCACCTTCAGCGTGGAGAAGGAGCGGCTGAACCGGGTGGAGGTCACCATCCGCTCCAGCGGGACCATCTTCCGCGTGTCTGAAAGCACCTCTGATATGCACGCCTCCATCGACGCGGCAGTGACCACGCTGGAGCGTCAGATCCGCAAGAACAAGACCCGCCTGGAGAAGCGGCTGCGCCAGGGCGCCTTTGAGCGTGCGCTGGACGTGGAGGACTTCTCCTCCTTCGCCCCCGACGAGCCGGAGGAGGGCGAGTATCACATCGTCCGCAGCAAGACCTTCCCCATCAAGCCCATGACCCGGGACGAGGCCATTTTGCAGATGAACCTGCTGGGCCACAGCTTCTTCGCCTTCCGGGACGAGGACGCCGACGGGGCCTTTGCCCTGGTCTATCGCCGGTATGACGGGGACTATGGTCTCATCGAGGACGAGCTGTAAGTCATAACAAATACTTCGGGGGACCGTCATAAGACGGTCCCCCGTTTTTGCACTTGTTTTAAAAATCAGACGTAGCCGTACATGCCACGCACCGAGACCTCCCCGGCGGACAGGGCCTTGCGGGTGCCGTCCTCCAGCTCCACCACCAGGCGGAACTGGTCGTCGATCTCCACGGCATAGGCCTCCTGCCGGGAGACGGGGGTGACCAGCTGCACCCGGTTGCCCGGGGTGAGGCAGTCGGCCCGATACTGGTCCAGATACTTCTGCTTGTCCTGGGGGAAGCTGCGGTACATCCGGTCCAGGGCATGGATGACCTCTGCCGCCAGTTCCACCCGGCGGACGGGGTGGCCCAGCTCCATGGCGAGGGAACCGGCCATGTCCCGGATGTCCGGGGAGAAGTCCTCCGGGGTGTGGTTCACGTTCATGCCGATGCCCGTGACCATATATTGCAGACTGTTGGTCTCGCTCTCCAGCCCCAGCTCGGTGAGGATGCCCACCAGCTTGCGGCCATTTAAGACGATGTCGTTGGTCCACTTGATCCGGGGGCGGACGCCGCAGGCGGCTTCGATGCCGTCGCACACGGCCACCGCCACCCAGGCGGTGAAGTCAGTGACAGCGGCGGGCTCCAGATGGGGGCGCAGCAGGGCGGACAGATAGAGTCCGCAGCCCCGGGGGGACTGGAAGGAACGGCCCAGGCGGCCACGGCCCCCGGTCTGCTCCTCCGCCAGCACCACCAGGCCCTCCGGCGCCCCCGCCATGGCCCGGCGCTTGCACTCGGTGTTGGTGGAGTCGATGACGTCCAGACAGGCCAGCTGACTGCCCACCAGGCAGCCCGCCAGAGGTCCGGCCAGCTCCCCCTCCCGCACCCGGTCGGGGGCGGACTGGAGACAATAGCCCCGGTTGGGGGCGGAGGAGATCACATACCCCTCCTGCCGCAGGGCCTCGATGGCCTTCCACACCGCAGCGCGGCTGACCCCCAGCTGGCGGCTCATGGCCTCTCCGGACAGGGACTGATCAGGGTGTTCCCGCAGCAGGGACAGCACTTTTTCCCGACTCATATATTCTCCTCCGTTTCAACAGAACTGTTTTTCTCTATTATAAAAGTTGCGCCCGCTATCGTCAACCGCTTTTCCGGGGGGCGATACAACGGGAGAAGCATAAAGACGCCCCGGAGCCGAAGTGAAATCGGTTCCGGGGCGTGGGTTTTTATAAGCCTTCCCCACCCAGGGGGCCGATTCCCCTTATCAAGGGGAAATGTCCCAAAGGGACAAAAGGGATAGGGCAGGTGCCCCCGAAGGGGGCGGAGAGGGTCATCAACATTACTCCTGATACCCCGCCAATTCCGGGTCGTCGGGCTGGGTGAAGACGTGGTCGAAGGTCTGGGCGTCCATGGTCTCGTGGTCCAGGAGGTAACGGGCGGTGATGTCCAGCTGATGGCGGTGCTGGGTGAGGATGTCCCGGCAGCGGGCGTGGGCCCGGTCCACGATGTCCTTGACCTCCTGGTCGATCTGGGCGGCCACCTCCTCGGAATAGGTGCGGGCCTGGGCCATGGAGCGGCCCAGGAAAATTTCATCGCTCTCGCTGCCATAGGCGATGGCACCCAGCTTTTCGCTCATGCCGTATTTGGTGACCATGGCACGGGCGATCTCCGAGGCCTTTTGAATGTCGCTGGAGGCCCCGGTGGACACGTCCTGGAGGACCAGCTCCTCGGCCACCCGGCCGCCCAGGCAGACGGCGATGCGCTCCTCCAGCTCCTTCTTGGACAGATAGGCCTTGTCCTCGGTGGGCAGGGAGATGGTCATGCCCCCGGCGGGGCCACGGGGGACGATGGTGATCTGATGCACCGGGTCCTGGGTGGGCAGTTGGTGGATGACCACGGCGTGGCCCGCCTCGTGATAGGCGGTGAGACGGCGGGCGTGGTCGGTGACCACCCGGCTCTTCTTCTCCGGCCCGGCGATGACCTTCAGCATAGCCTCGTGCAGGTGGGCGGCGGTGATGAACTGGCTGTGCTGCCGGGCGGCCAGCAGGGCGGCCTCGTTGAGCAGGTTGGCCAGGTCCGCCCCGGTAAAGCCCGCGGTGGCCTGGGCAATCTGGGCGAGGGACACGTCCTCGGCCAGGGGCTTACGTTTGGCGTGGACCTTCAGGATGGCCTCACGGCCCCGGATGTCGGGCAGACCCACATAGATCTGCCGGTCAAAGCGGCCCGGGCGCAGCAGGGCGGGGTCCAGGATGTCCTGGCGGTTGGTGGCGGCCAGGACGATGACCCCCTCGTTAGAGCCGAAGCCGTCCATCTCCACCAGCAGCTGGTTCAGGGTCTGCTCCCGTTCGTCGTGTCCGCCCCCCAGGCCGGCGCCCCGGCGGCGGCCCACGGCGTCGATCTCGTCGATGAAGACGATGGCGGGGGCTTCCTTCTTGGCCTGCTCGAACAGGTCCCGGACGCGGGACGCGCCCACGCCCACATACAGCTCCACAAAGTCAGAGCCGGAGATGGACAGGAAGTGGACCCCGGCCTCCCCGGCCACCGCCTTGGCGATGAGGGTCTTGCCCGTGCCGGGAGGGCCCACCAGCAGCACGCCCTTGGGGATGCGGGCCCCCAGGGCGGTAAAGCGCTCCGGGTCCCGGAGGAACTCCACGATCTCCTGAAGCTCCCCCTTCTCCTCCTTGGCCCCGGCCACGTCATTGAAGGTGACGGGCTTGCTCTGGTCGGACAGGGTGCGGGTGCGGGCGTGGCCGAAGCGGTTGGCCCCGGGAGGGCCTCCGCTGGCAGCGGCCCGCTGGCGGAAGATGACAAACAGGAACACACCGGCGGCGGCCACCATGAGCACGGGGCCGATGAGGGAGTACCACCAGGCGTTTTCGATGCCGGGGGGATAGTCATAGCCCTTTAAAATGCCGTCGGCCAGCTGCTGGTCGATGAGCTGGTGCATGTCGTTATAGAAGAAGTCGGTGCGGGCCAGCTCGTAGGTGAAGGTGGAGGTCTTCGTCCGAGCCACCCTCGTCCCGCAGGGTGAGGGTGAGCACGTTGTCCTTCAGGGTGAAATACTCCACCCGCTCCTGGGTGAAATAGGTACGGATCTGGCTGTAGTCCGGGCCGTCCTCCCAGTCCGCCCGCTGGAGATAGGAGACGGAGTAGAAGACCACGGCGAAGAGGATGAGATACAGGGCGATGTCCCGGGGCGTGATACGTCTCATGGATGAACGATCCTTTCCTGCGTGAAGATGGGGCAGGCTCAGCCGCCGTAGACCCGGGGCTTGAGGATGCCGATGTAGGGCAGGTTGCGGTATTTCTCGGCGTAGTCCAGACCATAGCCCACCACAAAGGCGTCGGGGATGGTGAAGCCGGAGTAGTGGACCTCCACAGGCTTCACCCGGCGGTCAGGCTTGTCCAGCAGGGTGCACAGGCGGATGGAGGCGGGGTGGCGGTTCTCCAGGATCTTCAGCAGATAGCTCAGGGTGTTGCCGCTGTCCAGGATGTCCTCCACCACGATGATGTGGCGGTCAGAGATGTCCTCAGACAGGTCCTTGGTGATCTGCACCTGGCCGCTGGACTTGGTGCCCTTGCCATAGGAGGAGACGGCCATAAAGTCCAACGTGCAGGGTAGGTCGATGGCCCGGCACAGGTCGGCCATGAAGACGAAGGAGCCGCGCAGGACGCTGATGAGCATGATCTCCTTGCCCTGATAGTCGGCGGTGATCTGCTGGGCGATTTCCCGCACCCGGTTTTTCAGCTGCTCCTCGCTGAAGAGCACCTCTTGAATGTCGTTGTCAAAAATGGACATAACAGTATCTTCCTTTCACGTGTTTTCGTTATCTTCTGCCCCGTGGGGCTTTTGGATGAATCGGATGTGCCAGGCGGGCTGGCCAGGTTTTGGAATATGCTCTGCCGATGGCCCCAGGCCCGCCACGGCGGCGACGCCGCAGGGGGCGGCCAGCACGGGCAGCAGGTCCCGGCGGGGCGCGGGGTATCTTCTCGTCGATGAGCCACTTTTTCACCGTCTTCTCCGGCCTGCCGGGCAGGCGCAGCCGATCCCCGGTCTGCCGGGGGCGGAGGGTGAGGGGGGCTTCGCTCTGGGCCAGCCAGAGGTCGAAGGGCGTCTGCGTCTCCCCCTGATAGGGGGCCGCACTTACCTCCACCGTCCAGGGTCCAGCTTGGATCACACCGGGCAGGGGGAGGGAGCAGACAGGCAGCGTTTCCTGAGCGGCGGGGGAGAGGACCAGGGCGTCATACTCCCGTCGGGCGATGAGACCGTGGGGCAGGGAGATCTTGGCCGAGGGTCCACCGGTGCGGCACAGGGCCAGGACGGACTCCAGATGGACGGCGGAGCCGGTCCAGTCCCCGCTGCACAGGGCGTCCAGCAGCTGGCGCAGGGCGCGGACGGCCAGGGGGCCGGGGGCCTGGGCCAGGGCGGCGGCGGGGATGGCCAGACCGCCGTCCCGACGGACGGCACGGCCGGAGACGGCCCGGGCCTGGTCGGACAGATAGTCCTCGTCCGCCCGGAGGCGGGCGGCCAGATCGGAAACGCGGGGGGCGAAGCCGGGAAACAGGCCCTCTAACACGGGGACCACCTGGTGGCGGATGCGGTTGCGGGCGTAGGCGTCGTCAAAATTGGTGCGGTCCTCCCGGTGGGGGAGGGCGTAATAGCGGAGATAGTCCTCAATCTCCCGCCGGGTGGTGGTGAGCAGGGGGCGGATCAGATCGTCCCGGCGGGGGGCGATGCCCGTCAGCCCTCGCAGCCCGGAACCCCGGGAGAGGTGAAAGAGGATGGTCTCGGCGTTGTCGTCGGCGGTGTGGGCGGTGGCGATGAGATCGGCCCCCGCCTGTTTGGCTGCCTGACGGAGAAAGGCGTAGCGCAGGACGCGGGCGGTCTCCTCCACGCCGTGCCCGGTGCGGGCGGCCTCTTTCCCCACGTCGCCCTTTGCTTGGTACAACTGTACCGGCGGCAGCACCCGCCCGTCGGGCAGACGCTGCGCTCCGCAGCAGAGAGAGACGAATTGTTCCACAAATTTGGCGTCCCGTGTGGAATCTTCTCCCCGCAGGCCGTGGTCATAGTGGGCGGCGGAGAGAGAGAAGTTCAGGATGGGCCGCAGGTGATACAGGGCGTGGAGCAGGCAGACGGAGTCAGCTCCGCCGGACACGGCGCACAGGACATGGCTGCCCGGGGGCAGGAGGGCGGCGGAGGAGATGAGTTGTCGCATTTGCTCCAGCATGGCCGGGCCTCCTTAGGATTCGCTGTGCTGCCACTCGATGTCGCTGAAGGAGGTGAAGTCGGGCAGCCATTGCAGCTCGATGGTGCGGGTCTCGCCGTGGCGGTTTTTGGCGATGATGCACTCGGCCAGGTTGGGGTTCTCTGTGTCCTTGTTGTAATAGCCCTCCCGATAGAGGAACATGACGATGTCGGCGTCCTGCTCGATGGCGCCCGACTCACGCAGGTCAGACAGCATGGGCCGCTTGTCCGTGCGGGACTCGTTGGCACGGGACAGCTGGCTTAAGCACAGGACGGGGACGTTCAGCTCCTTGGCCATGATCTTCAGGGAGCGGGAGATGTCAGAGACGATCTGCTGGCGGTTCTCCCCCTGGCGGGTCTTGCCCCCGGCGGACTGCATCAGCTGGAGGTAGTCGATGACCACCAGCCCCAGGTCCTCTACCCGGCGGCACTTGGCGTTGATGTCGGCCACGGTGACGGAGGAGTCGTCGTCGATGAGGATGCGGGAGTGGTTCAGGGAGTCGGCGGCCACGGCGATCTTGTCCCAGTCGTCGTCGGTGAGCTTGCCGGTGACCAGCTTTTTGTTGTCCACAAAGCACTCGCTGGAGATAAGGCGCAGGGCCAGCTGTTCCCGGCTCATCTCCAGGGAGAAGAAGGCCACCTGCTTGCCCGATTTTTTGCCCGCGTCCAGCAGGATGTTCAGGGCCATGGAGGTCTTGCCCATGCCGGGGCGGGCGGCCAGGAGGATGAGGTCGGACTTATTCAGGCCCGAGATGGCCCGGTCTAAGTCCCGCAGGCCGGTGGACAGGCCGGGGATGGCGCTGTCGCTGGCGGCCAGCTCGGCCAGGCGGTCATACACGTCGATGATGACGTCGGAGATGGGGGTCAGGCCCCGGGCCGAGCGGCCCTGGCGGATGGCGTAAATGCGCTGCTCCGCCGCCTCCAGAATGTCCTGCCCGGTATCAGAGCCCTGGCGGACCATGTTCAGCAGGTCCCCCGCCGTCTCCGCCACCCGGCGCTGAAGGGTGTTGTCCTTCAGGATGTCGATATACTCTTTGACGTTGGCGGCGGTGGGGGTGGTGTCCATGAGCTGAAGGAGATAGCCCCGGGACTGGTTCTCGTCATAGACGCCGTTTTGCTTCATGTTCTCCAGCACCGTGACCGGGTCGATGGTCATGGAGTAGTTGAACATGGAGTAGATGGTCTCGTAGATGTCCCGGTTCTGCTGGAGATAGAAGTCGTCGGGACGGAGCTTGTCGATGACCTCGGGCACACAGCGGGGGTCGATGAGCATGGAGCCCAAAACGGCCTGCTCGGCCTCTACGCTGTGGGGCAGCTGGCGCAGCAGCAGCTCCTCCTCTTCCGTTGCCATAGGGATCGCCTCCATATCTGGATCAAGCTGGATCAGGAAAAATAAAAACAGGAAAAGTGAAGAAACGCGGCCAGGGTTCAGGTGGCCGCGTTTTTGTCCGCTTTAGGAGCGGGAGAGATTCAGGCTTCGGTGACCATGACGCTGACGGTGCCCACCACTTCATAGCCCAGCTTGGCCTTGATCTGATAGCCGCCGCAGGCCTTGATGGGCTCGTCCAGGACCAGCTTGGTCTTGGCGATGTTCACGCCGTGCTGCTGGGAGAGGGCCTCGCTGACCTCCTTGGCGGTGACGGCGCCGAACAGACGGCCACCCTCGCCGGCCTTGGCGGCGATCTTCACGGTCAGGTCCTTCAGCTTTTTGGCGGTGGCCTCGGCCTCGGCCTTCTCGGCGGCCTCCTGAGCCTTGCGGGCCTTCTCCTGGAGCTTCATGGTGTTCAGGTTTTCGGCGGTGGCGATGACGGCCAGCTTTTTGGGCAGCAGGAAGTTGCGGGCATAGCCGTCGGACACCTCCACCAGCTGGCCCTTCTTGCCCTGGCTCTTTACGTCCTGTGTGAGAATGACTTTCATAGTTAAAACCTCCAGTAGATGTCTTGTGCTTTCCGCCCCGCAGGGGCGGGAAACACGAATTTATTTCTCGAAGTATTGATCGATGGCTTCTTTCAGCTCCTGGGCCACCTCGTCCACGCTTTTGCCGGACACCTGGCCCCCTGCCGCCGCGGCGTTGCCGCCGCCGCCCAGTTTTTCCAGAATGACCTGGACGTTGGTGTCCCCCATGGAGCGGGCGGACAGGTTGACCTTGTCCCCCTCGGGGGCGATGACGAAGGAGGTGTCGATGCCCATGATGTTCAGCAGCTCGTCGGCGGCCTGGGCGGCGATGATCCGGCCCACTGGCTGGCGGCTGACGGCCAGGGCGATGTGGTCCCGATAGAGTTGGGCGTTCTGGATGAGGGCATATTTGGCCACCGTGTCGGCCAGGTCGTTCTGATAGAGCTTTTTCACCTTGGCAGTGTCCGCGCCGGAGCGGCGGAGGAAGGCTGCCGCCTCGAAGGTGCGGCCACCGGTGCGCATGGTGAAGTTCTTGGTGTCCAGCACGATGCCGGCCAGCAGGGCCTCGGCCTCGGACCGCAGGATCTGGTTGGGCTCCACAATGTATTGCAGCAGCTCCGTGACCATCTCAGAGGCGGAGGAGGCATAGGGCTCGTGATAGTTCAGGGCGGCGCCTTCGATATAGGTGGCGGCCCGGCGGTGGTGGTCGATCACGGCCACCCGGTTGCAGGACTCCAGCAGCTCCGCCGCCTGGACCTGGTCGGGCCGATTGGTATCCACCACGACAGCCAGGGAGCGGGAGTCGGCGATGAGCAGGGCCTCCTGGGCGGTGAGGAAGCAGTCCTGATACTCGGGCAGGGGGGCCAGGCGGTCGATGAGCTCCTGAGCCGGGGGCGGCGAAGCCTCCTTGATGATGTGGACGGGGACGCCGTTTTTCCGGCACAGGGCGCACACGCCCGCCGCCGCGCCGATGCAGTCGTTATCCGGGGAGCGGTGGCCCATGATGAACACCTGGGAGGAGTCGGACACCAGAGCGGACAGGGCGTTGGCCATGACCCGGCTCTTTACTTTCGTGCGCTTCTCCGTCTCCTTGGAGCGGCCGCCGTAAAACTCGAAGGTGAACTTGTTGCGGATGACGGCCTGGTCGCCGCCCCGGGACAGGGCCATGTCGATGGACAAGTTGGCAAACTGGAACAGCTCCCGATAGTTCTCCCCGTCCTTGCCCACGCCGATGGACAGCGTGGCGTTGATGCCGCTGGGGTTGACCACCTGGTGGATGGCGTCCAGAATGTCGAACTTGTCTTCAATGAACTTAGCCAGATATTGCTCGTCAAAGACGAAGAGATAGCGCTCCCGCTGATAGCGGCGGAGCATACCCCCGGACTCGGCCACCCACTCGTCCAGGCGGGCGTCGATCTCAGACACCAGGGCAGAGCGCTGGTTCTCCGTCAGGTTTTTCATCAGCTCGTCATAGTTGTCCAGCAGCAGCACGGCGGCCACGGGGCGGGTGGCCTGATACTGGTCCCGGATGAGGGAAAACTCGGTCACGTCCACCCAATAGGTCGTGGCCAGAAAGCCGCCGCTGCGGCCCCCGGTGCGCACCAGATGGCCAAAGACCAAAAACCGGCGGCTGCCATACTCCACCTCGGTGGGGCACTCGTTTTTGCCCTCCATGAGCCACCGGGAGTCGAAGCCGGGGATGAGGGCGGACAGCTTGGCGTCGAACAGGTGCTCCCGCTCGCCGGTGAGCTGGAGAAAGCGGTCATTGGTCCAGATGATGTCGTCGCTCTCCGGGCGGAAGATGATCATGGGCAGGGGGGAGTTGGCCATGGTGTCTTTGGTGGCGGTGTCCACCGTGCCGGTGACGTTTTCCAGATAGCGGGCGATCTCCCGGCGGCAGCGATTAGAGTGCTGCCGGCTGTAGACAGACAGGGCCAGGACCACGGCCAATTCGACCACGGCCAGGGGGATGGAGAAAAAAGCGGAGATCAGGGCGAACAGGACCAGACAGACGAAATACAGCTGAAAGCTGGGTTGAAGCAGCCGCGCAAGTTTCCGGTTCAATGGAAATGTCTCCTTTCATAGGCGGGACGAGGCCCACGTCACTCCCCCGCACGGGGAGAAAAGGGGAAAATACAAGCCATTATAACAGATGCGGCGGGGGAAAACAAGTCTGTCAGCCCTGGGCACGGAGCAGCTGCTCCACCTGCTGAAGCTGCTCCACCGTGTTCACGCCCAGCATCTCGTCGGGGGCGCAGGTGTCGCACAGGCCCACCCGCAGGCCCTGGGCCTTCAGCAGGGCGGGGACGTCGGTGAGGTACAGCTCCCCCTGGGCGTTGTTGTTGTTCAGCTGGTCCAGCACCCGCAGCAGGGCGGGGACGTGGAAGACATAGGTGCCGGTGTTCACCTCGGTGACGGCGGCCTGCTCCGGGGTGCAGTCCCGGGCCTCCACGATGCAGCGGAAGGTGCCGTCATTCTCCCGCAGCACCCGGCCATAGCTGCCCCCCTCGTCCAGGCGGGCGGAGAGCATGGTGCAGGCGTTGCCCTGACTGAGATGGGTGTCCACCAGGGCGCGGAAGGTCTCCTGCCGCATCATGGGCGCGTCGCCGCAGCAGACGATGAGATGGCCGTCGAAGCCCTTCAGCAGGGGGGCGGCATACTGCACGGCCCCGCCGGTGCCGTTTAACGTCTCCTGCACGGCGTGGGGGTACTGGGGGAAGGCCTCCAGCACCTTCTCCTTCTTCCAGCCCACCACCAAAATGATATCCTCCGGGGGGAGGAAGGACAGGCCCCGCAGCACATAATAGAGCATGGGGTGGCCGTCCGCCTGACGCATGACCTTGGGCAGGTCGATGCCCTCGGTCTGCAAACGGGTGCCCTTGCCGGCGGCCAGCACCAGGGCCTTTACATTATGATCCATGTGAAAGTCTCCTTTGTTGATTTGGGGGTCTTAAAGCCATCGAAAGCCGGTGTAGGGGCGGCTATCAGCCGCCCGACGTGTCGGCGCTCCGGTGTCGCGGGCGGATGATATCCGCCCCTACAGAAGCTTTGTTCTTTCAACCGGAATCCCCCCGCCGCTTTGCGGCCCTCCCCCCTTTGACAAGGGGGGCTGATGATGCGGCCTTTTAGGCCCCCTTGTGAAAGGGGGCTGGCATCGCCAACGGCGATGACTGAGGGATTCGTCCTCTGATTTACAACGCTTCGCCCCTGGTCCAGAGCTTGGGCAGGCGGAGGTAGAAGTCCCCCTTGTCCTCCCAGACCAGCAGCAGGCAGCCGTCCTTGACGGAGACGGCGGCGGGCTGATCGGGAAGAAACTCGTTGCTCACGCCGATGGGGAAGCTGCTGGTCATGTTATAGTCGGTGAGGGGGTATTTCAAATTGGACAGGGTGACCCCGTGGGCTGCGCCGCTGCTGCACAGCACGGACAGATAGCCGGACATGGCGGGGGGGAAGGTGAGGGAGCCGTCCCGCAGGGCGGTGACGACGGTCTTCTCCCCGGCCAGAAAGCCCACGGCCCCCTGGGTGCTCAGCCAGTCCAGCAGCTGGAGGTTGCCCAGGGTGTGCTCCAGCCGCCCGCCCAGGCCGCCCAGCAGCACAAAGCGGCGATAGCCCATGTCCAGGCCCCGGCGCAGGGCGAAGACCATGTCGGTGTCGTCCTTCTCGGCGGGGAGCCGGGTGACGTTGGGGTGCTGGGGCGTATAGCCCAGGGAGTCGAAGTCCCCCACCACCAGGTCGGGGGTGACACCATAGGCCATCAGGGAGTCATAGCCCCGGTCGGCGGCAATGACATAGTCCCCGGGGGCGGGGGAGGGGCGCAGGGACAGGGACAGAGACATGGCCCCCACTACGTAACAGATGCGGTCTTGATTTGCCATAACGGACCTTCCTTAATTCACTGCGTTTTCTGATCCACCGCCGCCGGGAAAGGGGATCATATCGGGTTCGGCGGCTTGAGGTGGAGCGAATCAAATTCATTATAGCACAGATGCTCCCGCTTTTGAAATAGGAAAGACATATTTGGGGCCCTTTTCTGCAAAATTTCCTGGGGGAGCCGTTGACTTTCCTGATGGCAGCAGATAGAATGATAACGCGATTAGAAAAACGGGCGGCTTTGGCCGCCCTTGATTTTCATACAGGAGACAAGAACATGACGGGACATTATTTGGACAACGCGGCCACCACCCCCGTGCGGGCGGAGGCGGCTCAGGCGGCCATGAAGGCCATGACGGAGGAGTGGGGTAATCCCTCCGCCCGCCACGCCCTGGGCAGCCAGGCGGCGGAGCGGGTGAAGCAGTGGCGGAGCGAAGTAGCCGCCGGACTGGGCTGTCTGCCCGAGGAGGTGGTGTTCACCTCCTGCGGCACCGAGAGCGACAACTGGGCCATCCGGGCCGCCGCAGAGCTGGGCAAGCGGAAGGGGAAGCACATCATCACCACCGCCATCGAGCACGCGGCGGTGCTGGAGCCCTGCCGGGCCCTGGAGCGGGAGGGCTATGAGGTGACCTATCTCCAGCCTGACCGGAGCGGGAATATTACCGCCCGGCAGGTGAAGGAGGCCCTGCGGCCGGACACCATTCTGGTGTCCATGATGCTGGTGAACAACGAGCTGGGCACCATTCTCCCGGTGGCGGAGACGGCCCGGGTACTGAAAGAGGCCGGCAGCGGGGTGCTGCTCCACTGCGACGGGGTGCAGGGCTTTTTAAAGGTGCCCTTTACCCCGAAAGAGCTGGGGGTGGACATGCTGAGTATCAGCGGCCACAAGATCCACGCCCCCAAGGGCATCGGGGCCATGTATATTCGGAAGGGCCTGAAAATTTCGCCCTTCATCCGGGGCGGCGGACAGGAGAACGGTTTGCGCTCGGGCACCGAGGCCACGGGGCAGCTGGCCGCACTGGCCGCCGCCGTTACCGCCGGACGGGCCACCCTGGAGCGGGACCTGGCCGCCATGGCCGACCTGAAGCAGTATGCCGTTGATCGGCTAAAGAGCGCCGTCCCCCGGGGGAAGGTGCTGGTGGAGGGGGGCGCGCCCCACATTTTGCCCATCAGCCTGGTGGGCTATAAGAGCGAGGTGGTGGTGCGCTTTTTAAGCGACCGGGGGGTGTATATCTCCTCCGGTTCCGCCTGCCACAAGGGCAAGCCCAGCCATGTGTATGCCGCCCTGAAGCTCCCAAAAAAGGAGCAGGACGGAGCCCTGCGGCTGAGCTTCTCCTATGACACCACCCGGGAGGATATCGATGCCCTGGTGGAGGGACTGCAGGCGGCTCAGGCGCAGCTGTTCCCCTCTATGTCTTAACTTGCGGCCCAAGAGGCCCTAACAGGAAGGAGAGAGACCGTGTTTTCTTATATGAAGCAGCGGCCTGGTTTTTATAAAGAGGTGGTGGCCCTGGCCACCCCCATCGTGCTGCAAAACTTGATCACCAGCGCCCTGGGCATGGCGGACACTTTTATGGTGGGTATGCTGGGGGAGACCCCCATGGCGGCGGTGGCCCTGGCCAACATTCCGCTCTATGTAGTGCAGCTGTTTATCTTCGGCGTACAGAGCGGCGCCACCGTTTTGCTGAGCCAATATTGGGGCAAGCAGGACATGGGCGCCATCAATCGGGTGATGGGCGTGTCCATCTGGATCGCCGTTTCCATCACGGCCCTGTTTGCCGGCATATTGCTGGTGTGTCCCATCCCCTTTTTAAGCCTGTTCGGCAACCAGGGGGAGGTCATTGCGCTGGCCGCCCAATACGGCAAGCTGGCCGGGCTGTCCTATGTCTTTTCGGCGCTGACCATGATGTATGTCACGGCCTATCGCAGTATGGAGCGCCCTCAGCTGGGTCTGTATATTCTGATGGTATCCATGACGCTGAACACCTTCTTGAACTGGGTGTTTATTTTCGGCAATCTGGGCGCGCCCGCCTTGGGAGTGCGCGGTGCGGCCCTGGCCACCCTCATCGCCAGAAGTGCGGAACTGGTCATCGTGGTGGTGCATCTGCTTACGACAAAATTCTTCCGGGTGCAGCCCGCTCTGGTGCTGCTGCCCGGCCTGGATATGGTCAAACGATTTGTCCGCTATGGCGGCCCGGTGGTGTGCAACGAGACCTTGTGGGGACTGGGCACCTCTATGTTCGCCACGGTGATGGGTCACATGGAGGGCTCCACCGAGATATTGGCCGCCTATACCATTGCGGGCAACGTGGAGAAGATCTGCATGGTGTTCTCCTTTGGCATCGCCGCCACCGCGGCCATCATCATCGGCCGGGAGATCGGTGCGGGGCGGACTGACCAGGTATACAACACCGGCCTGACTCTGAACACACTGGCCGCCCTGTGCGGAGCCTGTCTGGGGGTGCTGCTGTGGCTGTTTGCCCGGTTTGTTGCTCCAGTGTGGGTATTCCCCCTGTTCCACCTGTCCGAGGGGGCGGAGTCGGTGGCTACCATGATGATCACCGTGATGGCCCTGTATATGACGCTGAAAGACTTTAACAGCGTGAACATCGTGGGCGTGCTCCGGGGCGGCGGCGACGTGCGGGCGGCCACCCTCATCGACATCGGCCCCCTGTGGACCTGCGCCATCCCCTATGCCGCCATCTGCGGCCTAGTGCTGCGTCTGCCCGTGCTGTGGGTGTATCTGGCCTTCCCCCTGGAACAGGTCATCAAGTGTTCGATGGGCATCAGCAGACTGCGCTCCGGGAAGTGGATCAGAGATGTGACGGGGGTAAAAACGATGGAGTGAGTTAGCCTTCCCCTCATCCGTCACGGCTTCGCCGCGCCACCTTCCCCCAGGGGAAGGCATCTGTAATAAAATTAGCAATGCCGGGGCTTTTCTGCAAGGGAAGCCCCGGCGTTGTTTTGTTTAAAATAAATTCATAAAGTGCCTATTGACAATTCTCCACCCCGGGGGTATATTATCTTTAGCACTCGGGAAGAGTGAGTGCTAAGAAACGAAAGCGAAAGGAACGGCGGCGCAATGGAACTGACAGAACGGAAAAAGCGAATATTGCAGGCCATTGTAGAGACCTATATCGAGACCGCCGAGCCGGTGGGCTCTAAGGTCGTGGCCGAGAAGGCCCGGCTGGATGTGTCCACCGCCACCATCCGAAATGAGATGGCCGACCTGACGGAACTGGGGCTGCTGGAACAGCCCCACACCTCCGCCGGACGCATCCCCTCCGCTGCAGGCTATCGCCTGTATGTGAACGAGCTGATGGACCGCCACCAGCTGACCCTGCAGGAGACCGAGCGGATCAACCAGGCGCTGAACGTGAAGATGGAGGAGCTGGACCGGGTCATTGACCGGGCGGGCAAAGTCCTCTCCCAGATCAGCGACTACCCCGTGTTCACTGCCGCCACAGTGAAAGACCAGGTGACGGTGAAGCGGTATGACCTGCTGGTGGTAGAGGAGCGGGCGTTCATCGCCGTGGTCATGACGGACAACAGCGTGGTGAAAAACAAGCTGGTCCACGTGGCCGAGCCGGTGTCTGACACCCAGATCCAGCTGCTGTCCGCCGTGCTGAACAGCTCCTTTGTGGGCGTGTCCCGGGAGGAGATGGAGCAGACCCTGGATAAGATGGAGACCCGGACGGCGGCTGCCGCCTTTGACCTGATCTCCATCGTGGTACAGTTCGCCCAGGAGGTGCTGGCCGAGCAGGGGAACCAGATGGTCCATACCTCCGGCATCGCCCACCTGCTGGAGCACCCGGAGTATCACAGCCTGGACAAGGCCAAGCCCCTGATGACCTATCTCAGCGAGGAGAAGGACGCGTCCAAGCTGCCGGTGCCCATGACGGGCAAGAACATGGATATCCTCATTGGTCCCGAAAACGTCAGCGAGGCCCTGAAAGACACCAGCGTGGTGATGGCCAGCTATGACATCGGGGACAATATGAAGGGCGTGATCGGCGTGGTGGGTCCCACCCGCATGGATTATGCCAAGGTGACGGCCCGCCTGTCTTACTTTGCCGAGAGCCTGACCAAGATGTTCGGCAAGGGAGAGCTCCCCGCCGGGGAGAAACAGCAGGAGCTGGGGCCGGAGCATCTGGACGAGAATGAGAACTAGATAAAAGGAGCGCACAGCTATGAGCAAGAAGGAAAAGCAGAACGAGACGCTCCAGCAGGAGCCCGTGGTGGAGGAGCAGGACGTCAAGCAGGAGGCGGCAGCCGAGCCTGAGGAGACGGCAGTCGATCCGCTGCTGAGCGAGCTGGAGTCGCTGAAGGACCAGGTGGCCGGGCAGGAGGACAAATACCTGCGCCTGGCGGCGGAGTATGACAACTACCGCAAGCGTACCGCCAAAGAGAAGGAATCCCTGTGGACCGACGTGAAGGCGGACACCGCCGGGGCCTTCCTCCCCGTGTACGACAACCTGGAACGGGCCCTGAAACAGGACACCGCCGACGAGGCCTTTAAAAAGGGCGTGGAGATGACCATGAACCAGCTGAAAGAGGTCTTGACCAAGCTGGGCATCACCGAGATCCCTGCCCAGGGCCAGCCCTTCGACCCCAAGTATCACAACGCGGTGATGCATGTGGAGGACGAGAGCCTGGGCCAGAACGTGGTGGCCGAGGTGTTCCAAACCGGCTTTCAGTGCGGCGAAAAGGTCATCCGGTTCGCCATGGTGAAAGTGGCAAACTAAAAAATAGTTTTCCCCATCCGGCGGTAAGACCGGCGGGGAAATGACGATAGTTACTTTGTAAACAACACACTTTTTCATATATTGGAGGAATTGATTATGTCTAAGATCATTGGTATCGACCTGGGTACTACGAATAGCTGCGTGGCGGTGATGGAGGGCGGCGACGCCGTGGTCATCCCCAACGCGGAAGGCAACCGGACCACCCCCTCTGTGGTGGCTTTCTCTAAGGACGGCGAGCGGATGGTGGGCCAGGTGGCCAAGCGCCAGGCCATCACCAACCCCGACCGCACCGTGATCTCCATCAAGCGTGAGATGGGCACCGACTATAAGGTGGACATCGACGGCAAGAAGTACACCCCTCAGGAGATCAGCGCCATGATCCTGCAGAAGCTGAAGTCTGACGCCGAGGCCTATCTGGGCCAGCCCGTCACCGAGGCGGTCATCACCGTCCCCGCTTACTTCACCGACGCCCAGCGTCAGGCCACCAAGGACGCCGGCAAGATCGCCGGTCTGGACGTGAAGCGTATCATCAACGAGCCCACCGCCGCGGCCCTGGCCTATGGCGTGGACAAGGAGACAGCCCAGAAGGTCATGGTGTATGACCTGGGCGGCGGCACCTTTGATGTGTCCATCCTGGACATCGACGACGGCGTGATCGAGGTGCTGGCCACCGCCGGTAACAACCGCCTGGGCGGCGACGACTTTGATAAGTGCGTGATGGACTGGATGGCCGCCGAGTTCAAGAAGGCCGAGGGCGTGGACCTGACCGGCGATAAAGTCGCCATGCAGCGCCTGAAGGAGGCCGCCGAGAAGGCCAAGATCGAGCTGTCCGGCGTCACCTCCACCAGCATCAACCTGCCCTATATCACCGCCGACGCCACCGGCCCCAAGCACCTGGACCTGACTCTGAGCCGTGCCAAGTTCGACCAGCTGACCGCTCACCTGGTGGAGGCCACTGCCGGTCCTGTGCGTCAGGCTCTGTCCGACGCGGGCCTGAGCGGCAACGACCTGGCCAAGGTCCTGATGGTGGGCGGCTCCAGCCGTATCCCCGCCGTGCAGGACATGGTGAAGAAGCTGACCGGCAAAGAGGGCTTCAAGGGCATCAACCCCGATGAGTGCGTGGCCATGGGCGCTGCCCTCCAGGGCGGCGTGTTCACCGGCGACGTGAAGGACCTGCTGCTGCTGGACGTCACCCCCCTGTCCCTGGGCATTGAGACCATGGGCGGCGTGATGACCAAGCTCATTGACCGCAACACCACCATCCCCGTGAAGAAGAGCCAGACCTTTACCACCGCCGCCGACAACCAGACCTCCGTGGAGGTCCACGTGCTCCAGGGCGAGCGTGAGATGGCTCAGTACAACAAGACCCTGGGCCGCTTCAACCTGGACGGCATCGCTCCCGCCCGCCGGGGCGTGCCTCAGATCGAGGTCACCTTCGACATCGATGCCAACGGCATTGTGAACGTGTCCGCCAAGGACCTGGGCACCGGCAAGGAGCAGCACATTACCATCACCTCCTCCACCAACATGTCCAAGGACGACATCGACAAGGCCGTGAAGGAGGCCGAGCAGTTCGCCGCCGAGGATGCCAAGCGCAAGGAAGAGGTCGACATCCGCAACCAGGGCGACCAGATGGTCTATCAGACCGAGAAGACCCTGGAGGAGATGGGCGACAAGATCCCCGCGGGCGACAAGGCCAGCGTGGAGGGCGCCCTGGGCAAGCTGAAGGAGACCCTGAAGGGCACCGACACCCAGGCCATCAAGAACGCCACCGAGGAGCTGACCAAGGCTTTCTACGCCGTGAGCGAGAAGCTGTATGGCCAGCAGGGCGGCCAGGCCGGTCAGCCCGGCCCCGACATGGGCGGCCAGGCCCAGCAGGGCGGCGCTTCCGCCGGTCCTGACGTGGTGGACGCCGACTATGAGGTCGTGGACGACGACAACAACAAGAAGTAAGCCTCTGGAGGAAATAAGACCCTCTGGAGCGCCGAATACAAGAATATTGCTTCGGTGGGGCGGGAGGTATCCTTCCGCCCCACTCGGGGCGTTCAGGCGGGCGCATAAGGTCGCTCCGCCGTGGGGAACGCGGCGAGGGGACGCACAGAGCGTCCGCCGTTTTCGTCCCTCCTGATACAGAAGGTGAAGAGATATGGCAGAACAGAAACGAGATTTTTATGAGGTCCTGGGCGTGAGCAAGACGGCCACGGACGAGGAATTAAAGAAGGCCTACCGCAAGCTGGCCAAGAAATATCACCCGGACATGAACCCCGGGGATAAAGAGGCCGAGGCCAAGTTCAAAGAGGTGAACGAGGCCTATGAGGTCCTGTCTGACAAGGACAAGCGGGCCAAGTATGACCAGTTCGGCCACGCGGGGGTGGACCCCAACTTCGGCGCCGGTGGATTTGGCGGCGGCGGGTTCGACATGGGGGACATCGACCTGGGCGACCTGTTCGGGTCCTTCTTCGGCGGCGGCTTTAGCGGGGGCGGCTTCGGCGGCCAGCAGCGGGCCAACGCCCCCCAGCGGGGGGAGAGCCTGCGGGCCAACCTGACCATCTCCTTTGAAGAGGCTGCCTTTGGCTGCAAGAAGGAGATCGAGCTCACCCGCACGGAGGAGTGCCAGGACTGCCACGGCTCCGGCTGTCAGCCCGGCACCACGGCGGAGGTGTGCCCCGACTGCCGGGGCGCGGGCGTGGTGCGCATCCAGCGGGGCGGCGGCGGCTTCGCCTTTACCAGCACGGCTCCCTGTCAGCGGTGCCGGGGCACGGGCAAGATCGTCCACAGCCCCTGCAAGAGCTGCGGCGGCGCGGGCGTGGCGCGGAAGAAGCGCCGCATCGAGGTGAACATCCCCGCCGGCATCAACGAGGGCCAGGCCATCTCCGTCCGGGGCCAGGGCAACGCGGGCAAGAACGGCGGCCCCTCCGGCGATCTGATCGTGGGCATCCGCATCCGGCCCAGCAGCATCTTCCAGCGGGAGGGCAACACCGTGCTGTATGAGCAGACGGTGTCCTTCTATCAGGCAACCATGGGCGCGGAGCTGGAGATCCCCACCATCGACGGCAAGGTGAAGTGGACCCTGCCCGCCGGGACACAGCCGGGAACGACTTTCCGCCTGAAGGGCAAGGGCATCCCCACCCTTCAGGGCCGTGGCCGGGGCGACCAGTATGTCACCGTGAAGGTGAAGGTGCCCACCGGCCTGACCGGGGAGCAGAAGGAGGCCCTGCGGGCCTTCGGCGCGGCCATGGGCGAGGCTGTGGGCGCGGCGGAGGAGGAGTCCGGCCTGAAGGGCTTCTTCGACAAGCACAAGAAAAAGAAATAAGGCAAGACGCTGATAAGCGCCGCGTCCTTCCTGAGACTGGAAGGGCGCGGCGCTTTTTGCGCGCTGGACTTAATATGCAGCGGGTCAGACTTTATAATGCAAAGCGCGGACTTTAAAATATTAAGAAATCGTTAAAAATACTAGTCAAAACGAAAATAAGATATATAATATAGACAAGGAAGAAAAGAGAACTCCAACAGGAGTTGTCGAAACCCACAATACCGGAGAAAGGAGCAGGAGATGTTAGCGCTGCTGGAAAACGTATTTTATGCAAGGATGAGTTTGATGTTCCTCATCGTGGTGATCGCCCCCATCGTGGCCATGGCCGTGACCAGCGGGATCTATTTCCTGCTGGACCTGCTGGGCTTTTTCGGCGGGCACCTCTTCGGAAGAAGGATGGGCACGTGACATAGTCAGAAACGCGGGCGGCTCCCCAATTCGGGGAGCCGCCCTTTTGCGTTTACGGTGTGGTCAGCAGGGGCTGGAGCTGGTATCCCTCTAAAGCCGCCTGGGCGGCGGTGGGGACCAGGGTGAAGTCGGCCACCAGGGAGGTGGGCTTGTGCAGGGGATCGTCCTGGCCGAAGGGGACAAAGTAGATGTATTTCCGGGCCAGCAGCGCCCCGATGGCGGCGGCGGAGGCGGACAGCCCGCCGTTGGTGGAGGGGGCGATGAGCAGGGGGCGGCCATTGCGCAGGTGGGCCTTGGCGGCCATGGTCACGCTGGAGTCGGTGACCCCGGCGGCCAGCTTGCCCAGGGTGTTCCCCGTGCAGGGGCAGAGGATGAGCAGGTCCAGCAGCTTTTGGGGGCCGATGGGCTCGGCGGCCTTTACCGTGGAGATGACCCGGTGGTCGCAGATGCGCTCCATCTCCCGCATCAGGTCGTGGGCGTTGCCGAAGCGGGTGTCGGTGGCGGCGGTACACTCTGACACGATGGGGACCACGTTTCTCCACCGGGCGCGGACCTGTTCCAGGGCGGCCATGGCCCGGGCGTGGGTGCAGAAGGAGCCGCACATGGCAAAGCCAACTGTCTTTTCTTCCAAAAAGATCCCTTCCTTTCAAACGGTGGGGCTCATCGCCCCAGCTCCTGGAGCATATTATAGATGGCGGTCTGGATGGCCGCCCCGGCGGTGACGGGGGCTACTTTTCCCGGCAGAGCCAGGGCCCAGATGACGGCCAGGCCCAGTTCCCCCGCCGCGGTCTGGTCCACGCCCCCGGGCTTGGAGGCCAGGTCCAGGATCAGGCAGTCGGGCTTCAGGTCCTCCAGCTCCCGCCGGGTGAGGACGGGGGCGGGGATGGTGTTTACCACCAGGTCATAGCCGCATAGCCAGCCCGCCAGGTGGCTGAGAGGCTGGGGGTCGAAGCCCATGGCCTGGGCCCAGGCCAGCTGATCGTACTTCCGGGCGGCTACGCTCACCCTGGCCCCCAGGGCGGCAAAGCGCTGGGCGGTGATGCGGCCCACCCGGCCAAAGCCCAGCACCAGCACTCGGGAGCCGTGGATGGTGATGGGCAGGTGCTCCATGGCCAGCTGCACCGCCCCCTCCGCCGTGGGCACCGCGTTGGCCACCGCCAGCTCCTCCCGGGCGAAGTAGTCGTGGATGGTCAGCCCCCGGGCCTGGGCCAGGGCGCGGGTGTCCGGGTCCACCCGCCCGCCGCACAGGAATTGCCGGGGGGACAGGCGGTCTAGGATGGGGGCAAGGGGATGCTCCGCCACTGACAGAGGGGCGTTGAGCAGTCCATCCCCCAGGCTGACCGTAAGGGGCAGCACCACGCAGTCGGCCCGGGCCAGGCCGCCCAGGTGGTCCTCCGGGACCAGACCGGAGAGGAGCTCGCCCCCGGCGTCCAGGGCGTAGACATGGACGGTGTGGCTGTCCTGGGAGAGCAGCTGGGCCAGGCGGAGCTGGCGCATGTCGCCCCCCACCACCCAAAAATTCAGTTCATGGTTCATAGCGGACCTCCCATATTCGTACTGCCCCAGATTATGCGGGGAGGCGGGGAGGGGTGAAAAGCAAAGCGGGCGGCCAAAGGCCGCCCTTACAGGTGGCTGACGATGGCCGGTGCGGTGAAATAGGCATAAAAAGCCCCGCTTTCCAAATCGGAAAGCGGGGCTGAACGCTCTGAGAGCAGCTGCTTACTTGGCAGCCTTGGCGGCCTTGATGGCCTCGATGAGCATGGGGGTGACCTTGAACAGATCGCCGCAGATGCCGTAGTCGGCAACCTCGAAGATGGGGGCGGTCTCATTCTTGTTCACGGCGATGATGCACTCGGAGTCCTGCATACCAGCCTTGTGCTGGATGGCGCCGGAGATACCCAGGGCAACATAGATCTTGGGGTGAACGGTCTTGCCGGTCTGGCCGACCTGGTGGTCAGCGGACATCCATCCGGAGTCCACCACGGCACGGGAAGCGCCCACGACGCCGCCCAGGACCTCGGCCAGCTCCTCAGCCAGCTTGATGCCGCCGTCCACGTCCTTGGAGATACCACGGCCCACGGAGACGACCACGTCAGCGCCGATCAGGTCGACCAGCTTCTTGGCGGCCTTGACGACCTCCACGACCTCGGTCTGCATGTCGGCCTCGGTCAGGGAGACAACGGGCTTGATGATCTCGCAGGCGTCGGCCTTGGCCTGATCGAAAGCGGCCTTCTTCATCACGCCGGGACGGACAGTGGCCATGGCGGGACGGAAGCGGGGGCAGATGATGGTGGCCATCAGGTGACCGCCGAAAGCGGGACGGGTCATCTTCAGGTTGCGGTCATCCTCCTTGATGCTGTCGATGGCAGCGGGGGCCAGGGTGGAGGACTCGCGCAGGAAGTCCTTGTACTTGGGCACGTCGATGTCCAGGTGGGTGCAGTCGGCGCACAGACCGGTGTGCAGACGGGCAGCGCAGCGGGGGCCCAGATCGCGGCCAATGTTGGTGGCGCCGATCAGCATGACCTCGGGCTTGTACTCCTCGATGGTGTCGCAGATGACCTTGGTGTAGCCGTCGGTGGTGTAGTTGGCCAGCAGGGGGTGGTCGCAGACATAGACGCCGTCAGCGCCATAGCCGCCCAGATCCTTGGCGATGCCCTCCACGTTGTGGCCCAGCAGGATACCATACAGCTTGGTCCCCAGCTCGTCGGCCAGCTTGCGGCCCTCGGAGATCAGCTCGAAGGAGGTGGGCATCATGGTGCCCTGACGCTGCTCACAGAAAACCCACACGCCGCCCTTGAAGGCAGCGATATCAGCGCTATTGAAAGTAGACATATTCTTCCGTTCTCCCTTCTATCAGATGAGGTGCTTGCCGGCCAGGATGCCAGCCAGCTTGTCGCAGGTGTCTTTGTCGGCGCCTTCCAGCATCATGCCGGCACCCTTCTGGGGAGGCGTGAAGGACTTGAAAATGTTGGTGGGGGAGCCCTTCAGACCGATGGTGGTGGGGTCGATCAGGGGATCGTCCTTCAGGGTGTTGTAATCGAACACCTCATAGGGCTTCTCATAGCACTCGAAGATGCCGCCCACGCTCATATAACGGGGCTGGTTCAGCTCCTTGATGCAGGTGATGAGGCAGGGAGTCTTGACCTTGATGGTCATATAACCGTCCTCCAGCATACGCTTGACGGTCAGGGTGTCGCCGTCCTTCTTGATGTCGGCGGCATAGGAGACCTGGGGCAGGCCCAGCTTCTCGGCGATCTGAGGACCGACCTGAGCGGTGTCGCCGTCGATGGCCTGACGGCCGCACATCACGATGTCGTCCTTCTCCACGCCGATCTTGTTGATGGCAGCGGCCAGGATCTGAGAGGTGGCATAGGTGTCGGAACCGCCGAACTCGCGGGCGGAGACCAGCACGGCGCGGTCGGCACCGCGGGCCAGGACCTCACGCAGCATAGCCTCGGCAGGAGGGGGACCCATGGAGACGATCACGACCTCGGCGCCGGTCTGCTCCTTCAGGGTCAGGGCGGCCTCCACAGCGTTCAGGTCATCGGGGTTGGTGATGGCGGCCATAGAGGCACGGTTCAGGGTGCCGTCGGGATTCACGGCCACCTTACCGGAGGTATCAGGGACCTGCTTGACACAAACAATGATTTTCATTTCAATCTGCCTCCTAACTTATTTCACGCCCAGGTGACTGGCAATGACCATACGCTGGACCTCGGAAGTACCCTCGTAGATCTCGGTGATCTTGGCGTCGCGCATCATGCGCTCCACGGGATACTCGACGGGTGTAGCCATAGCCGCCGAACAGCTGGACGGCGCGGCGGGTCACGTCGGAGGCAGCCTCAGCCGCGAACAGCTTGGCCATAGCGGCGTCCATGGAGTAGGGCTCGTGATTCTGCTTCTTCATGGCAGCGGAATAGACCAGGAACTGAGCGGCCTGCATACGGGTGTGCATATCGGCCAGCTGGAACTGGGTGTTCTGGAACTGGGACAGGCGCTTCTTGAACTGAACGCGCTCCTGGGTGTACTTGATGGCCTCGTCCACGGCGCCCTCGCCCAGGCCCAGGGCCTGAGAGGCGATGCCGATACGTCCGCCGTCCAGGGTCATCATGGCGATCTTAAAGCCCTGGCCCTCCTTGCCCAGCAGGTTCTCCTTGGGCACGATGCAGTCCTCGAAGATCAGGTCGCAGGTGGAAGAACCGCGGATACCCATCTTCTTCTCGTGCTTGCCGGTGGAGAAGCCGGGGAAGTCCTTCTCCACGATGAAGGCGGAGATGCCATGGTTGCCCAGCTTGGGATCGGTCATGGCGAACACCACGAAGGTGGAGGCCACGTTGCCGTTGGTGATGAAGCACTTGGAACCGTTCAGGACGTAGTGGTCGCCCTCCAGAACGGCGGTGGTCTGCTGGCCGGAGGCGTCGGTACCGGCGTTGGGCTCGGTCAGGCCGAAGGCGCCGATCTTCTTGCCGGAGAGCAGGTCGGGCAGATACTTCATTTTCTGCTCCTCGGTGCCGTGCTCAAAGATGGGGGCGCAGCACAGAGAGGTGTGGGCGGAGACCACAACACCGGTGGTGCCGCAGACCTTGGACAGCTCTTCCACGCACATGGCGTAGGACAGCACGTCGCCGCCGGCGCCGCCGTACTTCTTGGGGAAGTAGATGCCCATCATGCCCAGCTTGCCCATCTTCTCCACGGTCTCCATGGGGAAGCGCTCCTCCTCGTCCAGCTCCTCAGCCAGGGGCTTGACTTCGTTCTCGGCGAACTCGCGGAACATCTTGCGGACCATCTCTTGCTCTTTAGTCAGATGAAAATCCATTTTTCAGTCCTCCTACATTTTTTACTTGGGGGTCATCGGGAAGCCCGCAGCCTGCGTTCGCTCCAGGGTCTTGCATAGAGGGAACAGACGGCGGGCAGACGATACAGGGACGGTTACCGTGCAAGTCGGCTGTCATTTGTTATAAATTTAACAATCTGACCCCGAAAAAATCGCAACACGGGCCTGTTTACCCATCGTTGCGGAGTTTATCAAACACGGTCTGCATACGCAGGATTTTGACTATACGGATTATACCACCAAACCCCAGGCATTGCAATAGGCTGGGGGCTGGTAATGTTCACTATTTTTGACGAAATTTTAACGCTTTAGCCGGGGGGAAATGACGGAGAAAAATCATAACGGGCCGGAAAAGGGAAAAAAGGCGAAAAAAGCCCCGGTATCACGCGGATACCGGGGCCGAAAGTATAAGGGAAATGTGCCGAAAGGCGAAACTTATTTCTTGGTGTAATCGTAGAAGCCGCGGCCCGTCTTTCTGCCCAGACGGCCGCCGCGGACCATCTTCTTCAGCAGATAGGTGGGACGATACTTGGAGTCGCCAAACTCGTTATACAGGGTCTCCATAATAGCCAGGCACACGTCCAGACCGATGAAGTCGCCCAGGGCCAGGGGGCCCATGGGGTGGTTGGCGCCCAGCTGCATGGACTTGTCGATGTCCTCTACGGTGGCGGCGTGGGTCTCGACCAGGGCGATGGCGTCGTTGATCATGGGGATCAGCAGCTTGTTCACCACGAAGCCGGGGGACTCCTCCACCTCCACGGGGTCCTTGCCCAGCTCAACGGCCAGGTCGTGGGTGAACTGGAACACCTCGGGAGTGGTGTTGATGCCCCGGATGATCTCCACCAGCTTCATGCTGGGCACGGGGTTGAAGAAGTGCATGCCGATGACGGGGTGCTTCAGATCCTGGCCCATCTCGGTGATGGACAGGGAGGAGGTGTTGGAGGCGAAGATGACGCCGTCTTTGCAGATGGGGTCCAGCTGCTTGAGCAGGGCGCGCTTGGTCTCCATGTCCTCCTTCACGCACTCGATGACCAGGTCGGCCTCGGCAGCGGCGGACATCTCCTCGATGAGGATGTTGGCCATCAGGGCGTCCTTGGCCTCCTGGGTCATCTTGCCCTTCTCCACCCGCTTTTGCAGGGAGGCGGACAGCTTATCCTTGTGGCGCTGGGCCGAAGCGGTGCTGCTGGCGTACATCAGGGCGGTGTGTCCCTTGGCCGCGAAGATCTGGGCGATACCGCTGCCCATGGTGCCGGCGCCGAAGATAGCTACTTTCATAACTGATTCCCCCTAGGTGTGTAAGATAATGGGATGAAATATCTCAAATGCAAGGGATGGGAATGGCCGCTGTGCGGTCCTCTTCTCTTGTGCATGAGTATAACTGTTTTGCGGTATAAAATCAAGGGGAAAACGGGAATTTTTCAGAAATATCCGAAAAAAACCGCGTTTTTTCAGGCGTGTCATAACAAAAAAGTTATGTGTCAAGCCAGGTGTTTTACTATAATATCAGTAAAATGCCCCGTCCGGGAGAGACCGGGCGGGGCGGAGCAGGTCAGATCTTGGTGATGTCATAGGGGGTGGTCTGGTAGACATAATAGTTCAGCCAGTTGGTGTAGAACAGCTGGGCGGCGGAGCGCCAGCGGACCACGGGGGCCTGGCTGGGGTCGTCGTTGGGGAAGTAGTGGGCGGGCAGCTTCTGGTCCTCCCCCTTGCTCAGGTCGCGGAAATACTCGTTGGCCAGCGTCTCCGGGTCATACTCCGGGTGGCCGGTGATGAAGAAGCGGCGGTTGTCCTCGCTTTTCACCGCGAAGACCCCGGCCTCCTCGGACACGGCCAGCAGCTCCAGCTCGGGCTGGGCCAGGATGTCCTCCAGGTGGTTGGTGGTATAGCGGGAGTGGGGTACATAGAACACGTCGTCAAAGCCCCGGAAGAGGGGGGACTGCTTGCGGATCAGGGTGTGGGAGAAGACGCCGAAGAGCTTGTCGGGCAGAGAGTATTTGGGGATACCGTAGTGGTAATAGAGTCCGGCCTGAGCTCCCCAGCAGATGTGCAGGGTGGAGTGGACGTGGGTCTTGGTCCACTCCATGATCTGGCACAGCTCGTCCCAATAGTCCACGTCGGTGAAGTCCAGGTTCTCCACGGGGGCGCCGGTGATGATCATGCCGTCGTATTTGCGGTCACGGATTTGATCGAAGGTGGTATAGAAGGAGGACAGGTGGTCGGCGTCGGTGTTCTGAGACACGTGGCTGGAGGTGTGCAGCAGCTCCACCTGCACCTGGAGGGGGGAGTTGGACAGCTTGCGCAGCAGCTGGGTCTCTGTGACGATCTTGGTGGGCATCAGGTTCAGGATCAAAAGGTTCAGCGGGCGCATGTCCTGGTGCATGGCCCGGTATTCCGTCATGACGAAGATGTTTTCTCCCTCCAGCGTGGCCCGGGCCGGCAGGGAGTCTGGCACTTTAATAGGCATGGGTGTTGCCTCCTACACATTATATATAGAATCAAACTGTATATCAGCGTATCATAACTGCTGTCTTTCTGCAAGAGAGTTTTCTGTGGATGGATGTACGCCAGCGACGGACGCAAAAATCGAAAAGTAAAAAAGAACGAAAAAAGACGTAAAAAAGTGTTGACAAACCCCGCGCGGTCTGGTAGTATAAGCAAGCACTTCAGCAAGGGGCCAACAGGTTCCAAGCGAAAGGCTGATAGAACTTCAAGTCCTTACGGATGAGAGAACTTGAAAGAAGTTGAGAAACTTCTGAAAAAAGTTCTTGACAAAAGGAAAACGAAGTGATATCATTAAAAACCGTTGCGGGACGCAGCGTGTACCTTGTAAATTAAACAATGTGACAAACACGAAGCACCAAAAGGTGATGGTTGTTTTAAGAGCTTTGAAAAGAGCTTGTAGGAACAACGTCAATTTATTTTCTTTGAAGCAAGGAACGCTTCAATAAAGATGATTTGATTGGCTTCGGCCATTTAAATACCATTTTATTGAGAGTTTGATCCTGGCTCAGGATGAACGCTGGCGGCGTGCTTAACACATGCAAGTCGAACGGAGAGCTAATGACAGAGGATTCGTCCAATGGATTTAGTTTCTTAGTGGCGGACGGGTGAGTAACGCGTGAGTAACCTGCCTTGGAGTGGGGAATAACACAGTGAAAATTGTGCTAATACCGCATAATGCATTTAGGTCGCATGACTTTGAATGCCAAAGATTTATCGCTCTGAGATGGACTCGCGTCTGATTAGCTAGTTGGCGGGGCAATGGCCCACCAAGGCGACGATCAGTAGCCGGACTGAGAGGTTGGCCGGCCACATTGGGACTGAGACACGGCCCAGACTCCTACGGGAGGCAGCAGTGGGGAATATTGGGCAATGGGCGCAAGCCTGACCCAGCAACGCCGCGTGAAGGAAGAAGGCTTTCGGGTTGTAAACTTCTTTTGTCAGGGACGAAGCAAGTGACGGTACCTGACGAATAAGCCACGGCTAACTACGTGCCAGCAGCCGCGGTAATACGTAGGTGGCAAGCGTTATCCGGATTTACTGGGTGTAAAGGGCGTGTAGGCGGGAAAGCAAGTCAGATGTGAAAACTGTGGGCTCAACCCACAGCCTGCATTTGAAACTGTTTTTCTTGAGTACTGGAGAGGCAGATGGAATTCCTAGTGTAGCGGTGAAATGCGTAGATATTAGGAGGAACACCAGTGGCGAAGGCGATCTGCTGGACAGCAACTGACGCTGAGGCGCGAAAGCGTGGGGAGCAAACAGGATTAGATACCCTGGTAGTCCACGCTGTAAACGATGGATACTAGGTGTGGGGGGTCTGACCCCCTCCGTGCCGCAGTTAACACAATAAGTATCCCACCTGGGGAGTACGATCGCAAGGTTGAAACTCAAAGGAATTGACGGGGGCCCGCACAAGCGGTGGAGTATGTGGTTTAATTCGAAGCAACGCGAAGAACCTTACCAGGGCTTGACATCCCGGTGACCGGCTTAGAGATAAGCCTTTTCCTTCGGGAACACCGGTGACAGGTGGTGCATGGTTGTCGTCAGCTCGTGTCGTGAGATGTTGGGTTAAGTCCCGCAACGAGCGCAACCCCTATTGTTAGTTGCTACGCAAGAGCACTCTAGCGAGACTGCCGTTGACAAAACGGAGGAAGGTGGGGACGACGTCAAATCATCATGCCCCTTATGTCCTGGGCCACACACGTACTACAATGGTGGTCAACAGAGGGAAGCAATACTGTGAAGTGGAGCAAACCCCTAAAAGCCATCCCAGTTCGGATCGCAGGCTGCAACCCGCCTGCGTGAAGTTGGAATCGCTAGTAATCGCGGATCAGCATGCCGCGGTGAATACGTTCCCGGGCCTTGTACACACCGCCCGTCACACCATGAGAGTCGGGAACACCCGAAGTCCGTAGTCTAACCGCAAGGGGGACGCGGCCGAAGGTGGGTTCGATAATTGGGGTGAAGTCGTAACAAGGTAGCCGTATCGGAAGGTGCGGCTGGATCACCTCCTTTCTAAGGAGACCTCAACAGATGAAACAAGCTGTTGTAATGTCCTAAGGTCAGACCTGAAGTGTGAATGGATGTCACGTTGTTTAATTTAGAGGGAACACGCAGCGTTGGGAAGCGGCGAAGGACGGGCCCATAGCTCAGCTGGCTAGAGCGCACGACTGATAATCGTGAGGTCGGTGGTTCGAGTCCACTTGGGCCCACCACCAAAATAGTCGAGCGACGACGCGGGGGTTTAGCTCAGCTGGAAGAGCACCTGCTTTGCAAGCAGGGGGTCACCGGTTCGAGCCCGGTAACCTCCACCAGACAAGATCGGATCGAAGTGCTTGAAGATCAAGTATTTCGATCTGACCTTGAAAAAGGTCGGAAGCTGCACCTTGAAAACTGAACAGTGAAGCAAGCAAGAAATTGCGAGCAAGCAACAGAGAGGTAACAAAGTTAATTTTTGTGGACTTTTTAAGATAAATTAAAGGGTAACAAAAACTACAATGAACCAAACTGAAGCCTGCATAATTCTTATAGACGAAGAGAACAGCTTAGAGATAGGCTGTTCTACGAAGGTCAAGCTAATAAGAGCGCAAGGGGAATGCCTTGGCATCAAGAGCCGATGAAGGACGTGACAAGCTGCGATAAGCTGCGGGGAGCTGCACATAAGCATTGATCCGCGGATTTCCGAATGGGGAAACCCGTCAGAGCAATACTCTGACAACGTGCATTGAATAAAATAGGTGTACGTGGGGAACCGCCTGAACTGAAACATCTAAGTAGGGCGAGGAAGAGAAATCAACAGAGATTCCGCTAGTAGTGGCGAGCGAACGCGGAAGAGGGCAAACCGGAGGATTTATTCTCCGGGGTTGTGGACCGACGCACGATGCAATAGGTTAGCTGAACGGCATGGGAAGGCCGACCAGAGCGGGTGATAGTCCCGTAAGCGAAAACCGATTTGTGTTAGTTGGTATCCAGAGTACCGCAGGACACGTGAAACCCTGTGGGAAACTGGGGGGACCACCCTCCAACCCTAAATACTACTTGATGACCGATAGAGGAGCAGTACCGTGAGGGAAAGGTGAAAAGGACCCCGGGAGGGGAGTGAAAAAGAACCTGAAACCTTGTGCTTACAAGCACTCAAAGCTCGTTAAGGAGTGATGAGGTACTTTTTGTAGAACGGTCCGGCGAGTTATTGTATGTAGCGAGCTTAAGGTATTCAGTACCGGAGGCGAAGCGAGAGCGAGTCTGAACAGGGCGACATAAGTTGCATGCAATAGACCCGAAACCAGGTGACCTATCCATGAGCAGGTTGAAGTGGAGGTAAAACTCCATGGAGGACCGAACCGACCCCCGTTGCAATGGTGGCGGATGACTTGTGGATAGCGGAGAAATTCTAATCGAACTTGGAGATAGCTGGTTCTCCCCGAAATAGCTTTAGGGCTAGCGTTGATTTAGATTACCGGAGGTAAAGCACTGAATGGGCTAGGGGCTGATAAAGTTACTGAACCCTATCAAACTCAGAATGCCGGCTAATTGATGATCAGCAGTCAGACTACGTGAGATAAGTCTCGTGGTCAAAAGGGAAACAGCCCAGACCTACAGCTAAGGTCCCAAATATACGCTAAGTGGAAAACGATGTGGAATTGCGAAAACAACCAGGATGTTGGCTTAGAAGCAGCCACACATTAAAAGAGTGCGTAATAGCTCACTGGTCGAGTGACTCTGCGCGGAAAATGTAACGGGGCTAAGCGTATAACCGAAGCTTAGGATGCAGCAATGCGTGGTAGGGGAGCGTCGAATACGGGGTGAAGTCGCAGCGGAAGCAGCGGTGGACTGTATTCGAGTGAGAATGCCGGAATGAGTAGCGAGAATTATGTGGGAATCATAATGGCCGAAAATCTAAGGTTTCTTGGGGAAGGTTCGTCCGCCCAAGGTAAGCCGGGAGCTAAGGCGAGGCCGAGAGGCGTAGTCGATGCACATACGGTTGAAATTCCGTAGCCACCGAAACTTAAGCTAGAAGGACACTTGGAGCTATCTGATCCCGGGCGTTGGTTGACCCGGGCGAAAGGGACCGAAATCAAGTAGGGAAGTCAGAGAATAACGAGGCGAGAAAAGTTCTAGTGTATGCTAAGGTGCCCGTACCGCAAACCGACACAGGTAGATGAGGAGAGGATCCTAAGGCCAACGGGAGAAGGGTTGTTAAGGAACTCGGCAAAATTACCCCGTAACTTCGGGATAAGGGGAGCTCCCTAAGGGGAGCCGCAGAGAATAGGCCCAAGCGACTGTTTACCAAAAACACAGGTCTATGCTAAATCGAAAGATGACGTATATGGGCTGACGCCTGCCCGGTGCTGGAAGGTTAAGAGGAGAGCTTAGCGCAAGCGAAGGTTTGAATTGAAGCCCCAGTAAACGGCGGCCGTAACTATAACGGTCCTAAGGTAGCGAAATTCCTTGTCAGGTAAGTTCTGACCCGCACGAATGGCGTAACGATTTGGGCGCTGTCTCAACAGCCCACCCGGCGAAATTGTAGTACTGGTGAAGATGCCAGTTACCCGCAACTAGACGGAAAGACCCCATGGAGCTTTACTGTAGCTTAATACTGAGGATTGGTAAATCATGTACAGGATAGGTGGGAGACATGGAAGCAGTGGCGTCAGCCATTGTGGAGTCGCCCTTGGGATACCACCCTTGATTTACTGGTTTTCTAACCTGCGGCCCTGGATCGGGTCGGGGGACACTGTTAGGTGGGCAGTTTGACTGGGGCGGTCGCCTCCTAAAAGGTAACGGAGGCGCTCAAAGGTTCGTTCAGCACGGACGGAAATCGTGCAGTGAGTGTAAACGCAGAAACGAGCCTAACTGCGACACCGACGGGTGGAGCAGTAACGAAAGTTGGAGTTAGTGATCCGGCGGTATGCAAGTGGAAGTGCCGTCGCTCAACGGATAAAAGCTACCCTGGGGATAACAGGCTGATCTCCCCCAAGCGTCCACAGCGACGGGGAGGTTTGGCACCTCGATGTCGGCTCGTCACATCCTGGGGCTGTATTCGGTCCCAAGGGTTCGGCTGTTCGCCGATTAAAGTGGCACGCGAGCTGGGTTCAGAACGTCGTGAGACAGTTCGGTCCCTATCTGTTGCGGGCGTAAGAGATTTGAAGGGAGCTGTCCTTAGTACGAGAGGACCGGGATGGACAGACCTCTGGTGCACCAGTTGTCCTGCCAAGGGCACAGCTGGGTAGCTACGTCTGGACGAGATAAACGCTGAAAGCATCTAAGCGTGAAACTCCCCCTAAGATTAGATCTCTCATCCTTTAAGGAGTAAGGCTCGACGTAGACTATGTCGTTGATAGGTCGGAGGTGGAAGTGCCGTGAGGCATGGAGCTGACCGATACTAATAAGCCGAGGGCTTGACCTACAAAAGCTATGAGAAGAAAACGCAGGCGCTTGTAAGCGAAGGAAGTTTGTTTCACTGTTCGGTTTTCAGGGTGCAGAGCAACGTATCTCCAAAATCAATTCAGAGCCCAGCGAAGCGGGTCTGAATTGAAAAGGAAGCACAACGAAATGAGTGAGCTTTCGCCGAAGGTGGAAGCGAAGGATATGGAGTTTGTGCTGACGAGATGCGCCTTTAGCTCAGTTGGTAGAGCAACTGACTCTTAATCAGTGGGTCCCGGGTTCGAATCCCTGAAGGCGCACCATCTGGCCCGTTGGTCAAGCGGTTAAGACGGCGGCCTCTCACGCCGCAAACATGGGTTCGATTCCCGTACGGGTCACCATTCAAAATTCAAACACTTGTGTTTGAATTTTGAATAAAGAAAATTGAAGTTGGTATTGATTAGGGCGAGGGTCCACCCGTTCCCATTCCGAACACGGAAGTTAAGCTCGCTTCTGCCGAAAATACTTGCCTGGAGACGGGCCGGAAAGATAGGTAATGCCAACATAAACGGTCAGTCAAGGCTGACCGTTTTTTCCTGCCAAGTCAGAGGCCGAAAGAACTTGAAAAAAGTTTGAAAAACTTGAAAAAGTTCTTGACAAGGCGAACTGAGTATGGTATCCTAAATGAGTCGCCTGCGAGGGCGGCGGTGATAGAACTTTAGTCCTTGCGGATGAGAGAGCTTGAAAGGAAGTTGAAAAACTTCTGAAAAAAGTTCTTGACAAAAGGAAAACGAAGTGATATCATTAAAAACCGTTGCGGGACGCAGCGTGTACCTTGTAAATTAAACAACGTGACAAACACGAAGCACCAAAAGGTGATGGTTGTTTTAAGAGCTTTGAAAAGAGCTTGTAGGAACAACGTCAATTTATTTTCTTTGAAGCAAGGAACGCTTCAATAAAGATGATTTGATTGGCTTCGGCCATTTAAATACCATTTTATTGAGAGTTTGATCCTGGCTCAGGATGAACGCTGGCGGCGTGCTTAACACATGCAAGTCGAACGGAGAGCTAATGACAGAGGATTCGTCCAATGGATTTAGTTTCTTAGTGGCGGACGGGTGAGTAACGCGTGAGTAACCTGCCTTGGAGTGGGGAATAACACAGTGAAAATTGTGCTAATACCGCATAATGCATTTAGGTCGCATGACTTTGAATGCCAAAGATTTATCGCTCTGAGATGGACTCGCGTCTGATTAGCTAGTTGGCGGGGCAATGGCCCACCAAGGCGACGATCAGTAGCCGGACTGAGAGGTTGGCCGGCCACATTGGGACTGAGACACGGCCCAGACTCCTACGGGAGGCAGCAGTGGGGAATATTGGGCAATGGGCGCAAGCCTGACCCAGCAACGCCGCGTGAAGGAAGAAGGCTTTCGGGTTGTAAACTTCTTTTGTCAGGGACGAAGCAAGTGACGGTACCTGACGAATAAGCCACGGCTAACTACGTGCCAGCAGCCGCGGTAATACGTAGGTGGCAAGCGTTATCCGGATTTACTGGGTGTAAAGGGCGTGTAGGCGGGAAAGCAAGTCAGATGTGAAAACTGTGGGCTCAACCCACAGCCTGCATTTGAAACTGTTTTTCTTGAGTACTGGAGAGGCAGATGGAATTCCTAGTGTAGCGGTGAAATGCGTAGATATTAGGAGGAACACCAGTGGCGAAGGCGATCTGCTGGACAGCAACTGACGCTGAGGCGCGAAAGCGTGGGGAGCAAACAGGATTAGATACCCTGGTAGTCCACGCTGTAAACGATGGATACTAGGTGTGGGGGGTCTGACCCCCTCCGTGCCGCAGTTAACACAATAAGTATCCCACCTGGGGAGTACGATCGCAAGGTTGAAACTCAAAGGAATTGACGGGGGCCCGCACAAGCGGTGGAGTATGTGGTTTAATTCGAAGCAACGCGAAGAACCTTACCAGGGCTTGACATCCCGGTGACCGGCTTAGAGATAAGCCTTTTCCTTCGGGAACACCGGTGACAGGTGGTGCATGGTTGTCGTCAGCTCGTGTCGTGAGATGTTGGGTTAAGTCCCGCAACGAGCGCAACCCCTATTGTTAGTTGCTACGCAAGAGCACTCTAGCGAGACTGCCGTTGACAAAACGGAGGAAGGTGGGGACGACGTCAAATCATCATGCCCCTTATGTCCTGGGCCACACACGTACTACAATGGTGGTCAACAGAGGGAAGCAATACTGTGAAGTGGAGCAAACCCCTAAAAGCCATCCCAGTTCGGATCGCAGGCTGCAACCCGCCTGCGTGAAGTTGGAATCGCTAGTAATCGCGGATCAGCATGCCGCGGTGAATACGTTCCCGGGCCTTGTACACACCGCCCGTCACACCATGAGAGTCGGGAACACCCGAAGTCCGTAGTCTAACCGCAAGGGGGACGCGGCCGAAGGTGGGTTCGATAATTGGGGTGAAGTCGTAACAAGGTAGCCGTATCGGAAGGTGCGGCTGGATCACCTCCTTTCTAAGGAGACCTCAACAGATGAAACAAGCTGTTGTAATGTCCTAAGGTCAGACCTGAAGTGTGAATGGATGTCACGTTGTTTAATTTAGAGGGAACACGCAGCGTTGGGAAGCGGCGAAGGACGGGCCCATAGCTCAGCTGGCTAGAGCGCACGACTGATAATCGTGAGGTCGGTGGTTCGAGTCCACTTGGGCCCACCACCAAAATAGTCGAGCGACGACGCGGGGGTTTAGCTCAGCTGGAAGAGCACCTGCTTTGCAAGCAGGGGGTCACCGGTTCGAGCCCGGTAACCTCCACCAGACAAGATCGGATCGAAGTGCTTGAAGATCAAGTATTTCGATCTGACCTTGAAAAAGGTCGGAAGCTGCACCTTGAAAACTGAACAGTGAAGCAAGCAAGAAATTGCGAGCAAGCAACAGAGAGGTAACAAAGTTAATTTTTGTGGACTTTTTAAGATAAATTAAAGGGTAACAAAAACTACAATGAACCAAACTGAAGCCTGCATAATTCTTATAGACGAAGAGAACAGCTTAGAGATAGGCTGTTCTACGAAGGTCAAGCTAATAAGAGCGCAAGGGGAATGCCTTGGCATCAAGAGCCGATGAAGGACGTGACAAGCTGCGATAAGCTGCGGGGAGCTGCACATAAGCATTGATCCGCGGATTTCCGAATGGGGAAACCCGTCAGAGCAATACTCTGACAACGTGCATTGAATAAAATAGGTGTACGTGGGGAACCGCCTGAACTGAAACATCTAAGTAGGGCGAGGAAGAGAAATCAACAGAGATTCCGCTAGTAGTGGCGAGCGAACGCGGAAGAGGGCAAACCGGAGGATTTATTCTCCGGGGTTGTGGACCGACGCACGATGCAATAGGTTAGCTGAACGGCATGGGAAGGCCGACCAGAGCGGGTGATAGTCCCGTAAGCGAAAACCGATTTGTGTTAGTTGGTATCCAGAGTACCGCAGGACACGTGAAACCCTGTGGGAAACTGGGGGGACCACCCTCCAACCCTAAATACTACTTGATGACCGATAGAGGAGCAGTACCGTGAGGGAAAGGTGAAAAGGACCCCGGGAGGGGAGTGAAAAAGAACCTGAAACCTTGTGCTTACAAGCACTCAAAGCTCGTTAAGGAGTGATGAGGTACTTTTTGTAGAACGGTCCGGCGAGTTATTGTATGTAGCGAGCTTAAGGTATTCAGTACCGGAGGCGAAGCGAGAGCGAGTCTGAACAGGGCGACATAAGTTGCATGCAATAGACCCGAAACCAGGTGACCTATCCATGAGCAGGTTGAAGTGGAGGTAAAACTCCATGGAGGACCGAACCGACCCCCGTTGCAATGGTGGCGGATGACTTGTGGATAGCGGAGAAATTCTAATCGAACTTGGAGATAGCTGGTTCTCCCCGAAATAGCTTTAGGGCTAGCGTTGATTTAGATTACCGGAGGTAAAGCACTGAAT
>NZ_JBPJWR010000009.1:0-355764 GCF_054108085.1 Flintibacter sp. SJQ-8
TCTTTGTCTGAAGATAGAACAAAGTTTCGACATAATTCCGTTGACTGCGCCTTGTTCTTATATTAGAATAGAGAAAAATTGGGAACGGGAGGGCGGAGCGTTGGAATTGGAACGGGAGATCACCTGCTGCTTTACCGGGCACCGCCCGGACAAGCTGCCCTGGGGGGATTGGGAAAAGGCCCCCGCCTGCCAGGACCTGAAGCGGCGGCTGAACCAGGCTGTGGAAAGTGCTTACGCCGACGGCTGCCGCCACTTCATCTGCGGCATGGCCCGGGGGGCCGATTTCTATTTCGCCGAGGCGGTGCTGGCGCTGCGCCAACTGCACTCGGACACAGTGCTGGAGGCCGCCCGGCCCTGCGAGACCCAGGCCAACAGCTGGCCGGAGGGGGACCGACGGCGCTATCAGACCATTCTGGACCAGTGCGATCTGGAGACGCTGGTGCAGCACCACTATGACCGGGGGTGCATGATGCGCCGGAACCGGTATATGGTGGACCGGTCCAGCCGGATCATCGCCGTGTACGACGGTGTGCCAAAGGGCGGTACCGCCCAGACCCTGGCCTATGCCATGCGCCGGGGACTAAAAACAGAAATTTTATCCCTGTGTCAGGAGGAATCCATATGAGATTGCTGCTCCACGCCTGCTGCGCCCCCTGCGCCAACCGCCCCATCGAGAGCCTGCGCCAGGAGGGCATGGCGGTGACCGGCTTTTGGTTCAACCCTAACATCCACCCCTACACCGAGTATCAGGCCCGGAAGTCCACCCTGGAGAAATACGCCAAGGAGATCGGCATGAAGCTGATTATTGGCGGTACTTATGACCTGCGGCCCTGGATCGAACACGTGGCGGGCAACATCGACGGCCGGTGCGCCTATTGCTATCAAGTGCGCATGGAGGAGACCGCCCGGTATGCCGCCGAAAACGGATACGAGGGCTTTACTACCTCGCTGCTGGTGTCCCCCTATCAGAAGCACGACGCCATCCGGGCCATCGCCCAGGCCATGGGGGAAAAATATGGCGTCCCCTTCGTCTATCGGGATTTTCGTCCCCTGTTCCAGTCGGGCCAGGAGTTTGCACGGGAGCACGGGATGTACATGCAGAAATACTGCGGCTGTATTTTCAGCGAGGAGGACCGCTATATGGCCGCCAAGCGGAAAAAGAAGGCCGCCCGGGCGGCGCTGGAAGGGTAGAAGTAAATTTTCGGGGACATGCTCCAGGCGGGCGTGTCCCTTTTTTACACCCTGAAAAGTTTTCCACAGGGTGTGGAAAAGGAAAAACAGAACGTCAAAAAATTTTCCACAGGCGGTGCAACATTTCTGCCCGCCCGGCTGTATATAGGGCAGACCGGCCAGGAGAGCAAAGTTAAGAACCTGGTCCGGGAAACTGATACAGCAAATGCAGAAAGGAAAATTTAACATGACGACTATTGATGAAGAGATGTATCGCCCTGGCCATGAGCGCCGCCCTGGCCCTGTCCATCACCGCCTGCGGGAGCAGCAGCAAGCCCAGCGCCAGCCAGTCCGGCAGCGCCTCTGATGCCTCCACCGTCCTGGGGGAGGACGTGCAGATCCCCAACCCCTGGAAGGACTTTGAATCCCTGGAGGAGGCCGTGAAGGCGGTGGGCTTTGACTTTGTGGCCCCGGACGCCCTGGCGGGCTGCGACAAAATTGCCTATCAGGCCATCACAAACGAGGGCGACCAGATCATCGAGGTCCTGTATTTGAACGGGGAGGAGCGCCAGGTGAGCGTCCGCAAGGCCCCGGGCAGCGAGAATATCAGCGGCATGTATACCCAGTTTGACCAGGTGGAGCAGGTGGCGGTGGATGGCCGGTCCGTGACCATGAGCGGGGACGGGGAGACCGTCAGCCTGGCCACCTGGACCGACGGGGACTACAGCTTCTCTGTCTACGCCGACAACGGTCTGGCCCAGGGGGACATGGCCCAGCTGGTGAGCCAGATCCACTAAAAACGCCGAAGGAGGAAGGAACATGGTGTGCTGTCTGACCCTGGAGAGGCCGGGGTGGTGGAGCAGGGCGGCCCGGTGGCTGGAGGCGGTCCGGGAGGAGCTGGTCTGGCGCCTGGAGCCGGAACCGGCGGTGGTCATCCCCATGTCCGCGGACCGGGCCCGGGAGGAATTGAACCGCCGGGCGGAGGAGCTGCTGGACCGCCACGGAAACGCCATCCTGCGCTACGCCTACTCCTATCTTCACAACATGAGCGACGCGGAGGAGGTCCTGCAGGACACCATGATCCAGTTTTTAAAGGCCGCCCCCAGTTCGACGGCCCCAGCCACGAGAAGGTCCGCCAGGCGGATCTGTCCGCCCCGGAGGATCGCCGCCGCGCTCCGGCGGCCTGGCGGCGGCGGTGGGCCATGGCGGCCTGTCTGGCCGTGGTTATCGCGGGGGGCCTGGCCCTGCCCCATCTGCTGCCCCAAAACGGGACGGAGGACCCGCCGGTGATGACCGGGCCGGGGACGGAGGAGATGGACTCCCGCGCTGCATTAGAGCAGGCAGTGGGCTTTTCGGTGGAGGAGGCGGAACACCTCCCCTTTGCCCCACAGGAGGTGCTGTACACGGCTTTTGACTCGGGCCTTGCCCAGGTCGAGTACCGGGGGGAAAACGGCCAGACGGCCCTGCTGCGCAAGTCTCAGGGGGCGGAGGACAACTCCGGGGACTTTGATCAGTATCCCGACGTGAAAACTTTGGATACGGCGGGCATCGACGTCACCCTGAAGGGGGCGGAGGGACAGTTCACCCTGGCCCTGTGGCAGGAGGACGGCTTCTCTTATTCCCTCAGCCTGTCCCAGGGGCAGGACGCCCAGGGCTGGGCGGAGATCCTCAGCGGCATAAGATAAAAGCATAAAAAGAGGCAGCAGCGCCCCGGACTGGAAACGGTCCGGGGCGCTGCTGCGTTGGGAACAGGACAATTGAAAAAGGAAAATAGGTGCGGTCAGGGCATCAGCCAAACATGGGCAGGATGTTCATAAAGCCGGTGATGATGATGCCGTTGCAGAAGTCGATGAACAGGGAGCCCACCAGAGGCACGATGAAATAGGCCTGGGGAGCGGGACCATAGCGCTTGGTCAGCACCTGCATGTTGGCCATGGCGTTGGGAGTGGCGCCCATGCCGAAGCCGCAGAAGGCGGAGGTCATCACGGCGGCCTCGTAATCCCGGCCCATGACGTTGAACACCACAAAGCGGGCGAAGAAGAACATCAGCACGGTCTGGGCCAGCAGCATGACCACCATGGGCACGGCCAGGGAGGCCAGCTCCCACAGCTTCAGGGTCATCAGGGCGATGGCCAGGAAGATGGACAGGGACACGCTGCCCCAGATGTCGATGGCGGTGGAGGGCAGGATGATGCGCTTGGAGTCGCAGAAGTTACGGATGATGGCGGCGATGACCATGGCCCCGATATAGGTGGGGAAGGTGAAGGTGAAGGGGCCGATCTTGATGGCGTTGAACAGAGCGGTGAGCAGGGTGCCGATGCCGGAGGCCACAATGAGCAGGATGGCGGCATTGGTGAAGGAGTCCACGTCCACACGCTCGGCGCGGGCCTTCTCCTCGGCGGTCTCGTCGCTGAGCTCCATGACCTCGGAGTCGTTCTCGGTGGAGGTGAGGTTATAGCGCTGGATGATGCTGCGGGCAGTGGGGCCGCCCATCAGGGAGCCGGCCACCAGACCATAGGTAGCGGCGGCGATGGCCAGCACGTTGGCGCCGGCGATGCCCAGCTCGTTCTCCATCATGGGGCCATAGGAACCGGCGGTGCCGTGGCCGCCCACCATGGGGATGGAGGCGGTGCACAGACCCAGACGCATGTCCCAGTGGAACACGGCGGCCAGCACGCTGCCCAGCACGTCCTGGAGGAAGACCATGACAATGGCGATGAGCAGGAAGGTGAACACCTTTTTGCCGCCCTTCTTCAGCAGGCGGAAGCAGGCGGTGTAGCCCACGCTGGTGAAGAACAGGGTCATGAAGAAGTTCTTCACGTTGTCGTCAAAGGTGAACTGGACCACGCCGCCCATATACAGGGCCAGGTGAGCCAGAGCGAAGATCAGGCCGCCCACCACGGGGGCGGGGATGCAGCAGCGCTTTAAAAAGTCGATCCGGGTGGTGAGGAACCGGCCCAGGACGAACAGCAGCATTGCCACACCGGCAGTCTGATACATGTTGAGGGTGATGGTAAGCATCGATACTCTCCCTTTCTGAATGGATTTAAAGGACACACGCTCCCTTTTTTCTGTGGCCAGTATAGCGGCCCTGCGTCAAATATCTTCAAAAAACAACAAAAGAGAATAAACTTTTCTTTAACGAAAGAATGGGGAAACTTTTTTAGACTTAATAAAATTAAGAGATACAGCTGAAAACGACGCAAAAAACGCCTTTTATCATGCTTGTTTTGTGCAGACAAGATAAAAGGCGTGTGAAGCAAACGTGAATGGAAAGCAGGAAAACATCAATCCTCATCAGTCAGGACCAGCAGTCCGTCTAAAAAGGTGCGCAGGTTGGCCTTGCCGCCGGGGCCCTTGCCCTGGAGGTGGGCCATCTCGGCCCGGACCTCCTGAAAGGGGAACAGGCGGGCGGAGTAGCGGGTGAAGAACTCGTTGGTATAGTCCTCCACCCCCAGGCTGGCGATGTGGTTCAGGCCCCGGTCCAGGGCCCGGCGAGCCCGCTGCTCCATGGTCTTGGGGTTGTCGCTCAGCTGGGCGCACAGGGCGGCCACCCCCACCTGAGAGGCGGTCTGTCCCCGCTGGAGCAGGGCGATGCACAGCTCGATGATGTCCTGGGAGCCCTTCTCCCCGGCCATGCCCAGCTGGCTGAGGATGTGCTTGATGCGGCGGCGCTCCCGGGACAGGGGCGGCTCCGGCGGGGGAGCGGGAGCCCTTCCGGCGAAGACGCTTTGGATGGCCCGCAGGGCCTGTTCGTTTTCAATCTGGCGGGAGACGTTTTGGATGACCTGGCGGACTTCGATCAGGTTGATGGGCTTTTGGATGAAGAAGTCCACCCCGGCGGAATAGGCCCGGGCCACCATCTCCTTGGCAGACACCTGGGAGATCATGATGAACTTGGCCCGGCTGCCCCCCGCCTTCAGCTCACGCACCACCTGGATGCCGTCCTTCCCCGGCATGAGCAGGTCCACCAGGATAAGGTCCGGGTCGGCGGCCAGGATGCCCTCTAAGTCCGGGGGAGCGTCGGCGGTGTCGCCGCAGACGGTGCCCAGGTCGTTTTGCTCCACGATGTCCTCCAGAATGCTGATGACGGTGATGTCGTCCTCGATGATATAGATCCTCATGCCTGTCCTCCTGTCACCGCCGCCAAGGGCAGCAGAATGTCAAACTGGGTGCGCACCCCGGGCTGGGACTCCACCTGAATGGTCCCCCCCAGCTCGTCCACGATATACTTCACTGCGGGCAGCCCCACGCCCCGGTTGATGTCCCCGGTGTCGGGGTTGAATTTGGTGGAGTAGCCCACCTGAAACAGCAGGTCCATGGCCCGCTTGGAGATGCCGGGGCCGTTGTCCGCCACCCGCAGGTGCAGCTGCTCCCCCTGGACGCGGCAGTCCACCAGCACATTGCCGTGGCCCGGCCCGGCCTGAATGGCCTCCACCGCGTTGGTCACCAGGTTTTTCAGCACGGACAGCAGGCGATAGTGCTCCCGGATGGGCAGGTCCCGGTCATAGCCGCACTCCAGGCGGATGTCCGCCCGCAGCTGGCCCAGCAGCTGGCGGGTGGACACCTGCAGGATGTGCAGCAGGTCGGACAGGGCCATGGTCTCCCCGTCAAAGTCCCCGGCCACCTCCTCCTCAATGCCCCGGATGATGCGCAGGTTGTCCTTTTTCACCTCGTGGACGTCCCGGGCGATGGACAGGGCCAGGGACGTGAGGTCCTCGTCGGCGTGCTGGGCCTCCAGACGCTCGTAGAGCCGATAGGCGCTGGACATGACGGCCTCGATGTCCTCGGCGTCCTTTTTTAAAAAGTAAAGCTCGGTCTTCAGGTCGGCGGTCATGAGAAACAGATGCTGATAGCGCTGCTCGTGCTCCTCCCGCAGGATGAGCAGGCGATAGCTGCGGCTGACGAACAGAATGGTCAGCGCCGCCAGAGACCGGCCAAAGGCCAGCCACAGCAGGGCCACCAGCATGTCCCGGGACAGGGCCAGACTGCGGCTGGACAGCATTAAATTCACCAGGTTCGACACCCCGTCGCAGACCAGCATAGACAGCCACAGCCGGGGATAGGAGGCCGAGCGCCGGTCAGACAGCAGCAGGCACAGCAGCGCGTCATAGCACAGATAGAACACCCCGCCGGGATATTCCATCTCCAGGGCCTGGATCAGCGGCACCCCGGCATACAGGTCGGTGAGGGCGCGGAAGAGCAGCACGAACAGCCCCGTGACCAGACCGGTCTGGGGCCGGTGGCTGTCCCGCATGACCAGAATGAGCAGCACGGGATAGAGGACCACGGCGGCGGACACGCGAAAGCCCTCCGCCCACACAGAGACATACAGCTGACTGGTCAGGGCGATACACAGTCCCACCAGCAGCCGCCGCTGAAGGGCGGACAGCCGCAGGGAGGAGAAGGCGCGGGGATTCATCAAGGGGCAGGCTCCTTTCCAGCGTATCAGAGAATATGGGGATACGATACCTCTATAATAAAGAACTTTATCCGTTTGCGCAAGGGGGAAAGGGCTTTTTTGCGCTGAATCGCTATTGTAAATACAGTTAATATCCTGTTTTGCCTGACGGGCTGGACGTTAAGAAAGTGTAAATATCGTTGTTTTCCCCCGACGAACATTTTATCATAATATAAATCAAACTGCCCCGGAATACCCAGGGGACAGTCAGTTTCAGGCAACGGAAGGGAAGCAATTATGAGTCTGCGCGTGGGAATCGACATCGGCTCCACCACCGTGAAAGTGGTGGTGCTGGACGAGCAAAATAAACTGCTGTTCCGCTCATACGAGCGGCACTACTCCAAAACCAGAGAGCGGGCCTGCCAGACCCTGCGCTCTATCTCTGAGATGCTGGCCGGACAGCAGATCCGCGTGACCATCACCGGCTCCGCCGGACTGGGCGTGGCCAACGCCGCGGGCATCGACTTTGTCCAGGAGGTCTATGCCACCGCCGCCGCCGTGAACACCTATATCCCCGACACCGACGCCGTCATCGAGCTGGGGGGCGAGGACGCCAAGATCATCTTCTTCGGCGGGGCCCTGGAGGAGCGGATGAACGGCTCCTGCGCCGGGGGCACCGGGGCCTTTATCGACCAGATGGCCACCCTGATGAACGTGTCCGTCCAGGAGCTGGATGCCCTGTCGTTAAAGCACGAGAAGATCTATCCCATCGCCTCCCGGTGCGGCGTGTTTGCCAAGAGCGACATTCAGCCCATTCTGAACCAGGGCGGGCGGAAGGAGGACGTGGCCGCCTCTATCTTCCAGGCCGTGGTGGACCAGACGGTGGCCGGTCTGACCCAGGGCCGGGAGCTGAAGGGCAAGATCGTCTTTCTGGGCGGCCCCCTCCACTTTCTTATGGGCCTGCGGGAGCGCTTTGTGGACACCCTGAAGCTGGATGCCGACCACGCCGTATTCCCCAAGGACGGCGACTGCTTCGCCGCCATGGGCGCGGCCCTGTGCGCCGCCGACTATGCCACCGCTCCCTTCGAGGATGTGCTGAAAAAGCTGGAGGAGAGCGTGGAGACCACCACGGCGGTGGACACCATGCCCCCCCTCTTCAACAGCCAGGAGGAGTATGACGCCTTCTGTGCCCGGCACAACGCCAACCACCCCCCGGAGGTGGACGCCAAGACCTATACCGGCCCCGCCTGGCTGGGCATCGACGCCGGGTCCACCACCACCAAGCTGGCTCTCATCACCGCCGACGGCGGACTGCTGTATACCTACTACCACTCCAACGAGGGCAACCCTGTGGCCATCGTGCTGGAGCAGCTGAAAGAGATCTACGCCCTGTGCGCTGGCCGCATCCAGATAAAAGGCGCAGCCGTCACCGGCTATGGCGAGGACCTGATCAAAAACGCCTTCTCCTGCGACCTCGGCCTGGTGGAGACCATGGCCCACTATAAGGCGGCGGCCCACTTCCAGCCCGACGTGGACTTTATCATCGACATCGGCGGCCAGGACATGAAGTGCTTTAAGATCCGCAACGGCGCGGTGGACTCCATCATGCTCAACGAGGCCTGCTCCTCCGGCTGCGGCTCCTTCATCGAGACCTTTGCCAAGGCCCTGGGCTATACCATCGCCGACTTCTCCAAGCTGGGGCTGTTCACCAAAAAGCCGGTGAACCTGGGCTCCCGGTGTACCGTGTTCATGAACTCCAGCGTGAAGCAGGCACAGAAGGACGGGGCCAGCGTGGCGGACATCTCTGCGGGCCTGTCCACCTCCATTGTGAAAAACGCCATTTACAAGGTCATCCGGGCCGCCTCCGCCGACGATCTGGGGGAGCACATCGTGGTCCAGGGCGGTACGTTCTTAAACGACGCGGTGCTGCGGGCCTTTGAACAGGAGCTGGACCGGAACGTGACCCGGCCCACCATCGCCGGGCTGATGGGTGCCTTCGGCGCGGCCCTGGCCGCCCGGGACCTGCACCTGGACCGCAGCAGCCTGCTGACGGCGGACGCCCTGGCCCACTTCACCCACAAGGCCCGCCCGGCCACCTGCGGCCTGTGTACCAACCACTGCTCCCTTACGGTGAACTCCTTCGACGGGGGCCGCCGCTTCGTCTCGGGTAACCGGTGCTCCCGCCCCCTGGGGGAGGAACCCAGCCGCCAGCCCGACCTGATGCGGTATAAATACGCAAAGCTGCGCGCCATGCAGGGCAACGGCGCCGGAGACGGCAGCCGGGGCACCATGGGCATCCCCTTCGGCCTGAACATGTACGAGAACCTGCCCTTCTGGTTCACCCTGCTCACCCACCTGAATTTCCAGGTGGTCCTGTCGCCGGAGTCCAGCCGGAAGCTCTATCTCAAGGGCCAGCGCACCATCCCCTCCGACACGGTGTGCTACCCCGCCAAGCTGCTCCACGGCCATGTGGAGGCCCTGGTGGAGGCGGGGGTGGACAACATCTTCTATCCCTGTATGCCCTATAACTTTGACGAGGGGAAGAGCGACAACAACTATAACTGTCCCGTGGTGGCCTATTACCCCGAGCTGCTGGCCGCCAACGTGCCCGACCTGAAAAAGGTCCGCTACTTAAATCCCTATTTCGGGCTGCACCGCCCCCGCGACTTTGCCAAGCGGGCGGAGGCCTGGTTTGCAGAGCAGTTCCAGATCCCCAAGCGGGAGACGGCGGCGGCGGTGAAGGCCGCCTATGCCGCCTATGACGACTATAAGAACGACCTGAGAGCAAAGGCCCAGGAGTTCATCGCCCAGGCCCGCAAAGAAGACCGGCCCATCCTCATCGTGGCGGGCCGCCCCTATCATATGGACCCGGAGATCAACCACGGCATCAACGACCTCATCACCTCCTATGGCTTTGTGCTCATCACTGAGGACTCGGTGGCCTATCTGGAGGACAAGGCCCCCCGCCATGTGCTGAACCAGTGGACCTATCACGCCAGAATGTACAACGCCGCCCGGTATGCCTGCACCCAGCCGGACATGGAGGTCATCCAGCTGGTGTCCTTCGGCTGCGGCATCGACGCCATCACCGGCGACGAGATGCGCTCCATTCTGGAGGACGGGGGCAAGCTGTATACCCAGCTGAAGATCGACGACATCAACAACCTGGGCGCGGTGAAGATCCGCATCCGCAGCCTGATGGCCGCCATCCAGGCCAGAAAGCAGCGGAACTGACCGACTATCCAGACAGACGATCCAGAAAGGAACGAAAATTATGGCCAAGCTAGTATACGACGAAAACGGCCGCCTGCTGTTCACCAAGGAGATGAAGCAGGAGTATACCATTCTGATGCCCCAGATGCTGCCCATCCACTTCGGCATGTTCCGCAAGCTGCTGGAGCTGGAGGGCTATCACGTGGACCAGCTGAACAACGAGGGGCGGTCTGTGGTGGACGAGGGGCTGAAATATGTCCACAACGACACCTGCTATCCCGCCCTGCTGGTCATCGGCCAGTTTATGGACGCCATCCAGCACGGGGGCTATGACCCCCATAAAGTTGCCCTGTTCATCACCCAGACCGGCGGCGGCTGCCGGGCCAGCAACTACATCCACCTGCTGCGCAAGGCCCTGGCCAAGGCGGGGATGGACTATGTGCCCGTCATCTCCGTGTCCTTCGGCCTGGAGAAGAACCCGGGCTTCCAGCTCACTGTGGGCCTGATCCGCAAGCTGGTATACGGCATGATGTACGGCGACCTTATCATGTGGGTGGCCAACCAGGTCCGGCCCTATGAGGTAAATGCCGGGGCCACCGACCTGAGAGTGGAGGGCTGGGTCCAGCGCCTGGTGGATCGCTTCCAGCAGGGTAAGGGCATGAGCCGCCGCCAGATGCGGGCCATCTTCGACGAGATCTGCGCCGACTTCGCCGCCATCCCCGTGGCCGGGGAGCCGAAGGTCCGGGTGGGCATCGTGGGCGAGATCTACGTAAAGTTCTCCGCCCTGGGCAACAATCACCTGGAGCAGTTCCTCCTCAGCGAGGGGGTGGAGCCGGTGGTGCCGGGACTGACCGACTTTATGATCTTCAAGATCTACAACCGGGTGGCCGACGTAAAGCTCTATGGCGGAAAGTGGGCCAAGAAGGCCCTGTGCAAGTTCTTCATGGGCTATATCCAGAGCTGCCAGAAGGACATGATCGACGCCCTGAACAAGTCGGGCCGCTTCCGTGCCCCCGGTACCTTCGACGACCTCCACCGCCTGGTCCACGGCTATCTGGGCGACGGGAACAAGATGGGCGAGGGCTGGCTGCTCACCGCCGAGATGCTGGAGCTCATCCACTCCGGCACCAACAACATCGTCTGTACCCAGCCCTTCGGCTGCCTGCCCAACCACATCGTGGGCAAGGGCATGATCCGCAAGCTGAAGGACGACTATCCCCACAGCAACGTGGTGGCCATCGACTATGACCCCAGCGCCACCAAGATCAACCAGGAGAACCGCATCAAGCTGATGCTGGCCAACGCCAAGGGCTTGGTCCACGCCCAGACCCAGCCGGAGCCCGCCCCCGTCCACGTTGTCCCCGACGTGGAGCGGGAGCCGAAGATCCCTGCCTCCGTTCATGAGCGGGAGTCGGCGTAACACAGCAATATAAAACCAGCCCCCGGCCTATCCATCAGATAGGTCGGGGGCTGTGCCGTTCTTTGGGGATATTTAGCCCAGCAGCCGCCAGCGGAGCTGAAAGCGGGTGCAGAGGGCGTCATACAGGAAATAGGTCAAGAATGGGAGGGTGTAGCAGATCAAAAGGCGGGCGGACAAGAGGCAGGACAGGCCGGCCACGCCGTGGCGCTGCAAGAAGGCCGTGCCCAGGGTGAGGAACAGGCAGTGGGACAGATAGACGAAGAACGAACTCTGGTAGAGCCGCTGAAGTCCCCGCCGAAGTACCTTCGAGGCGCGGCCCAGGCGCAGACAGATGGAGTGGACCAGGGCGATGGACAGCAGGTCGGCCACCAGCTTGACGTCGTTCAGGTTCAGCCCCAGGGAGTGGCCGGAATATTGCAGATAGGCAAGCCCGGCGCAGACCAGGACCACAACGCCGCAGACCGCCTGTCCCAGCACGCCGGAGAGGGAGGCCGCGACCAGGTCATAGTGCTTTCCCACATACAGCCCGGCTACCCAGAAGAGAAGATAGGTCAAAAAGACCCGGTCAGAGTAGGGAAAATCGATGCCGCCCAGGGACAGGATGTAAGAAAACTGCTGCATGAAAAAGAAGGTCAGCAGACCGACGCCAAAGGCCAGATACGCCGGGATGTGCTTCAGCGCCCACAGCCAGAGGGGCATGAGAAGATAAAACTGCATGACGATCACGATGTAATAAAAGGGGGAGGAGAGGTTGCCCAGGAGCAGATAAGAGAAAAATTCCTGCGGTTCCCCCCGGACGTAGCCGATGCGCAGAAAACAGAGGTAATAGATCACCACCCACAGCACATAGGGAAGATAAATTTTCTGAACGCGCTGGAGCATATAGCGGAGATATCCGCCGAAGGTGATCTCCGTGTCCATAAAGTGCAGGGCCATTTTGACGGCCCCGGTGTACAGAAACATGGGCACCACAAAGGCCGCCAAGCGCCAGGGAAAGTAGATGACCGCCGCCTGCCAGGAGGTTGGCGTGACCGAGGAGATGCCCAGGGACAACACATGGATCAAAATGACCAAAAGACACGCAATGGCGTTCATATCATTCAGTTCCCGCTTTTTTGTGGAGGCTGCCATGAGAATGCGTCCTTTCTTTCCTTTGAATGCTTGGAGGAGATTGCGGAAGCTTTACAGGCCCTGTGCCACCGCCTCGGCCACCCGGATGCCGTCCACGGCGGCGGAGACGATGCCTCCGGCGTAGCCTGCGCCCTCGCCGCAGGGGTAGAGGCCGGACAGGGCGGACTGGAGCCGCGCATCCCGCAGGATGCGAACGGGGGAGGAGGAGCGGGTCTCCACCCCGGTGAGGACGGCGTCGGGGGCGGCAAAGCCGTGGAGCTTCCGGTCCATCAGGGGCAGGGCCTGGCGGAGGGTATTTGTGACGTAGCCGGGCAGGCAGGGGTCCAGCTGGCCCCAGCGCACCCCGGGGCGATAGGTGGGCAGGACGGCCCCCGGCCCGTCGGAGGGGCGGGAATGCAGAAAATCCTCCAAGCGCTGGGCGGGAGCGGAGAAGGTTTCGCCGCCCTGGAGGAATGCGGCCCGCTCCCATTGCTGCTGAAAGCGAACCCCGGCCAGCACGTCGTCCCCGGGGAAGTCCTCCGGGGTGACTCCCACCAGAAAGCCGCCGTTGATGTTGGCCCCATCTCTGGCCCGCAGGCTCATGCCGTTGGTCACCAGTTCTCCGGGGGTGGAGGCGGCGGCCACCACCTGTCCGCCGGGACAGACACAGAAGGTGAAGGCGGAGCGGCCGGAGGGCAGGTGACAGGCCAGCTTATAGTCCGAGGGGGCAGCCGGTCCGCCGCCGGGCCGTATTGGGCCAGGCTGACGGCGCTCTGATCGTGCTCGATGCGCACGCCGATGGCAAAGGGTTTTTTCTCCATGGGAACCCCCGCCTGGGCCAGCATGGCAAAGGTATCCCGGGCGGAGTGGCCGGGGGCCAGGATCAAAGCGTCGCAGGGCAGGGTATAGGGGCCCTGGGGCCCCTCCACCGTGAGGGCGGACAGCGCCCCGCCGGACTGCTCCAGTCCGGTCAGCCGGTGCCCAAAGCGCACGTCGCAGCCCAGAGAGATAAGCTCCTGACGGATGCGCTTCACCGTCTGGCGCAGCACGTCGGTGCCGATGTGGGGCTTGTGGGACCAGCGCACGTCCGCCGGGGCCCCGGCGTCGATTAGGGCGTCCAGCACGGCGGAGATGCGGGGGTCGTGGGTGCCGGTGGTCAGCTTGCCGTCAGAGAAGGTGCCTGCGCCCCCCTCGCCGAACTGTACGTTAGAGGTGGGGTCCAGTTCTCCTGTGGACCAGAAGCGCTCCACGTCCGCCGTGCGCCGGTCCACATCCTGACCTCGTTCCAGTACCACGCAGGGCAGACCGTTCCGGGCCAGAAACAATGCGGCAAACAGTCCCGCCGGCCCCATACCCACCACCACCGGGGGCAGGGGGGAGCGGCGGGTCACCGCCGGGAAGACATAGTGCTTGGGCTGGATCAGGGTCACGGTTTTCCCCGGTGCGCTGCGGACCACGGCCTCCTCGTCGGGCAGGTCCAGGCCCACGGTGTAGACGTAGTGGACGTCCCCCTTGTTCCGGGCGTCGATGGACTGGCGCAGCAGGGTCAGCTCCCCCAGCGCCCCAGGCCGCAGCCCCAGCGCCCGGGCGGCCTTTTTCCGCAGCAGGTCCAGGTTGCCGTCTACCGGGAGGGGAAGGTTGGAAATTTGGATCATGTTGAAACACCACTTTTAGGATACAAATCGTATTTATTCTTCCAAGATATCCGCCACGTAGCTCTCCACGTCGAAGGGGTCCAGCGGGCTGTCCTTGCGGAGGTAGAGGGGGTGATGGGGGTGGCCCTTTTTGGAGCGCTTTCCGGCGGAGAACCACTGTGCCCCCCGCTCATGCCCCAGGGCGATCATGTCCCGGACGCAGGTTGGCAAGTAGTTTCGCTTTTCAATGATGGTGCCCCAGGCGGCCCACACGGCGGGATGGCCCGCCGCGTCCAGGGACAGGGCATAGTCAAAGGCCCGCATGTTCTCCCGGTGGAGGGCCAGGTTGCACTCCGGCTCCATGTCATCGGGCCGGGTGGCCCGCTGGGCATAGACGTTGAACATGAGGAAGCTGTCAAACCCGTTGTGCAGGGCCACACGTTCCACCGACTTCAGGGTGTTGTCCAGGTCGTCCGGGGCGGCGGTGGAGGGGTTGATGCCCACGCAGATCAGGGGGTGCTGCCCCCGGGTGCCCAGGATATAACGATACTCCCCGTAGTGATTGGGGACGTATATCCATTTTGTAATGTCATACTCGGGGCTGGGTTCCAACGCCTGGGCCAGGGCGGCGTCGAAGGGGACCACCTCCAGGGCCTGGGTGGGGCAGGACGGGATGTGCATGGGAAAGACTCCTTTGGCTGAAAAATTCTTCCGTGGAAAACAGAGCGGTCCGGCGTTGCGCGGCGGGGGCGGCTCTGGTATAATGTGCAGGGACATCAGGTCGAATGATGGCGTTAAGAGCACTATATCAAATCGGCCATTTCTTTTCAAGCAAAATCAGAGAGGAGCACACCATGAAACAGCAATTTCTGCGCCGCGCTTTGGGCGGGGCGCTTTCCATCGGACTGCTGATGCAGCCCGCCCTGGCCGCCGTGACGCCGGACATTCCCCAGGGCTGGACCACCCCCTTTTCCGACGTGGCGGAGGGGGACTGGTACACCCCCTTCGTGTCCACCCTGAACAGCCAGGGGGTCATCAACGGCTATGACGACGGGCGCTTTGGCCCCAACGACGCGGTGAAGGCGGGGGACGCCATCCTGATGGTGGTGAAGGCCGCCGGAAGCGGCGACCAGCCCGCCCCGGAGGGGGGACACTACGCCGCGGGCTATGTGCAGTATGCCCTGGACCACGGCTGGCTGACTCAGAGCCAGGCCGCCGTGGATCTGAACGCCCCGGCCTCCCGGCTGACCATCGCCCAGCTGGCGGCCAAGGCATTAGGCCTGTCCGCTTCCACCAAGAGCAGCCCCTTTGCCGACACCAGCGACGGCTATGTCACCGCCCTGTATCAAAACGGCGTGGTGGTGGGGGAGAAGTCGGGCAGCAAGCGGTATTTCAAGCCCAACGACTCCATCACCCGGGCGGAACTGAGCGTCATCGTGTGGCAGGTGATGGCCTTTGACGATTACATCCACTTCAGCTCCCACGTGCTGGAGAAGCTGGACGGGGTGCCCGTGAACGACTATGACAACGCCGCCTTTGTCAGCTCCGACGGCATGATGACCTATACCAAGGAGAACGGCTCTCTGGCGGGCATCGACGTGTCCTCCCACCAGGGGACCATCGACTGGGCCAAGGTGGCGGAGGACGGCATCGACTTTGCCATCATCCGCTGCGGCGGGCGGTATTACCAGAGCGGCACCGTGTTCGAGGACAAGCAGTTCCGGGCCAACATCCAGGGGGCCCTGGACGCTGGCATCCAGGTGGGCATCTATTTCTTCTCTCAGGCCACCAGCGCCCAGGAGGCCCGGGAGGAGGCCCAGTTCGTCCTGGACACCATCCAGGGCTATGACGTCACCGGCCCGGTGGTCTTCGACTGGGAGAACATCGGAAACGACTCCGCCCGCACCGACGGCATGACCAGCGGCCAGGTGACGGCGGCGGCCAACGCCTTCTGCCAGACGGTGGAGGAGGCGGGCTATCAGCCCATGATCTATTTCAACCAGTACATCGGCTATCTCCTCTATGACCTGGACCAGGTGGTGCAGTACCCCTTCTGGCTGGCGGAGTATAACGCGGTGCCCAGCTTCTATTATGACTTTGAGATGTGGCAGTACACCAGCAGCGGATCGGTCAGCGGCATCAGCGGAAAAGTAGACCGGAACGTGTGGATGCAGTAAGATTTTTTCTCCGGCGGGAATTTGATACCAAATCCAGGCGACCTGTGCTATAATACAGGCAAGCAGTATTCCCGAATTTTTCTAGGAGGGACCTATTATGTTAAAACTGGACCTTTCCAAGCTGGACCAATTTCTGCCCCAGGACTATGTGACCGCCCGTCAGGACGACCTGGCCCAGGCCGCGGACATGCTGGCCCGGCACAACGGCCCCGGCGGGGACTTTACCGGCTGGGTAAATCTGCCCCGGGACTATGACAAGGAGGAGTTTGCCCGCATCAAGGCGGCGGCCAAGAAGATCCAGCAGCAGTCCCAGGTGCTGGTGGTCATCGGCATCGGCGGCTCCTATCTGGGGGCCCGGGCGGTGATCGAGCTGCTGGCCTCCCCCAACTATAACCTGAAGCAGAAAAATACCCTGGACATCTATTTCGCCGGAAACGGCCTGTCCACCGACGCCCTGCTGGAGCTGATCGCCCTCATCGGGGACCGGGACTTCTCGGTGAACGTCATCTCTAAGTCGGGCACGACCACCGAGCCCGCCGTGGCCTTCCGCATCTTCCGGGCCATGCTGGAGGAGAAGTATGGCCGGGAGGGGGCACGGGAGCGCATCTATGCCACCACTGACAAGGCCCGGGGCGCCCTGAAGGGCCTGGCCGACCAGGAGGGCTATGAGGAGTTTGTGGTGCCCGACGACGTGGGCGGGCGGTACTCCGTCCTCACCGCCGTGGGCCTGCTGCCCATCGCCGCCGCCGGACTGGACATCGACCAGCTGATGGCCGGGGCCCAGCGGGCCATGGAGGCGCTGTCCGCCCCCGGTCTTGACAACCCCGCCTGGCAGTACGCCGCCGCCCGGAACGCCCTGTATGAAAGCGGCAAGAAGGTGGAGCTGCTGGCCTGCTACGAGCCCAGCTTCCGCTTCTTCTCTGAGTGGTGGAAGCAGCTCTATGGCGAGAGCGAGGGCAAGGAGAACAAGGGCCTGTTCCCCGCCAGCGTGGAGTTCACCGCCGACCTGCACTCCATGGGCCAGTACATCCAGCAGGGGGAGCGGCTGATGTTCGAGACGGTGGTGAAGTTTGCCCCCAAGGGGGAGTTCATCATCCCCAACGACCCGGCCAATGTGGACGGGCTGAACTTCCTGTCCGGCAAGCCCCTGGCCTTTGTGGCCGAGCAGGCCATGCGGGGGACCATTCTGGCCCACGTGGACGGCGGCGTGCCCAACATCCTGCTGGAGCTGCCCGCCATCGGCGAGGACACGGTGGGCGAGCTGATCTATTTCTTCGAGTATGTGTGCGGCCTGTCCGGCTATCTGCTGAAGGTGAACCCCTTCGACCAGCCTGGGGTGGAGGCATACAAGAAGAATATGTTCGCCCTGCTGGGCAAGCCGGGGTATGAGCAGCTGCGGGAGAGCCTGGAACAGCGGCTTTAAACCTCTGCTTGAGAAAATTCACAGAATCCCGGTTGAAAAAACCGGGAGCGTATGGTAAAATTATAGTGCAAAGGGGGAGCAGCCCCCAAACGTATAAGGAGTGATACACATGATTCGAGTCATCATGGGCAAGAAGGGCTCCGGCAAGACCAAGCAGATGATCGAGATGATCAACAATGCAGTCCAGACCGAGCACGGCAATGTTGTTTGCATCGAAAAGGGCAATAAGCTGACTTTCGATATTCATTATCAGATCCGCCTGGTTGAGGCCAGCCAGTACAACGTCGACAGCTACACCGCGCTGAAGGGCTTTATCAGCGGCCTGTACGCCGGCAACTACGACATCACCCACGTCTTCATCGACAGCCTGACCAAGATCGTGGAGGGCGAGCCCGACCTGGAGACCGAGAAGTTCCTGGATTGGCTGAACAACTTCGGTGAGAAGCACAACATCAAGTTCACCATCACCATCAGCGACGACGAGTCTCTGGCCTCTGACGGCATCAAGAAGTACTTCTAAGAATTCTGCTCTTTGCACAAAAAAGCGCCCTGCGGGAAAGACCCGCAGGGCGCTTTTCGCGTTTTTTCGACAAATCACATGGGGAAAAAGGGGGAAGAAAGGAGAATTTTCAAAAAAATTCGGGAAATTTCAGAGAAAGGTGTACGGAAACGTCCCGCAGCGGGGGGTGTGTCCTGGGGGGTGATATTTCAAGAGGACGAAAATCCGCAAAAAATACCCGCCGAAAAAAGCCGTTTCCCATAATATAAACGAGAAATGCGCACAAAAACAGCAATTGACAGAAAAAGACAGATAAGCTATGCTGGGCACAGAGGTCGGGGAAATAAAAAAACTCGTCGCAAGCACAAGGCTTACGACGAGTTGGTGGAGGAGGGTGGATTCGGACCACCGAAGCGAAACGCAACAGATTTACAGTCTGCCCCCTTTGGCCACTCGGGAACTCCTCCATATGCAGTTGTGGAGCTGGTGGACGGATTCGAACCCCCGACCTGCTGATTACAAATCAGCTGCTCTACCGACTGAGCTACACCAGCGTGTTCGTTGTTCGCTCATCAACTGTCCAACAGCAAGGGATAGTATAGCAGGGGAAAGGGGGATTGTCAAGCATTTTCGCAAAAAAAGTTTTTTCTTTTTTCGGCGGCCCCATCGAGGGGACCAAGCGGCCCGTTTTGCTGCCGCCCCTGCGGGACCGTCAGGCCCTATGGGCGGGGTACTGCTCCCGGTGCGGGGAGGAGAACTATGACACGGACGAGGCGCTGTGTCCCCTGTGCCGGGCGCGGGAAGAAGAGGGCTGACCGAGACGTCAGAAGAGAAGAAGGAGGAGATCTACATGACCTTGCAGGAACTGTCGGTGGAATACCGGGCCCACGCGGAGACGCTGTCCGCCCGGGTGAAGGAGCTGGAGCAGCGCCTGGAGCAGACCAAGAATCCCAGGGAGCGCTGCCTGCTCCAGGACCGCATCCGCATGTTGTCCACCATGGTGCGGGAGGCCAGGGAGCTGGCCGTGCTCACCGAACACTATTACGACAGGGGGTATCGCAGAAATGTCAGATACACGGTATAGAAGAGGGCGGGGCTTTGCCGTGGACATGGCGGTGTATAACCGCCAGATGGCCCCGGACAACGACCAGGAGCTGAGCCTGTTAAAGCGCAACCTGATTCGGGCCTTGAAGGAGGATATCACCCCCCGCCAGCGGGAGACCATGCTGCTGTACTATGGCCAGGGGCTGAACATGCGGGAGATCGGCCTGAAGCTGGGGGTGGACAAGTCCACCGTCTCCCGCACCATCAAGCGGGGGGAGCGTCGGCTCCAGCGCTGCCTGCGCTATGGGGCCAAGGGACTTTTGGAGAGTTAGGAGTTAGGAGTTAGGAGTTAGGAGTTAGGGGGGATGAGTTAGGAGTTGTTGTCTTGAAGGGGCGGGTGTGGTAAAATAGGCGGGACAAAGTTGAGAAATGAGGGAACGACATGCAGCCTTACCGCGCAGTGTGCTTTGATTTTGACTATACCCTGGCCGACGCCACCGACTCTATCGTGGCCGGGTTCCAACATGGCTTTACCAAAATGGGCTGGCCCGCCCCTGACCGGGAGACGGTGCGGGGCACCATCGGCTATCTGCTGGAGGACGCCTATACCATGCTCACCGGGGACAGCGACCCCGCCCGCCGGGCCCAGTTCCGCCCACTGTTTCTGGAGGTGGCCAAGGAGCGCCAGCGCCGGGAGACGGTGCTCTTCCCCGGGGCGGAGGAGCTGCTGCGCGCCCTCCACGGCCACGGGGTGAAGACGGCCATCGTCAGCACCAAGCGGGGGGACACCATCCAATACATCATGGAGCGCTACCACCTGCTGGACCAGCTGGAGTTCGTCATCGGCAGCGAGGACGTCCACGCCCCCAAGCCCGACCCCCAGGGGCTGAACATGGCCCTGGAGCGCATGGGCTTAAAGCCGGAGGAACTGCTGTTCTGCGGGGACACGGTGCTGGACGCCGGGGCGGCGAAAAACGCCGGGTGCCCCTTCTGCGCCGTCCTCAACGGGACCACCCCGGCGGGGGACTTTGCCGACTTTCACCCGGTCCACATCGCCCCCGACCTGTTTGAACTGCGGCAGTGGCTGGAGGGATAAGCATGAACGTCGTTGAGATCACCGACCCCCAGGCATCCCAGCTGGACGTGTACGCCCGCCTCACCGAGGCCCAGCTGCGCTCCCGCCGCAGGCCGGAGGACGGCCTGTTCATCGCCGAGAGCGCTGTGGTCATCGGCCACGCCCTGGACGCGGGCTATCAGCCTGTCTCTCTGCTGATGGAGCGGCGGCAATTAGAAGGCAAGGACCGCCCCCTGGCCCAAAGAGTGGGGGACGTGCCCATCTACGTGGGGGAGCGGGAGGTGCTCTCCGGCATCACCGGCTATGCCCTCACACGTGGGGTGCTGTGCGCCATGCGCCGCCCCGCCCTGCCCACGGTGGAGCAGGTGTGCGCCGGGGCGCGGCGGCTGGCCGTGCTGGAGGGCATCGTGGACGCGGCCAACGTGGGGGCCATCTTCCGCTCCGCCGCCGCATTGGGCATGGACGGGGTGCTGGTCTCCCCCACCTGCATCGATCCCATGTGCCGCCGGGCGGTGCGGGTGAGCATGGGCACCGTGTTCCAGGTCCCCTGGACCTACATCGGGGAGAAGAAGGGGGACTGGCCCCAGGCGGGGCTGGAGCGGCTGCGCAGGCTGGGCTTTGAGACGGCGGCTATGGCCCTGGATGACCGGGCCGTGTCCATCGACGACCCCCGGCTGGAGCGGGACAGGCTGGCCCTGGTCCTGGGCACCGAGGGGGACGGCTTAGACCCGGAGACCATCGCCCGGTGCGACTGCACCGTGTGTATCCCCATGGCCCACGGCGTGGACTCCCTCAACGTGGCCGCCGCCAGCGCCGTGGCCTTCTGGCAGCTGCGGGGGAAGTGATGTTGCCCTCTCAGTCAGCTTCGCTGACAGCTCCCCCACAGGGGGAGCCAAGACGTACCTGTTGCACTGCCTGAAACCACCTGTCATTGCGAGGAGGCCCGGCGGGCCGACGCGGCGATCCGTTTCTCCCGTCCCCCTTGCCTCCCCCGTTGGGGCCGATTCCCCTTGTCAAGGGGAAATGTCCCGAAGGGACAAAAGGGATAGGGAAGGTGCCCCGCAGGGGGCGGAGAGGGTCGCCTGATTACCAGTAACAGGCAACCTACCGACATTTCACGCTAAAAAACCTACATTTCATGTAAAGCTCTGTACTTCCAGGAAAATCGTGCTATAATTAGCCTATACCGTCAGAAAGGGGAGGAGCCGCGTGAAAAATAGCTTGACATGGCGGAACTGTGCCCATATACTGACGGCAGAGCAGAGCAGAGCAGAGCAGAGCAGAGCAGAGCAGAGCAGAGCAGAGCAGAGCAGAGCAGAGCAGTAAACAGCTTCTCTGCCGCTTTTTGCTGTCTGAATCTAAATATCTGGATGAAAAGACCCATTTCCGACACGGAGTAGTTTCGTGCCGGGAATGGGTCTTTTTATATTTTTTCAGAACTTTTTATAGGAGGAAGCGAGTATGAAGAAACGATTATTGGCGCTGTTTATGTCGTTATGTCTGGTAGTTGGATTACTGCCGACGGCGGTGTGGGCGGAGGAATCGTCGGAGGGGGCAGACGTTGCGCTGTCCGGCTCCTGCGGCGACAGCACAAGCTGGACGCTGGAGGAGAACAACGACGACCTCTATTACACCGCCAGTGACGATAATAAGATCTGGCGCTTTTATGAGGATGCCGGCGAGGGCAGAACCAAGGCCCAAGCCTATACCCTGACCATCTCCGGCAGCGGCGCAATGGAGGATTATACCCGCCACACGGCCCCGTGGGGCGTGGCCATTGCGGCAATTCTGAATGCTGCGGGGACCGAAGTGTCTGCTAGCATGGTCAGCGACATTGCAAATCCCCGCATTACTCAGGTGAAGTTTGCGGAGGGCAGCAGCGTGACCCATATCAGCAGCCATGCATTCCGCACCACCAGCATCCGCACCATTACCATTCCCGCCAGCGTGGAGAGCATCGGCGACTATGCGCTGATCCAGTGCCGTCAGCTGCGCTCTATTCAGGAGGAGACCCCCCATGCGGAACGCCCCTTCTATGTGGAAGATGACGTGATCTATGAGCGCTATACCACGGAGGACGGTCAGGACGGGCTTGCGCTGCGTTTCTTCGCTCTGGCGAAGGAGACGGGGGCTTACACCATCAAAGACGGAGTCACCGCTCTGGGCAGCAACTCCATGCAGAAGGCTCAGTTTACCGGCGTGACCATCCCGAAGTCCGTGCGCTCTGTAAACTCCTTTGCTTTTTCCAATTCTAATATCGAATCGGTCACTTTTGCAGGCAGCCCCAGCTTTGGCACAGAGTTTGAGACGGGGGCGACCCCGGGACAGGGTGCATTCAACAGCTGCGAATCCCTGCGTGAAATCAAGAATTTCCCCAATGTTGATGCGCTTCCCGCACAGCTTTTCAGTACGGCTAAGTCGCTGGAGACGTTCACCATTCCCGAAACCGTGACCAGCATCGGAAACAGTGCCTTTTCCAACACGGCTATTACAAGCATAACCATCCCCGCCGGGGTGAAGGAGATGGGAAACGCCCTGTTTTCCACGGATGCTTCCACCGTTGAGGGCGAGGAGCCGACCCGGACCGCTCTTACGGTGACGTTTGAAAAGGGCAGCCAGCTGAGTTCCATCGGGAACTCCTGCTTTGCCGGTCTGGACAGCTATCAGCTCCTCTTTGATCCGGCCGATGCAGACGCTTATAACATGTGTGCCCAGCGGGGCTATCAGGTATCCCTGATTGGACAGGAACTGCCCACCCACGAGTATTTTACATTCGGTTGGGAGAATGCCGACTCTGTTATGATCACCGGACTGACAGAGGCGGGAAAACAGCAGAGTAAGATCGTGATCCCGGACACAGTGTCTGTTGGAGATGCTGCATATTTTGTGACCGGCATCGGACAAGGAGTGTTTGCCGGCACTAATAAGAATGACGGTGCGAACACTACCCTGACCAGTGTTACCATGGGCGCAAACGTGAAACACATCGGCAGCGGCGCATTTCAGTATTGCAGCAAGCTGACAACCGTTGATTTTTCCAAAGCCGCCAAGCTGGAGCACATTGGAGATTCGGCTTTTTACTACACATGCCAGAAGGATACCGACCTGTCCGCCTGTACCGCACTGACAACGATAGGTACCAATGCCTTCCGCTATAGCACAAGTTCCGGCAAAAAGACCGTCAAGCTGCCCGGTTCTATTACAGAGTGGGGCGCATTTGCTCTGGACAATACCGGTGCGGTCGTATCGTTCCCGATCCCCTCTCAGACAATGGAGACCCTGGACGCAGTGCTGAAGGGCGGAACGGACAAATTTACCTTGGGCGGTGTAAGCGGGACCTGGGAGAACCTCTCCTATGAGCTGCGCTATCAGAATGGAGCGTACACCGCAGTCATCACCGGGTACAAGCCCGATATCGACGATGCGGCCAAGGAAAATGTGATCATCCCGGGTACCATCGACGGGGTCAAGGTGACGGAGGTTGCCGACAAGGCCTTCTCCAATGACGGAAATGACAACTATAAGAAGATCAAAACTGTGACCATTGGGGCCAACGTGGCCAAAATCGGGGAGTGTGCCTTTGCCTCCGACGGCAACGTAACGGACGGAACGCTGGAATCTGTGACTTTCTTGCCCGGCATCCCCGTGGAGATCGGCAAACGTGCATTCCAGAAGTATTCCAAGAATAAATCTTTTACGACCTTTGATGCAGGTGACCGTGAGATCAGCTTGGGGCTGAATGTGTTCCTCAACAGCAGCCTGACCACCATCAACATCCCCAGTGTGAAGTCTTTGGGCATTGGTGATTTTTATGGCATAGGCGATCAAGACAAAACGCTGGTCATCAACGGCGGCGCTGCCTGTGTTCCTCTGACGTTTAAAGATTCTACCGGGGGAGAGGCCCAGGTAAATTCTATCAAACATGCTACAGTCTATGCCGTGAATGTGGCGGCGGATAAGGTAACACAGGAGATCAAGGATCTGGGCAGCATTACCAGCAACATCCTCTGCCTGACTGACGGCGGGTCTGTTGACGTTATCAACGGGAACAAAGATGCTGCCACCGGTCTGTACACGCCGGTCTATGTTATGGGCGACGGCAAGGTGTTCGACGGCTGGTATGCCGGTGACACCAAGCTGACCGGCCAGGCTGCTGCCGGCACTACTTACACCGCCCACTGGACCGACAGCCAGTACAAAGTTCCCGACACGCTGGCTCTGGAGGGCTATGTTTACGGCGGCGCCCCCGTTGCCGGAAACACTGAGGTCGCTGCTCCTGCGGAGGAAGCGGATGCTTCTATCACTGTCACCGGCAGCGAACACTTTACGGCGGTGGCAAATGGCTTGAAGATCATCGTCACGCCGAAAGATAAGCTGGCCGCCGGGGAATATAACGAGGCGGTCGTTGTGCGCACCGGCGACGGTGCGACCCACACCATCCATGTGACCCTGACCGTCACCCCCGCTGCGCTGACCATCACCGGCCTGAAGGCTGCAGACCGCAGCTATGACGGGACGACCACCGTTGCCCTGACCGGCGGCGAGCTGGCCGGTGTGCTGCCTGGCGACGATGTGACCGCTGACATGCCTGCCGCCGGCGAAGTGGCGGATGCCAATGTGGGCGAGGGGAAAGCCGTTGCGCTCAAGGACATTGCCCTCTCCGGTACGGATGCCGGGAACTACACCCTGGCCCTGCCCGAGGTGTTTGTGACCATCACCAAAGCCACCCCCGCCATCACCATCAAGGCCGACCCGGCTGCCCTGACCGGCTCCGGTACCGTGACCCTGACGGTGGAGAAGCCCGAGGACGGCGAGGTCAGCGTCACCTGTGACAAGGCCGATGTGAAGGTGACAGCGAACAAGGAGAGCGGCACGTTCTCCGTCACCCTGCCCAACAGCAGCGAGACCTATACCTTCACCGCCACGGTGAAGTATGGCGAGAATGCCAACTATGTGGACGGCACTGCCCCCTGCACCGTGACCGTGACCTATCAGTCCACCAGCCACGGCGGCGGCGGTTCCAGCCGGAACAACAGCTACGCCGTCTCCACCCCCAAGGCGGATAACGGCTCTGTGACGGTGAACAACGGCTCTAACGCCCGTAAGGGCGACACTGTTACCATCACCGTGAAGCCCGATGCGGGTTACGAAATCGACAAGGTGACCGTCACCGACAGCAAGGGCAACAGCGTCTCTGTCACCGACAAGGGCGACGGCAAGTACAGCTTTGTGATGCCCGACAGCAAGGTGGACGTGAAGGCCACCTTCGTCAAGACCGAGACCAAGCCCGGCAAGACCACCTTTGTGGACGTGCCGGACAACAGCTGGTACGCCGATGCGGCGGACTTTGCGGCCAAGCGGGGCCTGATGTCCGGCGTGGGGGAGAACCTGTTCGGCGGCGAGCAGAACACCACCCGTGCTATGCTGATGACCATCCTGGCGAAGCTGGACGGCCAGGACGTGACCGGCGGGGCCACCTGGTATGAGAAGGCCATGACCTGGGCCAAGACCAATGGCGTGTCCGACGGCACCATGCCCGAGAAGAACATCACCCGGGAGCAGCTGGCCACCATGCTGTATGGCTACGCCAAGCTCAAGGGTATGGATACCACCCAGGGCGGCATGGCCGTGCGGGAGTTTGCCGACTATGACAGCATCTCCGGCTGGGCCGGTCAGTCCATGACCTGGGCCGTGAACGCTGGCATCCTGTCTGGTCGCGGGAACAACACTCTGGCTCCCACCGCGGGCGCTACCCGGGCCGAAATGGCCGTGATGCTTCAGCAGTTTGTGGGGCTGATGGAGAAGTAAAATAGCACAAGACAGCAAAAACCCCGGCGGCTTTCGGGCCGCCGGGGTTTACTATTGGGGACGAAGGATACGCGGGCGGACACGGAGGTCCGCCCCTACAAGAGCCATCGTAACCTGGTGTAGGGGCGGACCTCTGTGTCCGCCCGTCGATGGCCGCTGAATTTACGGGGGTCACCCTCATCCGTCATGGCTGCGCCATGCCACCTTCCTCCTGGAAGGGGGAAGGCTTAATGACAAAAAATAATCAGCCGATGGCCACGTAGACGTAGGTCTGGCCGGACATGTTGGCGGCGGCGTACATGAACTCGTTGCTGTAGTAGGAGTAATAGACCGTGAAGCCGCCAGTCTGGATGGCGACCACGTCGTGGCCGCCGCGCCAGGTCATGGCGTTTTGGCCAGTGACGGCCAGGCCGCCGTAGGTATAGGTGGTGCCGTTGCCCGAGCCCTCGGGGATCCACAGGGTGCCGCCGTGGACGGGGCAGGCGTACACCGCCTTGGGGGTGAAGGGCAGGGCGATGCTCTTGCTGGCGGCCCCGTCCCCCACATAGGAGCCCACCGCCACTTTGGGCACCGTTTGGGCCACGGCGGTGAGCTGGTCGCTGCCCGCCTTGGTGTTCAGGGCGGCGGCCAGCGCGGCCAGGGCGTTCTCCAGCTTCAGGTTGTCGCTGTTGAAGTCCTCTCTCAGCACCGGGTCGCTGGCCAGCCACTGATTGAGCTGATAGGTCGTGGTGTGCTTGCTGCTTGCCATAGAAAATTCCTCCTTGATATCCGGGACGAAAAAAGTCCCTTTTACCCAAAAGAGAAACCGTCCCAAAGGTGGGACGGTTTCGTACATCTATGGCAAAAATTTTGAGCGAAAATTTTATGGCTTGCACCGCCCGCAGGGCTGATAGCCCTGGTCGATAAGGGGCTGGCGGGGGCCGGTGTAGTCCTGGCGGTTGGACGACTTGATGTCGGAGATGCCGCCGCAGCTGGGCAGATGGAACTTTTTCGAGCTGATGTTCAGCACATAGGTCCCCTGGGCAGGGTCCGCCTGGCTGGCGTCCCCGGCGCTCTGGCTGTCGGAGGCGTGGTTGTCCCCGGTGGCGTAGTCGATGTCCACCCCGGGCTGCACGTTATAGGCGTAGACGCAAAAGGTAACGCCCTCGCCGTTGTCCTCCACGGACAGCCCCTCCATCAGCACGCCCCGGGCCACCAGGTCCTGGCCCTGGAACACGGGGGTGACCCGATAGAGCACGTGCTGGTCCGTCTCTTTTACATAGTCGGCCACCAGGTTTTCGAAGGGGAGCATCCCCTCGATGTTCAGATAGCGGGTGCCGGTGATGAGATTTTTGGGGTTGGCGTTCTCTCCCGCCAGCTGAAAGCCGATGAGGTGGCAGCGGTTGTACAGGGACTTGCCGTCTACAAAGTCATATTTCACGCTCTGCCAGCCCGTGGGCTTCACCGAGCTGATGTCGCCACGGGGCTCGGTGGGCATCAGCTCCCGGCAGATGTTGGCGTAGGCCGTGCCGCAGCGGCCCAGGCTGTCCAGCTCGCTGTAGGTCTCAAAGGCCTCTGTGGTCAGCTCGTCCTGGGTAAAGAAGGGCTGATTGTCGTTGACGGCGATGTAGGCGTCGCCGGAATAGGTGGGGATGTCGTCCAGGGAGACGGCCCCCGCCGCTTGGCTCCAGTCCCCGGGCAGCGCGCCCTGACAGGCGGACAGGGCCAGCACCAGGGCCAGCAGCAGGGGGAAGAGCTTTAGTTTCTTCCATTGGCTGAATCGTGTCATGGTCTATAGACCTCCTCTGTGATCTTCTCGTGGGATGTGCCGGGAAAGTCGGCGGTCTCTACCAGCTTCCAGCCCGTCAGGGGCCAGGGGAAGGTCACGTCGCCGGGGTAGCTCCGGTTCCAGCGATAGAGCACCAGCTCCTCCGCCCCCCGGGCCCCGATGAGCTCCCGCCCGTCCTCCACGAACCACAGCTCCCCGGCCCCGGCCTGGTCTGCGCAGTGGTCGCTGACGCGGATGTTGTCCGCCTGGCAGTCGGCAAACTGCCGGGCGGAGTATTCCGACATCCAGATGGTCCGCCCGGCTGCCCGTTGTAGCAGGCGCTGCCGCAGGGCGGCGTCCTGGCTCTGGCGGCGGCGGTTGAACAGCATCCCCATCCGGTCATCCACGCAGGCAATGACGATCATGGGTCTCTCTCCTTCCGTACTTCCCAAATTTTTTTGTACCCGCCACACAGGGGATAGGGCACGCTTGTTAATGTTTATCATACCTGATTCTCTGCAAAAACGCCACCCCTGAATTTTACTGGGGGCAAAAATGCAGCGATTCATGCAGAAACAGAAAAGTTTCCACACAGGAAACTCTTGACGCGAAAATGGAAACCTTGTACAATGGCACCAAACATGCTTTTGGAAGGAGCAGAACTATGAATTCAGCCGAAAAGACCGCCGCCCTGCTCAAGCTGCTGGGGCAGGCCCCTTATGTCCACGGCGTGACCGAGCTGGGGGAGAAGATCGGGTGCAGCAAAAGCGGCACCTATAAGCTGCTGGCCGCCCTGGTCCAGAACGGACTGGCCGCCCAGACGGTGGACCGGAAATATACCCTTGGCCCGGCGGTGTATATCCTGGGCAAGACCTATGAGGACCGGATCGGCCTGTCCCGGATGATCCGGCCCTATCTCATCCGCCTGCGGGACCTGACGGGGGAGAACGCCTCCTTCAGTATGCTGGTGGGGGGCAAGGCCAACCTGATCTATCGGGAGGAGAGCCTCCAGCTGGTGCGGGTGGCGGGCAGCGTGGGCCAGGAGCGGCCCCTGTACGCCGGTTCCACGGGCAAGGTGCTGGGGGCCTTTCAGGACGAGGAGGAGATCCGCCGCCGCCTGATGGACGAGCCGCTCACCCCCTTCACCCCCCGCACCATCACCTCCCCCCAGGCCCTTTTGGAGGAGTATGCCGCCATCCGCAAGCAGGGCTATGCCATCAGCGACGGGGAGCTGAACATCGAGACCATCGGCATCGGCGCGCCGGTGCGGGACGAGTCGGGCAATGTGTGGGCCGCCATCTCCATCGGCGCCCCCCGGATGCGGGTGGACGACGCCAAGCTGGACCGGTATATCTTTTTGGTGACGGAGATCGCCGCCGAGATGTCCCGGGATCTGACCCGGGGAACGGTGGGAGACTCTCTGAAATAAACGGGAACATCACAGACGATAGTTTTCTATTAAGAAACTTTATTGTTTTATTCTATCAATTTGGAAACCCGAAATTATTCACAACTCCAAACTTTTTCTGTAGTGTGTTAAACTTCTTGAAGTCTATCTTGCATTATGCTAGGATATCGGTGAACCAAGTTTCCCTTTTGGAAACATTTTAGAACACCGACGCAAAGGAGTTGCTGAAATCATGGATCTGAGTCAGGTCGAAGTGTATAACAAGGAAGTGGCGGAGCAGCGCGCCCAGCGCGACAAGGACTACGCCGAGTACGAGGCCGCCGGGCGCATCTGGGGCCTGGTCCCCCGTGAGCGCATCACCAAGATCAAGTTCCCCCGTGTGAAGAAGGAGATCATCGACGGCTATCTGTCCATGGATGACATGTCCACCACCGTCTCTGACGTGCTGGACGGCTATGGCATCGACGGCGCCATCCCCTCCTCTTACCTGAAGCCCGTCATCCCCGGCAGCAAGATCTGCGGCCCCGCCGTGACCATCCGCAACATCCCCGTGCGCAAGACCCCCACCCAGGGCGCCCACGACCACGACTTCATCGCCATGTCCACCCGTGACATCTATTACATCGGCGAGCCCGGCGACGTGCTGGTGTCTGACTTCGGCGGCAACCTGGATGTGTCCAACATGGGCGGCCAGAGCTGCACCGTGGGCAAGAACTGCGGCTTCGCGGGCAACATCGTCAACGGCTGCTGCCGGGACGTGTCCTCCATCCGGGACTATAACTACCCCGTGTTCTCCTGCGGCACCACCCAGATCACCGGCAAATACCGCATGGAGTGCGTGGAGATGAACGGCCCCGTCACCCTGTGCGGCAAGCTGGTCATCCCCGGCGACCTGATGGTGGCCGACGACTCCGGCGTGTGCATCGTCCCCTATGAGCTGGCCGAGCCCGTTCTGGAGCAGTGCCTGAAGATCGCCGCCAGCGAGGAGCGCATGCGCCAGCTCATCGAGAGCAAGGCCCCCATCTCCGAGCTGCGCCCCCTGTTCCGCGCCCGCTATAAATAAGGCCGGAACGCCAGCTTTGAAACGAGAAAGGAAGTTTTTCGCATGATGGACCCGAAAGTTGAGGCCGAGTACGAGGAGTATAAGGCCGCTGGCCGCATCTGGGGCGTGATCGACAAGGAGAACATCAAGAAGATCAAGTTCCCCCGGGTGCCCAAGGAGATCGTAGACGGCTTTAAGGCCCTGGAGGATGACCTGACCGGCACGGTCAGCGACATTCTGGACGCCCTGGGCTATAACAAGGTCATCCCCGCCAACGTGCTGCCCCCCATCGAGCCCGGCCACCTGATCGTGGGCACCGCCGTGACCCTGCGCAGCATCCCCATTGAGAAGACCACCACCCAGGGCCTGCGGGACCACGACTTTATCAAAATGGCCTCCCGGGAGGTCAACTATCTGGCCGAGCCCGGCGACGTGCTGGTGGGCGACGCCGGCGGCATGACCGAGATGAGCAGCATGGGCGGCCAGTCCTTTGTCTCCGCCAAGATCCGCGGCCTGGAGGGCGTAGTCATCGACGGCGCGGTGCGGGACGTGGGCGAGATCCGCAAGTATGGCGTGCCCACCTGGTGCCGGGGCGCAACGCCCAAGACGGGCAAGTGCCGCATCGAGGCCATGGAGATCAACGGCCCCGTGGTGCTGGCCGGTATCCAGATCAACCCCGGCGACCTGATCATCGCCGATGACTCCGGCATCTGCGCCGTGCCCCCGCAGCACGCGGCCTATGTGCTGAAGAAGTGCCAGGAGATCCTGCCTGACGAGGAGGTCATGCGGGAACTCATCGAGCGGGACGCCCCCATCTCCGAGATCAAAAAGCTGTTCCGCAAGCGCTATACCGACGACGACAACCCCAACACCCAGAAATAAAGAATAAAGATAATAGGAGGACCAGACTATGAAAAAGATCCTTGCGGCCGCGATGGCCCTTGTCCTTGCGATGTCTATGACCGCCTGCTCTCAGGGCGCTTCCAATTCCTCCAGCTCCGCCGCTTCCGGTTCCGGTTCTGCCGCGGGCAGCGACGCCTCTGACGGCGGCTATCAGTTCACCGGCACCGTCACCATCACCGTGCCCTTTAACGCCGGCAGCAACACCGACAGCCAGGTCCGCTTCATCCAGCCCTATCTGGAGAAGCACCTGGGCGTGAACACCGTGGTGGTCAACGCCGGCGGCGCTTCCGGCACCATCGGTACCACCGACTTCCTGGGCCAGAACGCCGACGGGACCAACATCCTGTTCAGCCTGCCCACCCCCACCGTGTATAAGCCCGCCGGAGGGGACACCGAGTACACCGTGGACGACCTGATCCCTGTGGCCCAGGTCTCCGCCTCCCCCTTCTATATGGCCGTGTCAGCCGAGAACAAGGACTTTACCGACGGCGCCTCTCTGCTGGAGTATATCAAGGCCAACCCCGGCAAGTTCACCTATGCCAACGCCGGTAACGGCGGCATCGCCCACCTGGCCTTTGCCTCCTTTCTGAAGGCCGAGGGCCTGGACGCCCTCAGCGTCCCCTTCACCGGCGGCACCGCCGACTGCTACACCGCCGTGATGGGCGGCCACGTCATGGGCCACGCCGTCAGCGAGCCCGACCTGGTGGGCCGCACCGACTATAACGTGCTCATCAACCTGGGCACCAAGTCCACCACCCCCGGCTTTGAGAACATCCCCACCCTGGCCGAGCTGGGCTACGAGGGCTATTGCACCGACACCTTCGCCGGCTTCTATTACATGAAGGGCGTGGACCAGGCCGCTGTGGACGCCTTTGACGCCGCCGTGAAGGCCACCCTGGAGGACCCCGATTTCCAGAAGGCCGCTGAAGAGGCCAACTTCGGTTATAACTATGCCAACTCTGCCGACTTTACCGACATGATCCACAACACCGTGGAGCTCATCACCCCCGTCCTGGCCGAGCTGGGCTGATAGACTGATCAGATCGGCCTGCTGTCTCCCCAGCCGGGGAGGCAGCAGGCCCGTCCTTTCCCTGCCGTGATAACGAGGTGAATTCATTGAACAAACGTAATTTCTTCAGCAGTCTTTTTGTCCTCGCTTTCTTTATTTTCTTCTATGTCTATGCCCAGGGACTCAGCGACAGCGCCGCCTATTGGCCCAAGCTCATCTGCATAGTGGGCGGGGCCCTGTCCGTGGCCAACGCCGCCGTGGCGGGCGTCCAGTGGCAGAAGAGCCGGGACCACGCCGCACTGTTCCCCCTGAATTTGTCCCAGCTGAAGCGCTCCGCCGTGCTGTTGATCGTGGCCGCCCTGTGGGTGTTCCTGGTGCCCATCGTGGGCTATCTGGTCACGGCCACTCTGGCCACCCTGGCGGTGGTGCTCTTTTTCGAGCCCAAGCGGGACAAGGCCCACGTCATCCGCGACGTGGTGGTCACCCTGATCTTTTCCGTTGTCATCTATCAGCTCTTCGCCCTGCTGGGGGTCCACTTCCCCAAGGGCCTGCTGCTGTGAAAGGAGAGAAGCGTCATGTCTGAGATCATTGGATATATTATCACGGCCTTCTCCCCGATCAATCTGCTGTTTGCCCTGATGGGCACAGTGGTGGGCATCACCGTGGGCGCGCTGCCCGGCTTTACCCCCACCATGGGCATCGCCGTTTTGATCCCCATCACCTATAGCATGGACCCCACCACCGCCCTGGTGTTTTTGGGTGCTATCTACTGCGGCTCTATGTTCGGCGGGTCCATCTCCGCCATCCTCATCAACACCCCCGGCACCAGCGCCGCCGCCGCCACCGCCATGGACGGCTATGCCATGACGGCGAAGGGCAAGTCCCACGCCGCGCTGGTAGAGGCGTCGGTGGCCTCCTTCTGGGGCGGCATCGTCAGCGTGCTGGCCCTCATCTTCCTGGCGCCGCCCCTGGCCAAGTTCGCCTTCCAGTTCGGCCCCCAGGAGAAGTTTATGATGGCCCTGTTCGGCCTGACCATCATCGCCTCCCTGTCCACCAAGGACGTGCTGAAGGGCCTGATGATGGGCTGTGTGGGTCTGGTGGTGGCCTGCATCGGCATGGACCCCATGCAGGGCCAGGCCCGGTTCACCTTTGGCAACCACTTTTTGATGGGCGGCATCACCATGATCCCCGCCGTCATCGGCCTGTTCAGCGTCTCCCAGATCTTCACGACCATCAAAGACCCCATCGTTCCGGCGGATAAGAGCATGATCGCCCAGTTCAAGGCGGCCAAGATCCACCTGAAGGACCTGGTCCGCTATCCCGTGGTCTATCTCCGCTCAGCCATCATCGGAATCGTGGTGGGCATCATCCCCGGCACCGGCGGCGACGTGGCCTCCTATGTCTCCCACAACACCGGGCGGATGTTCAGCAAGGAGGAGGACTTCGGCCACGGGGCCCGGGAGGGCGTGGCCTGCTGCGAGGCGGCCAACAACGCCGTCACCGGCGGCACCCTGATCCCCACCCTGACCCTGGGCGTCCCCGGCAACGCCACCACCGCCGTGCTGCTGTCCGGTCTGACCATCCACGGCCTGACCCCCGGCTATGGCCTGTTCACCACCGAGAAGCAGATCACCTATCCCTTCATCTGCGCCCTGTTCATCGCCAACCTGATGATGGTGCTCATCGGCATGTTCGGCGCCAAGCACTTTGCCAAGGTCACCCTGACCCCCAAGAACATCCTCAGCGCCTTTGTGCTGTCCCTGAGCATCATGGGCACCTATGCCGTCCGGGGCAACCTGCGGGACGTGGTGGTCATGCTGGTCTTCGGCGTCATCGGCTATATCCTCAAGCTCTACAAGTACAACGTGGTCCCCATCGTGCTGGGCCTGATCCTGGGTCCCATTGCCGAGGCCGGCCTGTCCCAGGCCCTGCTGCTCAACGGCAACTCCCTCTCCGCTACCCTGGGCACCCTGTTCGTGCGCCCCATCTGCGTGGTGCTGATGATCCTGATGGTCATCTCCGTCTGCACCCCCTTCATCATGGAGGCCCGCAAAGGCAAGCAGAGCAAGTAATTTCACCCTCCTAAAAAAGACCGGCGTGCCTTGTCAAATACTTTGACAGACGCGCCGGTCCCATTTTATAATATTTTTAAATAAACGTTCAGGAGGTCTCATCATGCGCGTCGCACTCATTCAGATGTCCGTCACGGCGGACAAAGAGAAGAACATCACTGTGGCCTGTGAATATATCCGCCGGGCGGCGGAGCAGGGGGCGGACATGGCGGTGCTGCCAGAGATGTTCTGCTGCCCCTATGACAACGGCTGTTTCCGGGCCTATGGGGAGGAAGCGGGCGGTCCCGCCCAGACGGCCCTGTCCAAGACCGCGGCGGAGCTGGGCATCTATGTGGTGGGCGGTTCCCTGCCCGAACTGGAGGGCGGACGCGTCTATAACACCTCCTATGTCTATGGCCGCCGGGGGGAGCTTTTGGCCAAGCACCGGAAGGTCCACCTGTTCGACATCGACGTGGCGGGCGGCCAGCGCTTTATGGAGTCGGACACCCTGTCCCCCGGGGACCAGATCACCACCTTTGACACGGAGTTTGGCCCCATGGGTCTGTGCATCTGCTTTGACCTGCGCTTTGAGGAGCTGGCCCGGTGCATGTGCCTGCGGGGCTGCCAGGCCATCGTCGTCCCGGCAGCCTTTAACATGACCACCGGCCCCGCCCACTGGGAGCTGCTGTTCCGCCAGCGGGCGGTGGACAACCAGTGCTTCACCCTGGGCTGCGCCCCCGCCAGGGACGAGAGCGGCAGCTATGTGTCCTATGGAAACTCCATCGCCGTGGACCCCTGGGGCACAGTGCTCTGCCGGGCCGACGAAAAAGAGACGATTTTGTATGCCGACCTGGACCTGGCCCGCGTGAAAGCCGTGCGCCAACAGCTGCCCATCCTGTCTGCCCGCAGAACGGATCTGTATGAGATCAGGGAAAAATAATTATGGGGACGGCCCTCTCAGTCAGCTGCGCTGACAGCTCCCCCACGGGGGGAGCCAAGTTCCTGGCCACGTCATTGCGAGGAGGGGCAAAGCCCCGACGCGGCAATCCGTATCCCACGCAAAAAACAAATCCCCCGACGGGGGGATTGACAAACTTCCAAATCATGTTATACTAAAGCTAAAGAGAGGCGCTGCCGGTAGACGGGGGCCCCTCAATGTTGCTTTAGAGAAGTAATCGCCAAAGCTTGGGGGCTGGGCGGTTACTTCTTCTTATTTACCTGGAGAACCAGAGAAATGATGCTGACGATCAGGATACCGAGCTGAAACAGGTCGGAATAAGTGACCATGACATCACCCCCCTCCGATGTAGTGGAGGAGGTTCAAAGAAGTGTGGCCTCCTCCCGAAAGAGGGACCCCCGCCTACCGCATACTGGCAGCGCCAGCGCATATCCATGCGCCAGGGTCATTGTAGCATAATATGTAGAATTTGGCAAGAGTTGATTGGCTCTCTCAGTCACGGCTGTGCCGTGCCAGCTCCCCCGGAGGGGGAGCCAAGATTGTACCTGTCATTGCGAGGAGCGCAGCGACGCGGCAATCCGTAACCCATGATTATGATAGATTTTCCAAGATTCCGGTTTTTCCCCTTGCTTTTGCCACGGGTCGCCGTATAATAAAGTTACCTGTGGAAAAGGAGAGTCCATTTTTGGGAAAAATTGAAACTTAGGAGGTCTTTTTCGTGAAAAAACTGTTCCGCCGCCTGATGGCGGTGGCCGTGGCAGCTGCCCTGACTGCGGGGATGTGCATCACCGCCTCGGCCTACACCTATCCCTCCGCCTATTGGAAGCTCCACGACGCCTGGAGCCAGGCCGTGGCCGCCAAGAGCGCCGACCAGGTGCTCACCGTGGCCCAGCAGACCTATGACCTGCTGATGAAGGACCCGCTGTGCGCCGACATCTGCAACAATCTGGAGAGCAAGTGCGCCCGGGCCTCCTGGTGCGCGGAGATGAAGGGCGATTTGGCCGGGGCCGTGAAGTGGCTGGAGCGGGAGCGCACCTTTGCCCAGTGGCTGGATAAGAACGTGACCAGCTATAAAGATGCCCTGCTGAACATCGACGCCCGCTTAGAGCAGCTCAACGCCGCCCGGGGCGTGGAGGTCTATGCCCTTCAGGAGGGGGCGGGCAAGTCCTTCTCCGGCTCCGGGGCCGCGGCCAACGGCACCTGGTACGGCTCCGCTGTGGGCGGCTCCCGCACCGGCGAGTCCGCCAGCCTGATGTACGTCAACTTTATGGACGGCTACTCCGTGGACTATTGGATCAACTATTATAAGAGCACCTCCGCCGCCTTTGCCTCCGCCGCCGACGGCGGGGTGATCGAGTTGGCCTGGAACTTCAGCCCCGAGTCCACCGCCGGGGCCCAGCGGGTGCTGGACAGCGCCGCCGACAGCTACATCGCCGAGGGCCTGCGGGCCATGGGCAGCCTGAACGCCACGGTGCTGCTACGCATCGGTGCGGAGATGAACAACTGGTCCTCCATCGACAGCGCCACGTATATTCAGGCATTCCAGAAGATCGCCGCCCAGGCCCATCAGTATTCCAACATCAAGACGGTGTTCTCCCCCGCGACGATCAGTGACCGGAACCACACCATTGCCGAGTTCTATCCCGGCGACCAGTATGTGGACTGGATCGGCGTGTCCGACTATCAGAACAGCGCCTACGCCGGACAGGCTGCCGCCTATACCTTTGACGCGGCGGCCTATGGCAACGACGCCTACTATGGCCGGGGCCTGTACTCCTCTGACCCCCTGACCCTGGTGCGGCCCATCGCCCGCCTGGCCCAGCAGCACAACAAGCCCCTGATGATCAGCGAGTGCGGCTTCTCCTACACCAGCGCCGCCGGCGGCGACCAGACCGCCTATGCCGCCGACCAGCTGAACAAGCTCTATTCCTATGCCAACATGATCTTCCCCCAGACCAAGGCCGTGTTCTATTTCGACAAGGATATGTCCGGCTCCGCCTATCACTATGCCCTGTCCGGCAGCTCCACCCTGGCCAGCACCTATGAGAGCGCCATCCAGGCCAACGGCTCCTATCTGAAGGCGGGCCAGACCTCCGCCCCTGCCTGGACCGCCCTGTCCAACGTGAGCCAGGGCCAGGGCCGCATCCAGCTGGCCACCTATGCCGTGTTCCCCTCCTCCGCTGCCACCACCGTGACCTATTACGTGGACGGCAAGGCGGTGTACTCCAGCAGCAAGGCCCCCTATTACTACACCCTGGACTGCGACGCCCTGTCCTCCGGCAGCCACAAGCTGTATGTCATCGCCACCAACGGTAAGTTCACCGTCAACGGCAGCGCCAGCGGCAAGACCTATACCATTCAGACCCAGGAGAGCGAGGGCTATCACCCCTCCTCCGCCGATGACTGGGCCCGGGACCTGCTGGACACCGCCTATGACAAGGGCCTGCTGACCGACCGCACCGACAGCGGCTTCCAGAACCAGATCACCCGCCTGCAGTTTGCCGACCTGGCGGTGAACCTCATTGAAAAGGCCACCGGCAAGAGCGTCGCCCCCGCCGAAAATACCTTCCAGGACACCAGCGACCCCGCCGTGCTCAAGGCTGTGGCCGCCGGGGTCACTGCGGGCAAGAGCGAGGACCGCTTCGCCCCCAACGACAAGATCACCCGCCAGGAGATCTGCGTCATGCTGAACCGGGTCATCGAGTATGTGGACCAGAGTCGGGGCAGCCAGACCCTGACCAACGCCAGCACCCAGATGGACCCCAAATTCACCGACTCCGCCAACATCGACAGCTGGGCCGTGAACTCCGTGGCCCTGCTGACCAACAACGGCCTGATGTCCGGCAAGGACGGCGGCCGGGTGGCCCCGAAAGATAAGACCAAGGTAGAGGAGGCCGCCATCCTCATCCTGGCTCTGTATAACAAGTTCTGAGCTTCGCTCACCGCAAAAAGCACCCCGGCCCGCAAGATAAATTCTTGCGGGCCGGGGTGTTTCTGGAATAGAGAGAAAAAAGAGAGGAAAGAAAAGAGAAAAGAAGAAAAAGAGGAAAATCAGAATGATCGGAAACTTAAGCTATGGGGCAGGCTTACCAGTTGAAGCCGCCGAAAGGCCACTGGTAATAGCCGCCCTGGCCCTGCTGAGACTGCTGGCCCTGCTGGCTTTGCTGGGACTGCTGGTTCTGCTGGATCTGGTTGTTGGCCTCGGTCTCGGAATTCTTCTCGTCAAAGGTGATGGTCAGCTTCTGCTCCTTCTGGTCCCGGACGATGGTCAGCGTGGCCTTGTCCCCGGCCTTATAGTTGCTGGACAGGGCGGCGGTGAGGGCGGAGGAGGAGTCGATGGCGGTGTCATCGATGGCGGTGATGATGTCGCCCACCTGAAGGCCAGCCTTCTGGGCGCAGGAGCCGTCGGCCACATACTGCACGGCGGCGCCGGCTGCCACGCCATAGCGCTGGGCCTCGTCAGAGACGTTGGTCACCTGAACGCCCATATAGGGCTTGCCGGTGACATAGCCGTGCTCCATCAGGTCGGACAGGATGTCCTTCACGTCGTTGATGGGGAGGGCGAAGCCCAGGCCCTCGGCGGACACGCCGGAGCCGGACTGGGTATACTTGGCGGAGACGATGCCCACCACGTTGCCATAGCTGTCAAACAGGGGGCCGCCGGAGTTGCCGGGGTTGATGGCGCAGTTGGTCTGCAGCACGTTCAGGGTGGTGCTCACCGTCTGGCCGTTGGAGTCGGTGCTGCTGGTGGTGATGAGCCGGTCCAGGGCGGAGACGATGCCGTCAGTGAAGGAGTAAGTCAGCTCGCCCAGGGGGTTGCCGATGGCATAGACGCTCTGGCCAACGACCAGCTTGTCCGAGTCGCCCAGAGTGACGGGGGTCAGGCCGGTGGCGTCGATCTTCAGCACGGCCACGTCGTTGTCCTTCTCGCCGCCCACCAGCTTGGCGGTGTACTTGTCGCCGTTTTCAAAGGCCACCTCCACAGACACGGAGGAGTCGTTGGCCGCCTCCTCAATGACGTGGTAGTTGGTGACGATGTAGCCGTCCTGGGTGAGCACAAAGCCGGAGCCGGAGGCCGCCGAGGTGGTGGCCTGGCCGAAGATGTTCACCGTTGTCGTGGAGACGGTGATGCCCACGCAGGAGCCAAGATTAGCGGCGTATAGCTGCTCGGGGGTCATGGCCTTGCCGCTGTTGCTGTTCACCACGGTCTGGACCTGGGGGTGATCCACCGCCTCGTAAATGGTGGTGGAGCCGGAGCCGTTGAAGTGGCCGTACAGGGCCGCGCCGCCCACGCCAGCGCCGCCGCCCACGATGGCACAGGCCAGGATCAAAGCGGCGATGCGCTTGCCGCTGCCGCCCTTTTTATTGGGGGCCTGTCCCGGATGATTGGGCTGAACAGGGCCGCCGCTGGTGGGGATGGGGTCGCTGTAGTCGCCAAAGCCGCCCCGGTATCCGTCGTTCTCGCTGTTATAAAAATTGAAGTCGTCCATACTGGTCAAACTCCCCTCAAATTTTTGTCGTATTTCGTGTTCCCCTTGGAACTGTGGATATGATAGCGCGGAAATATGAAGAAAGCATGAAGAAAAACATATCATTTTTTAAACATTCCCAAAATGAGATGTGAATTTCTCGGCTTCTGTCAGGCGTCCTCCGGCCTGTGGGACAGGATGGCGGCCACATCCCAGGCCGCGGCGGTCAGATCCAGCCGCAGCCCCCGGAACAGGCCCATGCCCGCCAGATTCAGCAGGACCAGGGTGAGCACCGGGCCAAGGATCATGCCCAGCACGCCCCCCAGCTTCATGCCCACATACACGCTGAGCAGAGAGAGCACCGGGGACAGGCCCGTCTGGTCCCCCACGAATTTCGGTTCCATGGCCCGGCGGAACAGGGCGATGACGCCCCAGATGACCATGAGAGAGATGGCGCTGGGGAAATTTCGGGTGACCAGCTCCACCACCGCCCAGGGGACCATCACCGTCCCCGCCCCCACGATGGGGATAAAGTCCAGCACCGCCAGGCCTAATGCCAGAAGCAGGCCGTAGGGCTGCCGGGTGAGGACAAAGCCGCCCAGCAGGATGAAGAACACCCCCACGGACAGCAGCAGCTCCGCCTTTAAATAGCCGCCGAAGGCCCCCAGGGCCACGGTTTTCACCTCGCCAAGAAAGGCCAGCAGCCCCTGGTCCATACCCCGGGCGGCCCTGGCCCGGAGATAGGGATAGTCCGCCGTGAGGAAATAGGCGGCCATCACATATACCACCAGGGCCACGCAGAAGGAGGGTACCCCCATGGCCTTGTTCGTGGTATAGTCGGCCAGCCGCTGGACCAGGGCGGGGGTGGTCTGGTTCAGCCAGTTCAGCAGACCGGTCATGGCCTCCTGCATCGGGTCGCTGAGCTGTTCGGGCACCAGGGCCCACAGCCGGTCAGACAGGGACTGGAGCTGGTCCATCATGCGCTGCAGACTCTCCAGCAGACCGTCCCGGTTCTGGGCCAGGGCCACAATCTCCTGCCCGGCGATATAGCCCAAAAAGCCCAGCCCCGCCCCCAGCAGACCGAACAGCACCACCAGCAGCACCATGGTCAGCGCCCGCCGGGACCAGCACAGCCGCCGCTGCAAGCGGCGCACGATCGGATTTAAAATGGCCGCCGTGATCAGCGCCGCCACAAAGGGGGCCAGCAGGGACAGCATAGGCCTCCCCACCCAGATCACCAGTCCCGCAGCCAGCAGGGCCAGCAATAGCCGCACCATCAGCCGCAGCCACAGCCATCCCCGCTGCCGCCAGGTCAATAATTTCCCGTTCAAAGCACTCGCCGCCTTTTCTGCTCCCACACCTGATGTCCCGCCCCGCCACCGGCGGGGGCGGGAACACAGGAGCTGGGGGAGCTTCTTTTGTGATATTCCCTATATCATAGGCCAGCATACCACAAAATGCGTAAATAAAATGTTAAACTTCGCGGGAAAATGGACAGCGGCGCGCAAAAAAGGGCCGCCCAGCCGGGCGGCCCTTTTGTCTGTGAAGCAGGATTTACTTGTCGGACTTGTTGTCCACGATGTCGCGGAGCTTGGCGGCGAAGTCCTCCAGGCTCATGGCGCCCAGGTCCTCGCCGGCGCGGGTGCGGACGGAGACGGTCTTGTTCTCCATGTCCCGGTCACCCACCACCAGCATGAAGGGCACCTTCTCTAGGGTGGTCTCGCGGATCTTCTTGCCGATCTTCTCGTTGCGCTCGTCCACTTCCACCCGGAAGCCGTGGTCGTCCAGGTAGCTGCGGATCTCCTGGGCGTAGTCGGCGGCCCGGTCGGTGACGGGCAGGACCTTCACCTGGACGGGAGCCAGCCAGCAGGGGAAGGCGCCCATGGTCTCCTCGATGAGGTAGGCCATGAAGCGGTCCAGGGAGCCCAGAATGGCCCGGTGTAGCACCACGGGGGTCTGCTCCTCGCCGTTGGAGTCGGCATACTGCAGGTGGAACTTGGCGGGCAGGCAGAAGTCCAACTGGCAGGTGGACAGGGTATACTCCGCGCCCACGGCGGGCTTTACGTTCACGTCCAGCTTGGGGCCATAGAAGGCGGCCTCGCCGATCTCCTCGGTGAAGTGGATGCCCAGCTCGGTGAGCACCTCACGCAGGGCGTTCTCGGCCTTGTTCCACATCTCGTCGTCGTCGTGATACTTCTTCTTGTCGGCGGGGTCCCGCAGGGACAGGACGCAGCGATAGTCGGTGATGTTGAAGTCCTTATACACGTCGAAGATCAGATCGCACACCGCGGCCACCTCGTCCTTGATCTGGTCGGGGGTGACGAACAGGTGGGCATCGTTCTGGCAGAAGTGACGGGCGCGCTCGATGCCCTTCAGGGTGCCGCTGGCCTCGAACCGGAAGTCGTGGGCCACCTCGCCGATGCGCACGGGCAGCTGGCGATAGGAGTGGGGCCGGTTGGCGTAGATCATCATGTGGTGGGGGCAGTTCATGGGGCGCAGGACAAAGCTCTCGTCCTCCACCTCCATGGCGGGGAACATGTTCTCCTTATAGTGGTCCCAGTGGCCGGAGGTGCGGTACAGGTCCACGGTGCCCACGCAGGGGGTCATCACGTGCTGATAGCCCAGCTTGCGCTCCTTCTCCTTGATATAGTTCTCCAGGATCTGCCACACGGTATAGCCCTTGGGCAGGAACATGGGCATGCCCTTGCCGACGAGGTCGCTGGTCATGAACAGGCCCAGCTCACGGCCCAGCTTGCGGTGGTCCCGGCGCTTGGCCTCCTCCAGCCGCTCCAGATAGGCGTCCAGCTCGTCCTTCTTGGGGAAGGCGATGCCATAGATGCGCTGCAGGGTCTCACGGTTGGAGTCGCCCCGCCAATAGGCGGCGTTGCAGGTGAGCAGCTTGATGGCGTTGCCCTTCACCCGGCCGGTGGAGTCCAGGTGGGGACCGGCGCACAGGTCGGTGAACTCGCCCTGCTTATAGAAGGAGATGTGGGCGTCGCCGGGCAGGTCCTGGATCAGCTCCACCTTATAAGGCTCGTTCTTCTCCTCCATGAACTTGATGGCCTCTTCCCGGGGCAGCTCGAACCGCTCCAGCTTCAGCTTCTCCTTGCAGATCTTCTTCATCTCGGTCTCGATCTGGGCCATGTGATCGGGGGTGAAGGCGAAGGGGGCGTCCATGTCATAGTACCAGCCCTCCTTAATAGAGGGGCCGATGGCCAGCTTCACCTCGGGCCACAGGCGCTTGACGGCCTGGGCCATGATGTGGGAGCAGGTGTGCCAATAGGTCTGGCGGTACTGCTCATTCTCAAAGGTAAACTCCTTGTTCTCTTCTGCCATGTGAAATTCTCCTTTCCCGGCGGCTCTGCCGCCCCTGGGGCAAAGCAAAAAGCGCCTCACCCCTGTTGTTGTCCAGGGGTGAGGCGCAATAAACGCTCCACGGTTCCACCCTGCTTGCGGTTTTTAAAACCGCCGCTTTCTCAGTGACCGCTGTAACGGGCGGGCCCGTCCCGGTTAGATCAAATTCCCGGGCAGCTCGGGAGTGGTACGTCCGCCTTATAAGCGCAGGACAATTCCAGCAAACATGTCCCTCTCTGTGCGCCTCCAGCGGATGCTTCTCCGTCTCAGCCATATTAACAGGGGTACTATATCACTGGAAAATGGGATTGTCAAGCAGACAAATTTTCACTGTTCAAACTTGTATCCGCAATGTGGGCAGTCTGACAGAGTGAAAAAGCGGTCCCACCGCAGAAACCCTCCGCATTCCGGGCAGCGCCAATATTTCAGGGTCCCAAAGATGACCGAACCGAAGCCAGCGATCAGAAGAAAAAATGCTATGATCTTTGTCCCCGGGATATCGATAGCTGCTATGACCCTCGGCACAAAAAGAGAGCCGATCCACAGCAGCACAGCCCATATTCTCCAGCGGTATGGCGTCATTTTGACACACCCTCTACTATATTTTTGTGCCTGTGTTTATCGCATTGCACGGTTCAAATGCAGAATGCCAGCGATCTGCACTCTGTTACACTGTAAGTATAACAGAGGACCCGTCAAAATCAAATGCGAATTGCTGCTTTTTTAGAGATGTTTTCGCAGAAAGCGATGAAAAAAACACGCGAAAATCATGTAAAATCGCCATGACATCCCGGCGGAGAATTTGCTAGAATATAGATACAATTTCATCAGGAACCAAAGACAATAAATGTTGTTTGCCCAATGTCAGACGGGCAGACGGCATTTATTTTTTTGTTTTCTGCAAGAGAAAAGGAGAAATGTACTTATGCCGCACAACAAGAAACAGGGGCTTTGCCTCAGCTTTATTATGAGTTTTATTATGATCTATGTCATGGCCGCGCTGAATATCGACGTGCGCCAGGGCTATTGCTCTGCCCAGGCGTGGCTCATCGCCCTCCAGCGGCTGCCGCTGGGCTTTGTGGTGGGCATCCTGTGCGACCTGCTGGTGTGTACGCCCCTGTCCCGGCGGGTGGTGGCCCTGATGACCGGGCCGGAGGACACGGAGCTGGTGAAGGTGTTCGTCCTGCGCTTTTCCATGGTGGTGCTGATGACGGCGGCCATGACGGTGTTCTCCGTGGTGGTGTCCGGCCAGCGGGGCATGGCCGGGATCGTAGATTTCTTCACCTATCTGCCCTATAACTTTACCATTGCCCTGCCCATCCAGATGCTGGTGGTGGCTCCGCTGTCCCTGCGCCTGGCCCGGCTGGCGGGGGAATAAACTGACGGAAAAGCGACGGCGCGGCTGTATCCTGGGGGGAGGATGGGGCCGCGCTGTATTTATCTGTATACAGGGTGTAGACAATGTTTAGATTGCGTAAAGATATCAGTAAATGAATAAAAAATCACTTCAGAGCTCTTGCATTCAAAAAGGCGGAGAGTATAATACAGGTGGATTGAAGGGTTACCTATTATCAGAGTAGGGAATCTGGAAAGTGCAACGTGAAAACGAGGCGATGAACATGAAAGAACGGAAAAAAGTGCTGCTGTGGCTGTTGATCGTGGCGGTGCTGCTGGCGGCCTCCATCCTCACCGGGAACCATGCCGGTCAGTCAGAGACCATTCAGCAGACCATGCGGGACGCGGTGCTCCACAATGAGAACCGGATCAATTTGCTGGGCTGGAAGGCGGTGAACCCGGGGCTCATTTCGGGCTTTGTGGTCACGGCGATCTTGCTGATCGCGGCGGCGGTGCTGCGGATATTCTGGATACCAAGATTCAAATATGTACCGGGCCGATGCCAGCTGGTGCTGGAGGAGGTGGTGGGCCTGTTTGACCGCATGGCCAAGACGTCCTCCCCCCGGATGAACCGGTTTTTGGGGGCGTACATCTTCGGCGCGGGCGTCTATATCTTTGTGGGCACCCTGTTCGAACTGTTCGGCTTTCAGGCCATCACCACCGCTGGACGGGCCATCACCCTGCCCGCCCCCCTGTCCGACGTGAACGGAGCCATCGCTCTGGGCTGTCTGTCCTATGTGGTCATCCTGTCCGGCGGCATCGCGGGCAACGGCATCAAGGGCGTGAAGGCCACGCTGAAGGAGTTCTCCCTGCCCATCTCCATGAGCTTCCGTCTCTTCGGCGCACTGCTCAGCGGCCTGCTGGTGACGGAGCTTGTGTACTATTACATCAACCTGAGCTATATCCTCCCCGTGGTGGTGGGTGTGCTGTTCACCCTGCTCCACGCGGTGATCCAAAGCTATGTGCTGACCATGCTCACCGCCATGTTCTACGGCGAGGTGTCCCAGCACGAGCCCGAGCCGGAGAAGGAGCCCAAGCCTGTCCGGGCGCAGCACCACAGCCGGAAAGACACGCCCCAGGTGGCGTGAGGTTGAATCTGTTCCGAAGCGAATGCTTTCTTGTTAGAAATGGAGGAGTTTATCATGCACAAAATGAAGAAGATCGTTGCGGCCCTGTTCGTTATCGCGGCCCTGTTGGCCATGGCCATCCCCGCCTTCGCCGCTGGGAATGGTGCCGCCCCTGCCCCGGATGCCGCCCAGACCCAGCAGAGCGAGTCTGCTCAGACGGATAGCAGCCTTGGCCTGAAGGCCGTGGCCACCGGCATCGCCATCGGCCTGGCCGCCGCCGGCGGCGCCGTGGGCATGGGCATCGCCGCAGGTAAGTCGGTGGAGGGCATTGCCCGCCAGCCCGAGGCGGAGAGCAAGATCCGCACCACCCTGATGCTGGGCCTGGTATTTATCGAAACGGCCATTATTTACGCCCTGTTGGTGGTTATCCTGATCATCTTTGTCCTGTAAGGTAGGTGAAGCGCCGTGAATATCCCACTGAATATTGACTGGCAGCAGATCATCCTTCACCTGCTGAACTTCGCCATTTTGGCGGGGGGCCTGTATTTCCTGCTGTACCACCCGGTGCGCAAGTTTATGGACCAGCGGGAGGAGCACTACCGCCAGATGGAGAACGAGGCCCAGCAGCGGCTGGACCAGGCCAAGGCCACCGAGGAGGAATATCGCCAGCAGCTGAAGCAGGCCGGTGACGAGATCCGCCAGGAGAAGGCCCAGGCCCAGCAGACCATGAAGCGGGCCGCCCAGCAGCGCATGGACGAGGCCGACAAGCAGGCCCAGGCCATTCTGGCCACGGCCCGCCAGGCCGCCGAGCGCTATCACGACAAGGCGGTGCAGGACACTCAGAAGGAGCTTCAGGAGCTGGCGGTGACGGCGGCGGAGAAGCTGGTGCTCCAGTCTGACGGCGACGCCCTGGACCAGTTCCTGAACGCGGCGGAGAGGGGGAGCGGCCATGAGCACACAGAGCAGTGACGAGAAGCTGATCGCCGTTCTGCAAAGCGCCAAGGCCCCCACGGACAAGCAGCGCAGCCGTCTGCTGGCCTTTTTAAAGCGGACCTATGGCCAGGAGCCGGAGCTGACCTGGCAGCAGGACGACAGCCTGGAGAAGGGCTTTCGCCTGAAAGCCGGTTCTGACGTATACGACTGGAGCCTGGAGGGCCGGATGCGCCAGTTCCAGGAGCGAATGCAGCAGCTGGAGCCGGGCCAGGAGAACATCGTCCCCCTGATGCGCCAGGCCATTGAGAACTGGACCCCTGCCGCCCAGGCGGAGGAGGTGGGCCAGGTGCTCACCGTGGGCGACGAGATCGCCACCGTCTCCGGCCTGGAGCGGGCGGAGTATGGCGAGATCCTGGTCTTCTCCAACGGCGTGAAGGGCATGGTGCAGGACCTGCGCCGGGACTGCGTGGGCTGCATCCTGTTCGGCGGCAGCGAGGACATCGCCCAGGGCAGCATCGTCCGCCGCACCGGCAAGACCGCCGGTATGCCGGTGGCCGATGACTATCTGGGCCGTGTAGTGGATGCCCTGGGCGTCCCCGAGGACGGCAAGGGGGACATCACCCCCGACCAGTATCGCCCCATCGAGGCGGCGGCCCCGGGCATCCTGGACCGCCAGCCGGTGAACACCCCCATGGAGACCGGCCTGCTGGCCATCGACGCCATGTTCCCCATCGGCCGGGGCCAGCGCGAGCTGATCATCGGTGACCGGCAGACGGGCAAGACGGCCATCGCTCTGGACACCATCCTGAACCAGAAGGGCAAGAACGTGGTGTGCATCTATGTGGCCATCGGCCAGAAGGACAGCTCCGTGGCCCAGCTGGTGCAGAACCTGACCCGCCGGGGGGCCATGGACTATACCGTGGTGGTGAATGCCCCCGCCAGCGCCCCCGCCTCTCTGCAATACATCGCCCCCTACGCCGGGTGCGCCCTGGGCGAGTATTTCATGTATCAGGGCCGGGACGTGCTCATCGTCTATGACGACCTGTCCAAGCACGCCATCGCCTATCGTGCCCTGAGCCTGCTGCTGGAGCGCTCCCCGGGCCGTGAGGCCTATCCCGGCGACGTGTTCTATCTCCACTCCCGTCTGCTGGAGCGTTCGGCCCACCTGTCTGACGAGCTGGGGGGCGGCAGCATGACCGCCCTGCCCATCGTGGAGACCCAGGCCGGCGATGTGTCCGCCTATATCCCCACCAACATCATCTCCATCACCGACGGCCAGCTGTTTCTGGAGAGCAACCTGTTCTTCTCCGGCCAGCGCCCCGCCGTGAACGTGGGCCTGTCCGTGTCCCGTGTGGGCGGCGACGCCCAGACCAAGGCCATGAAGTCCGCCGCCGGAGCCATCCGCCTGGACCTGGCCCAATACCGGGAGATGGAGGTGTTCACCCAGTTCTCCAGCGACCTGGACGAGGTGACCAAGCGCCAGCTGGTCTATGGCCAGGGCCTGATGCGTCTGCTGCGCCAGCGGCAGTATCACCCCCTGAACCAGCACCAGCAGGTCGTCACCCTGGTGGCCGCCCTGGGCCACCTGTTCCAGGACGTGCCCATCGACCAGATCGACCAGGCCCAGCAGGACCTGATCGAGGAGTTGGAGGGCCAGGCCCCCGACCTGTGCCAGCGCATCGATCAGACGGGTAAGCTGCCCGATGAGGACCGGCAGGAGATCGTCAGGCTGGCCAAGGCATTTTTGACCAGGCGAAATTCGCCGGAACAGTGTGGTGAGTGACATGGCCGGCATCAAGGAGATCAAACAGCGCATCGAAAGCGTGCAGCAGACCCGAAAGATCACCAACGCCATGTATCTCATCGCCTCCACCAAGCTGCGCCGGGCCAAGGACGACCTGAGCAAGACCCGCCCCTATTTCCAGGCCCTGCGGGTGGAGATCAAGCGCATCTTTCGCACGGCCAACGGGGTGGAGAGCCGTTATTTCTATCCCCCCGACGTGACGAAGCCCCGGGAAGGCACCTATGGCTGCCTGGTCATCACGGCGGACAAGGGCCTGGCGGGGGCCTATAACCAAAATGTCATCAAAGAGGCCCAGCGCCTGCTGGACCAGCACCCGGACACCAAGCTGTTCGTGGTGGGGGAGTATGGCCGCCACTTTTTCAAGCAGCACAAGATCCCCGTGGCCAAGAGCTTTCTTTACACGGCACAAAACCCCACCATGGACCGGGCCCGTGAGATCTGCGCCCTGCTGCTGGACGAATATGACCGGGGGGAGCTGCAGGAGATCTTTGTGGTGTACACGGATATGGAGAACAGCCTGACCTCTCAGGCCTTGTCCACCCGTCTGCTGCCCTTCCACCGGACCTACTTTGCCCCGCCCACCAAGGAAAAGGCGGTCAGCGACCCCTTTGAGTTTGTGCCGTCGGTGAACGCGGTGCTGGACGGCATGATCCACAGCTATGTGGCCGGGTTTATTTACAGCGCCCTGATCGACAGCTTTTGCAGCGAGCAAAACGCCCGGATGACGGCCATGGACGCCGCCAACCGGAACGCGGAGAAGCTGCTGGGCGAGCTGTCATTACAGTATAACCGGGTCCGCCAGGCGGCCATCACCCAGGAGATCACCGAGGTGTCCGCCGGGGCCAAGGCCCAGCGCCGCAAGCACAGGAAGGAAGGCGGAACAGCGTGAAGATCGGAACCATTGTACAGATATCAGGTCCCGTGGTGGACGTGGAGTTTCAGGCGGGGCATCTGCCCCGCATCCGTGAGGCCCTTACCGTGAAGAAGGACGGGACCGCCCGGGTCATGGAGGTGGCCCAGCACGTGGGGGACAACACCGTCCGCTGCGTGATGCTGGCCGGGAGTGAGGGCCTGGCCCGGGGCATGAAGGTAGAGGCCCCCGGCCACCCCATCCAGGTCCCCGTGGGCGCGGCCACCCTGGGCCGCATGTTCAACGTGCTGGGCCAGCCCATCGACGGCGGCCCCGCCGTGGCCGACGACGTGCCCCGCAGCAGCATCTATCGCCCCGCCCCCTCCTTTGAGGAGCAGAGCCCCGCGGTGGAAATCCTGGAGACGGGCATCAAGGTCATCGACCTGCTGGAGCCCTATCCCAAGGGCGGCAAGATCGGCCTGTTCGGCGGCGCCGGCGTGGGCAAGACCGTGCTGATCCAGGAGCTCATTCACAACGTGGCCATGCAGCACGGCGGCTACTCCGTCTTTACCGGCGTGGGCGAGCGCAGCCGCGAGGGCAACGACCTGTGGCACGAGATGCGCCAGAGCGGCGTGTCTGACAAGACGGCCCTGGTGTTCGGCCAGATGAACGAGTCCCCCGGCGTGCGTATGCGGGTGGCCCTGTCCGGCCTGACCATGGCGGAATACTTCCGGGACCAGGAGCACAAGGACGTGCTGCTGTTCATCGACAACATCTTCCGTTTCGTCCAGGCGGGCAGCGAGGTGTCTACCCTGCTTGGCAGAATGCCCTCCGCCGTGGGCTATCAGCCCACCCTGGCCAACGAGATGGGCCAGCTGCAGGAGCGCATCACCTCCACCAAGGACGGCTCCGTCACCTCCGTCCAGGCCGTCTATGTCCCCGCCGACGACCTGACCGACCCGGCCACCGCCACCACCTTCGCCCACCTGGACGCCACCACCGTCCTGAGCCGTAAGATCGCCGAGCAGGGCATCTATCCGGCGGTGGACCCCCTGGAGTCCTCCTCCCGCATTCTGGAGGCGGACATCGTGGGGCAGGAGCACTACCGGGTGGCCCGCCAGGTGCAGGAGACCCTTCAGAAATACAGCGAATTGCAGGACATCATCGCCATCCTGGGCATGGACGAGCTGAGCGACGAGGACCGGACCACCGTCACCCGGGCCCGGAAGATCCAGCGTTTCCTGGCCCAGCCCACCCACGTGGCAGAGAAGTTCACCGGTATCCCCGGCGTATATGTCCCCCTGAAGGACACCCTGGAGGGCTTCCGGGCCATTGTAGACGGCGAGGCCGACCAGTATCCCGAGGCCGCCTTCTATAACGTGGGCACCCTGGAGGATGTGGCCGCCAAGGCCAAGCAGCTGGAAGCGGAGGGAGCGTAAATGGCCAAGGAGTTCCATCTGCGGGTGCTGGCCGCAGACCGGCCCTTTTACGAGGGGCCGTGCGTCAGCCTGACCGTCCCGGCGGTGGACGGCTCCATGGGCATCCTGGCCGGCCACAGCAACACCATCGCCGCCCTGATTCCCGGGGCCATGAGCGTCACCCTGCCCAGCGGGGAGCGGCGCACCGCCGCCGTGTCCGGGGGCCTCATCAAGGTGGAGAACAATGAGGTGCTGGTGCTGGCCGACTCCGCCGAGCGCCCCGACGAGATCGACGCCAACCGGGCCAAGCGGGCGGAGGCCCGGGCCCGGGAGGCCATCTTGCAGAAGCAGACCATTCAGGAGTATAAGTTCGCCCAGGCCACCCTGGCCCGGGCCATCAACCGCCTGAAGGTCAGCCAGATCCACGACACAAAATAATTTGGGATTCCCGGTCCGTTCGAGACCTGTCATTGCGAGGAGGGGCGCAGCCCCGACGTGGCAATCCGTAACTTTCGTCCAGCAGCCTCCCTTGTTAAAGGGAGGTGGCACGGGCGCAGCCCGTGACGGAAGGATTCCGACACCGGAAAGCTGTCTTGGAAACGGAATCCCTCAGTCATCGCCTGCGGCGATGCCAGCCCCCTTTCACAAGGGGGCCAAGGGACGGGGGACGCGGATTCCCACGTCGCTGCGCTCCTCGGAATGACAAGGTTTTGGGCCGGGAATTTTAAAATTATGCTTGACAAGTGCCGCACGCAGTGGTAAACTATCCGGGTACAAGAAAGTAGGTACGGTTCCTCGTCCTCACCCCAGGCCAGAGCCAACGGGTCAACATGAAAATTCCGCCGGGATTCCGGCGTTGTTTTGTTGTGATACGGGGGCCTTACCGGCAGCCGTATTTTTATTTTGTCTGGAGGTGCTTTCCCATCGCTAACACAGGTCATCAAACCAATGAAGAAATCCGGGATAAGGAGGTCCGCCTGATCTCTGACACCGGAGAACAGCTGGGCATCGTGTCCTCGCAGGAGGCTCTGCGCATGGCAGAGGAGCAGGGACTGGATCTGGTGAAGATCTCTCCCAACGCCGTCCCCCCCGTGTGTAAGCTCATGGACTACGGAAAATATCGGTTCGAGCAGACCAAGCGCGAGAAGGAAGCCCGCAAGAATCAGCGCGTGGTGGAGATCAAAGAGGTTCGGATGTCCCCCAGCATTGACGTGAACGACTTCAATGTGAAGCTGAGAAACGCCCAGAAGTTTTTGTCCGAGGGCAACCGCTGCAAGGTGACGGTCCGCTTCCGCGGCCGCGAGATGGCGCACACCAACATCGGCCAGGATCTGCTGATGAAGTTTGCTGAGGATTGCGGCGAGATCGCTGTCGTGGACAAGAGCCCCAAGCTGGAGGGACGGCACATGTCCATTTTCCTGTCCCCCAAGCCTGCCAAAGATACGAAAAAGTAAGTAAAGGAGTTCTCTGTTATGCCGAAGATCAAGATCAAAACTCACAGCGGCGCCAAGAAGCGTTTTTCCCTCACCAAGAGCGGCAAGGTCAAGCGCGCCATGACCAAGAAGCGTCACCTGCTGAATGGCCACGGCAAGACCACCAAGCTGAAGCGGGCTCTGCGCGGCACCACCTATGCCGACAAGACCAACGAGGCCGCCATCAAGCGCATGATCCTGTATAAGTAAGAAGAGGGAGGGAACGAACAATGGCAAGAGTTAAGGGCGCGATGATGACGCGCAAGAGAAGAAACAAGATCCTGAAGCTGGCCAAGGGCTACTGGGGTGCCAAGTCCAAGCACTATAAGATGGCCAACCAGGCCGTGATGAAGTCCGGCGTTTACGCCTACACCGGCCGCAAGCTGAAGAAGCGCGACTTCCGTCAGCTGTGGATCACCCGTATCAATGCCGCCTGCAAGCTGAACGGCATGAACTATTCCACCTTCATGAACGGCCTGAAGAAGTCCGGCATCGTCATCAACCGCAAGATGCTGGCCGAGCTGGCTGTGAACGACAAGGCCGCTTTCGTCCAGCTGACCGAGACCGCCAAGAAGGCCCTGGCCTGATTTTTGGCGCATTCTCCATATGTCTTTAAGCAGAGCTCTGCCCCCTGGGCGGGGCTCTGTTTTTACGTGGACGCAAAACGGGAGGCGTTTATGAAGAAGAAAATTCTGGCCGCCCTGCTGCTGGCCGCCGCCCTCCTCCTGCCCGGCTGCGGCAGGGAGAAGCAGACGGAGTTTCAGGTGGGGGACCGGGTGGACACCTATTGGTTCCAGTTCACCGTGGACCAGGTGAAGACCACAGACCGCTGGATGGACTATCAGCCCCAGGAGGGCAGCCGCCTGGCGGTGTGCTATCTCACCCTGGAGAGCACCTTTTCCGAGGCGGTGCCCATGAACTGGGCGGACTTTGTCCTCGTCTGGGGGGGCGGGGAGGCCGACGGCTCCTACCCCATCGAGTATCAGGGCCAGGAGCAGCTGCCCGACGAGTATTCCCTCATCAAGGGGGAGGAGCGCACCGGCTGCCTGGTGTTTGAGGTGCCCCAGGGTGTGACCCAGGCCAAGCTGGTCTTTCAGGAGCTGTTCAACGAGGGGGACAGCGACAGCGTCTATACCGAGGGGGACACCTATACCGTGGACGTGGACCTGCCCGTCTGACGTGAATAAGGCAAAACAAAACCGATGCACAGTTTATTTGGCTGTGCATCGGTCTTTTGCTGTCTTTGTATTTGTGTGGCGTTACGCCTGGACGGCGGGGGCGTTGTTTTTCTGCTTTTTCTTCCGGTCGCGGCCCAGGTGGCTCAGGTTGTCGATGACGGAGTAATACACGGGGGTGAAGACCAGGGTGACGATGGTGGAGATCACCATGCCGGAGATCATGGTCACGCCCATGTCGCTCATCATCTCGTTGCTCTCCCCAAGGCCCAGAGCCATGGGCACCATGGCCAGGACGGTGGTGAGGGTGGTCATCATAATGGGCCGGATACGGAGGGGACAGGCGTGGAGAATGGCCGTCTCGCGGTCCTCGCCCATGCCCCGGCGGATCTTGATGTACTCCACCAGGATGATGGAGGAGTTGACCACCGTACCGGCCAGCATGATGATGGCCACCAGGGCGATCATGGACATGTCCCGCCCGGTGAGGGGCAGGGCGAACAGCGCCCCGGTGAAGGCCACAGGCAGGATGAGCATGACCATGACGGGCATGGCAAAGGACTCAAACTGCACGGCCAGCACGAAGTAGACCAGCAGCAGGGCCACGGCCAGGGCCAGCCCCAGGTCGCCGAAGCTGTCCATCATGTCCTCATAGGCACCGGCGGTCTGGGCGGTGTAGCCCTGGGGCAGGGTGTACTGGTCCAGAATTTCGTTGATGGCCTTGGTGATGGCGGTGCTGTCGCCGCTGATGGTGTCGCCGGTGATGGTCACCTGGCGGGTCTGGTTGTGGCGGGTGATGCTCTGGGCGGCCTGCTCCACCGTGACATCGGCCACGGAGGACAGGGGCACGGTGCCGCCGTAGGCGGAGGAGACGGGCATGGAGCGCAGGGCGTCCAGGCTGACGGAGGAGGCCCCATCGCCCTTGACCATCACGTCATACTCCTTGTTGTTGATGGTCACCTTGGTGGCGGTGGCACCGGTGAGCTCGGCACGGACGGCGGCACCCACAGTGGCGGCGGTAAGCCCATACTGAGAGGCGGCCTCCCGCTTCATGGTCACCCGCACCTGGGCCACCTTGTCGGCCAGGGAGCTCTCCACGTTGATGGCATCGGGCAGGGCAGAGATCTGCTGGGCCAGGTCGTTGGAGATCATCTCCAGGGTGTCATAGTCGTCGCCCTGGATCTCCACGCTGATGTCGTCGCCGCTGGTGGTGCCCATAGACATGGAGGAGGCGGACACGGTGATCTCGCACCCGGCGATGTCCTGAAGGGCAGAACGCAGATCGTCTACGATGTCAAAGGCGGAGCGGTCGCGGTCTGACTTGTCCACCAGCTTCAGGCCCATGGTGACCGAGTTGCCCGCGGACATCATGGAGGAGCCGTTGCTGGCCAGGTAATACATCTCGTCCAGCTCGGGCACCTCCCGCTGGACGATGGCGGTGACCCGGTCGGCGATGGCGGTGGACTCCTCCAGAGAGGAGCCGGTGGGCAGGCTGATGGACACAGACACGCTACCCTGGTCCATGTCGGGGATCATGACCATCTTGGTGCTGGCCAGGGTGGCCGCAAAGAAGACCACCAGACCCACCGAGACCAGCATCCCGATCTTCAGGTGGCGGATGAAGAAGTTCAGCAGCCGCAGATAGACGGCGTTCAGCTTGGAGAGGAAACCGGACAGGGGGTTCTTCTTGGCTCCGGCGGCCTGTCTGGCTGCCTCCTTGGCCCGCAGCTTTTCCACCTTTTCATCGGTGAGGGTGAAGTAGCACAGCAGGGGCACCAGGGTCAGGGAGATGAGCAGGGAGGCCCCGATGAGGGAGGCAATGGTCAGGCAGAAGTCCCGGAACATCTGGCCGGCGATGCCCCCGGAGAGCCCCAGGGGGACAAACACGGCCAGGGTGGTCAGGGTGGAGGCGATGACGGAGGAGGTGACCTCCTTGGTGCCGTCCACACAGGCGCTCATCCGGTCGTGGCCCTCCAGGGCAAAGCGGTTGATGTTTTCCAGCACCACGATGGAGTTATCCACGATCATGCCCACGCCCATGGCGATGCCGCCCAGACTCATCATGTTCAGGGTCAGGTCAAACACGTTCATCAGCACGAACACGGACAGGATACACACGGGCATGGACACGCAGATGGTGAAGGTGGGGCCGCCCCGGCGCAGGAACAGGAAGACCACGATGGCGGCCAGCACCACGCCCTGGATGATGTTGCTGAAGGCGGCGTTTACCGACTGGCTGATATACTCCCGGGCGGAGTAGGGGATGGTGTATTGCAGGGTGGGGTCGTCGGCCTTCAGCTCCTCCAGGCGCTTTTCCACAGCTTGGGCGGCGGCCATCTCGTTGGCCCCGGACTGCTTGGACACCTGCAGCATCACGCAGCCGGTGTCCCCCACCTTGGCGATGGCGGTGGAATCCTCGTCCTCCAGGGCGACAGAGGCCACCTCGGACAGGCGGACGGTGCCGCCGGCGGGCAGGGCGATGATGGTGTTGGCCACGTCGTCCACCGACTGGAGCTTGGCATCGGTGGAGACGGTGAGCTTTTGGGTACCGTTTTGCAGGTCGCCGCCGGGATAGAGCAGGTTCTGCCCGGCCAGGAACTGGGAGATATAGGAGTTGGACAGGCCGAAGCCGGCGGCCTTGGCCGGGTCGATGCGCACGGCGATGTGCTGCTCGGTGCCGCCGCTCACCTGCACCTGGGCCACGCCGTCGATGCGCTCCAGGGCGGGGGCGATGTCGTCCTCGGCCTTGGCCTGCAGCTGGGACAGGTCGTCGCCCACCAGGGCGATCATGGCCGTGGGCATCAGCTCGCTGATGTTGATGTTCACGATGATGGGATCAGAGGCATCGTCCGGCAGGCTTACCCGGTCAAACTGTTCCCGCAGCTTGGTGGCGGCGATGTCCAGATCGGTGCCCTCCAGATAGGTGATCTGAATGGTGCTCACGTTTTCGGCGGAGGTGGAGGTGATCTCGTCCACGCCGGAGACGGACATGATGGCCGACTCCAGGGGCGAGGTGACCAGTTCCTCAATGTCGCTGGGGTTTGCGCCCACATAGGTGGTCATGACCACGGCCATGGGCATCTCCATGTTGGGCATCAGGGCCATCTGCAGCCGGGTGCCGAACAGCACGCCGAAGATGACCACCATAATGACGGCCAGCAGCGTGGCCACTTTATGCTTGATACACGCCTTTGCAATATTCATCTGGCCTTAGTCCTCCCCGGAGACCACCCGAACGGCGGCTCCGTCGCTGAGATAGGACTGGCCCACGGTGACCAGCTGCTGCCCGGCGGACAGGCCGGAGGTGACCTCGGTGACGCCGTTGCCGGTGAGGCCGGTGGTCACTTCGACGTACTTGGCGGTGTTGTCGTCCTGGACCACATAGACATACTGGGTGGAGCCGCTGGTGAGGATGGACTCGGTGGGTACCACGATGGCCCCGCTGGCGGTGTCGGTGTGGAAGGTCACATCGGCGAACATGCCGGACAGCAGGCCGGATACGTCGCTGGGCACGGACACGGTGACGGTGTACAGCTTGGTCTGGGCGTTGGCCGCCTGCTCCACGGAGCGGATGGAACCGGAGAAGGTCTGGTCAGCGGCGCTGACGGCAACGTCCACGCTGTCGCCGATGGTCAGCTTGGGCACCAGGGCCTCGGACACGGAGACGCTGATCTTCATCTGGTCCACCCCGTCGATGACGGCCACGGGCATGGAGGGGGAGACAAAGGCGTTCTCCTCGGCATTCAGGCTGACCAGAGTGCCGGAGATGGGGGCGATGACGTTGCCTGCCCCGTCCACGTTCTCCAGCACGGTGGACAGCTGCTCCACGTTGGACTTATAGCTCTGCATCCCCGCCTCCAGCTGGGACAGGGTGGAGTTTTTGGTAGCCTGGGCGGACTCCAGCTGCAGCTGGGCCTGGTCGATCTCGGTCTGAGAGGCGGCACCGATCTCCTTCAGGGCCTTGAGATCGTTGACGTTTTTGGTGTACAGGGCGATCTGGCTGTCAAAGACGTTCTTCTGGTCCTGATAGCTCTGCACGGCGGAGTTATAGCTGATGTTGGCGGCGTTGTAAGAGGAGATGGTGCTGGCCAGGTCCAGGGTGCACAGCTTCTGCCCGGCGGAGACCATGTCGCCGGCATCCACATACACGGCGGTGCACTTGGCGCTGCTGGCCACGAAGACAGAGCTCTCGTTGTCAGAGACGACCTTGCCGGAGACCTTGTTCTCCGTAGAGATGGTGTCTGCAGTGACGGGCTGGACCTGGACGGCCACGCCGGTGGGGGTGTCGTCTGCGCTGCTGGAGGAGTCGCTCTTGCTGCCGCAGGCGGTGAGGGACAGGGCCATGGCGGCAGCCAGGGCCAGGGACAGGATGCGTTTTTGATTCATAATGTGTGGTTCCTCCTGAGTCTCAGTTCAAAATGCCGTGGTCCACGGCCCAGCGGTAGTTGTTATAGGCGGAGAACAGGTCGATGGCGGCACCATCCACCTTGTCCTGGGCCTCAGACACCTTGTCCTTGGCATCGGCCAGGGCGTTGTCCGACAGGTTGCCCAGATCGTGCTTCTTCTGGGCGGCGGCAAAGTTGTCCTGCTCGGTGGCCAGGGCGGTTTTAGCGGCCTGGAGCACCTGCTGATAGTCCTTCACCTGTAGATACAGGGTGCGGAAGCTGGTCTCAAAGCTCTGGACGGCGGCGTTGTATGTATACTGGGCGGCCTGCCACTGGTGCTGGGCGGCCACATACTGATACTTGCCCGTGCTGTACATATTGGCCTCGGCGGTGTCCTTAAAGTCGTCTCGGGCGTCGTCCAGGGTGCGCTGGGCGGCAAAGAGGGTGTAGCTGGCCTCCTTGGCGGCGGCCAGGTCCTTGTCCAGGTCCATGGCGGCCAGTTGCTGACCCGTCACCTGGGGTAGGCCCTGGAGCTTGATCTTGCCGGTGAGCTCTGCGCCGATCATCTGCTCCAGCTGGGTCTTATAGGTGCAGATGTTCATGGTCAGGGTCTCCTGGCCGCTGAGGGCGCTGGTGCGGCCGGCCTTGGTCTGCTCCAGGGTCAGGGCGGAGATCTGGCCCAGGTCATAGCGCAGGTTCAGCTCTTTGATGGTGCGGTCTAGGGCGGTGATGGAGCGGGACAGGGTCTGGCCGTTGAGCTCCATCTCAGTCAGGGCGATGTAAAGGGATTCCCCCGCCATGGCCACCTGGTCCTGGGCGTTCTCCAGCTGGCGGATCACGGCCTCGTTGTCCTCCTGCAGCTTGCCGTCCCGGATATCGTCGAAGGTGTCCTTCAGGGATTCGTAGCTGCTGGACATGCTCTTGGCGGCAAAGGAGTTGCCGCTGATGGTCATGAACCACTGGGCATCGGCGATTCTGTTCAGGTTTTTGCGGATGTCGTCGCCCATCTTCTCATAGTCGATGGCCTTGATGGCGTTGATGTTCTCCTCCAGAGAGAGGACGGACAGGTTGTTCTCCCGCAGGCGGCGGCTCACGTTGGCAAAGGAGACGGTACCCACCGCGTCGGGGGCAATGATCTCCGGCTCTGGGTGCTCCTCGGTCTGGGTGTCCTGGGTATCCTGGGCGGCTTGGTCCTCGACGGCCTTGTCGGTCTGGCTGCTGTCGGCGGCGGTATCCCCGGAGGAGGCATCCTCGGGGGTGCCCCCCACGGCGGCGCTGCTGTCCGCCTGGTCGGCCTGGACGGCCGCAGAGCTGTCCGGCGCAGCGGAGCTGTTCGCCTCCCCGGCTGCCACGGCGGACACGCCGCACATGGTCAGGGTGAGGGCGGCGGCCAGAATGGCGGCGATGGTTCTACGATCTTTCATCATATTCCTCCTTAGATCACGATCTGGGATTCGGTTATTCAGAAATCGCCGGGGCCACAGCGCCCATGCGAATGATTTGCAGCCGCTGTTCCAGCAGCGCCCGCTGGTGTTCCCACTGCTCCGGGGCACGCAGGGTCTCCATCATGGCAGAGGCCAGGGGGGCGATGGTCAGGAAAAAGACATTTCCCACAAACTCCCGGTCCTGGCTGCGGTAGTTCCGATTGGAGACGTGCTGGAATATCTCCTGCTCAGAGGCCTCCCGGTCGCTGCACATAAAGCGGTGAAAGTCCATACCGGGGTTTAGCTGGATGATGTGGATGAGCTTGGCAAGGACCGGGTCGGTGATGCCGCTGCGGTCTAAAAATCGCTCGAAGGCGATGACCACCGCCTGGAACAGATCGCCCTCTACCTCGGCCAGGATGCCCCACATCAGCTTGGAAAAATAGCGCCGCATCCCCCCCAGCATATAGGCGGTCAGGTCCTCCTTGTCCGTGAAGTACTGATAAAAGCTGCCCCGGGAGATGTTGGCGGCGTGGATGATCTGGTTGATGGACGCATCGGCAAAGCTGACCCGGGAGAATTCCTCCCAGGCGGCGTCCAGCAATCGCTGCCGCTTCTCCTCCGGCAGACGGAAAAAGGTGTTGCTTGGCATCGTCTCTCTCCTCAATGTGACAGGTTGTCATTGTGACAAGCTGTCATACATTATACCCGGCAGATTTTCACCTGTCAATCGGTCAATATGTTAAGAAAATGTGAATCTTTTCGGGGCCCTGCGGGGGAAGCGCCGGGGGCGCAGACGCGCCGGACCATAAGACAAAAACCCACCGGGCGCGATGAAAAACAGCGCCCGGTGGGTCAGAGGATATGATTTAGGAAGCGGTCAGCGTAAACTCATAGGAAAAGAACTGCGCACTGGCGTGCAGGCCGAATACAAAGCGGTATTCTCCCGGGGACAGATGGGAGCGATAGGGCTCCAGGGAAAGCGCAAACGTCCTGGGGCTGCCGGGGAGCACATACAGCAACTCACTGGTGATAAGCGTGTGCCCGGACAGAGTATTATAGAGAGAATCAGAGAGCAATGCTTACGCATAATTACCCCCTTTTTGATGAAGGACCAATTCTACATTATCATATCGTTCTGTTTCTTCTGCATAGGACCCAACCCCCTCTTTGAAATTGCTGTAAATATCATAGTAGTTGAATTTACAGCGAATCAGCCAGTGCGATGTGCTTGCGGATGACCTGGCAGGAGGCGTCCAGCTGCTGCTGTTCCTGCTGTGTCAGGTCCAGGACCACGATCTCTTCAATGCCCCGGCGGCCGATGCGGCAGGGGACGCCGCAGTGGACGCCCTGCTGACCGTATTCCCCCTCCAGCAGGACGGAGACGGGCAGCACCCGGTGCTGGTCGCCCAGAATGGCGGCGGCCAGCTGGGCCAGGGCCAGACCGATGCCAAACTCGGTAGAGCCCTTCCCCTCGATGATGTCCATGCCCGCCCGACGGGTCTGGGTGAGGATGGCGCTCTTGTCCAGGCCCAGCCTGTCAAAGGGGACACCGCCCACGGTGACGGCGGAGAAGGGGACCATGGACGAGTCGCCGTGCTCCCCCATGGAGAAGGCGCACACGCTGCGCCGATCTGTTCCGGAGGCCTGGGCGATGGAGCGGATGAGCCGGGCGGTGTCCAGCAGGGTGCCGGTGCTGAAGCACTGGGTGCGGGGCAGGGAGAGCTGCTTGCGCAGATAGTCGGCCACGATATCCGCCGGGTTGGTGATGGACACCACCGGGCAGGTGAGGGCCATGGGCCGCAGCTGGACGGTGAGTTTTTTCAGCATCTCAATGGAGCGGCCCAGCATATCCAGGCGGGTCTGGCCGGGCTTGCGGGCCTCGCCAATGGCCACCACCACCAAAGCGGCGTCGGCGCACTCGCTGATCTCTCCGGCGCGGACGGTCACGTCCTGGGGCAGATAGCTGACGCTGTCGGCCACGTCCAGGGCCTGGGCCGCCGCCTTGTCCGGCAGGATGTCGGTGAGGACGATCTCCCGGCACACCCCGCAGTGGGCCAGGGCATAGGCGCAGTGGCTGCCCACGTGGCCCGCGCCGATGATGACGATCTTTTCTTGCTGCATGATAAATTCCTCCTTGAAACGAAGGGCGTAAAGGGACGGGGGAAAACGAAAAACGCCCCTGGCCGGAGCATTGCTCCAGTCAAGGGCGAATGAAAACCATTCACGGTGCCACCTTGCGTTTCGCCTGAAAAGGCGCTTTCCCGGGATACCAGCATATCCCTGACGGGTAACGTCCATCTCAACGTCGGCCCATTTTGGGCCGCCCTCCGCAGACCATATTGCTCAGCGCCCCAGGGAGAGCTTGCACCGTCCTCTCCTCGCTGTGCCGGGATCGACCTGACTTTTTCCTGCGTCATCAGTTTATGGACGCATTATAATCCGACGCCGCCCGTCTGTCAAGATTTTTTTGCGGCGATAAAAAATCAACGTTCAGCAGACAAAAACAGGGAAAAACATGTGACCTGGCAACAATTTTTTTCAGAGAATAGGAAAGGTCATCGTCAAACTGCACAATATTTGGGAAGCGTTAGAAAAAGACGTGAAATTTTTTATAAACCAACGCCGGATTGTAACATGTGTTATATTCTGTTTTGGCAAGAGGAGGAACGGGGTGCTAAGATGGCGAAAAAACGCAGGAAAACTTGTGAAATATTCGCCAATTTTTCGCCGGAGGGAAACTTTCCCGTCTCATTTTCAGGGAGAGAACGGAGCCTGATGGGTCAGCTTGTGTACTTTTACGATTGACATTTGTTTTTCGGATACCTATAATGAGCGACAAATCTAGGGCTGAGCAAGACGGCCCCCGGCGGAACAGGCCGCCGGGCTGAGTGGGTTTTCCTATTCTATAAAGATAGGATCTTTAGGAGGTTATTTAAAATGAAAAAGTATCTTGCCATGCTTCTGGCCGGCGCCCTGAGCGTCAGCCTGCTGGCTGGCTGCGGCGGCAACAACGCTTCTAACAGCGCCGCCTCTAACGCCGGCTCCGCTTCCAACGGCTCTGCCGATCAGAGCAGCGTCATCAAGATCGGCGGCATCGGCCCCCTGACCGGCTCCGCCGCCGTGTACGGCATCGCCACCAAGACGGGCGCCCAGGTCGCCGTGGATGAGATCAACGCCCTGGGCGGCCTGCAGTTTGCCCTGGACTTTCAGGATGACGAGGGCGATGCCGAGAAGGCCGTCAACGCCTATAACAACCTGAAGGGCAAGGGGATGCAGGTGCTGTACGGCACCACCACCACCACCCCCTGCGTGGCCGTGGCCGCCGAGACCTTTAACGACCGCATCTTCCAGCTGACCCCCTCCGCCTCCTCCACCAAGGTGACCGAGGGCCGCGACAACGTGTTCCAGGCCTGCTTCACCGACCCCAACCAGGGCAAGGCCGCTGCGGACTACATCAAGGAGCACCAGCTGGGCACCAAGATCGCCGCCATCTATAACAACGGCGACGCCTACTCCACCGGCATCTTCAACGCCTTCCAGGCTGAGGCCCAGGAGATCGGCCTGGAGGTCGTCTCCGCCAGCACCTTCCCCGATGACACCAACGCCGACTTTACCGTGCAGCTGGGCGAGGCCCAGAAGGCCGGCGCCGACCTAGTGTTCATGCCCATCTACTATACCCCCGCTTCCCTGATCCTGAACCAGGCCAAGACCATGGGCTATGAGCCCACCTTCTTCGGCTGCGACGGCATGGACGGCATCCTGGACCTGGAGGGCTTTGACACCAGCCTGGCCGAGGGCCTGATGCTGATGACCCCCTTCAATGCCTGGGGCGAGGACGAGCGCACCGTGAAGTTCGTCAACGAGTATCAGGCGCTGGCCGGCGGCATCCCCAACCAGTTCGCCGCTGACGGCTATGACTGCATCTATGCCATCTACGAGGCCTGCAAGCAGGCCGGCGTCACCGCCGACATGGGCCCCCAGGAGGTGTGCGAGAAGCTGACCAAGGTGTTCACCGACAGCTCCTTCGCCGTGGACGGCCTGACCGGCAGCGGGATGCACTGGCAGACCAACGGCGAGGTCTCTAAGGACCCCGTGGTGGTCAAGGTCGAGTCCGGCAAGTATGTGACCCAGTAACGGCCATCCTTAGTTCATCCATCTCAGGAGAGGACCGCCCCAACTGGCGGCCCTCTCCTGGCCGCATTTTCCCATGGCGAAAACGTCGGCGGGATCGGCGTCTGCCGCCGAGGTTTTCGCTATGGGCCGCACCCGTTCCGGGCAGCGCCCCGGCAAGAAAAGAGAGAGGTGAGTGGTTTGAGTATCCTCAACAACCTGATAAACGGCATCAGCCTGGGCAGCGTATATGCCATCATCGCCCTGGGCTATACCATGGTCTATGGCATTGCCAAGATGCTGAACTTCGCCCACGGCGACATCATTATGGTGGGCGCTTACATCTGCTTTTTCACCATGAGCCGCATGAGCAGCTCCCTGCTGGTGGGGGCTGTGGCCGGGACGCTGCTGGCCATGGCAGTGTGTACCGTGCTGGGTGTGGTCATCGAGCGCCTGGCCTATAAGCCCCTGCGCCAGGCCCCGTCTCTGGCCGTGCTGATCACCGCCATCGGCGTGAGCTATTTCCTGCAGAACAGCGCCCTGCTGCTGTGGTCCTCCAATCCCAAGTCCTTCACCTCTGTGGTGGGCACCGGCTCCATCAAGCTGATGGGGGGCCAGATCACCGTGACCTATGCCGCCCTGCTCACCGTGGTGGTGTGCGTGGTGGTGATGCTGGGCCTGACCTGGTTCACCGGCAACACCAAGATGGGCAAGGCCATGCGGGCCTGCTCTGAGGACAAGTCCGCCGCCCAGCTGATGGGCATCGATGTGAACACCACCATCTCCATGACCTTTGCCATCGGCTCTGCCCTGGCGGCGGTGGCCGGTGTGCTGTTCTGCTCCAGCTATCCCAACCTGATGCCCACCACCGGCTCGCTGCCCGGCATCAAGGCCTTCACCGCCGCCGTGTTCGGCGGCATCGGCTCCATCCCCGGGGCCCTGCTGGGCGGCATCCTGCTGGGCATCATCGAGATCTTTGCCAAGGCGTTCAACACCAACATCTCCGACGCCGTGGTGTTCCTGGTGCTGATCGTGGTGCTGCTGGTCAAGCCCACCGGCCTTTTGGGCAAGGTGGTCCGAGAGAAAGTTTGAGGTGGCAGAGATGAAACAGAGCGCATCCGCCAAGAGAAAACTGGCGGGAAAATTCGTCACTTACGGCATCGTCATCGCCTTTTACATCATCATCCAGGTCCTGAACGGGGCGGGGATGGTCTCCCCCTCCATCGCCGGGCAGCTGGTGCCCATCTGCGCCTATGTCACCATGGCCGTGTCCTTGAACCTGGTGGTGGGCTTCTCCGGGGAGCTGTCCTTGGGCCACGCGGGCTTTATGAGCGTGGGCGCCTTCTCGGGCATCGTGGCCGCCATGTCCCTGCAGCAGGCCATCCCCAACGGCATCGCCCGGTTGGCAGTGGCCATGCTGGTGGGCGCAGTGTGCGCCGGTGTCGCCGGCGTGATCGTGGGCGTGCCCGTGCTGCGTCTGCAGGGCGACTATCTGGCCATTGTCACCCTGGCCTTTGGCGAGATCATCAAGAATATCTTTAATATCCTGTATGTGGGCGTGGATGCCGAGGGGCTGCACTTCTCCATCACCAACGAGGCCGCCCTGCACCTGGGCGAGGGGGGCATCTCCATTCTTCAGGGCCCCATGGGGGCCACGGCCAATGTGAAGCTGTCCACCTTTACCGTGGGCACTGTCCTGGTGCTTATCGCCCTGTTCGTGGTCCTCAATCTGGTCCACAGCCGGGCGGGCCGGGCCATCATGGCCATGCGGGACAACCGCATCGCCGCCGAGAGCGTGGGCATCAGCGCCACCAAGTATAAGCTGATGGCCTTCGTCACCTCCGCCGTGCTGGCGGGCGCTGCCGGCGCCCTGTATGCCATGAACTATTCCTCCGTGGCCGCCAAGAAGTTCGACTTCAACGCCTCTATCCTGGTGCTGGTCTTTGTGGTGCTGGGCGGCCTGGGCAACATCCGGGGCTCGGTCATCGCCGCAGCCTTCCTGACGGTCCTGCCGGAATTCCTGCGCAACCTGGGTCTGGACAAATACCGGATGCTGGTGTACGCCATCGTCCTCATCGTGGTGATGATCGCCACCAACAACGAAAATTCCAAGGAGTTCTTTGCGGGGCTGCGGCGCAAGCTGGTCCGCTCCGCCCCGGAGAAGGGAGTGGGTGACCGTGGCTAAGAAATTTGAAAAGGGAAAAATGGTCCCCGTGCCCAGCCACTCCATCGTGCCGGAGCGGGACCTGGGCAAGCTGCCGGTGCTGGAGTGCCAGCACCTGGGCATCGACTTCGGCGGCCTGACCGCCGTGAACGAGTTCAACCTCACCGTGGGCCAGACGGAGATCGCCGGCCTCATCGGCCCCAACGGCGCGGGTAAGACCACCGTGTTTAACCTGCTGACCAAGGTGTACCAGCCCACCCGGGGTACCATCCTGTTAAACGGCAAGGACACCCACGGCATGTCTATCGCCCAGGCCAACCGGGCGGGCATCGCCCGTACCTTCCAGAACATCCGCCTGTTCAACAACCTGTCCGTGGAGGACAACGTGAAGATCGGCCTGCACAATCAGGTACGCTATCCCATGTGGGACGGCATGTTCCGCCTGCCGAAATTCTGGAAGCAGGAGAAGCTGGCCCACGAGAGCGCTATGGAGCTGCTGTCCATCTTTGACATGCAGGACCTGGCGGGTCACGAGGCCGGTTCCCTGCCCTATGGCGCGCAGCGCCGCCTGGAGATCGTCCGCGCCCTGGCCACCAACCCCAGCCTGCTGCTGCTGGACGAGCCCGCCGCCGGTATGAACCCCTCTGAGACGGCGGAGCTGATGGAGAATATCGTCAAGATCCGGGACACCTTCCACATCGCCATCATGCTCATCGAGCACGACATGAACCTGGTCATGGGCATCTGCGAGGGCATCTGTGTGCTGAACTTCGGCCAGATCATCGCCAAGGGCACCGCCGAGGAGATACAGGCCAACCCCAAGGTCATCGAGGCCTATCTGGGCAGCCAGAAGAAGGAGGGCAGCAAGGGATGAACACCATTTTGAAGGTGGACGACATCAACGTCTATTACGGAGCCATCCACGCCATCAAGGGCGTCTCCTTCGAGGTCAACGAGGGGGAGGTAGTCACCCTCATCGGGGCCAACGGCGCGGGTAAGTCCACCATCCTGAAGACGGTGGCCGGACTGCTGTCCTCCCACACCGGCTCCATCCAGTTCATGGGCAAGAGCCTGGGGGGCATCCCCGCCCACAAGATCGTGCCCATGGGCCTGGCCCTGGTCCCCGAGGGGCGGCAGATCTTCCTGCAAATGACCGTGGAGGAAAATTTGCAGATGGGCGCGTTCACCCGCCCCGCCGACGAGTATGACGAGAGTATCGCCGACGTGTATCAGCGCTTCCCCCGCCTGAAGGAGCGGCAGAACCAGGTGGCCGGCACCCTGTCCGGCGGCGAGCAGCAGATGCTGGCCATGGGCCGGGCCCTGATGTCCAAGCCCAGCCTGCTCATGCTGGATGAGCCCTCCATGGGCCTGGCCCCCATCCTGGTGGAGCAGATCTTCGACATCGTGCGGGAACTGAACCAGCACGGCACCACCATCCTGCTGGTGGAGCAGAACGCCAACATGGCTCTGTCCGTGGCCCACCGGGGCTACGTGCTGGAGACCGGCAAGATCGTGGCCACCGGCACCGGAGCCGAGCTGCTGGAGGACGAGGCCGTGAAAAAGGCCTATCTGGGCGGCTGACAAATCAACATAAAGCAAAACGCGCTGTCTATGGGGACCAAACTCCCTTGAGGCAGTGCGTTTTTTGTTTTACTTATCGGATGAAGTGGGTGGCCACCCGGGGTTCGGGCTGGGGGAGGCCGTAGGCCTCTTTGCCCAGGGCGATGCTGCGCATGAGGAAGGTCATGTTCCGGGCCAGGGTGCGCATGGTCTGCTTGCCCTCCTCGTCCTGGTCGGCCTCGCCGGGGGCGCGGCCATGGATGGAGTTCCAGTATTGGCTGGAGGCGATGGGCATGTTGGTGATGGTGAAATATTTGTTCAGTTCGTCAAAGGTGGCCGAGCAACCGCCCCGGCGGGCGCATACCACGCTGGCCCCCACCTTCATGGCCTTGTCAAAGTGGGTGCTGTAAAACAGCCGGTCCAGCACGGCGATGAGGGTGGCGTTGGCGGAGGCATAGTACACGGGGCTGGCCACCACCAGACCGTCGGCCCGTTCAAACTTGGGGGCGAGCTGGTTGACCACGTCGTCGAAGATGCACTTGCCCGTCTCGGCGCACCGGCCGCAGGCGATGCAGCCCCGGACGGGCAGATTGCCCACCTGGACCACCTCGGTCTCCACCCCTTCGGCCTGGAAGGTCTTCACCATCTCCCCCAGGGCGATGGGAGGTGTTCCCGTGGGGCCGGGGACTGCCGTTTATCAGTAATACGTTCATGTTGATTACCCCTTTCCGGGGAGCTGAACTCCCGCTTCCTTCCGCACTATTCTAGCACGGGAGGGATGGCGCTTCAAGAAAAACGGAGCGGAAAATCTGGTCCTATGAAAAAGAATGAAACTGGTTATTTTATTAAAATCAATTTGTGGTATCCTATCCCCATCAAATCAAATCCACCGGGCAGATAGGAGAATGCACCATGGAAAAAAGCAGATATGAACTGAACAAAGAGCTGGCCCAGATGCTCAAGGGCGGCGTCATTATGGACGTGACCACCCCGGAGCAGGCCAGGATCGCCGAGGAGGCCGGGGCCTGCGCCGTGATGGCCCTGGAGCGCATCCCGGCGGACATCCGGGCGGCGGGGGGCGTGTCCCGCATGAGCGACCCGGGGATGATCCAGGGCATCCAGCAGGCGGTGTCCATCCCCGTGATGGCCAAGTGCCGCATCGGCCACTTCGCGGAGGCCCAGATTCTCCAGGCCATCGAGATCGACTATATCGACGAGAGCGAGGTGCTCTCCCCCGCCGACGACGTCTATCACATCGACAAGCGGCAGTTCCAGGTGCCCTTCGTCTGCGGCGCCCGGGACCTGGGAGAGGCCCTGCGCCGCATCGCCGAGGGGGCGGCCATGATCCGCACCAAGGGCGAGCCGGGCACCGGCGACGTGATCCAGGCCGTGCGCCACATGCGGGCCATGAACGCGGAGATCCGCCGGGTCCAGGGCCTGCGCCAGGACGAGCTGTATGAGGCGGCCAAGCAGCTTCAGGTGCCCGTGGAGCTGGTGGAGTATGTCCACGACCATGGCCGTCTGCCCGTGGTGAACTTTGCCGCCGGAGGAGTGGCCACCCCCGCCGATGCCGCCCTGATGATGCAGCTGGGGGCCGAGGGCGTGTTCGTGGGCTCTGGCATCTTCAAGTCCGGGGACCCGGCCAAGCGGGCCGCCGCCATCGTCCAGGCTGTGACCAACTATCAGGACGCCAAGCTGCTGGCCAAGCTGTCCACCAATTTGGGCGAGGCCATGGTGGGCATCAACGAGAGCGAGATCGCGCTGCTCATGGCGGAGCGGGGCAAATAAGATGGCGGCCATTGGGATTCTGGCCCTCCAGGGGGCCTTTGCAGAGCACGCCGCCATGCTGGACCGGCTGGGGGCGGAGCACTTTGAGATCCGCCAGCGCCGTGATCTGGAGCGGAGCATGGACGGCCTGATTCTCCCCGGCGGGGAGAGCACCGCCATGAAAAAGCTGCTGGACGCTCTGGACCTGTTCCACCCCCTGCAAAGCCGCATTCAAGAAGGCCTGCCCGTGTTTGGCACCTGCGCCGGGCTGATCCTGCTGGCCCAGCAGGTGGAGGGGGGCACGCCCTGTTTCGGCACCATGGACATCACCGCACGACGAAACGCCTATGGCCGCCAGCTGGGCAGCTTCTTCGCCCAGGGGGAGATGGCGGGGATCGGACCGGTGCCCATGACCTTCATCCGCGCTCCCTACATCGCCCAGGCGGGGCCGGAGGTCCAGATCCTGGCCCAGGTGGACGGGCGCATCGTGGCCGCCCGCCTGGGCAATCAGCTGGCCGCCGCCTTCCACCCGGAGCTGAGCGACGACCTGTCGGTCCACCGCTATTTTCTGAATATGCTGTGAGCGAGCTGTGCGCAAAAGAACCCGTTCTTTTCCCGAAAACCGGGAGAAGAACGGGTTTTTCACACATCTTTCCACAAAATTTCCTCCGGCGGTGGACTCTCTCCGCAGGCGGCGGCCCTCCAGCCGGGGCCGGAGTAGACGCGAAAGTGCAGGCCATCCAGCGTCAGCACCCCGGGAGCGGGCAGGGGGACGCGGATCTCGGCGATGGGGGAGGTAAGCCCCGCGCCGGTGTACTTGGCCCGGCTCTCTTTCAGGGCCCATAGCTGGGCGAAGGCGGCCCACAGGTCGCTCTGTTCGTCCAGCCAGGCCCGCTCCTCCCGGGAGCACACCCGCTGGAGGATGCGGGGGCGGTGGGGACCGACGGTCTGGATGTCCACCCCCACAGGGCGGCGGTCCAGGGCGCACAGGGCATAGGGACCGCTGTGGCTCAGGTTGAACTGCCGCTCCGGCAGGTCGGGGAAGAAGGGCTTTCCAAATTCGGCCCGCTCTGCGGCGGGCAGGGGGGAGAGGTCCCAGTGCTCCGCCGCCGCCAGGGCCAGCAGCCGGTGGGCCTGGTCCCGGGCGGTCAGGCCCTCTGCGCCGTATAGGATCATAAGCATCCTCCTGAAAATTTTCCACATAATCGCCGGGGCGTGTGGAATGCTAGAAAAAAGCAGAACGCGGAAAAGAGAGGCGACGGTTTATCATGGCCAACAACAGCAAGATCACAAACCAGGAATATGCCGCCCTGGTGAAGCAGCGGGCGGGCAAGTCCCCCCTGGGCCGGGATATGGCCTGGGCCTTTTTGGTGGGCGGGGCCATCTGCGCCCTGGGGCAGTATCTGATGGGATTCTACCGGCGTCTGGGGCTGGACCAGGACATGGCGGGCATGGCCGTATCGGTCACCCTCATCGGGGCGGCGGCCCTGCTCACCGGCCTGGGCTGGTTTGACAAGCTGGCCAAGCGGGCGGGGGCGGGGACGCTGGTGCCCATCACCGGCTTTGCCAACGCCATGGTCTCCCCGGCCCTGGAGTTCAAGACCGAGGGTCTGGTGGCGGGCACGGCGGCCAAGCTGTTCACCGTGGCCGGCCCGGTGCTGGTCTTCGGCATCAGCGCCAGCGTGGTATATGGGCTGGTGTATTTTCTTTTATTATAATGAAAATGGGGGAAAGTGCAAGCGTTCCGGCGTGTTCAGGCCAGCAGTCCGTCCTGCTCCAGGAAGAACAGCATCAGGCTCAGGGCCAGCAGGTCGGCGCAGCCGCCGGGGCTGAGATGCTCCCGGATGTATTGCCGGTCTAAGTCGTTCAAAAGGGCGCGGAAGTTTTCCGGGGTGGCCCGGCGGTACAGTTCCCCCGCCTCCACCCGGCACTGCCGGGCCCGGGCCAGGCCGCCCCGGTGGATCATGTTGGTGTCCTCTGTCCCGGCGATGAGGGCCAGCAGAGTGAGGGCCGCCGCATCCGACAGGGCAAGCCCCTGTTCTGTCCACTGGCGCAGGGCGGGCAGACCGATGGTCAGCACGCTCTGGAAGCCCCCGGCGGCGACGCCCCGGGCCCCGGTGATTTGATATTGGCGATAGCACCGCAGGCCGCTGGTGTCAGGGATGGACTCCTCCCCTTGAAAATCTGCCAGGGCGCACCGGCCCAGTTCCCGGCTGATGTCCAGCACCCTGTCCCGGGTGGGGATCTGCTCCCCTTTGGCAGTGGCCGCCCCCAGGGCGCCGCACAGGATGCCCATGGAGAAGATGAGCCCCTTGTGGGTGTTCACCCCGCCGGTGGCCCGGAGCATGGCGGCTTCCGCCCCCTGCCCGGCAAAGCGCAGCCGCTCAAACAGCATGGGGCGGGGGAGGGCGGCCCCGTCCCAGCCGATGCGGAACATAGCCTGAAAGCTGCCAGCCAGAGACACGCTGCTGTCCACAAAGGTGGAAAAGTCCATGTCGGAGTGGGAGCCGGAGTTCTGCCGGTCCACCAGGCCGGGCTTGGGGGTGGCGGATACCTCGTGGAGCAGGGCGCGGACGGCGCAGTCGGAATAGGTCTGGGCCCACTTGTCCCGGAAAAAGCTGCCGCAGATGTCCGCCACCCGGTGGCGCAGGGCGGCCCCGTCGTGGGCCCGGCTGCGGCCACAGGCCTTGGCGTCCCCCCCACACAGCAGACAGCGCCGGGCGGGCAGGCCGAAGTCCCTGCGGGACAGGGACCGTCCGCTGCCGTCCAGTACATCCATGTCAAACAGGCGGCCCAGGGGGTGCAGCTCCTCCAGCATCACCGTCTTCTGCTTCACGGCCCCCGCGGGCAGGCGGACCTCCATCAGCGCCTCGCTGCCGGTGACGCTGTGGCGGACAGACTCCTCCCCCAGGGCGCCGGACAGCAGCTGGCGCAGCTGGGACAGCCCCTCGTCAAACACCTGGCGCAGAGCGGGTGACTGCTTCACCGCCCCGGGCACGTTCAGCCCAAAGCTGAGCAGGCAGGAGCAGCCCTTTTTCAGCAGGGCCTGCTGGCGGTCCTGCCGGTCCGTGCGGCTTTGCAGCACCTGCTCCAGCGTGCAGGCCGTCCCCTGAAACATTGTCTCCTGATCCATGTCTGATCACTCCTGGGCAAAAGATTCCTGTAAATAGGCCGCCGTGGTGGGGGGCACCAGGGAGAGTACTTCCGGGCACAGGCCCTTTTCCTTTAAAAGCCGCCGCACCCGACTGGCGCTGACCGGCTGGCCGTCCACTTCCAGGCGGGGAATTTCCCGTACCTGGACCCCGTGCCGGGGCAGCAGGGCGGCCATGGCGGCGTTATACTGGGCCGTCACCGGGTCCAGGGGCTCCTGCCCCACAAAGCGGGTGCGGATGTGCAGGGGCGGGGCGATGCACTGGGCGAACACGGTGCAGTCCAGGGCACACTGCATGGCGGTGGCGTCCTCCTCCTGCTTGAGAAAATAGGTGGGGAAGGTGGCCGAGGAGATCATATAGTGGCCGCTGGGGTGGACCCGCACGTTGGGCAGATGGGCGGTGCCCTCCCGCACCAGCCGGAGCCGCACCTGGCTGGAGAACATGGAGCGGTCCTCCTCCACCACGAACAGGTGCAGCACGTCGCACTGCGCCGCGGCGTATTCCACCAGATACCGGTGCCCCAGGGTGAAGGGGTTGCAGTTCATGACGATGGCCCCCACGGAGCGGTCCTCGTCCCCGGGCATGACCATGGGGGCGGTGAAGCGGGCGGGGCCGTCGGGCTGATTCTCCAGCAGGACCAGCTGCTCCGTCTTGGCCACGGTCCAGAAGCCGGAGTTTACAAACAGCGTCTCGTTGTGGGCGCGGGTGATGACCATCAGGTCATAGTACCCGGCGGCGAACCGGTCCTGGGTCAGGGCGGACACCAGCCGCCCCAGCAGGTTCTGGCCCCGCAGCTGGGGCAGCAGGGCAAAGCATTTCAGCAGCGCCCCCGCCGCGCAGCCGCAGCCCACCAGCTTTGGCTCCTCGCCAGAGGTCTCGTACACGCCGAAGGCCGTCTCCACGTCGTGGTCCAGGCGCAGCCCCTGGCTTTGCAGCAGGGACTCCAGCGCAGACCGGTCCCAGGAGGAGGCCAGCTGTATCTTTTGGATGTCGTATACTTCCATGGGTCTGTTCTCCTTAGCAGTAAACATGCACAGAATGCCTGTGGTCGCATTTCTGTATACTATATTAACGGAAAACGGCGGCTTCTTGTCATAAGTCTTTCAATTCCGTGGTATAAGCGTTTTGTTTTGGTTGCCTTTTTCGCGGCACTGTGCTAAAATCATTTTAGTCTGTTACAAATTTAACACAGGAATTTCCTGTGGATATTTTACGGAAAAGGAGCCGGACGGAGGATGACCTTTAACGATTTGCGCTATATCGTTGTCATCGCGGAGGAAAACAGCATTACCAAAGCGGCGGATAAGCTGTATATGACCCAGCCCGCCCTGAGCCAATATCTGAAAAAGGTGGAGAAGGAGCTGGGCGTGCTCATCTTCGAGCGGACCACCACCGGCGTGCGCCCCACGGCGGAGGGGGTGCAGTTCCTCGCCTTTGCCAAAAACGTGCTCAACCAGGAGCAGGACATGAAAAAGCAGCTGCAAAATCTGCGGGGCGGCGACGTGGGCGAGGTGCGGCTGGGCTTTACCGGCACCCAGGCCACCTATGTGCTGCCCCACATCCTGCCGGATTTCCACCTGAAATATCCGGGCATCGAGATCACGCTGGTAGAGGGCAGCAGCATCGACATTGAAAACAAGCTGCTCAAGCACGAGGTGGACATCGGCTTTCTCCATCCCCCTATCATGGAGCCGGAGCTGGAGTGGTTTGAATTCAGCCGGGACGAGATGGTCATCATCCCCCGGGAGGACAGCGACTATCAGCGCTATGTCTATTGGAAGGACGGCAAGGGCCCCTATCTGGACATGGAGTTCCTCCGCAACGAGCCCCTGACCCTGACCTATCCCTCTATGCGCAGCCGGATGATCTGTGACCAGATCTTTCAAAAGGCGGGCATCACCCCCACGGTGAAGCTGACCACCAAGCGGCTGAACGTGCTGGACGCCATGGCCCAGGTGGGCTTTACCAGCACCATCATGCCCTATAAGCAGCTGTCCGCCGAGCTGAAAGACCACCGGCGCTATTTTATCGACCCCAAATACAGCGTGCCCTATTCCTTTGTGGCCGCCGTGCGGAAAAACGCTTACATTCCCCGTGTAGTACAGCGGTTAATAGAAGAACTGCACCTGAAAGAATACACATTTTAAAATGCAGCCGCATTCGAATAAATATGCTGGGAAGGACGTACAAATTCAAATACGTCCTTCTTTCTTTTTGCGCCCATGCAGGACGGGAAAACGCAAATTTCATTCGACACTTTTTAACATGATTTACTTATCGCCCCCAAATATTTTCTGCATTTCACAGAAAATTCACAAACTGCTATACTCTAACCAGATCAAGTTTTCACAAAGTAAAGTGTTGTGGAGATGAAAGGAGAACATACATGAAAGGCAAACTTCGTGCACTGGTCGCCATGGTGATGACCGCCATGATGCTGACCTCCTGCGGTGCCAACGCCGGTTCCGGCAACACCGCCAACTCCGGCTCTGGTTCCCAGGCTTCCGGCTCTGCCACGGTGAGCGCCGACCCCATCACCATGAAGCTGGGCCTCAGCTTCGCCGACAGCCACCTGATCACCCAGGAGCTGTATGCCATGTCCGACGCAGTGAAGGAGCGCACCAACGGCGGCATCAACATCGAGATCTACGCCGACTCCCTGCTGGGCAAGGAGACCGAGATGTACGAGCAGCTGTACATGGGCACCATCGACATGGCCCTGGAGACCATCGCCTTCCAGAGCACCACCCACCCCGAGCTGACCATCGAGGACCTGCCTTACATGTTCGCCACCCGTGAGGACGGATATAAGGCCCTGGACGGCGGCTATGGCGACAAGATCAACGAGATCATCGCCTCCGACGGCCAGATCCGCAACCTGGGCTTTATGGAGCTGGGCTACCGCCACATGACCAACAACGTCCGCCCCATCAACACCCCCGATGACATGAAGGGCATCAAGTTCCGCACCACCACCTCTGACCTGCGTCTGGCCGTGTTCGAGGCCCTGGGTGCCCAGCCCGTCTCCATGAGCTTCAGCGAGGTTTTCACCGGCCTGCAGCAGAACGTCATCGACGGCCAGGAGAGCCCCCTGTCCACCATCGACAGCTCCTCCTTTGCCGAGGTGCAGAAGTACCTGTCCCTCACCGGCCACTTCTGGACCAACGAGTGCCTGCTGATCAACGAGAAGCTGTGGGAGAGCCTGCCTGAGGAGTGGCAGACCATCCTGCAGGAGGAAGTCGACGCCTGCGAGACCCGCATCCGCGAGAAGAACGTCCAGAGCGACGAAGAGCTGGTCGCCAAGCTGGAGAGCGAGGGCATGGAGGTCAACGAGGTCGACAAGGCCGCCTTTGCCGAGCAGCTGCAGCCCCTGTACGACGAGTGGGAGGGCAAGGTCATCGGTTCCGACCTGATGAACGCCTATCGTGAATATTCCGGCTATTAAGCCAAATTTGCCGGCAACGCTACAGAATTTCTTCTGCCGCTCGTCGGCAGAAGAAATTCTTTTTTTGATCCCTTTTGATCCCTGCGTGATCCCCCTGAAAACCTAAACTACGAAGTAAGGAGTTTACTGAAAATGCTGTTTGAAAAAATAGTAGTTCGGGCTTTGCGGACCCTTTCCTTCCTGATGTTCGTCGTGATGATCGCGGTGGTCTTCGCCCAGGTCATCCTGCGCTACTTCTTCGGAATGCCCCTGGCCTGGAGCGATGAGCTCTCCCGTCTGCTGCTGGTGTGGGTGTCCTTTATGGGCGTCACCCTGGTCCACTATTCCGACGCGGGCCACCCCGCCGTCACCTTCCTGGTGGACAAGCTGCCCAACGCCCCCCGAGAGGTGGTGGACGCGGTGCTGAACGTGCTGCTGATCGTGGGCTTTGCCGCCATCTTCAAGGCCAGCCTGGAGTACACCGTTACCAACCACCGCTTTGTCAGCGCCGTGCTGCACTATCCCAACTCTGTGAAGTATGCGGTGGTCCCCCTGTCCATGGCCCTGATGGTCATCAAGAGCCTGGAGCGGACCGTTGTGGACTTTAAAAAACTGATGAAAAACGGATGAGGAGATAAAACGATATGATGTTACTGTTACTGTTTGGCTCTTTCTTCCTGCTGCTGGCGCTGGGTGTGCCCATCCTGTTTTCCATGGGTATGTCCGCCGGTATTTACTATGTGGTCAGCGGCTATCCCCTGATGCAGTTCGTTCAGAAGACCATCGGCGGCGTGGACTCCTTCACCCTGCTGGCCATCCCCTTCTTCCTGCTGGCCGGTGATATCATGGGCAAGGGCGGCATCAGCAAGCGGATGCTGCGCTTTGCCAACGCCCTGGTGGGCCCCCTCACCGGCGGCCTGGCCGTCACCGGCGTGGTGTCCAGCGCCATGTTCGGCACCATCTGCGGCTCCGCTCCCGCCACCGCCGCCTCCATCGGCAGCATCGTGGCCCCCGACATGGAGGCCCGTGGCTACAGCAAGCGCTTCACCGGCTCTATCATCGCCGCCTCCGGTCTGCTGGGCATCATCATTCCTCCCAGCATCGTCATGGTCAACTATGGCGCTACTGCCGGCGTGTCCATCGGCAGCCTGTTCATCGGCGGCATTATCCCCGGCATCATGGCCATGCTGGGCCTGGCCATCTTCTCTGTGTGGCAGAGCAAAAAGTATGGCTATGGCCTGGTGGACGGCCACAAGCAGCACTATGACCTGCGGGAGATCCTGGTCTCCTTCAAGGGCGCTATCCTGCCCCTGACCACCCCCCTGTTCATCCTGGGCAGCATCATGCTGGGCATTGCCACCGCCACCGAGGCCGCCGTCATCTCCGTGGTGTGGTCCGCCTTCCTCACCGTGGTCGTTTATCGCGAGATCACCGTGAAGGAGCTGTGCACCATCATCACCGACGGCGTGGGCAAGGCCGGTCAGATCATCGGCATGATGGCCTCCTCCGCCGCCTTCGGCTATGCCCTGACCGTGGAGAAGGTCCCCGCCCTGATGGCCAACTTCTTCGTGCAGTATGTGGACAACGCCCTGATTTTCTTCCTCATCACCTTTGCTATCGTGCTTATCTTCGGCTGCTTCCTGGAGGTCATCGCCATCATCGTGCTGGTCACCCCCATCCTGCTGCCCGTCTCCACCGCCATGGGCATCGACCCCATCCACTTCGGCATGTTCATGTGCCTGACCCTGTGCCTGGGCGGCCTGACTCCCCCTGTGGGCCTGTGCCTCATCACCACCAGCCGTATCGTGGACGTGGACATCGACAAGATGTTCCCCGACCTGCTGTGGTGCATCGGCATCTATGTGCTGGTCATCGCCCTGGTGGCCGTGTTCCCCGGCCTGGCCACCTGGCTGCCCAGCATGATGGCGTAACGCGGAGGGAAGTTTTATGAGCGTACATCAAAAGCTGACTATCCCCCACGCCTGCAACGCCCACCTGCACATCATCGACCCGGCCTTCCCCAACGACGGGAAGGCCGCCGCCCAGATCGGCACGGTGGAGACCTATGCCAAGCTGGCCGACGAGCTGGGACTGGAGCGGGCGGTGTTCGTCCAGGCCAAGCCCTTTGCCACGGACAACGCCTGCCTGCTGGATGCCATCCAGAAGTTCGGCCCCCAGCGCGCCCGGGGCATCGCTGTGGTCACCGACCAGGTCAGCGACAAGGAGTTGGAGCAGCTGCACCAGGGCGGTGTCCGGGGTCTGCGCTTCAGCGTGTGGAACCCCACCAACGCCGTGGTCTCCTTTGACATGTGCCAGCCTTTGAGCCACCGGGTCAGCGGCCTGGGCTGGAACATGCAGCTGCACATGAGCGCCAGACAGCTGATGGAGCAGGAGGAGATCGTCTCCCATCTGCCTGGCAAGGTGGTCATCGACCACATGGGCCGTCTGGACCCGGAGCAGGGCATCAACGACCCGGCCTATGCCTGCCTGTGCCGCCTCATTGACCGGGGCAACGTGTGGGTGAAGCTGTGCGGCCCCTATCTGAATACCAAGACCGGCTATCCCTGGGCCGACGCGGCCAAGACCGCCCGGGCCCTGGCCGCCTATGCGCCGGAGCGGATGCTGTGGGGCACGGATTTCCCCCACGTCACCGAAAAAGTAAAGCCTGACGAGTGGTCTCTGCTGGAGACCATCGACGCCTGGTTCGACACCGACCACGCCAAGCGGCTGGCCCTGGTGGAGAACCCGGAGCAGGTGTATGGATTCTCGGCCGACTAATTGAGAGGAAGCGAAACTATGATCCTGAAAAAACCGGCCATGGCCGGAACTCTGGAGTCCAGCGATGTTCAGATCACGCTGCGCCCCAATCCCAACGGCGGCGTTCAGCTGAATCTGCGCAGCGACGTGATGGCGCAGTTCGGAGACGCCATCCGGGACACCGTTATGGAAGAGCTGAAGAAATTTGACTTAAACGACGTTGTGGTGGACGTGGAGGACAAGGGCGCGCTGGATTTCGTTATCCGGTCCCGGCTCCAGTGCGCCATCTGCCGCGGCGCGGAGATCTCCTACAACTGGGCAGAGGAGGATGGCCATGGCAAGCAGTGAACTGATGCGTACCTCCCTGTACGCCGGCGGCACCAGCCCCGTGAAGATGATCCAGGCTGGCTTTTATAACGAGGACTGCATCGTCTACGACCTGGAGGACTCGGTATCCGCGGGGGAGAAGGACGCGGCCCGCTTCCTGGTGTATAACCTGGTGAAGTATCAGCGCCCCAAGAACAAGTATGTGGTGGTCCGGGTGAACGGCCTGTACTCTGAGTATCTGGACGAGGACCTGGAGGCCATTGTCCGCGCCCAGCCCGACGCCATCCGCCTGCCCAAGGTGGAGTATGCCAAAGAGGTGGAGCGCATCGACCAGCGCGTCACCCAGATCGAGCAGGCCGCCGGTCTGCCCGTGGGCGGCATCAAGCTGTGGTGCAACATCGAGTCCTATCTGGGCGTGATGAACGCCCAGGAGATCGCCAAGGCCAGCCCCCGTGTGGCGGCCATGGCCATCGGCGCCGAGGACCTGACCGCCAGCCTGGGCGCCCAGCGCACCAAGCCCGGCTGGGAGATCTTCTATGCCCGCAACGCCATCCTTATGGCCTGCCGGGCCGCCGGGATCTCCGCCCAGGACGCCGTGTTCTCTGACATCAACGACAAGGAGGGCCTGCAGCGGGACCTGGAGATGACCCGCACCCTGGGCTTTGACGGCAAGACCTGCGTCCACCCCCGCCAGATCGACGCGGTGAACGCCTGCTTCACCCCCAGCGCCAAAGAGATCCGCAACGCGGAGCGGGTGCTGGCCGCCCTGGACGAGGCGGCGAAGAACCACACCGGCGTCTGCACGCTGGACGGCAGCATGGTGGACAAGCCCATGGAGCTGCGGGCCAGGACCACTCTGGCCAAGGCCGCTGCTGCGGGCATCAAGATCGGAGGCGTTCAGGCATGAGCAAGAATTCATTAGGTCGGGAGCTGCCCGAGCAGGTGGGAAGCTATTGCGTCCGCCCCTATGAGGGTGCATATCAGCCCCTTCCTGAGGCCAAGCCCGTGGTCACCCGCCGCACCGCCGGACACCGCGTTCCCGGCGGGAACAAGCTGGTGCCCACTCTGAAGGACGCCATCATCGCCTCCGGGCTGAAGGACGGCATGACCATCTCCTTCCACCACAGCTTCCGGGAGGGCGACAAGGTCATCGGCCAGGTGCTCACCGCCATCCGGGAGCTGGGCATCAAGGGCCTGCGCTTTGCCCCCAGCGCCGTGGTGAACATCAAGGAGCCCTCCATCGTGGACTTTGTGAAGGACGGCACCATCAACCGCATCGAGGCCAGCGGCATCCGCGGCCAGCTGGGCGACGCCATCCTCTCCGGCGAGGTGGAGCTGGCCGAGCCCGTCATCCTGCGCACCCACGGCGGCCGCCCCCGGGCCATCGAGGCCGGGGAGCTGCAGATCGACGTGGCCTTCATCGGCGCTTCCGCCGCTGACGACTATGGCAACTGCACCAGCCAGATCGGCCCCAACGCCTGCGGCTCCATGGGCTATTCCTTTGTGGACGCCCACAACGCCGGGTGCGTGGTGGTGGTCACCGACAATCTGGTGGACTACCCCTGCTGCCCGGTGAGCATCAGCCAGCAGTATGTGGACTATGTGGTCAAGGTGGACTCCATCGGCGACCCGGCCAAGATCGGCGCGGGTGCGGCCCGGCTGACCAAAAATCCCCGGGACCTGATGATCGCCCAGCGGACGGTGGACGTGATGTCCGCCTCCCGCCGGTTCAAGGACGGCTTCTCCTTCCAGACCGGTGCCGGCGCCATCAGCATCGCCACCACCAAGTATCTGGCTGAGCGGATGAAGGAGCGGGGCGTGAAGGCCAGCTTCGCCCTGGGCGGTATCCCCGCCGCCATCATCGACATGTATGACGAGGGCCTGGTCCGGGTGGTGGCCTGCAGCCAGTCCTTCGACGCGGTGGCCGCCCAGGCCATCAGCAGCCGCCCCGGCGTCATCGAGATCGACAACGCGGACTATGCCAACGCCTACAGCAAGGGCGGCTATCTCAACCGGGAGGACTTCGGCATTCTTGGCGCGCTGGAGGTGGACACGGACTTTAACGTGAACATCCTCACCGGCTCCTCTGGCGAGATGCGGGGCGGCCTGGGCGGCGGCCCCGACGTGGCCGGGGGCGCCCAGGTGTCCATCGTCACCATCCCCGTGATCCGTGGCCGCACCCCCTCCATCGTGAAGAAGGTGTTCACCACCTGCACCCCCGGCGAGACCGTTGCCGTGGTGGTGACCGAGGCGGGCATCGCCCTGAACCCCAAGCACAAGAACTATCAGGAGCTGAAGGAGGACCTGGAGGCCGCCGGTTTGAAGCTGGTGACCATCGAGGAGCTTCAGCAGCTGGCCGAGTCCATGACCGGCGTCCCCAAGCCCATCGAGACCGGCGACAAAGTGGTCTGCATGGTGGAATACCGGGACGGCAGCGTGGTAGACGTGATCCGCCAGATCAAAAAGTGATCATACCCCAGGAGCAAAGCTGGAACATGGATGAATGAAAACGGGCGCTGATGTAAAAACATCAGCGCCCGCTTTGCGATGTGGGGGGATGGAGCGAGGGTGCAAGTTGACACGCCCCCGTCCCCATGATAAAATAACCGCTGTATCCCCTGGAAACACTGGAATTTCCCTGTTTTCATGCGGGTTTTTAGTTTGTTTATGGGGGCCTTTTTATGATCTATCTGGACTATGCCGCCAACCATCCGGCGGACCCGGGGGTGGTGGAGCGGTTTTGCCGCACGGAGCTGGCCTTTCCCGGCAACCCCAACTCCGCCCACTCGGCGGGGCGGGCCGCCCGGGAGGAACTGGACCGGATCACCGCGTCCATTGCCGCTCTGCTGGGGGCGGAGCCGGAGGAGGTCATCTACACCTCTGGGGCCACCGAGTCCAACAACCTGGCCATCAAGGGCCTGGCCCAGGCCAGCCGCCACGTGGGGCGGCACATCCTGTCCACCCAGCTGGAGCACTCCTCGGTGGGGGGCAGTCTCACCGCCCTGCAAAACCAGGGCTATGAGATCGACCTGCTGGACGTGGACCGCCGGGGACAGGTGGACCTGGAACAGCTCCGGGACCTGCTGCGGAAGGACACGGTGCTGCTGTCCCTGTCGGCGGTGGACAGCGAGCTGGGGACGGTGCAGCCCCTGGAGGAAGTGCGGGAGATATTAAAGGAGTACCCCAACTGCCGATTGCACGTCGACGCCACCCAGGCGGTGGGGCGCATCCCCGTGCGCTTCACCGGCTGCGACACCATGAGCCTGGCCCTGCACAAGATCGGCGGGCTCAACGGCAGCGGCCTGCTGCTCAAGCGGAAGGGCCTGGTGCTGGAGCCCCTGCTCCACGGCGGGACCAGCACCACCATCTATCGCAGCGGCACCCCCACCCTGGCCCTGGCGGCAGCGGCGGAGGAGGCCCTGCGCCGGGCCTTGTGGGAGCGGGAGGAGCGAGCGGCCCGGGTGGCCGCCCTGCGCCGCCGACTGGAGGACGGTCTGAAACAATACCCCCAGGTGCGCATCAACAGCCCGGCGGGGGCGGTGCCCCACATTCTCAACCTCAGCGTGGCGGGGGTGCGGGGCAGCCGGTTCCAGCAGGCCCTGTCGGGCCGGGGCGTGTGCGTGTCGGTAAAGTCCGCCTGTTCCTCTGACGGGCTGCCATCCAAGGCGGTGTTCGCCGTCAGCCGGGACCGGAAAAACGCCCTGTCCAGCTGGCGCATCAGCCTGAGCCACCTGACCACAGAGGAAGAGATCGACCAATTTTTGACCATTTTTGACGCCTGCTGCCGGGAACTCACCGGCCAGGGGGCGGGGGAGGAGCGCAAATGAGCCGTGAATTGACCCAGTGCCAGCTCATCGAGCGGAGCATTCTGAAAAAATATCGCAAAGAGATCTGGAAACCCTTTACCTATGCCATCCGGCGCTATCAGCTGATCCAGCCCGGGGACAAGATCGCCGTGTGCATCTCCGGGGGGAAGGACTCCATGCTCATGGCCAAGCTGATGCAGCTGCTCCAGCGGTTCAGCGACTATCCCTTTGAAGTGGTCTTTTTGGTGATGGACCCCGGCTATAACGAGATCAACCGCCACAAGATCGAGAGTAACGCCGCCCTGCTGGAGATCCCCGTCACCATCTTCGAGACCAATATTTTCGAGGTGGCCAACAACAGCGAAAAGTCCCCCTGCTACCTGTGCGCCCGGATGCGCCGGGGGCACCTGTACAGCAAGGCAAAGGAGCTGGGCTGCAACAAGATCGCCCTGGGCCACCACTTTAACGACGTGATCGAGACCACGGTGCTGGGCATGTTCTTCGGCTCCCAGCTCCAGGCCATGCTGCCCAAGCTGCACAGCACCAACTTTGCGGGCATGGAGCTCATCCGCCCCCTGTACTGCATCCACGAGGACAGCATCATCGCCTGGCGGCGGTATAACGACCTGGAGTTTATCCAGTGCGCCTGCCGCTTCACGGAAAACTGCGCCATCTGCGATAACGGCGGCGGCGGCTCCAAGCGGCAGGAGGTGAAGACCCTACTGCGGCGGCTGAAGCGGGACAACCCCAACATCGAAAAGAGCATCTTCAACAGCATCCACGCCGTCAGTCTGGACACGATGATCGGCTATAAGACCCACGGGGAGCTGCACTCCTTCCTGGAGGGCTATGACGAGAAGCGCCCGGTGGAGGAGCAGGAGAGCGAGTAAACGCCCAGAAATATAGGAGAGAGAAGCATGAGCGACTATCAGGATATCGATTTTCAGCAGGCCCGGGAGATCTTAGACCGGGAGAAGGACAGCGTGCTGCTGGACGTGCGGGAGGAGGAGGAGTTCATCACCGGCCACCCCATCGAGGCCGAGCTGCTGCCCCTGAGCACCTTAAGCCCCGCCACCGCGGCGGAGCTGATCCCCAGCAAGGACAGCCCCGCCCTGGTCTATTGCCGCAGCGGCGTGCGCAGCCGCCAGGCCGCCGAAAAGCTGGTAAAAATGGGCTACACCCAGGTCTATAACCTGGGCAGCTTAGTGGGCTGGCCCTATGGGATGACGTGAGCGGGATCAGTAATCAGGGGGACGGTTCTTGTGATTAGTGCCTAATCAGAAGAACCGTCCCCCTGATTACACTTGCAATGCTCCCAAAACTGAGATATAATAACAGGCAGAAAAAGGAGTTGACGGCAATGGGCTGCGCGGGCTACACTGAAGCAAGCAAGCAAGCAAGCAAGCAAGCAAGCAAGCAAGCAAGCAAGCAAGCAGAGTAATGTAGCGCTCTGCCCCTTTGTGCTGTCCAATTCCAAATATGATCGTTTCAATAAAACGACGCTTTTTTGACACAGGTCGCCCTGTGCCGAAAAGGCGTCTTTTTTTGTTGGAACAGACGATGAACGGAGGTCTTGACATGAAGCGAAAACTCTTATCCCTGGCCCTCTCCTTCGCCCTGTGCCTCACCCTGCTGCCAGGAGCCGCGCTGGCGGCGGATGAGACCGCCCCCGCCTACGGCGGCGGAACCGGGACCCAGGACGACCCGTGGATCATTGCCACGGTGGAGGATATCACGACACTGGCTGCCACAGTCAACGACGGCACCTATTACGAAGATGCTTATTTTAAGCAGACCGCAGACCTGGATATGACCGGTGTTGATTGGGAGCCGATCGGTTATTCTGACAACGACGATATTTACTTTTGCGGAAATTACGACGGCGATAACCATACTATTTCTAACATTACAAGCAGCGGCAAAATGGATAGTCAGGGTCAGACAACCGCTGGTATTTTCGGATTTGTAGCTGAAGGTTCCATTTCAAATCTGCACGTTAGAAGTGCTAAACTTTCAGCAGCCGGAGATGACAATTACGGTCATGCAGGTGGACTGCTTGGCGTTGCTTATGAAGCTACAGTTATAAATTGTTCTGTCACTGATTCTAAGATCAAAAGCACTGCCACCTCCAATTCCAACAACTGTGCTGGCGGAATTGCTGGGTATTCTGCTATGTCAAATTTCTCTAAATGTGCATCAGTTTCTAATGAAATCGACTCGCAATGTTACAGCGGTGGTGTCGTAGGTGAGATCGATGATAGTTACAGTTCCACAGACAGCCGCTTTGTGGATTGCTATGCCGCAGAATGTTCCGTGACCTCAAGCACTACGCCCGTCAATGGTTTCAGTTTTGCAGGTGGCTTTATCGGTGAAGTAACAGAAGACAATCCCACGCTGGAGCACTGCTATGTCTATGATACGACAACTTCCGTTGAAAACACCTCCGCACTGTTAAATGGAGTAGGTGTCTTTGTCGGAAACTTCTATACAAATCTGCCTAATTATCAAGCCCAGGTCACGACTACCGACTGCTACTACGGAGAATGCAGCACTGACGAGAACTTTGGTACTGCAACCCTCAAAGATCAGACCGAATTTGAAGATGGTACTGTAACGGGGCTTCTTGGTGATGCCTTTGTGCAAGGCGAAGACTATCCCATTATCAACATCCCTGTCGCCAGCGTCGCGCTGGACCAGGAGGAATTGTCTCTCTTTGCTGGGGAGAATGAGACGGTGATTGCTTCCGTTCTTCCTCTGGTTGCATCCAATCAAAAAGTCACGTGGACGAGCAGTGATGATACCGTGGCCACCGTGGACGAAAACGGCGTTGTCACCGCTGTTTCCGCCGGTGCGGCTGTCATCACCGTCACCACCGAGGACGGCAGTCTGACGGCCAGCTGCACGGTCACGGTGACCGTCCCTGTGACCGGCGTGAGCCTGGACAAGGACGAGATGTCCCTTACCGTGGGCGAGACCGGGACGCTGACGGCCACCGTCACGCCGGAGAACGCCACCAACGGCAATATCACCTGGGCCAGCGATAAGGCCGATGTTGCCACTGTGGACGAAAACGGCGTTGTCAGCGCTGTCTCCGCCGGAACGGCTGTGATTACCGTCACCACCGAGGACGGCAGTCTGACGGCCAGCTGTACCGTCACCGTGGCGCCGAAGCCCTCCTCTGGGTCCTCTGACCGCGACGACAGCTCCTCCACGCCCAGCTATCCCGTCACCCAGGACAGGGCGGACAACGGCGCTGTGTCCGTCAGTCCCAAAAACGCCATTCAGGGCAGCACGGTCACGGTGAAGGTGACGCCGGACAGCGGTTATGTGGTGGATGAGGTGGCCGTCACCGACAACCGGGGCAACGAGGTGAAGCTGACCCAGACGGGCGCGGGCAAATATACCTTTACCATGCCCGCCGGGGCGGTGACGGTGAAGCCCATCTTCGTGCGGGAGACGGGGGAGAGCCCCTTCCGGGACGTGTCTGAGCGCGACTATTATTATGACGCAGTGAGGTGGGCGGCGGAGGAGGGCATCACCTCCGGCACCAGCGCCGACCTGTTCAGCCCTAGTGCCCCCTGCACCCGGGCGCAGATGGTCACCTTCCTGTGGCGGGCCGCAGGCAGCCCCAATGTGGGCGGCGCGCTGACCTTCACCGACGTGGCGGACAGCGCCTATTATGCCCCGGCGGTGCGCTGGGCCGCCAGCGTGGGTGTCACCTCCGGCACCGGCGCGGGCCGGTTCAGCCCCGACGATCCCTGTACCCGGGGCCAGATGGCGGCCTTCCTGTACCGCTGGCAGCAGTCCCCGGCGGCCTCTGGCAGCAACCCCTTTGCCGACGTGGTGGACAGCGACTATTACTATGCCGCCGTGCTGTGGGCTTATCAAAAGGGCGTGACCCAGGGCGTCAGCGCCAGCGCCTTCGCCCCCAGCGCCCCCTGCACCCGAGGCCAGATGGCCATGTTCCTGTATCAGTTGAAGGGTTGATCGTCATTGCGAGGAGGTCCGAAGGACCGACGCGGCGATCCGTTTCTCTCGTCCCTTGGCCCCCTTGTGAAAGGGGGCTGTCAGCGAAGCTGACTGAGGGATTCCGGTTTTAGGACATCTTTCCGGTGGTCGGAATCCTTCCGTCACGGGCTGCGCCCGTGCCACCTCCCTTTAACAAGGGAGGCTGCTGGGTGTGTGACATATTACGCTGAAGCAAAACCAAAGCCCCCCGTCAACCGGAATAACCCGGGCGGCGGGGGGCTTTTTGCCGAAAATTTCACAAAGCGCGTGTTCTGATCGTCTATATATGCAGAAAAATATTCACTTTAACATGATGATTCAACGGTGATTCGGTGAAATACCAGGGATTTTCCCACAAAACACAGCTTTCGTCAAAATGCCGACTGACCCGTACTTTTGAAAAAACACTCTGATCTATATTGACAGATGGGCACCCCGGCCCTATAATATGTTTAAGCTGAAACGGCAGTTGTGCGATAAAAATAAAAGGCGTCCCGCTTTTTATTTTAATTTTTTTAATCTCTGCTGTATACAGGGAAAACACCCAAGGAATACACAAAGCATCCAGCGCTTCTGAAAGGGAGCGGTTCTTTTTGAAAGAACCCTGTATACAGCATGAATAGAGCTTGCATAACTGCATATTGATACATCGATTTGAAGGAGGAGCTGAAAATGCCGATCCTGCTGAAGGAGGACCTGGAACGTCCCCTGCCCCCCATGTATTGGGTGCGGCAGCAGTTCAACAGCGAGGAGCTCACCGATGTGGTGGGTGCGGTGAAGGAACAGCTGGCCCGGCCCGAGGTGGCCGGTCTGGTGAAGCCGGGAGCCCGCATCGCCGTGGCCGTGGGCAGCCGGGGCATCCGGGACCTGTTCCCCGTGGTCCACACCACGATCGAGTGCCTGAAGGCCCTGGGGGCCAAGCCCTTTATCGTCTCCGCCATGGGCAGCCACGGCGGCGGCACCGAGGAGGGCCAGCGTGAGGTGCTCACCGGCTATGGCATCACCGAGGAGAACCTGGGCGTCCCCGTGGTCACCACGGTGGACACGGTGCTGCTGGGCCACGCGGCCAACGGGCGGCCCATCTGGTTTGACCGGGCGGCCTTCGAGGCCGACCTGATCGTCCCCATCAACCGGGTGAAGCTGCACACCGACTTTGTGGGTCCCCTCCAAAGCGGCCTGTGCAAAATGCTGGTCATCGGCCTGGGCAACCACAAGGGCTGCTCCGCCGCCCACGAGGAGGACTCGGACCACTTCGCCGCCATGCTGGAGGAGACCGCCGGGATCATCCTGCAAAAGGCTCCCATCGGCTTTGGCGTGGCCATTCTGGAAAACGCCTATGACAAGACCCGCCGCATCGAGGCCGTCCCCGCCAAGGGGTGGATCGAGCGGGAGAAGGAGCTGGTCCAGGAGGCCAAGGCCAACATGCCCTGCATCATGCTCCCGGAGGCGGACGTGATCGTCTGTCAGGAGATCGGCAAGGACGTGTCCGGCGCGGGCTTCGACCCCAACATTTTGGGCCGCAGCTCGGTTCTAAAAACCTTTGTCCTGCATATCCCCAAGTATCAGCGTCTGGTACTCAACAGCGTCACCGCCGCCAGCCACGGAAACGGCATCGGCGTGGGACTGTTCGACGTGATCACCAAGCAGGTGGCCGAGAACCTGGACCTGGAAGCTATGTACGCCAACGCCATCGCCTGCAACTGCCTGGGGGACGCCAACATCCCCTGTACGGTGGAGGACGAGGCCACGGCCATCCGGGTGGCACTGAAGTGCTGTCGGGGCATTGACCGGGACGACCCCAAGATCATCCGAATTCAGAACACCCTGCATCTGAAATATATCCAGGTCTCCCGGGCTCTGCTGCCCGACGTGGAGGCCGACCCCCGGCTGACGTTGGTAGACGGGCCGGAGGACTGAATACACGAATCAAGCACGAAGCTCTGACATATGTATGCAATTTAAAAGGGAGGAAACGACATGATCCTGAACGATGAACAGAAGGCCATGCTGAACGGCGACCTGGGCGAGGGCGCGGCCTACGCCATGAAGATCCAGTTTGCCCTGGGCGAGGCGTTTGACGCCAAGCGTATGGTGCCCATCAAGCGGGCCCACGTGGCCCTGAGCAACCAGGACGGCGACCTGTGGTTTGCCGAGAAGCTGGTGAAGGCGGGCGCCCACTGCAAGGTGGCCCCCACCGTGAACCCCGGCTTCTGCACCGGCCACTTCACCGGCGCCTGCGGCCACCCCGCCGACGCGGAGGACATCGCCCACATGATCCGCACGGACAACGCCTATCGGGCCCTGGGCGCGGTGCTCTCCTATAACTGCACCCCCTACATCGCCACCAACGTGCCCAACTTCGGCGAGGTGTGCGCCTTCTCCGAGTCCAGCGCCACCCCCTATGTGAACTCCGTGTGGGGCGCCCGGTCCAACCGCGAGAGCGCCAACAGCGCCCTGTGCGCCGCCATCACCGGCTATGTGCCCGAGTATGGCCTGTTGCTGGACGAGAACCGCAAGGGCGACATCCTGGTCCGGGTGGAAGCCGACATGAAGACCCCCTATGAGTATCACCTGCTGGGCATGATGGGCGACAAGATCGGCGAGGGCATCCCCGTATTCACCGGCCTGCCCCACACCATCTCCGCCGAGGCCCTGCGCAACCTGGGCGCGCAGCTGAACACCTCCGGCGCTTACGGCATGTACCACATCGTAGGCTGCACCCCCGAGGCTCCCACCGTGGAAGTGGCTCTGGGCGGCAAGAAGCCCAAGTACGAGGTGGTCATCACCAACGAGGACCTGCAGAACGTGGAGGCTACCTTCAGCGACAAGCGGGACAGCGACAAAGTGGACTTTGCTATGTTCGGCTGCCCCCACTTCACCCTGGAGGAGGCCCAGCACATCGCCGAGGGCGTGAAGGGCAAGAAGCTGGCCATTCCCATGTACATCCTGGTCTCCAGCCATGCGCTGCAGATGGCCCAGCGTATGGGCATCGCCGACGTGCTGGCCGAGGCCGGCGCCGAGATCATCGCCGACAGCTGCCCCGACCAGCCCTGCTGGCACTATCTCAAGGGCAAGGTGGGCATCACCGAGTCCCCCAAGTGCGCCTATTATCCCCGCCGCCGCGGCATTCACTTCATCATCCGTGACCTGGACACCTGCATCCAGGCCGCTCTGACTGGGGAGGTAAAGTAAAATGAGCAAGCGTTATTCCTGCCACAAGATCTCTGAGGGCAAGGCTCAGGCCGAGGCCATCAAGACCCATGACCGCATCATGTTCTATCAGGTCCGCCCCGAGGACGGCGTGATGGAGGAGAAGGACCACGAGCTGCTGGGCCGCTCCATCTCTCAAAAGGTGCTGCTGTTCCCCGGCGGCAAGGGCAGCTCCGTGGTGCAGCAGGACGGCCTGTATCACCTGGACCGCTTCCACAACATGCCCGCGGCCCTGATCGTTCAGGACCCCGACCCCGTGCTGGTGGCCGGTGCCATCATCATGGAGATCCCCATGGTGGACCGCCTGCCCCAGGAGTTCTATGACGCCGTGAAGGACGGCGACCAGATCCTGGTCAACGCCGACGAGAGCTACGTAGAGATCCTGTAAGGCAAACCCGAATTTTAGCCGGGCCTATGACTTGGGGCCCGGCTGAGAGATACTCCGCTTTTGATCCCGCGAATTTGCTTCAACATTCCAAATCACAACGATCACAAGGAGGAACCAAACATGAAGAAAGCACTTGCACTTGCCCTGGCTTTGGCCACTGCCATTTCCCTGTCCGCCTGCGGCGGCGGGAACAAGACCCCCGCTGCCTCCGGCAGCACCAGCACCGCCGCCCCCACCGGCGGCAACGCCTCCATCGTCCTGAAGGTCGCCCACGTGGAGGCCGAGGACCGCTCCACCCACAAGGCCCTGCTGGAGTTTGAGAAGGAGGTCGAGGAGAAGTCCGACGGCCGCATCGACGTTCAGATCTATCCCAACGCCGAGCTGGGCGGCGACGAGGAGCTGTGCGAGGCCGTGGCCATGGGCACCATCCAGATGGCGCTGCCCTCCACCTCCGTGCTGACCTCCTACAACGAGGAGATCGGCGTGCTGGATATGCCCTATCTGTTCAAGGATTCTCAGAGCGCCTTTGATGCCCTGGACGGCGACCTGGGCAGCCAGATCAGCGAGTGGATCGCCGGCAACGGCTTTGTCAGCCTGGGCTACACCTATAACGGCCCCCGCTGCACCACCAACAGCGTTCACCCCATCAGCACCCCCGCCGACCTGGCCGGCCTGAAGATCCGCGTGATGAGCTCCCCCGTGTTCATCCGCATGTACGAGGTGCTGGGCGCCAACCCCACCCCCATGAGCTTCTCTGAGGTGTTCACCGGCCTGCAGCAGAACGTCATCAACGGCCAGGAGAACCCCCCCACTCTGATCTATGCCTCCGGTTTCCAGGAGGTCCAGAAGTACCTGACCCTGGATAACCACGTCCACAACTTCCTGGCCGTGCTGACCAACGAGAACTGGCTGAACAGTCTGAGCGCCGACGACCAGCAGCTGGTGAAGGACTGCGTGGCCGAGATGGTCACCACCCAGCGCAGCATGGAGCTGGAGGACAACGATTCCGTCGTGGCCAAGCTGCAGGATGCCGGCATGGAGGTCAACGAGCTGACTGACGAGCAGTACCAGGCCTTTGTGGATGCCGTGCAGCCCATGTACGACGAGTATAAGCAGCAGTGGGGCACCGAGATCTTTGATCTGGCTACCTCTTACAACAAGTAAGCACCCCTGATACCTCATCGTATCCCCATTTCAACGACGGGCGGGCCAGAGGTTTCGTCCCTCTGGTCCGTCCGCTTGTGTTTCCTTGAGAGGAGAGGAGTCGATCCCTATGAAAAAAGACAGTTTTCTCGGCAAACTTGTCTATGGCTATGACAAGCTGGAGGAATATGTCCTCTGTGCCAGCCTGGTGCTGACCACCCTGATCATCTTTGTTCAGGTCATCATGCGTTCCGTGTTCAACAGCTCCCTCACCTGGAGCGAGGAGCTGACCCGTTACATCTTCATCTGGCAGATCTGGATGGGCGTGAGCATCGCTCAGAAGGACAAGGCCCACATCAAGGTGGAGATTTTGAAATCCTTTGTGAAAAATCAGAAAGTCATCGCGGTGGTGGACGTGATCGCCACGATCCTGCTCATCGCGTTCAACATCTTCCTGGTCACCAGCGGCATCGACCTGGTGCAGCAGATGATCACCCGGGGCAATGTGTCCAGCGCCATGCGTATGCCCATGTGGATCGTCTATATCGTGCTGCCCCTGGCCTCCGGCATCTTCACCCTGCGGCTGATCGCCCAGGTGGTCCAGGACATCAAGGCCCTGTTCGGCCACGGTTCTGACGACAACAAGGAGGTGGCCTAAATGCAAAGCGCGGCTGTATTGTTCCTCACGTTTTTCGTTCTGCTGATCCTGATGGTGCCCATCGGCTATTCCATCGGCATCGCCACCCTGTTCACCATTCTGGTCTGCGGCGACGGGTCTATCCCCCTGCTGATGATCACCCAGAAGTCCATCACCGGCGTTGACTCCTTCCCGCTGATGGCCGTGCCCTTCTTCATGCTGGCCGGCAATCTGATGAGCGGCGGCGGCATCGCCAAGCGAATCTTGAACTTCTTCGATACGTTCATGGGCTTCATCGCCGGCGGTCTGAGCATGGTCACCACCGTCACCTGTATGTTCTTCGCCGCTATCTCCGGCTCCGCCATCGCCACCACCTCCGCCGTGGGTGCGTTCATGATCCCCGCCATGAAGGACAAGGGCTATGACGAGGGCTTCAGCGCCTCCATCTGCGCCGCCGCCGGTACCATCGGCGTCATCATTCCCCCCAGCGTCCCCTTCGTCATCTACGGCGTGGCCACCGGCACCTCCATCACCGACCTGTTCAAGGCCGGTATCATCCCGGGCCTTGCCATGGGCGTGGCCCTGATGATCGTGTGCTACATCATGGCCAAGAAATATGGCTTTAAGGGCGAGACCAAGAAGTTCAGCTTCAAGGCCGTGGTCAAGAGCTTTGTGGATGCCATTTGGGCCCTGCTGTCCCCTGTTATCATCCTGGGCGGCATCTACTCCGGCAAGTTCACCCCCACCGAGGCCGCTGTCATCAGCGTGGTCTATTCCTACATCGTGGGCCGCTTCGTGTATAAGGAGCTGGACAACAAGGGCGTTTACAAGGCCCTGCGGGACACCATCGTCATCAACGGCTCCACCACCTTCATGGTGGGCCTGTCCTCCGCCTTTGCCGCCTACCTGAGCCTGACCGGTATCCCCCGCACCCTGGCTGCCGCCCTCATCGGCGTCACCGACAACAAGATCATCCTGCTCATCCTCATCAACATCTTCCTGCTGGTTATCGGCTGCCTGGTGGACAACATCCCCGCCACCATCATCCTGGCCCCCATCCTGCTGCCTGTGGTCGAGGCCCTGGGCATGAGCCCCGTCACCTTCGGCATCATGCTGACCATGAACCTGGCCATCGGCTTCTGCACGCCTCCCTATGGCATCGACCTGTTCGTGGCCTCCGCCATCTCCGGCGTGTCCATCGGCAAGATGATGAAGTTCATGCTGTGGTTTATCTTCTCCCTGCTGGTGGTGCTGATGCTGGTCACCTATTGGCCCGCCTTCACCATGTTTGCCCTGGCGTAAGTTCTGACGATTTTCTTGCTTCTTTCCTTGATCCAAAATACCCCACGGGGCGCTCCTGTTCTGGGAGCGCCCCGTGGTTTTTTTCGGGGTGGGATACTGGCGAATTCGCCTATTGAAACGGCCCGGCAAAGATGTTACATTATTGAACGGAATGAATAAAAGGGGAGCTTTTTGAACATGCCAGATATCTTCGAACGATTTGGAAACTATATCAGCAAGGTCACGCCGGAGCACCCGGACCGGAGCCGGGCGCTCCTTTTGGCCGCCTATCTGGCATATGGGCTGAAGCTCCGTCTGGCCCCGGACCGCGCCCTGCCCAAGGCTCACCAGTTTTCAGCCCAGTGCGTGAATCAGGCGGTGCAGACCATGCTGGCCCACCCGGAGCGGGCGGCGCTGGTGAGCATCTTTCAGCCCTGCGAGCTGCTGGAGGCCATGTCGGTGACGCCCATGTGCGCCGAGCTGTACTCCTGCTTTCTCAACGGGGCCCACGCCGAGCCCGTGTTTGCCGAGACCGCCGAGGCGGAGGGCATCGCCGAATCCTTCTGCTCCTATCACAAGATCCTGCTGGGCAGCGCCTATGCCGGGGTGCTTCCGGCGCCTAAATTCATCGTCAACACCTCTCTGGTGTGCGACGCCAACAACCTGACCTTCCGGGAGCTGGCCGACCACTATGGCATCCCCCGGTTTTACGTGGACGTGCCGCCGGAGCAGAGCGAGGAGGGCGTGGCCTTTGTGGCCGGCGAGCTGCGGGAGCTGAAAAAGTTTTTGGAGGACCAGACGGGCAAGCGCCTGGACGAGGACCGGCTGAAGAGCGTTGTCGCCCGGTCTAAACAGACCATGGACCTGCTGCGGGCCTGCCAGGTGGAAAAGCGGTCTAAGACATTGACCTCCGACGTGACCTCGGAGCTGTATGAGGTCTATCTCACCCACAGCGGCATGGGGTCGGCGGCGGCCCTGCGCTATGCCCAGCAGCTGCTGAAGGACCTGAAGGCGGCCCCCGCCGCCCACGGCATCCGCCTGTTGTGGCTGCACACCATCCCCAACTGGCAGGAGCCGGTGCGCCAGATGCTGAACTTTAATGACTGCTGCCAGATCGTCACCTGCGACACCAATTTCGAGGGCCTGGTGGACATGGACCCGGAGCGCCCCTATGAGAGCATGGCCCGGCGGCTGGTGTACAGCCAGTGGAACGGCGGCGAGACCCGGGTGAAGGCCGCGGTGGAGGCGGCCCGCGCCCTGAACGTGGACGGGGTGATCTGCTTCTGCCACTGGGGCTGCAAGCAGACCATGGGCCTGTCCGGGGTGCTCAAGCACGAGTTGGACCAGGCCGGGTTCCCCACCCTGATCTTAAACGGGGACGGCTGTGACCGGCGCAACGCCTCAGACGGCCAGACCGCCACCCGGCTGAACGCATTTTTGGAGATGTTGGAGAAGCGAAATGGATAATACGATTTATTGTGTCTGCAAATACACCCCCATGGAGCTCTTTGCGGGCTTTGACCTGCCGGTGGAGCGCCTGGACCCGGCCCCCGCTAACTTCGAGTGCGCGGAGAGCTGCACCCACCCCAACCTGTGCGGCTATGGAAAGGCCCTGATCGAGGAGGTGGCCGGGCGGAACATCCGCAGGCTGATCCTGGTGGACTGCTGCGACGTGTGCCGCCGGATCTATGACGTGCTCCGGCAGCAGGGGAACATGGAGTTTCTGTTTCTGCTCTCCCTGCCCCACACCAACAACGCCGCCGCTGTGGCCCTGCTGGAGCGGGATTTAAAACGGCTCCAGGGGGAGCTTTCTAAACTGACCGGCGGGAGCTTTGACCCGGACAAGGCCCTGGCCGCCTGGAAAAAGGGCATCACGGAGGCGGAGGCCCAGACGCTGACCGAGCCCCACGTCCGCCTCACCGGGGCCCACGGCGGCTCTTTGCTCAAGGAGATGATCCAGCAGCGGATGCCCCTGCCGGTCCAGGACGACACCTGCACCGGGCGGAGGACGCTGCTGCCCGCGCCGGAAACTTGGTCGGACACGGCGTATGCCACGGCCCTGCTGAACCAGCACCGGAGCTGTATGCGGATGCAGTTCCGCCTGGAGGAGCCGGACCCCACCGAGGTGGGGACCATCTGCCACACCATCAAATTCTGTGATTACTATGGCTTTGCCTATCGGCACATGAGAGGCCAAAAGGGGGAGACACTTTTGAAGATCGAGACAGACTGCACGCCCCAGTCCAGCGGCCAGCTGCACACCAGGATCGACGCCTTTGCCAAGACCATCGGCGTGGGCGCGGGGGCCATCAAAAAGTCGGACGACTTCCGTTATATCGCCGGGGTGGACAGCGGCTCCACCAGCACCGACGCCGTGATTTTGGACCGGGAGAAGAACATCGTGGGCGCGGTCATCCTGCCCACCGGGGCGGGGGCCGCCTCCGGGGCGGAAAAGGCCCTGGCCGCGGCGCTGAAGGCCGCGAACCTGACCCGGGAGGACATCGACGTTGTGGTGACCACCGGCTATGGGCGGGAGACCATCGGCCTGTCCGACGCCTCGGCCACAGAGATCACCTGCCACGCCAAGGGGGCGCACTTCCTGTTCCCCCAGGCCCGCACCGTCATCGACATCGGCGGCCAGGACTCCAAGGTGATCCGCATCGACGAGCGGGGCAATGTTGTAAACTTTGTGATGAACGACAAGTGTGCCGCCGGGACGGGCCGCTTCCTGGACATGATGGCAAAGACCCTGGAGCTGACCCTGCCGGAGATGAGCGAGCTGGGGCTGGCGTGGAAAAACGAGGTGACCATCTCCAGCATGTGTACCGTGTTCGCCGAGTCGGAGGTGGTCTCCCTGGTGGCGGACAATACCGCGCCGGAGGACATCATCCACGGCCTGAACGCCTCGGTGGCGGGGAAGACCGCCTCCCTGGTCAAGCGCCTGGGCGGCGAGCCCGCCTATATCATGACCGGCGGCGTGGCCCAGAACAAGGGCGTGGTCAAGGAGCTGTCTGACAAGCTGGGGGCCGAAGTCCATGTGCCCCAGGAGGCCCAGCTGTGCGGAGCCATCGGCGCGGCGCTGCTGGCCTTTGAGGAGCGCTGATTTCATATCACGAAACAGGAAGCAGGGAGCCTTGGGAAAAGGCCCCCTGCTTTGAAGTGACCCCCAAAAGTTAGACAATATTTTGAAGTAAAAATTGTTCAAGCAGCCGAAAGGGCTTGCTGTCTGTGAATTGCAGGCGGCAAGCCCTTTAGCTTTGCCTTGATGCGGCGGTTGTTGTAGTAATCCAGATATTCGATCAGTTCCAGTTTGAAGTGTTCCATGGAGCGGAACTCCTGCAAATACAGCAGTTCACTTTTGAGTAAGCCGAAGAAATTCTCTATCACGGCGTTGTCCAGACAGTTTCCTTTCCGGCTCATGCTCTGGCGAACACCTTTCTCCCGGAGCATCTGTTGGTATTGTTTGTGTTGGTACTGCCAGCCCTGGTCAGAATGGAGAATCAGGTTTGTTCCGGCCGGGATCTTTGCAAACGCCTCGTCCAGCATGGTGGTTACCATGCTGAGTACAGGACGATCCGATATGGTGTAACTGACCAGATCGCTGCTGCACAGATCGAGAATCGGGGACAGATAGAGCTTCTCTCCAAACAGGCTGAACTCCGTCACATCCGTGACCCATTTCTGATTCGGCTTTTCGACATGAAAATCCCGATTTAGCAAATTTGGTGCAATTTTGCCTACTTCTCCCTTGTAGGAACGATATTTTTTCATCCTGACACGACAAACTAAGCCCAGCTTCTTCATGAGCCGCTGGACAGTCTTGTGGTTCACAGAGAATTTACGCTTGCGAAGTTCTGCCGTGATCCGGCGATAGCCGTACCGGCCCCTGTTTTCGTGGTAAATTGCTGCGATTTCTTCCTTAACAGATGCATATTTGTCTTCTCTCTGCATCTGCTTCAAATGATAGTAGAAAGTTGCACGGGGCAGCTGAGCGATTGAGAGCAGAATACTGAGTGCGTGTTTTTGCCTTAGCTTCTGAACTACCAGCGTTTTCTGCGCTGGCGTCGCTCGTCTTCCAAAACCAAGGCTTGCAAGTTTTTTAGGTAATCGTTCTCCGCACGCAGTCGCTGCACTTCGGCCAGCAGATCTTCTTCCACCTGCTTCGGCAGCTGCTTTGGCGGACGACCCTTACTGCTGCGGCCACGCCGTTCGATGGCTAACCCTTCCGGCCCTTCTTCCAGGTAGATTCGCTCCCATGATTTGATTCGATCTCTACTGTTTACCTCAAATCTACGGCAGGTTTCGCTGTAACTCAATTTCTCTTTCTGCATGGTTTCAATCACCAGTTTTTTGAATTCCGGCGTATATCGTTTGTTTGGTACTCCTTTTGGCATAGCAAAACACCCCACTTGTTAGATAGTATACCATACTGTCTAACAAATGGGGTGCAGTTCACTTTTGCGTCTGGCTTGATTTTTATTTTATTTCTCCATCAGCCCCACAAACTGCTGGAGCATCACGGCCATCTCGGCCCGGGTGGCCCCGGCAGTGGGAGCCAGGGTGTTATTGCCCCGCCCGGACAGAATGCCCGCGTTCACGGCCCAGGTCATGGACTGCCCGGCCCAATCAGAGATGCTGTCGTAGTCGCTGAACTCCCGGACGGCCATGCCGCCCTGGGTGGTGTCGATGCCGCGCAGCTTGGCGTAGCTATAGAGCATCGTCGCCAGCTGCTCCCGGGTGATGTTGGCGGTGGGCATGGTGCCGTCAGACACGCCGTTGTTTTTTGCCCAGTTCATGCCCTTCTCATACCAGGTGGCTCCGCCGGACACGTCCTGGCCGTCCATGCGGGCCAGGATGGTCATGAGCATGGCCCGGGTGGTATTCTGATTCCCGCCGAACAGATTCTCGCCAACCCCGGACATCAGGCCCCGCCGGGCCACAAAGCCGGCGGCGTCCTCGTACCAGATGCCCTCGGGCACATCCACAAAACCGGTCCTGCCGGGCTGTTCAGGCTCAGACTTCACGAAGGTGGCCTTCACGTCCACCTTGCCGTCGGGCATGGTGAAGCTGAACTTCCCGTCGCCCTTGTCGGTGAGGGAAATATTATTCCCCTTGCTGTCGGTGACGGTGACCGTGCCGATCTCATAGCCCGCGTCGGGTTTGACGGTGATAGACACGGTGTCGCCCCGCTTGGCGGTGGAGCCGTTATTGATGGTCACGGTGCCGTTGTCCGCCTTGGGGGTGGAGACGGCATAGCTGTTGCCGCGGCTGCCGCCGCCGCCGGAGGACTGCCGCTTGGGGATCACCGTTTCGGCCTGGGTGATCTCAGTCTTGGCGTCCGCATCCGAGAAATACTTGCCGCAGCCCTCGCAGTGCCAGTATTCTATGTTGCCATCTGCGCTGGTGGTGGCGTCCTGAGCGGGCACATTCACCAGATTCGTGTGGTTGGCGGGGTCCACGTCGCCGTAAGGCTGGCCGCAGTAGTCACAGACCGCTTTGTCCTTGCAGGTAGCTGTGTCGCCGGTGTGCTTGGTGGCCAGCCCCTGCCACGCCAGCACCGGCAGACGCATACTGCCCTCGGACAGCGTTTTGCTGCCGCAGTCGGTATCCCAGGGGTGCTGGCCGTCGGCGCGGCCATGGATCAGCGCGTTCAGCACCGTGCCATCGGCAAATTCTGCGGCGGTCTTAGCAGTTGCCTCGCCAGAACCAAAGCCAATACCCTGATTTGCTGCGCCGGTCAGAAAATAGCAGTTTGTAACAATGCCGCCGACCTGACCTGCGATCTCGCCGACTTTACCATTACCTTGGACCGCGCCGACATTATAGCAGTTGTAGACGTTGCCGTTGGGGCTATTGATGATCCCGACGATTCCGCCAAGATAATCCCTGCCGCTGATCGTACCGAGATTGTAACAGTCGCGGATGGTTCCGCCTTGGTCGAGATATCCGGCGATTCCGCCAGCATAGTCGGAGGTAGACACATCGCACCGATTCACACAGTTTTCAACGACACCGCCGTTTACCAAACCAACAATGCCGCCAGCGGCCCCACTCTGTTTTGTTATCGTTCCTGTCACTTCAAAATTTTTAATGGTGCCACCCTGTATCCATCCGAACAGTCCCTGCGCAGTGCTGTTGGGGTCGATAAACAGGTCCTTGATGATATGGCCCTGGCCGTCAAAAGTGCCGGTAAATTTGCTGGAACTATTTCCGATTGGCGTCCATGCTTCACTGTCTAGGTCAATGTCTGCCGTCAGCACGGCGCATGCGTCGGTGTTCTGCGTCTGATTAGTGCCGTTGACGATATCTCGGAACACCTTCAGTTTCTCCACTGTGTCCAACTCATAGGGGCGCTCATTGGTACCAAGACCGGTGATTTTGATATCCTCATAACGGTTCCATTCCGGGTAAAATACGCTTGCCACTGTGTCGTTGAACGTACCGCCGGAGATAGTACCGCCAGAGTTGGTCACCGTGTCATCAAAAATTCCGCCCTTGATAGTACCACTATTCGTAACAGAGCCGGAAAATATCGTTCCTTTGTACCCCGTTTCCGTTATGATTGTGCCAGAAGACCGAACGGGACCATCGACTGTGCCGCCGTTGGCGTTCATCGTGCCGTATAAATATAAGGCATTATCGATATGAGAGTTTGACTTACAGTCCCGGATTCTGCCCGATGTGAACGTAAATATGCCCGTTCGTATGTGGCTGCTGGCTCCGCCGCTATTGACGTATATGCCGCTGCCAAAGGTTGCCGTACAGCCCACAATGCTGCCACCGTCCAGTGTGAAAGTGCAATTATTAGAAGAGACAGATGACTCAAACGTAAACACACCGCCGCCACCGCTTGCCGTACAGCCGACGATATTGCCGCCGGTCATGGTACATTGGCCGGACACAATGTACACACCGCCGCCATGAGGGGAATTACCGAGGTCTGTTCCCGTGCCGCCGGTGATGACACCGCCGGAGACCGTCTCCGTGCCAGTGCTCTCATCCAACACCCACAGGCCGTTTTCGTCCGGCGTAAATTTATGTTCGGCAGTGGGGGCGCTGTCCATCAGCGTCAAATCGCCGTTGGATTCCACCTTGATCGCGCTGCCGCTGCCGGTCATTTTCAGCACCTTGCCGTTCAGATCCAGGGTGACGGTGCGGTCCACGCTCAGGCTTTCACTGATAGCAATATCCAACATCAGCTTGACCGTGCCGCCTGCTGCGACAGCGTCGGTCAATCCACTCGCCGTTGTGGCCTCCGTCACCGTGGCTGTGGGCGTCTCGCCCTCCTCCTCCGCCCAAACCGCCGTGGGCAGCGGGGGACGGCGCATGGGGTGTTTCGGTTTATTGAGTTGACAGTGCGGAGCGGTCATGCTATGATAACCTACAATTAAACTATGTTAATATGGTTAATGCGAATATAGCGGGGGCAAAAGAAACGGAGCTGATACCATGAAGAATCCACTGCGCTATCAGATGACAGAATATGACTGCGGACCGACCTCTATGCTCAACGCAGTCAGCTATCTTTTTCAGCGGGAGGAGATCCCGCCGGAGATCGTCCGCAGCATTATGCTGTACTGCCTGGACTGCTTTGGGTCAGACGGGGCCAGCGGCAAATGCGGGACCTCCTGCATGGCCATGATGTTTCTGAGCAACTGGATCAACAGCTTTGGCCAGACCGGGCACCTACCCATCTCCAGCAAATATCTGTCCGGCCAGAGCGTGAATTTTTCCCAGAACAGCGCCCTGCGGGATGCCCTTCGGCGGGGCGGCGCGGCTGTTGTGCGGGTGGATCTGGAGGGGTGGCACTATGTGCTGCTGACCCACATCTGCGGCGACCAGATCTTTCTGTTTGACCCCTATTATCGGGCGGAGCCCTTCAGCGACGGGGCGCTCCAGATGGTGGCCGACCACCAAACGGAGTATAACCGCATCATTCCCGTCCGGTATCTGGAGAAGACGGTGCAGGATGTGTATGCGTTCGGCCCGGTGGAAGGCCGGGAGGCGATCATCCTCTTCAACGACGAGACGGTGCTGACGGAGGATAAGACCGTGGAATACATCATATGAACGTGAGAGAGGAGCAGGTGAGACAGATGACAGCCATACAGGAACAGCTTGAACAGGAAAAAACATATCTTTCCGCCCTTCGGCGGGAGTTCCACCGGCGCCCTGAACTGAGTCTTCAGGAGTTTTGCACCGCGGCGCGGATCGAGGAGGAGCTGGACCGCTTCGGCATCCCCCACACGCGGGTGGGGGAGACCGGCGTGCTGGGGACGCTGCGCGGGACCGGAACGGGCGCAGGGGTCGTGGTCCTGCGGGCAGACATCGATGCCCTGCCCATTCAGGAGAGAAGCGGAGCGGAATACTGCTCCCAGACGCCGGGCGTGATGCACGCCTGCGGCCACGACGTTCACGTCACCTGCCTGCTGGGGGCGGCCAAGCTGCTGGCGGAGCGTCGGGCCGCGTTCGGAGGGGAGATCCGGTTTGTCTTTCAGCCCGCCGAGGAGATCGGCCAGGGGGCAAAGCCCTTTGTGGAGGCTGGGGTTCTGGATGGGGCTGACCGGGTGTTCGGCCTTCATGTCGCCCCGGACCTGCCCATCGGGACAGTGGGCCTGAAGCCGGGACTGAACAATGCCGCCGTGGACCTGTTCAGCATCCAGGTGCATGGAAAGTCCGCCCACGTGGCCCAGCCGCAGCTGGGCGTGGACGCCCTTTACATTGCGAGCCAGACCGTGGTGGCCCTTCAGGCCCTGGTGACGCGGCTCACCTCTCCGGTGGAGCCGGTCATCATCGGCGTGGGCAAGCTCCAGGCCGGGACAACTTACAACGCCCTGGCCGGGTCCGCCGTGCTGGAGGGCACGACCCGGACGATCTCCCAGGAGAGCAGGGCGCGGGTCCGGGAGCAGATCACAAGGACCGCCCGGAATATCGCGGATATCTACGGCGGCAGGGCAGAGGTCCAGTGGACGGATATCACCGCCGCCCTGATCAATGACCCCCAGGCGTGCCAGGAGGCCGCCGCCGCCGCGAAGCTGCTGGGGGAGGGCGTCAGGGTCATCACAGACCGGAGCCTCTCCCTGTGCGGGGATAACTTTGCGGAGTATCTGCTCCACACCCCCGGCGCATACGCCTATCTGGGCAGCGGAAACCCGGCCCTCCCCAACACGCTCAGTTCGCTCCACAGCGAAGATTTTGATGTGGACGAGAAAGCGCTGACCCTGGGCGCGGGACTTTATGCCGGATACGCCCTTTCCCGGCTGACCGCGTCTGCACGCTGAAAAGCAAAAAGCCAGCGCCTGCATATTGCAGACGCTGGCTTTTACGATATTTCGGCGATTTATCGGCTTAGTACATGCCGCCCATGTCAGGGGCAGCGGGGGCCGCGGGAGCGGCGGGCTGGGGCTTGTCGGCCACCAGAGACTCGGTGGTCAGCAGGGTGCTGGCGATGGAAGCGGCATTCTCCAGAGCGGAGCGGGTCACTTTGGTGGGGTCCACGATACCGGCGGGGATCATGTCGCAGTACACCTCGTTATAGGCGTCGAAGCCATAGCCCACCTTGCCGGACTCGCGGATCTTCTCCAGGACCACGGAGCCGTCGATACCGGCGTTGGCGGCGATCTGCTTCATGGGGGCGGTCAGGGCCCGGGCGATGATCTGCACGCCGGTCTTCTCGTCGCCCTCGGTCTCGGCGTACAGCTTCTCCACAGCGGGGATGGCGTTCAGATAGGCGGTGCCGCCGCCGGCCACGATGCCCTCTTCCACAGCGGCGCGGGTGGCGTTCAGGGCGTCCTCGATGCGCAGCTTCTTCTCCTTCATCTCCACCTCGGTGGCAGCGCCCACCTTGATGACGGCCACGCCACCGGCCAGCTTGGCCAGGCGCTCCATCAGCTTCTCACGGTCATAGTCAGAGGTGGTGGTCTCAATCTGGCTCTTGATCTGAGCCACGCGGGCCTTGATGGCCTCGGAATCACCGGCGCCGTTGACGATGGTGGTGTTCTCCTTGGTCACGTTGATCTGGCGGGCCTGACCCAGCATATCCAGCTGAGCCTCCTTCAGGTCCAGACCCACGTCGGCGGAGATGACGGTGCCGCCGGTGAGAATGGCGATATCCTGGAGCATCTCCTTGCGGCGGTCACCAAAGCCGGGGGCCTTGACGCACACCACGTTCAGGGTGCCGCGCAGACGGTTGACGATCAGGGTGGACAGGGCGTCGCCCTCCACGTCCTCGGCGATGATCAGCAGCTTCTTGCCGGTCTTCACCACCTGCTCCAGCAGGGGCAGCAGCTCCTGGATGTTGGAGATCTTCTTGTCGGTGATGAGGATGAGGGCGTCGTCCAGGTTGGCCTCCATCTTCTCGGTGTCGGTGACCATATAGGGGGTGATATAGCCCCGGTCAAACTGCATGCCCTCGACCACCTCGGAATAGGTCTCGGCGGTCTTGGACTCCTCGATGGTGATGACACCGTCGTGGCCCACCTTCTCCATGGCCTCGGCGATCAGCTGGCCGATGCCCTCGTCGCCGGAGGAGACGGCGCCCACGCGGGCGATGTCAGCGCTGCCGTTGACCTTCTGGCTGTTGGCCTTCACGGCCTCAATGGCGGTGGCGGTGGCCTTGGCGATGCCCTTCTTCATGACCATGGGGTTGGCGCCCGCGGCCAGGTTCTTCAGACCCTCGCGGACGATGGCCTGGGCCAGCAGGGTGGCGGTGGTGGTGCCGTCGCCAGCCACGTCGTTGGTCTTGGTGGAGACCTCCTTCACCAGCTGAGCGCCCATGTTCTCAAAGGGGTCCTCCAGCTCGATCTCCTTGGCGATGGTCACGCCGTCGTTGGTGATGAGGGGGGCACCGAACTTCTTCTCCAGCACCACGTTGCGGCCCTTGGGACCCATGGTGATCTTCACGGTGTCGGCCAGCTGGTTGACGCCCTTCTCCAGGGCCTTGCGGGCCTCTTCGCCGTAGCAAATGATTTTAGCCATAAAGCATAACCTCCAATAAATGAGATAGATATCAAGGCGTTTTCAAAGCGCCTGAAAATTTGTTGTGTGGGGAGCTTACTCCACGATGGCCAGGATGTCGTTCTGGCGGACGATGGTGACTTCCTCGCCGTCCAGCTTGACCTGGGTGCCGGCATACTTGCTGGTGATGACCTTGTCGCCCACCTTCACGGTCATGATGACCTCCTTGCCGTCCACCATGCCGCCGGGACCGACAGCCAGGACCTCGGCCACTTCAGGCTTCTCCTTGGCGGCTCCGGCCAGGATGATGCCGCCCTTGGTGGTCTCCTCCGCCTCTACCAGCTTGACGATCACGCGGTCAGCCAAAGGTTTGAGTTTCATAATGGGTCTCCTCCTTATATGATAGATATTGGTATCAACAAAATCAAAACAGGGCCGCCGGTAAGGCGTCTCCTGAGGGGTTTAGCACTCTTTTTGCCTGAGTGCCAACCACAACTATGATAATAACCGTTTCATGCAAAAAAATCAACCCCTAATTTGAAAAAATCGGGGCTGATTTTTCTTGAATTTACGTTCTGTTCACAAATGAACGGCGTGAGTGCTAAACTTATCGCTTTTTCTGCTCCCCCAGATACATGAACAGGTCGCACTTGAGCATACCGTTGTACAGCTTGCGCTTTTTGTCCGCCGGGCGGCCGAAGGTCCGCTCGAACTCTGTGTGGGAGGAGAGCAGAAACAGCTGCCACCGGTCGGGGAACTTGGCCCAGGCCTTGCCGAAGGCGCGATAGAGGTCCTCGGCCTCCCGCCGCTCCATGATGCGCTCGCCATAGGGGGGGTTGGTGACTACCCGGCCATAGAGCCCGCCCCAGTGGAAGGTGCGGGCGTCGGCCTGCTCAAAGCGGACCAGATCATCCACCTCGGCCAGCTGGGCGTTGTGCCGGGCCAGCTCCACCGCCTGGGGGTCCAGGTCGCCGCCCCAGATCTCATAGTCGCCGTCAAATTCCTTGTCCATGGCCTCGTCAGCGGCCTCCAGCCACAGCTTTTTGTCCACACAGGCCCACTTCTGGGCGGAGAAGGTGCGGTTCAGGCCCGGGGCGCGGTTCTTGGCGATCAAAGCGGCCTCGATGGGGATGGTGCCCGAGCCGCAGAAGGGGTCGCACAGGGGGTCCCGGCCCCGATAGCGGGACAGGATGACCATGGCGGCGGCCAGGGTCTCCCGCAGGGGGGCGTCCACCCCATGGGCCCGATAGCCCCGCTTATAGAGGCCGGAGCCGCTGGTGTCCAGCATCAGGGTGGCGGTGTCCTTCATAATGGCAAACTGGATCTGGTACAGGGCCCCCGTCTCCGGCAGGGTGTTCAGGCCGTATTTGGCCCCCAGCCGGGCGGCCACCGCCTTTTTCACAATGGCCTGGCAGGAGGGGACGGAGTGGAGGGCGGAATTCAGGCAGTGCCCCTTCACGGGGAACTGGCCCCCCTTGGGGATGAACCGCTCCCAGGGCAGGGCCCGGGTCCCCTGGAACAGGGCCTCGAAGTCCCCGGCGGGGAAGGTGCCCAGCACGATCAGCACCCGCTCGCCGGTGCGCAGGTTCAGATTCAGCCGGGGCAGGTCGGCCCAGGTGCCGCTGCACAGCACCCGGCCATTCTCCGCCCGCACCTGGGGCAGGTTCAACCGGCGCATCTCGTCGGCGCACAGGCCCTCCAGGCCGAACAGGGTGGGCACGGCGAAGGTCAAATCTTCCATATTATCATACCTCGTTCTTTCGTGTGGTCAGTCCAGAGCCATGGGCGGGTGATAGGACACGGAGCTCACCGGGTCCAGGCCCACCTGGCGGGCCCGCAGGGCGTATTCGTCCACGTCGCCCGTGGTGAACACGTCCAGCCGCCCGGGCAGATTTTCGTCCCGCAGCAGATTTGTCCGGGTGAGATAGGCTTTCAGCTCCTGGGCCATCTGCTGGGCCGGGTCGATAAGGGGCAGGCCGGGATAGAGCTTTTCAATGGTGTCAGACACCAGGGGATAGTGGGTGCAGCCCAGCACGCAGCACTGGATATGGTCGTCATAGACCATGTGGTCCAGCTCCTGGTGCAGGTCGGCCTCCACCGCCGCCATGCCGCCGGGGTCGCCCAGATTGTGCTCCACCAGCCGGGCCAGGTCGGGGCAGCCGCAGCTGAGCACCACCAGCTTTTTGGGGCTTTGGGCCAGGATGCGCTGGGGATAGCACCGGGAGTTGTGGGTGAACACGGTGGAGATGACCCCCACCCGGTCCACGTCCAGCCGGGAGACGGCGTCCGCCCCCGCCTGCACGGCGTTGAAGGTGGGGCAGGACACCGCGTCGGCACACCGGTCAATGACGCAGGAGATGGTGTTGCAGGCCACCAGCAGAGCCTTTACCCTGCGCTGCTCCAGAAAAGAGAACATATACCGGGCCATGGCCACGATCTTGTCCTCGGGGTGGTTGCCATAGGGGATGTGGGCGCCGTCGCCAAAATAGATCAGCTGCTCGGCGGGCAGCAGCCGCTGCACCGCCCGGGCCACGCTGAAGCCGCCGATGCCCGAATCCAGAACGCCGATGGGGCTGTTTGCGTCAAACACAGGCTTCACGATCCTTTCTCGTCACGTTTCACTCGCTCAGGCGCGTGACTGCGCCGGAGACCAGGTCCAGCTGATACACCACCGTGTCGGTATTCACCTGCCACACGGGGGTGAGCTGGGTGACGCCGGTGAGGGCGGAGCGGGCGGCATAGCCGGGCTGGATGCCGTCGATGCGGCTGCACACGTCACCCAGCTCGTTGATGCCGTGGAGCAGCTGGATGAGGGCGGAGGCGGGGGTGATGGCCTGGCGGGCGGCGTCCTCCGCCGGGTCGCCGCTGAGCCGCTGGCCGGAGGTGATGGCGGTGAAAAAGCCGTCCTGCACCGTCAGGGTCACCTGGTTGAAAAACAGGGGGACGCCCTGCCAGCTCTGGCGGAAGGTGAGGGAGGCGTCGGTGCGCTCCATCAGCTCCCCGGTAAAGTCCAGCCGCTCCAGCAGGGTGGCGGCGCTGGCGGCGGGGTCGCTGCCGGCGGGAAAGGCCCCCTGGGCAAAGCGGGCGGAAAAGGACCCGTCGTTGTGGAACTGGATGGTCCCCTTTGCGCCGGAGTAGCGGTACACCGCGCCGCCGGAGACCTGGCGCTGGACGTCGCTGCCCAGCAGCCGGGCGGCCAGCCTGGCCTCCTGATCTAAGTCCCGCACCACCGTCAGGGGGGGCAGGGCATCCCGGTCCCGGGGGAGAATGTCCGGGTCCACGGTGATGCTGCGGCTGGCCAGAAAGGCCACCGCGTCGCTGCGGGCCTGGTTCTGAAAGTGATACTGCTGCCACTCCCGGTGGGCCACAAAGAAGAACAGACACAGGTTGGTCATGGCCAGAATGGCCAGAATGATGTTTTTCAGCTTTGGCCACTCCATGCTCAGCCCTCCTTTTGCGCGGTAATTCCAGCGGCGGCCCAGTCGGCGGACACGGCGTCGCTGCCCGTGTCACCATAGACCAGCAGCAGCTCATGGCCCGGATGCTCGGCGGCCAGGGCGGCGGCGGCCTGCCGGGGGGGCAGCAGGGCGGCAGTGCTCTCCTGTTTGGCATAGCTGCGGAAGCTCAGTTCGAATTTGACGATCTGGCCCTGGCTGACCCAGAACCGGGCCGCGTGGCCGGAGGACAGCTGCACCGGCGCGCCGCTGAGACTGTAGTCAAAGCAGACCTCCAGGCTGTCCTCCCCCTGGGTGATCCCGGACAGATACAGCCGGGCCTGGCCGCATTGCAGCCCCGCGGTGGCGGCGGCCAGACGGCGGCAGGCCTCCACCCAGTCGGCCAGGGTGGTCTGGTCCCCGCGGACGGGGACAGGAAAACGGCCGGAGCGGGCCTCTCCCGCCTCGTAGATCGCAAAGCCCGACTGGGACAGGCGCAGAGAGTCGCTCTCGCTGCGGGCCACCTGCTCGCTGCCCGCGGAATAGAAGTTGCTGGCGTCGGCGGAGATGTTCAGATAGCCCATCAGGGTCTCCAGGGAGTCCCGTCCATCCCCCATGGGGTCGGATACGGAGTAGACGGGCATGGACGTGGTCTGGGGCAGGATCAGGGTGTCCGGGTCCAGACGGTCATAGTCCGGGTTTTCAAAGGCAAACTGCGCCCCGTTGGGGGCAAGGCCGCTGAGAGCGTCGGTGAGGGCCCGGGTGTTCACCCCCTGGGCGCGGGCGCGGAAATAGTCCCCGGAGCTCTCGTCCCGCCAGCACAGGGCCAGTCCGTCCCCCTGGACATACAGGGCCAGTCGACGGGTCTGGGCGGTGAGCCCCGCGTCCTCCCCGGCCAGCCAGTGGACCAGCACGGGCAGGGGCATGGGGCTTTGAAAGTCCAGCACCACCCCGGGGGCGGCGGACAGGGCCTGCTCCCACTGCTGGCGGGAGATCTGTTCCGGCGCATCTGCGGCGGACAGGGCCTCGGCCAGGGGGGCGGCCAGCTGCTGGAACAGGGCCTGACAGGCGGCGTCATCCTGAAGCCCCAGCCGGGCGGTCTCCCCATTGGCGCCTGTGAGATTCACCGCCAGGCGCAGGGGGCAGGCGGCGTCGGCCTGGACACCCACAGCGGGCTCCGCCGTGCCGGTCTGGCGGCTGTCCTGGCCCCCGAACAGCCGGGGGGCGGAGGAGAACAGCTGTCCCCGGATGGCCAGCAGAAGGGCGGAGCAGCACAGCAGCAGAATGAGAAGGTCCTTGCCCAGCTCGATGGCCCGGCGCTTTTTGGCGGTGTTATGTTCCATGTTATTTCCCATGTTACTCATGGCCCGGTCCCTCGATCTTCAGCTCCAGGCAGACGGCAAGGCCGGGGCCCTCCTTGTCCAGGATGCGCAGGGAGCCCTGGTGCAGGGCCACGATCTCTTTGGCGATGGACAGCCCCAGGCCCGTGCCCCCGGACTGGCGGGAGCGGGCCTTGTCCACCCGATAGAACCGCTCGAAGATGCGGGGGCGGTCCTGGGCGGGGATACCGATGCCGTCGTCGTCCACCACCATCCACACCAGGTCCCCCCGCCGTCCGGCGGAGATGGCGATGTGGCCCCCGTCGGGGGTGTATTTGATGGCGTTGGACACCACGTTCATCATCACCTGGACGATGCGCTCCCGGTCCGCCACAATGGCGGGCAGGTCGGGCTCCAGGTCCAGCTTCAGCTCGTGGTTATGGCGGCGGGCCTCCATATACACCGCGTGGTAAAGGCTCTGCACCGCCTCGGCAAAGGAGAAGCGGGTGAGCTTCAGCTCGTCCTTGCCCGAGTCGAACCGGGACAGGGTGAGCAGGTCCTGGACGATGTGGGTCATGCGGTCGGTCTCGTTGAGGATGACCCCCAGGAACTTCTTCTCCATGTCCGGGGGCAGGTCGCCCACGCTGTCGGAGATGGTCTCGGCATAGGAGCGGATGTTGGTCAGGGGGGTGCGCAGCTCGTGAGAGACGTTGGCCACGAACTCCCGCTGAAGCTCTTGGCTCTTGCGCTGCTCGGTCACGTCGTGAATGACCACCAGCACGCCGCCCCCCTCCCGGCCCCGGTCAAAGGGGGCCATGAGCAGCTGGAGATAGCTGTCCTGCACCTGGCGCTCCGCCTCCAGGTGGTCGGGGGCGGCCAGCACCTGCTCCAGGGGGGCGTCCTCCCCGAAGAGCTGGCCATAGGCGGTGGTCCCGTCGATGCTCTGGTGGAGCATCCGGGCGGCGGCGGGGTTGGAGTGGATGACCTGCCCCTGGCGGGAGAAGGCCACCACGCCGTCGGTCATGTGGAGGAACAGGGTGTCCAGCTTGTTGCGCTCGTTCTCCACCTGGCGCAGGGTGTCCTGAAGCTGCCCGGCCATGTCGTTGAACGTATCGGTCAGCACGCCGATCTCGTCCTGAGAGGCCACCTCGATCTTATGGGAGAAGTCCCCCCGAGCCACCCGCATAGAGCCCTCCGTCAGGCGGCGGATGGGGGTGACCATGGTGCTGGACAGGGGGAAGGTGAGCAGCACGGTGATGACCAGGCCGAAGACCAGGGCCTCCATGATGAGCAGGAACATCTGGTCGGTCAGGTCGTTGGCGGTGGTCTTGTTGTCCAGGATATAGATGACATAGCCGTCATCCCCCCGGTGGATGGGGATGGCCACGTCCATATAGTCCACGGCCAGGTTGCTCTCGTCCCCGGACTCCCCCGTCTCCAGCCCGGTGGTCAGGGCAAAGGTCAGGTTGCTGGTGTATTGAAGGGGGGCGGTGTCCCCGGCGGGACGGACCCGGCACTGGCCGTTGCTGTCCAGGATATACAGCTTGCGGTTGCGGCCATCCACGCCCAGCTCACCGGCATAGGCTTTCAGGATCTCGTTCAGCTTGGCGGCTCCGTCCTCCTCGCCGTCGACCTTGGTGGTCAGGTCACGGCACAGCTCCTCGTCCAGAAAGACCTGGGCGATCTGGGAATAGAAGTCCTCCAGATAAAAGGCGCTGACAGAGTTGATGAGAAAGGCGCCCACCACCGTCATCAGACAGACGATAAGCAGCACCATGATCATCACCAGCTTCATGTGGACGCTGCCCATGGCGCCTGCCCCCTTTTTCACGGGATGCTCCACGGCGGCCTTGGCCGCGGTCCCGGCGCTCTGGCCGCTCATCCGGCGAAGAAATAGCCCATGCCCCGCTTGGTCACGATGAACCGGGGGGAGGCGGGGTCGTCTTCAATTTTTTCCCGCAGACGGCGGACGGCCACGTCCACGGCCCGCACGTCGCCCACATAGCCCTCGTAATTCCAAACGTGCTCCATCAGGGCCTCCCGGGAGAACACCTTTCCGGGCTGGGCGGCCAAAAAGCAGATGAGGTCATATTCCCGCTGGGTCAGGTCCAGGGGCTGGCCGTCCTTGCTCACGGTGGCCCGGGAGCGGTCAATGGTCACCCGGCCCAGGCGCAGGGTGTCCCCGTCGGGCTTGGAAGCGGGGGCGGCGTCCTGGCTGACGCTGGCAGCCATGGACACCCGGCGGATGTTGGCCTTCACCCGGGCCAGCAGCTCCCGCACGGAGAAGGGCTTGGTGATATAGTCGTCCGCCCCCAGCTCCAGCCCCAGGACCTTGTCGGCCTCCTCCTCTCGGGCGGTGAGCATGAGAATGGGGGTGGAGGAGCCGCTCTCCCGCACCCGGCGGCACACCTCAAAGCCGTCCATTCCGGGCAGCATCAGGTCCAGCAGAATGAGGTCGGGGTTCTGCTCCAGGGCCAGCTGAAGGCCGGTGGGGCCGTCCAGGGCCTCCAGGGTCTGATAGCCCTCCCGGCTGAGATTGAAGGACAGAATGTCCACGATGTTCTGTTCGTCCTCCACGATGAGAATGGTCTTTGCCACAGACTTCCTCCTTTGTTGATGGGGCCGGGTCACAGACCCAGCAGATATTTCGTCTTTAAAACCGTGGCCACCGTCTTGGCATCGGTGACGGTGCCGTCCATCACCTGGGTGAACAGTTCGTCAAAGGGCATGGTGAGCACGTCCAGAAACTCGTCCTCGTCCGGGTGTCGGGGGGTGGGGGTCAGCTGGCGGGCCAGGTACATGTGCAGCACCTCGCTGGAAAAGCCGGGGGAGGCCAGAATGCAGCCCAGATAGGTCCAGTGGGCGGCCTCCAGTCCGGCCTCCTCGCTCAGTTCCCGCTTGGCCCCCACCAGGGGGTCCTCCTCCGTCCCGTGGTCCAGCTTGCCCGCAGGCAGCTCCAGCAGCAGCTTTCCGAAGGGATAGCGGAACTGGCGCACCAAAGACACGTTGTTCTGTTCATCCAGGGCCAGAATGGCCACCCCGCCGGGATGATAGACCACCTCCCGGGTGGCGATGCTCCCGTCGGGCAGCCGGGCCTGGTCTACATCCAGACGGACGATCTTGCCGTTGAAGATCGTCTTGCCGGAGACTTTATGTTCTGCAAGGTCCATGTTGAGGTCCTCCTTTATTGCAGATAATATATCATGCTACAGTATATCACAAGGAACACGTCGGGTAAAGCGCTTGTGTCTGCGAATGGGCGAAAGACAGGACCGGGAGATGATCGGGAACAAAACCTCCCCGCCGAACGTCTAACGGGATAGGGATAGATAAGATCGAAGGAGGAATTCCCATGAAACAAGGCAGTTCATTGTTCCTTGCCGCTGCGCTGCTCTGCACCCTGCTTGCGGGCTGTTCAGAGAAAATGCCCCACTTGTCCGCAACGGAGGGTGGCGTGGACGCTATATCCCCAGAAGAGGATACGGTCATGCGCTGCCGGGTGGTTGCGGTGGATGGCGAGAATCAGCTGCTGCTTGCAGACGTGGACGGCGACCACCCCGATATCTATACGCTGGATGCCAGCTCTGTTCCCCTGTACCGCAAGGAGACGGAGGGGGGCACGCTGTTGGCCGACGGCCAGCTCTCCGCCGGGGCGATGATCCGGGTCGCCTTCTCCGGCGGCATAATGGAGACCTATCCCGCACAGTTCGGCGAGGTCACCGGCATCACCTTCCTGCCAGATGAATTTGACGACCGATGCGGACTCTATCTCCGTGTCCTGGGGGACCTATGGGAAAAGGACGAGGGACTGAACCATGTAGCGGAGTATATCAGCGTGGACCTGACGGCGACCTCCCTCACACCTGCCGAGCGCAGCGCAGTGGCGTGGAGCTTTGCCTGGTCTCACAAGGCCCAGCCCATGGAGTTGAGCTATGAGCAGCTGTGTCAGGAGGGGTACATCAGCGGCCTTGATGAGGAGGACGATTTCCCCGCTTGGGAGGACGGCATCCTTTTCACCATCGCCGAGACCGATGACCCGGAGGGGGAGGCTGAGCCGCCCCTGGGGCAGGACAAAGGGAAAGATACCGTCAGCTTCCATGCCGACAAGTGGCGCAGTGCGCTGGGTGCCTATGGCCTTTCCCAGTGCGTTGCCGTTCAGAACGACGATGGTCTGTGGGGGGAGTACACCGTCAACGGTGGTGCGTGGATCAGCTGAAAAGCTACAGGGTCTGGGGATGCTTCTGCCGGAATAGGGGCAGCCGAGCACCGTCGTGCTTGCGTATGGGTGAAAAGACCGCTATAATGGGGAAAACGATATTGCGAGAGAGGAAAGGAACCTGATACTATGATCCGAGGGGCACAGCAGGCCGATTGGCAGGACATCACAGACATCTATACCATTGCCCGCAGCTTTATGCGTCAGGCGGGCAACCCCACCCAGTGGGGGGACAAAAATCCCGACCCGGCGGTGATCCGGCGGGACATGGCGGAGGGAAACTTTTATGTGCTGGAGCGGGAGGGACGGGTGCAGGCGGTGTTCTCCTTCCTCCCGGGCGAGGACCCCACCTACGGCGAGATCGACGGGGCCTGGCTGAGCGACGGGCCCTACTGCACCATCCACCGGGTGGCCAGCCGGGGGGAGGCCCACGGACTCACCGGGGAAATTTTTCATTGGTGCATGGACCGGTGCGGCCACCTGCGCATCGACACCCACGCCGACAACAAGCCCATGCGGCGGGCCATTGAAAAATTCGGCTTTGTCTACTGCGGCATCATCAAGGCCCACGACGGAACGCCCAGGATCGCCTTTGAGAAAATCGAACAGGCATAACAGAGCGGGCCGCTTCTTCCAAGGAAGCGGCCCGCCGGACTGTCGTTCTGATAGAGATAGGTCGTTGGTGCCAACTGGGCGTTCTTTCATTTTTTTATCTCGAAATTAGTGGCTGAAGGTGTCGATCACGTTGCCCTTGAGGTCATACACATCCCAGACCACGTTGGCGGGGCGGTTGGCGGCCCGGAAGTCAGACAGGCGGACATAGCCGCTCTGGTCGTTGTCGCCAATGACCGCGATCAGCTGGGGAGGATAGCCGTACTTGTCCCGGTCCAGATAGGAGCCATAGCTCTCGCCGTTGGCGGTGGTGGGGTAGTCGTGCTTGACGGGGATAGGCTGGGCGCTGGGCAGGAAGTCAGCGGACTTGCCGCCGGTCATCTCCTCCAGCTTCTGGACGATCACGGGGTCGGGAGCAGCCAGGTCCTGGGTGGTGCCCCGGACGAAGGAGCCGATGACCTTGCCGTCCAGGTCGTACAGGGGGATAACGGGGTTTGCATCCACCTGGGCCTGATACTGGCGGATCTCCTCCAGGGTGAACAGCTCGGGGGCGATGTCGTTCAGACGGATATAGCCCTCCACGCCGTTCTCACCCATGGCGGCGATCAGGTCAGGGGCCTGGCCCACGGTGTTCCGGTCCAGATAGGAGCCATAGGTCTCGCCCTTGGCGTTGGTGGGATAGCTGGTGACGGCCATGCGCTCGGCTGCGGAGCGGGAGGTGCTGTAGCGGACCACAGGGGCGGAGCCGGCGGTATAGTCGCCGTTGTCGTGATAGAAGCGATAGTCGCCCTCCACCCGGATGTCGCCGGACACGGCGCGCTTTTTGGTATCCAGCAGGTGGATGTAGGAGCTGCTGGTGGACCAGCCGGCCTCCTCCACCAGATTATCGTTCTCATAGAGATAGGTCTTCAGCGCCGCCTGGGCGTCCTTCTGGTTCTTCTCCACCGCCCACAGGCAGCCCTTACTGGCGTTGCCGTAGTACAGCGTGGTATAGCAGTCATAGGAGCAACTGCCCGCCGAAACAGTCTTGTGGGTGGACTCCTTCTCCAGGTCATAGATACAAGGAGACACATCCGCCGCACCCGCAGAGAGACACATGGCGCAGGTCATGGCGGCGGCTAACAGAGCGGACAAAATCTTTCGGGTTTTCATGGTGAATGCTCCTTTCATTTTTTCTTATCCCGGAATAGATACAATAACAGGATAACTGTTACATAGTACAAGCTGCCGATGATGTATTCGGCCAATGTACTTTGACCAAAATTACTGGGGTCTCTTCCAAAAATAGATACCCAGATGATTCTGGTCCCCACGATTATCAGCAAAATCTTTATGATCCGCATGATGATATATCCTCAAAACGTGTTTTACATTGAAATAATTTCAAATTGAAAACGTAGAGTTTGCAGTTGCCCCTTCCTCGGCCCCATGATATACATCTACTTCACTCGAATCGGCAGGCACCTCCGCCGCACCCACAGAGAGACACATGGCGCAGGTCATAGCGGCGGCAAGCGGGACCGACAAGAGCTTTTTCTTTAACATAACATAAGACCCGCAGGGATGTAAAGCGTTATTTACTTACATCCCCGCAAGTATTACTTATGTTGCGTTTGGTGTTGTAAATGTTCTGTTTTAAATGATTGAAAACGAATTTGCTATTTTCTGATAATTTTTCCAAAGTCATATAGTTCACTTGGAACGTCAGACCAGTGGATCACAAAAGAACGCTTTGAGTGGTAGTCGATGACGTAGTTTGTGACCTGCCGTTTTCCAAGACCATCATTCGATTCGCCAGTCCCGTCCACCTCAAATATTCCATCGGACAATTTTTTAACTGAATTGACCCGGTAATAAATTGGCGGAGAGTTTTGAAGACCAGTCAGAAGAAACTCATCATCGAACATGGTATCAGGAGAACGATGTAGCAAACCGAGCGCTGTGTCGTAGTCCTTTTGAATCAGTGCGTTATAATACCCACTGGCAAAAGATGCTACGTCGGCATAGGGGCCGTGATAGGGAGCCTTTGAGCGGAAAACTATCACGCCTGCGGCCAAAAGAAGGCCGATTGCCAGTACGAGCAACGCAGTTTTTGTTTTGGATAGCTTCTTGATGTTCATTTGTGGTTAGTGCTGGGAGAGATGCTCCAATCCAGTCGGTTGGTAGCTCTGGCCGAATAATTGTCCCAATCTGAAGTGTAAAACTCCAAATCAGAAATTTCGATTACGCTGTTGGCTGGGATGATGTTGGTGCTTTCCTGGGAGAGCGCCGATGCGGGAACCTGTGCGCCGTATAAAGTGGCGACGCACAGCAGGGTAAGTGCGACAGGTTTCACATTCATAATAAGACCTCTTTTCTAGTTTCTTGTTTTCACCAAAAGCTGCCGTCCTCTACAGTAGCAGGGTCGACATACTCGATGTTCAGATCACTCACATCCAGCACATCTGGTTCTTTTTCTCGGGTGAGGAATAATGTGACTAGGACCGAGATCAAGACGACCAGGAACAGGGTGAGCAGATAGAGCAGGATAATTACGCTGTGTTTTCTGAGCATATCTAATTTACTATATGTAGTGGGCTTCGCCGGTTCCGGTGGAGCTTCTTCCTTCTTATCGACCTCCTTTTCTGTGACGGGGACTGGCATCGGGTCTGTATCACCATTTAATAGATGGTCAACCGGGACCTGATACAGTCGGCTCAGAGCAATCAAATTGTCCGTGGATGGGAGTACAGCCCCGGTCTCCCAGTTAGAGATGGCCTGGCGGGAGACATCCAGTGTTTCGGACACTTGAGCCTGGGTCAGTTTGTTCTTCTTTCGCAAAGAAAGCAGCTTTTCATTCAGTTCCATGTTTTCTCCTAATTCTTGTGTTCAGTTTAAGCAAAATTTGTGAGAAAGTAAACCACATCCGGTTTACATCCGTGTTGCATTCGCGCAAGTATTGCTTGCATTCCGCTTTTTTTAACGATTTTCTTACGAAAATGGGCGTCTTTTTCAACTTTTTTCAGCATAGAGCAAAAGGGCCCCAGCCCGGTCAGGTTGGGGCCCCAGTTTGGTGGGAATGGGTGGACGAAGGGGGGGCGATCAGCTTTCCTGCGGGGGCTGGTCGGACTTAGGTCTGCGGCGGTCATATGCGTGGTAGAGGATCAGGGCAGCGCCGACCAGGTACATCAGGATGCTCAGAACCAGAAGGGGTGCCAACCCGGTGGACTCGATGAAAATGTATTGAAATTGACCTGGATTAAGCGCCCAGCCGCCAATGAGAAAACCGAGCAGAGACGCAAAAAGGAAGACAAGGAAGATCAACAGGCCCGTGACCAAGAGAATGAGTCCGAGCGGGAAGGAAATCTTCAAAATCTTTTTCATAAGAAACCTCCTGTTCTGATCAGAATGCTTGTACTTCTGTTTTCAATCATTATTGCAGATTGCGGTGAAGTTGTCAATAAGGCGAAAATCGTGTAGACAATCTGTTACAAAATTGTTCAATATACCACATTTCTTCCGGCTTCGGTATCCGTCCTGACGCCATATAAAAAACCGCCCCGGAGCCTTAAGCGGCTCGGGGCGGTTTGGGGTCGGTCTTATGGCGGAGGGGGTCAGACCTCCTCCATGTCCAGGTCCATGTGGTCCATGTACCGGTCCTTCAGCTCGGCGATGCGGGCCATGTGGGGCTGTTTCAGGTGGGTCTGCTGGGCCTGGAGACTGGTCCACTCCTCCTCCAGCAGGACCAGGTCGGGGACGCCCTCGGCGGGGATATACTCATATTTCAGACAGCCGTCCTCGTTCAGCACGGCATCCTGCAGGGTCTTCTCCGTGACCCCGGCCAGAAAATCGGCCTGGGTGCCCGGCTTCAGATGATACTTAACGTGAACTTTCAGCATAATAATACCTCCCGTTGTTACTTTTGTAGACGTTTATAGTCCAGGTAGCCCTCCAGAATGAGGGACGCGGCTACTGCGTCTACCGTTTTCTTGCGCTTTTTGGCGTTCTTGCCCGCCTGCTGTAAAATGCGGTGGGCATCCACGGTGGTGCGCCGCTCGTCCCACAGGACGGGCTTTAGGCCCGTGGCCTCCTCCACCCGGCCGGCGAAGGCCCGGTACAGCTCCGCCCGGGGCCCCTCGGTGCCGTCCATGTTCCGGGGAAAGCCCATCACGATCTCCTCCGCACCCTGCTCCCGCACCAGCCGGGCCAGCTCAGACAGCACTACGTCGGCGCTGCGGCTGTGGATGGTGGTGGTGGTCCCGGTCAAAAAACCGGTGGGGTCGGAAAAAGCGACCCCGGTGTGGGCATCGCCATAGTCAATGGCCATGATCTTCATGCGTGTTCCTCCTGCTGTTTCCTCTGGTCTTGTTGAGGATATCATAGCGTAAAAACGGGAAAGTGGCAACAGGACATTCTCACAATGACAGAATCCGGGAAAATATAGAAATTTTATTCTGGATGATTTTCTAGTTGATAATTTTTCAAACCCATAGTATAATATAACCTACCTTTGTTCCGAGCTGCGGCGCGGAGCGAGGCCGCACTAGTCGGGGAGATAGCGGTGCCCTAGACCCGCAATCCGCTATAGCGGGGATGAATCCCGGCCCCCGGACGTGTGGATGTGTCGTTTGACCTGAATAAGCAGCGATGATAGACCGGTCCCGCGCAACGCGGCTCCGTGAACCGTGTCAGGCGGGGAACCGAGCAGCACTAAGCGGCCTGCCGCGTGTGCCGCGGGGTCACTGTTCTTGAGCCGGCTGTTCAGGTACCGGGCATATCCCACGCTTCAAAGGCCGGTGTGCGGCCTCGCTCTGCGCCGCGTTTTTATCCGCTTTCAGGGGGGAAACAGAATGTATCAGGCTCTATACCGCAAGTGGCGCCCCCGCACCTTTGACGATGTGGTGGGCCAGGAACATATCACCGAGACCCTGAAGCAGCAGGTGGCCGGGGACCGGCTGTCCCACGCCTATCTGTTCACCGGCACCCGGGGCACGGGCAAGACCACCTGCGCCAAGATCCTGGCCCGGGCGGTGAACTGCCGGCAGCCGGAAAACGGCAATCCCTGCAACCAATGCCCCGCCTGCCTGGGCATCGAAAACGGCTCGATTTTAGATGTGCTGGAGCTGGACGCCGCCTCCAACAACGGCGTGGACCAGGTGCGGGCCCTGCGGGACGAGGCGGTGTATACCCCCGCCGCCGTGCGCAAGCGGGTGTATATCGTGGACGAGGTGCATATGCTGTCCACCCCCGCCTTCAACGCCCTGCTGAAAATCCTGGAGGAGCCCCCCGCCCACCTGATGTTCATCCTGGCCACCACCGAGCTGCACAAGGTCCCGGCCACCATCCGCTCCCGGTGCCAGCAGTTCGCCTTTAAGCGCATCCTGCCCGGGCAGATCGCCCAACGGCTGGGCTATGTGGCCCAGGAGGAGGGCATCGACCTCACCGCCGATGGGGCCGCCCTGCTGGCCCGACTGGCCGACGGCGGCCTGCGGGATGCCCTGTCCCTGCTGGATCAGTGCTCCGGCGGGCGGGCAAAAGTGGACGAGAAAGAGATCTTGGACGTGCTGGGCCTGGCGGGCAATCTGGAGACCGCCGCCCTCATGGACCAGATCGCCCGGCGGGACACCGCCGCCGCCTTAGATACCCTGGCCCGCCTGTATGCCGGGGGGAAGGACGTGGCCTCCGTTCTGGGGGAGCTGTCCGCCCTGGCCCGGGACCTGCTGCTGCGGAAGACGGCTCCCCAGGGGGGCGCATCCCTGCTCACCGGCGGCTATGACGAGGCCACCATGCGCGCCCTGGGGGAACAGTTCACCGCCCAGCGGCTGCTGCAGACGCTCACCGTGCTCCAGAGTGCCCTGGCCGACCTGCCCCGCAGCGGCAACCGCCGCACGGACACCGAGCTGTGTCTCATCCGCCTGTGCGACGAGAGCCTGGACCAGTCCCTGACCGGGCTGGCCGCCCGGGTGGCCCGGCTGGAGGAGCGGCTGACCCAGGGCGGCATCCCCGCCCAGCCCCAGACGCAGGTCCAGACCCAGCCTGTTCCAAGACAGGCACCCCGTCCCGCCCGGCCCCAGGCGGCGCGGCCAGCGCCCAGCCCCCAGGTCCAGGAGGACCGCCCCCCCTGGGAGGAGGAGCGGCCCCCGCTGCCCGAGGAGCCCCCGGCCCCTGGGGAGATGGAGCGGGAGTTCGACGTGCCCGAGCCGGAGCCCGTCCGGCCTGCCCCCCGGCCCACCGCCCGTCCGACGGTCCAGCCCGCCCCGCAGCAGAGCGCCCCGGCAGGAGGCCCTCCCGACGGAGACCGGGCCTTCTGGCCCTCCTTCGCAGCGGGACTGAAGGGAAAGGTCCCGCCCACGGTGCACCCCTATCTGAACAATGCACAAAAGGTCACCGGCGTGTGGAAAAACGGCAGCCTGACCCTGTGGACGGACAGCGAATTCACCCGGGCCATGCTGAACAAGCCCGCCGTGCTGGCGGGGCTGAAGCGGGCGGCGGCGGATTCCTTCGGCGGCGCCCCCCAGGTCAGCGTGGTGTGCGGCACCCCGCCCCCGGAGGAGCCTGTGTCCGCCCCAGCCCAGAGCGCAGCGCCCGCTGAAAAACAGGAGGAGCCGCCCCAGAAGGACGCCGAGGACGCCATGGATGCTCTGCTGGCCTTTGGGGAGCAGTTTGACAACGTGACCATCCAGTGAGCTTTCACAAGCGACCTGAACAATCAATATTTAAAGGAGTTTGAACGAAATGGCGAAAGGTTTTGGCGGCCGGATGCCCGGCATGGGCGGCGGCATGAACATGAACATGCTCAAGCAGGCCCAGAAGATGCAGCAGGACATGATGAAGATGCAGCAGGAGCTCCAGGAGAAGGAGTATCAGGCGGCGGCCGGCGGCGGCGTGGTGTCCGCCACGGTGAACGGCAAGCACGAGCTGAAGAACCTGGTCATCGACCCGGAGGCCGTGGACCCCGAGGACGTGGAGATGCTCCAGGACATGATCGTGGCCGCCGTGAACGAGGCCATGCGCTCCGCCGATGCGGACGCCGCCGGGACCATGTCCAAGCTCACCGGAGGCCTGGGCCTGCCCTTCTAAAGAGCTTTTATAACAACAGCAAGACCGCCAGACCCGCGTCCCGGGCCTGGCGGTTTTTTCGTATAGACGTAAAAAGCCCGGCTCTGTCTCCAGAGCCGGGCCTGTGTGTGTTTTCAGACTGAAGCGCTCAGCCCAGGTGGTGCTCCTGCTGGAGCACGGGGTTGACGCCCACCTTCTTGCCGTTCTCATAGATGTAGAAACCGGCGCCGCTCTTGCGGCCCAGGAAGCCGGCGGTGACCATCTTCCGCAGCAGCAGGGAGGGGTGATACTTCTCGCCATACTCCTTGGACAGGACGTTCATCACGTTCAGCAGGATGTCCAGACCCACCATGTCGGCCAGCTCCAGGGGACCCATGGGGTGGTTGCAGCCCAGCTTCATGCCGTTGTCCATGTCCTCAACGGAACCGATGTAGGAGCCCACGATCACGCAGGCCTCGTTCAGCATGGGCAGCAGGGCGCGGTTGACGATGAAGCCGGGCTTATCGTCGGCCAGGATCAGGGTCTTGCCCATGCGCTCGCCCACGGCCTTGATGCTGTCCAGAACGTCCTGCTCGGTGAGCAGGCCGAAGATGACCTCGCACAGCTTCATCTTGGGCACGGGGGAGAAGAAGTGCATACCGACCACACGGGAGGGACGCTTGGTGGCGGAGGCCAGAGCGGTCAGGGAGATGGAGGAGGTGTTGGAAGCGAAGATGGTGTTCATGGGGCACAGCTCTTCCAGCTCGGTGAACACGGCCTGCTTGGCCTCCAGGTTCTCGTAAATGGCCTCGATGACCAGGTCGGCCTTCTTGGCGCCCTCCATGCTGCTGTCCACGGTCAGGTGGGTCAGGGCCTCGTCCATGGCCTCCTGAGTCATGCGGCCCTTGCTGACCTCACGCTCCAGAGACTTCTGGATGTTCATCTGGGCGCGCTCCACGGCGGCCTGCTGCTTGTCGTTCAGGGTCACGTCGAAGCCGCAGGTGATCGCGTTCTGAGCGATGCCGCTGCCCATCAGGCCGGCGCCGACAACAAAGATATTCTGAATCGCCATTGCAATATCCTCTTTCCATTTTTAAAATTTCGGTTCTGGGTCTCTTCCTCCGCCCTTCCAGCTGCGGGGGAAGAAACGCTCACTTACATTTGCATATCTTAGCACAGCGGGGGTCCCGTGTCTTAGCAAAAATCGGCTAAAAATCGTCTTATCTTATCCTTGCGCCAGGTAAGGCGGCGTTAGTAGCGGTTGAGCTGGGCGCTGCCGTCATCCTGGCCCTTCTCGATGGCGCGGACCACGGCGTAATAGCCATAGTCCTTGTTCACCTGCACCCGGAAGCGGTCCCCTACCCGTTTTCCCATCAGGGCCGCGCCCATGGGGGACTCCTTGCTGATGAGGCCGTGGAGCACGTCCTGGCGGACGGTGGTCACCACCTGCCAGACCTCCTCCTCGTCATCGTCCTCCAGATACACCGTCACTTTGTCGTAAAGGCCCACGGTGTCGTCGCCGGAGTGGTCCTCGATGACCACGGCGGTCTTGATCATATTCTCCAGAAAGCGGATGCGGCTCTCGTTCTTGTTTTTGTCCCGCTTGGCCGCCTTATACTCAAAGTTTTCGCTCAGGTCGCCGAAGGAGCGGGCCACCTTGACCTCCTCCAGCAGCTGGGGACGCAGGGTGATCCGGCGGTAGTCCAGCTCCTCCTGCATCTTTTTCAGGTCCATTTTTGTCAGTTCGTTGTGCATGTCTGCCTCCAAACAAATCAGCGGCGAAGCCGATGATGTTATATCACGCTTCCCAGCCCGCCAGATAGTCCTTCTGCTCCTGGGTCAGCTGGTCGATGGCCAGACCCATGGCGGCCAGCTTCACCCGGCCGATCTGGTCGTCGATCTCGTCGGGCACCTGATAGACCTTCTTCTCCAGACTGTCCCGGTGGCGGGCCAGCCACTCCAGGGACAGGGCCTGCACGGCGAAGGACATGTCCATGATCTCCGCCGGGTGGCCGTTGCCCGCGGCCAGGTTGACCAGACGGCCCTCCGCCAGCACGTTCAGGGTGCGGCCATCGGCCAGGCGATAGCCCTGGATGTTGGCCCGGCGGGGGAAGCTGTCCTGGGCCATGTCCGCCAGGGCGGCCACGTCCACCTCGCAGTCGAAGTGGCCGGAGTTGCACAGGATGGCGTTGTCTTTCATGACGTCGAAGTGCCGCCGGACGATCACGTCCTTGCAGCCGGTGGCGGTGACGAAGATGTCGCCCAGGCGGGCGGCCTGGTCCATGGGCATGACCCGGAAGTTCTCCATGGTGGCCTCCAGAGCCTTGAAGGGGTCCACCTCGGTGACGATCACGTTGGCCCCCATGCCCTTGGCCCGCATGGCGATGCCCTTGCCGCACCAGCCGTAACCGGCCACCACCACCGTCTTGCCCGCCACCATCAGGTTGGTGGTGTGCATGATGGCGTCCCAGGAGGATTGGCCGGTGCCGTATTTGTTGTCATAGTAGTGCTTGGCCTTGGCGTCGTTCACCGCCATCATGGGGCAGGGCAGGATGCCCGCCTTCTCCCGGGCCACCAGGCGGTGGATGCCGGTGGTGGTCTCCTCGCACCCGGCGATGAGCCGGTCCCCGTACTGGGCGCACTTGCCCCCCAGCAGGGAGATGAGGTCGCCGCCGTCGTCCACGATCAGGTGGGGGCGGCACTTCAGCGTCTCTACCAGCAGGTTTTCATACTCCTCCGGGGTGACGCCGTGGACACCGTAAGTGTCCACGCCCAGGTCGGCCATGGCGGCGGCCACATCGTCCTGGGTGGACAGGGGGTTGCAGCCGGTGAGATGCACGTCGGCCCCGCCCTCCCGCAGCACCAGGCCCAGGTTGGCGGTCTTGGCCTCCAGATGGACGGACACGGCGATGGTCAGCCCAGCAAAGGGCTTCTCCCGGCGGAAGCGCTCCTCAATGCCGGACAGGGCGGGCATAAAGTCCCGCACCCACTGGATCTTCTGGCGGCCGGAGGGGGCCAGACTGGGGTCTTTGACGATACTCATGGCGGATTCTCCTTAATATATAGTCTGCCGCGCGAAAACAGGCGGCTTATGCTTGCCGGACTATCTTATCACATTTCCCCGGGCAAAAAAAGGCTTTGGGGCCGGAATTATTCACAGTTTAGATATAGACTTTCCCCCTGAAAGCGGGTAGAATATTTTTTAAAGTCTTCTGAACACGAACGCGTTCTCGCCCCCGCAGGGGGCGGAGAACATCCTACAGCATCGTGATATTATACAAGAAAGAGGAGGCATGTCCATGAAAGCCATCTCCCGCTGGCTGGACCGGTTCTGCTATGACCACCCCAACTTCGGCCTTTCAGAGCTGATGAAATACATCGCCATCGGCAACGTCGTCGTCTTTGTGCTGGACATCTTCACCCGGGGCTACGCCACCTGGGCCCTGATGTTCTCCCCCAGCGCCGTGCTCCACGGCCAGGTGTGGCGGCTGCTTAGCTTTGTTTTCATCCCCGTGACTAGCTTTGACGCCAGCCGCCCCCTGACCATTTTGTGGTTTGTGATGGGTACCTATTTCTATTACTTTTTGGGCACGGCCCTGGAGCGCCGCTGGGGCACCGCCCGCTTCAACGTGTTCTATTTCACCGGCGTGGTGCTGAACCTGATTTTGGGCTTTGTGTTCAACAGCAGCGTCTCCATGACCTATGCGAACCTGTCCATGTTCTACGCCATCGCCAGTCTGTACCCGGACATGCAGGTCCTGCTGTGGGGCATCATTCCCCTGAAGGCCAAGTGGCTGGCCTGGGCCGAGCTGGCGCTGTCTGCGTATGACATGTGCAAATTCGCCCGGTATGGCCTGTGGGCCTGGGCGCTGATGCCCGTGGTGGCCGTGGTGAACTATCTGCTCTTCTTTTGGGATGACGCGATGGCCATGCTGGGCCGCAGCCGGGAGCGGATGGCCTATCGCACCAGCCACCAGACCATCCAGTTCAAAAAGGCCCAAAAGGACATCCAGCAGCGCAAGGGCTACCTCCACAAATGTGCCGTCTGCGGCATCACCGACGCCGACGACCCCAACATGGAGTTCCGCTACTGCTCCAAATGCAACGGCTATTACTGCTATTGCATGAAGCATATCAACGACCATGTGCATGTGCAGTGAGAAATAAAAAGCGCCCGGAAGTGCAGCGATTTCGTTGTACTTCCGGGTGTTTTTATGCTCTAAATCACTTTATAGAGTATATCGACGTCTGAATATAAATTTCTTCCGCCTCTTGCAGGGCGGAACGAAGAATATTTGCTGAAGAATAGGCTAAGGGGATGCACTCCAACGGGTCAATCACCTGGTCTATTGCGCAACAAAGGACAGCGTACATTTTTTGATAATCAGCCATGAGTGCTCCTCCCTATCCAGTTTAGACTCCTTAAAAATTGACCAGTATCACGGACAATCTTTTTGCTTAGTATAGCATAAAATGTCAGTAGTTGCAACCAATAGTGGTCAAAACATCTGGCATGGTGGTGAGGGGATGGAGCAAAAAATTCGGCGGGACCGAAATATGGGCGATAATCTCCGCCGCCTGCGGGGAATGCACGGCCTGTCCCAGGAGAAGTTGTGTGTCCAGCTCCAGCGCATGGGCTGCGACATTGGCCGCACCACCTACGCGAAATACGAGGCAGGGGAACTGAACATCCGCGCCAGCGTGCTCATTGCCTTAAAACAGATTTATGACTGTACCTATGACGACTTCTTTTTGGGGTTGGAATAGATAAAATGACACATTCCCCATCCTGCGAAAACAGGATGGGGAATGTATTTTATCATAGCAAGTATCACGCAATAAAAATGTGCATAGCGATCGCGGCCAGGATGATGCCGACAATGGTACGTTCAAACCACACGATGACCATGTCCTTTACGGTCAAGGGGATCTTGGTGGCCAGGACCATGGGGATGGTGGTGGAGAACATGATGATCTGAGAGATGCAGATGATGGCGATGAAGAACCGGGTCTGAAGGTCGCTGCTGACGCAGAAGATGGCGGGCAGGAACATCTCGGCCAGGCCCATGCCAACACCCTGGGCCGCACGGGCCGCGTCAGGCACGCCCATCAGCTTGGTGAAGGGATAGAAGAGATAGCCGAACCACTCGAACACCGGGGTAGTCGCAGCCAAGACAAGGGCGGCCAGGCCAATGCCCATCAGCAGAGGGACAAATTCCAGCAGCAGATTCATGCCGCTGACAAGACTGCTCTTCATGTTGGTCAGCAGGTTTCCGGCGGATTCCACGGCGGAGACCGCCTCGTTGACGGCCCGGGTGAACATGCCGCCTTCGCTGGACTCCTGAATGCCGCCCTCCTTCTCGGGGTCGTAATAGGTCTCCGGCTTTTTGCTCAGAGGATAGATGCGGCAGGTGACGGAGGTACACAGGAAGGTGATCAGCAGGGTGACGAAGAAATACAGCATCCAATAGTCGGAGATGTCCAGGGTGCGGGCCACGATGACCATAAAGGAGATGGCCACGGTGGTGAAGCCGGTGGCGATGATGCTGGCCTCCTTGGCGTTATATTTGTTGTTTACATACATCTGGTTGGTGAACAGAAGGCCCATGGAGGTGCTGCCCACAAAGGAGGAGACGGCATCCACCGCGGACCGGCCGGGGGTCTTCCACAACACCCGGGTGAGGGGGCGGACGAATACGCCGATGAAGTCCACAAAGCCATAGTTAACCAGCAGGCAGAGCAGGGGCGCGCCGATGATGATCATCAGAGCGGTGGGCTTGACCAGGCTGTTGAACAGATAGGGGCCGTTGTCCGCATTGAGGATGACCTCGGGCCCGAAGTTAAAGCAGACCATGACTGCGGCCACCAGGCCGAAAATTTTGAAGCAGGTGAAGATGATGTCGGTGACGCTGCGGTTCCAGGTCTTCTTGATAAAGGGCCAGGCCACCCCCAGGACCACCAGCAGCAGGGCCAGATAATTGGCCGCGGGGCCCAGGCCGCTGATGATCGCGTTGGTCAAAATATCAATAGGGATACCGTGGCTGTCGCCCACGGTGATCTGGGCGAAAAACATGAACACGCCGATGAAGCTGAACAGGACGAACTGGACGATGCTGGAGGTACGATTTTTATTCACTCTCTCCACTCCCTTTGAATAAACGTCCGTCCCGGCCTCCGGCTTTGGGGAGGCCGGAAACGGATGGCTGAAAGGTACGGGGATATTGCAGATCAGGCCGAAACTTAGACCTTTCCCTCCAGACCCTTGTCCACCAGCACCTGGTCCTTGGGGGACACGCGGGGGGCGGGCATCTCAAAGGATTTCTCCACCACGGTATAGTCGAAATAGCCCAGGCGGGCCACGGGGCGGATCTTGCAGATGTCCACCTTTCCGTCGGGGGTGAAGACCTCGTCCTTGATGTGGATGCCGATGACCTCGCCCACGATGCAGTCGATGGTGGAGATGCCGCCATTGGCGGGCAGGCGGAAGGTGGTGACGTATTTGCACTCGTACTGGATGGGGGACTCGGCCACCCGGGCCACGTCGATGAGCTGGCTGGGGGCCTTGGTCACGCCGGAATACTCAAATTTGTCGGCATAGCCCTCGGGCAGCTTGGCAATAGAGGAGGCGTTCATGGCGTCCTTCAGATCGTAAGAAACCATGTTATAGACGAACTCGCCGGTGCGTTCGATGTTCTTCACGGTGTTTTTCCGGTCACCGAACACATTCTGGTTGGCGGCGAAAATGACCATGGGGGGGTCAAAGGTCAGGTTGGTGAACTGGCTGTAGGGGGCCAGGTTGTCGCTCCCGTCCTCATTCTTGGTGGAGATCCAGCCGATGACCCGGGGGACCGTGCAGGATTTGAAGGGGTTTTTGGACAGACCGTGGTCGTTCTTTTTAGGCTCGTAAAACATAAGGATACCTCCATGCTCCGGTATGATCCGGCGTTGTCTGGTCAGTTTGAATGATAAGAAGCGATGTGGCTGCCACGCCTTTCTTTGCCCATATGATACGCTGAAGAGACAAAATATCCTATATTTTGATTTGACTTAAATTTTCGTTTTTTTGACATTCTTGACAGGGGGAAGTATACTGCTGTTATAGAGGCGAAAAAAGGCCGAAAAAGAAAGGGCGGGCGGAACATGGGTGGAGAGACAGAGCGGCTGGAGCGGGAGATCAACGCATACCTCACGGGCCTGCCGGGCTTTGACCTGGACGTGTATCGGGATATCTTTTCCTCGGAGTATGTGAACAACGTGATCTATAACCACCCGGAGCGGATACGCAGGATACAGCCGGTGCTGGACCGGCTGGGTTTCATCCGCAACACCCACTTTGTGCTGACCATGATCTTTGATAACTTCTGGAACATCTGCCAGAAGCGGGACAACGCCTATCGGTATCAGCTCAAGCGCAGCCTGCTCAATCATACACGGGAGGCCCTGGGGCGGCTGCACCCGGCCTCGGTGGCGGCCACGCTCATCGGGACGGACAAGGTGGTGGTGCTGCTGGAGTGCGCGGACATGGCGCCCCAGGCGGCGGAGGACTATGCCTATTGCTGCGCGCAGATGCTGCGGGACGACATCATGGCCAACACCACCTTCTCTGTGTCCATCGGCGTGAGCCGCTATTGCAGGTCCCAGGCCCTGGCCTGGCGGGCCTATGAGCAGTCCTTTCAGGCCCTGAGCGGGTCCTTCGCCGTGGGCTATGCCCAGGTGCTCCGCCCCCAGGAGAAGAAAGCGGCGGAAAACGTGGTCCGCCAGAACGAGGTGGCGGCCATCGCAAAGCGGTTTTCCGTGGCCATCAGCGCCGGAAGGCCGGAGCTGTGCCAGAAATATGTGGACCACCTGTTTCAGCGGCTGTCCATCATCATGGCAGACGAAAATTACATCCGCTCCTATGTGGTGCTGGTGCTGTCAGAGGTGATGCAGTATTGCATCCGCCTGGGGATGGACGCAAACGACCTGTCTCAGCGGCTGGTCATTATGATCCAGCAAGTGTTCCAGGCCGGGACCATCGCCAAGCTCCAGGAGAGCACCACCGAATTTTTAAAGCGGATGATCCAGCAGGACAACGGGCGGGAGCGGTTTTCCAGAAACCGCATGAACATCGCCCACGCCTATATCGAGCAGTTCTATGCCGAGGACATCTCACTTGGAGACATGGCCAGGCTGTGCGGATGCAGCGAGGCATATTTCTGTCGGCAGTTCAAAAAGACCTATGGAAAGACCTACACCGACCTGCTGTCCCAGTGCCGCATGGAACGGGCCAGGGAGCTGCTGGAGGAGGACGGCGACAGCAGCATCTCCGCCATTGCGGAAGCGGTTGGCTTCCACAGCTTCAGCCACTTCTGCGTCTGCTTCCGCAAGGCCACAGGAAAAACACCCAGCAGTTTTCGCAGAGGCGAAAACAGGCAAAAAAACGGTGATGTTCATTTCGAGTAAATCGTCCTACATAAAAAGGCCGCCCGGCAAGCTGTTCCTTGCAGGGCGGTCTTTGCAGTTATTCCGGCTTCTCTCTTAAAATTCCCCACTCCGGAAGGGGCAGCCTTTGCATGGCGCCGAAGGTGCGCTCTTTCAGGTGGGGGTAGCGGCCCTGGAGTTCGTAGATCAGGTCCTTGATCTCCTGGCGCTTGGTATAGCCGTCAGCGGGACACGGATTGTGGACCACGGGCAGCTGGAGGCGCTGGGCGGTGTGGCGGACAAGATTTTCTCCGCAGTAGAGCAGGGGGCGGATCTGGGTGATGTCGGTGCGGCTGAGGTAGGTGACGGGCTGAAAGCAGGACAGCCGCCCCTCGAAGATGAGGGACATATAAAAGGTCTCCACAGCGTCGTCATAGTGGTGGCCCAGTGCGATCTTCCGAATGCCCCGTTCCTGAATGGCCTGATGCAGGGCCCCACGGCGGAGCTTGGCGCACAGAGAGCAGGGGTTCTTCTCCTTCTTGACATCAAAAATCATGTGATGGATGTCGCTCTTCAGCAGGGTATAGGGTACGTCCAAACGTTGACAATAGTCGGCCACAGGCGTAAAGTCCATCCCCTTGCGCCCCTCTGCGTGGCCCATGTCCAGGGTGAATGCCTCCACCGTGAAGGGCACGGGGTAAAAGGTCTGCAGTTTTGCCAGTGCGGTGAGCAGGATGAGGGAGTCCTTGCCCCCGGACACCCCTACGGCCACCCGGTCACCGGGCTGTATCATGTCATAGTCGGCCACGCAGCGGCGGACCAGGGATACGATCTTGTTCATGGGCGCTCTCCTTTGTGTAAGAAAATTTCGGACCAAAACTGGGCCCTCCGAAAAAAACACAAAGCAAAAAATGAAAATTGAAAACGAGATATCAAGAGAAATTAAGAGATAGAGTGAGAAAATAAGAGATTTCATCGAGATAAATCAATTTTTCTCAAAAAGACCGTTGACACCCGGCCACCATCGTACTATAATACAAAACGCTCCGATTGTACAGCGTCGGGGCGCTGTCTTTGTATCAGCGACCAGAATTGGTTGAGATAAAAGTAAAGTATAGGAAAATGGAGGTTTCACCTATGTCCACGTTTATGGCAAACAAGGGGAACATCGTGCGTAAGTGGTATGTCCTGGACGCCGCCGGCAAGCCCCTGGGCAAGACCGCGGCCCTGGCTGCCGACCTGCTGCGCGGCAAGCGCAAGCCCGAGTACACCCCCCACGCTGACTGCGGTGATTTTGTCATCGTCATCAACGCCGAGAAGGCCGTTCTGACCGGCAAGAAGCTGGATCAGAAGTATTACCGCACTCACTCCGGCTGGGTGGGCGGCCTGAAAGAGGTCAAGTATCGCACCCTGATGCAGAGCAAGCCCGAGCTGGCCATGAAGCTGGCTGTCCGCGGCATGATGCCCCGCAACGTCATCACCAAAGACTCCCTGTCTCGTCTGCACATCTATCGCGGCGGCGAGCATGAGCACGCCGCCCAGAAGCCCGAAGTCTGGGCCGCCGAGTAAGAGGAGGTAACGAAGCATGTATAAGAGCAAGAAGCCTTATTTCTATGGCACTGGCCGCCGGAAGTCCTCCGTGGCCCGCGTCCACCTGTTCCAGAACGGCACCGGCGCCATCACCATCAATGGCCGTGACATCGACGACTACTTCGGTCTGGAGACCCTGAAGCTGCTGGTCCGTCAGCCCCTGGCCGCCACTGAGCAGCTGGGCAAGGTGGACATCGTTGCCACCGTCACCGGCGGCGGCGTCACCGGCCAGGCCGGCGCTATCCGCCACGGCGTTGCCCGCGCTCTGCTGCTGGTCAACGAGGAGTATCGTCCCATCCTGAAGGCCGCCGGCCTGCTGACCCGCGACCCCAGAATGAAGGAGCGCAAGAAGTACGGCCTGAAGGCCGCCCGCCGCGCCCCCCAGTTCTCCAAGCGCTGATTTTTTCAGAATGCACGTTCAAACCCCGAAAGTCGACTTTGGCTTTCGGGGTTTTCTTATGTCTCCATAAAAATATATTCTGATTTCGGAATATATTTTTGAACAAAAAATTTTTGTTCCGAATTTGGAACATTTATTGACTGCTGGAATATTATATTCTATAATGAGAATACTTCTTTTAGGAGGTGACGGCGTTGGTCGAGCGGAAAGAGTATCTGGACCAGCTGGAACAGTGGCGGGAGGAACAGGTCATCAAGGTGGTCACGGGCATTCGGCGCTGCGGTAAGTCCACCCTGCTATCACAGTATCAAGACAGACTGAAGGCCGGCGGCGTCCCGGCGGAGCAGATTGTGTCCGTGAACTTTGAGGAGCTGGAATACGAGGAACTGCTGGACTATCGAAAGCTCTATGCCTATTTGAAACAGCGGCTGGTGGCCGGACAAACCACCTATATCTTCCTGGATGAAATACAGAAGGTCCCCGACTTTGAAAAGGTAGTGGACAGCCTCTATGTCAAGCCGGATGTGGATATCTATATCACCGGCTCCAACGCCTATATGCTCTCTGGCGACTTGGCCACCCTGCTGACCGGGCGCTATGTGGAGATCAGGATGCTGCCCCTGTCCCTGAAGGAGTTCCTGGCAGTCACGGGGCTGGAGGAGGAGCGGGGCTTTGCGGAGTATCTGCGCAGCGGCGGGCTGCCCTATGTAGCTAGGATGAACCGGACCACGGAAAAGGTGGAAACCTATCTGGAGGGCATCTATAATACGGTAATCGTCAAGGACATTGAAGACCGCCAGGCCCGCAAAGAGAGTGACCCCGGCAGGCGGAAGATCACAGACGTTGCGCTGCTGAAGACCATTGCCAAATATCTGGCCAGCGTGGTGGGCAGCCCTGTCTCTGTGCGCGGCATTACCAACTATCTGGTCTCCAGCGGAAGAAAGATATCCCCCAACACGGTAAACGACTATGTGGAGGCGCTAACGGAATCCTTCATCTTCTATCCGGCGGAGCGCTTTGACATTGTGGGCAAGCAGTTGCTAAAGGCCAGCCGAAAGCTGTATATCGTGGACCTGGGGCTGCGCAACCACATCCTGCCCCGCAGGACCTATGACCTGGGCTTCTCCCTGGAGAACATCGTCTATTTTGAATTGCTGCGCCGGGGCTATCAGGTGATGATCGGCAGGCTGGGCAGCACAGAGGTGGACTTTGTGGCGGAGAAGCAGGGGGAGTATACCTATTACCAGGTGACGGCGGACATGACCGCAGAGGAGACCTTCCAGCGGAAGCTGCGCCCCCTGACCCTGATCCGGGACAATTACGAAAAGATCGTCCTGACTGCTGACCGCCTGACGGTGGGCAACTATAACGGCATCCGGGTGAAAAATCTCACCGACTGGCTGCTGGAAAAATAAAAACAAGAAAGATTTTGTTCACCCCCCGAAAGCCGATTTTGGCTTTCGGGGGTTTCTTGTGTCCGCCAACTTGCTTTTTCGTGATCAGAGAATCAGGAGTACTAGTCCTGATTTTATCTAAAATAGAAAATAAAGGCAATTTTCAAGCCAAAATCCCCGCCCGTCTCATACTTTGGAACGATTTACATTTTGAATTTGACAGGTATAATATAAGTAAATGCTGTAACCGAGACAGCCGACAAGGGGGCGCCCCCTTGTCCCGTAGGGATATCCCTACGGGAATGTGCGTTCAGATCAATGGAGGAGTGCGTATGAAAAAAAGAGCATTGAGCATCGTCCTGACCCTGGCCCTGTGCCTGGGTATGCTGCCCGCAACAGCGTGGGCGGAGCAGGACCCGGACCCCGCCCCCGCATCGCAAGAGGTGACCTCCCAGGCCACCCCTGCGGAGCAGGACGTGACCCTGGAGGAACAGGACGCCGAAGAGCAGGGCGAGGAGATCGTGCCCGTGGCCCAGGTGGGCGAAACGTCCTATGCCACGCTGAAAGAGGCCCTGGACGCGGCGAAGAACGGCGGCACGGTGAAGCTGCTGACCAACGCCAGCCTTGGCGAAAATGACCAGGAGGACGTCTACACCCTCGGTGACGGGGAGAGCCTGACCATCGACCTGGCTGGCAAAACCCTGAGCGGCAGCTTTGATATCGGCGCAAAAAGCGGCGATAATTACACTGTCTCCAATGCGTCGCTGACCATGAACGATTCCAGCGGCGATAATAGCGGCCAGCTCAACGGCTGGCTGCGGGTGTTTGAAGATCAGAACGGAAGCTGTTCCAACACCCTGACCGTCAACGGCGGGACATATCAGTATACGGGTAAGCAGAATAACACTGCTTACCAAGATGCCAAAGCGACGGTCTGCAATGTTATGGGCGGCACGGTCATTATTACTGGCGGTGTGTTTAAAAGCTATAGCAGCGGCGAAGTGGCAATTTTTGTAGACAATGACGTAAAATCCACGTTTAGCGGCGGCATATTTGAGGGGATCAAAGCAGGCGTAGATTATATCGTTGCGTGCCTTAAAGATGGATATTGCTTTGAACAAAACGGAAACCGCATCGCATATGCATCTTTAAGATATGATCAGAGGACGGAAGACACCCTCACCGTAGAGAAATGCACCCCCCACAGCTTTGTGGACAACAACGAGCAGTCCAACTGTACTTACTGCAACGCCGTGAATCCCGACGTCGCGGCGGCGGATACTGTGGCCAAGGTCGGCGATGCCCAATTTAAGACCCTGGCCGAAGCCATCGCTGCCGCGAACAACACGGAGATAGAGGTCCGGCTGGTGAAGAATGTGGCCGAGAACGTCGTCGTCAGTGGCGGTACGGTCACCATTGATTTGAACGGACACACGTGGAATGCTGACACAAACAGTACCAGCGCCGCCTATACCCCCCTGACGGTGGAGAGCAGCAGCGTGACCCTGAAGAGCGGAACCGTCGATCAGGGGTCCAGCGGCGGAACCGCAAGCTACGGTATCGTGGTGGAGGGCGGAAGTCTGACCCTTGGAGAAGATATGCTCGTTATGGGCAGTCCTCTCAATAATTCGAACTGCATCCCCGCCATCCTTCTGCAAAGCGGCGACCTGAACCTAGCCAAGGGCGTGACGCTGATCTATGGCCTGAGCGTCCCCAGCGGCAAGACCCTGTCGGAATACCTGCCCGACGGCACGGCCTTTGTGCAGTGTACTTATGACGCGGAGAACGGCGTGAAGCTGACCGACGGCTATGTGCCCGATGTCTATACCACGAACGCGTCCGCCGAAAACATGGCCGTGGTGGCCCACAAGCACAGCATCACAACAGGCAACACCTGCGCCTGCGGCTTTACTTGCAGCCACAAAGAGATAAATAAAGACAATGGGCAATGCGTTGTCTGCGGCTATCAAATGGCCTTTAAGACTGATAATCAGTGTTTCTATGATAGCCTTGTAGATGCAGTCAGGGAGGTGCTTTACAAGGATGCAACTACAATAACCCTGCTGAGAGACGTCGAGACAGGAGTATCGGCTGATAAAAATAAACCCTTAGCACTTGATTTGAAGGATTATTGTTTTTCCGGTGATTTGACGATCAAAAGTGGAACGGTCACTGTCTTTGGTAGTGAGCGTTCACATCTGGATGGGACATTAACATCGAATGTAGTATTACCAGCAGAATTTAAGGGACGTGTTGAAACGCTGGATGCAGTCTCTCGGAAGGTGACCGTGGAGCCCGGCTGTGCGGGACGTGTCGGTACACTCAGTCTATACCCTTACCAGAATATCAGCGAGAAGTACCAGCTTGCGGGTGGCTCCTTTGAGACAATCAAATTCGGAGGCGGAGCCTGGACGGTAAATTCTATCCGCTTGGGAGATATACTGAAACCGGGCTATCGGTTCGAGAGCATGAGCACTTCGCAGGACCACACCTTGTATTATAATGAACAGATCACGTCCAGCAACGCGACCATCACCAACGTAAAAGTCGTGCTCTGTGAACAGCACGAGTACGAAAACGGCTTCTGCAAATACTGCAACGAAGAGTGCCCCCACACCACTGTGGAGAATAATCAGTGTACCATCTGCGGGCTGGCGATGGTGGCCACGGTGACGGCGGACGGTGAGACCGCTTATTACAGCGCCCTGCAAACCGCCCTGAACGCGGCGGCGGACGGCGCGGAAGTCAAGCTGATGGCGGATGTGACCGATGCGGCGACCATCTCTTCCAAGGTCACCTTGGACCTGTGCGGCAAAGATGTGGTGAAGTTGACGGTCAGTGCTGCCGCAAAGCTCACCGATTCGGTGGGTGACGGTGTGATCAAAAACCTGACGGTGACCGTCGAGGGCATGACCGTGAAGGACATACTGTCCGAGGGTATGCAGTTTAAGAATAGTTTCAACAGCGCATGGGTCACGGACCTGACCGTCAAGGAGCTTACAAGCGTGCGCATCGCTGAAATTCCTATCCGGCTGGGCGAGATGGATTCCAGCTATAACGTTGTGTACCGGGCGGAAGATAAGGGCATCATCACGCTGGAGGTTTTCGCCTCCAAGAGCGGCACCCTTAGTCAAAACGATCTGTCTGCTGAATTTGAATTTGTGGATAAAGATGGAAAGACATGGAGCACCACCCTACATGGAAGTTCAGTGAAGATCGACCCTGACGGAAAGCGCGCTGTATACACCTTCGATACCTGCCTGACGAATCGTGCAGACGCGGGGACCTATCAATGCACAGTGAAGAGCGTGAAGTATCACCCCACCCAGAAGGACGAGTATGTGTTGACCGGCCCCAGCTTTAAGGTGAACGTGCGGCAATCGGGCACAACAGCGTCGGTGAAAACTGGAATAAGCGCCGGTTATTTTGATCAAAAAGATACCTTCACTTACGACCAGCGCATTACCGTTCTTGCCCAATTCGCCCCCACTGGAGAAGAGCCCACGGCGACCTTCTCCATGACACCTCCCACCGAGGACCAGTGCGCGGTGTTCAATGAGAAGGGAGAGCAGATCAGCGAGGCGAAGACGGTTGAAAGCTCCACATGGCTTGATGTGCTCACCACGGACCTGGGCGTTGGAACGCACAATTTGACCGTAAGATATCTGGGCGGAAATAATCAGGAGGGCGCAACTGTCCCGTTCACGGTGACGGTGAACCCCTGCGAGATCACCGAGCTTGCCCTGGATGAGACCCAGCTGGCCTACACCGGCGCGGCGCAGACGAAGGGCGTCGCCGCTGTGACGGCGGGCCGCCTGACGCTGACGGCGGACGATTACGACGTGCGCGGAAACGTGCAGACCGAGGTGGGCAGCTATAAGCTGACCGTGACGGGCAAGGGAAACTACACCGGCACGCTGACCGGGGAATACACCATTGCCAAGGCCGCCGCGCCTGAGGCGGAGCACGGCACAATGACCGTCTCCAACAACCATGCGGCCACCTATGAGATGGAGATTCCCGCCCTGCCTGCCCTGGACGCGGGCACCTATGGTGCCGTGTCCTATGCGCTGGGCGAGGTCGACCTGAGCCAGGGCTACTATGACAAGGAGACCGGCGCGAAGGTCGCGGACGGCAAGCTGTTCCTGCCCATCAACGCCAACCCGGTGGAGACCACCGGCAGCATCGGCACCGTGACGATTAAAGTTACAACCGACAACTACGAGGACTTCTTCCTGACCATCGACGTCAGCGCCACGAACAAGATCGTTCCTATCGGCGAACCCACGCTGAGCACCACCACCATCACCTACGGCGACAAGCTGTCCAAGGTCACCCTGTCCGGCGGGCTGAAGGACGGCGACAGCGCTGTTCCCGGCGTGTTTAGCTGGGAGGAGCTTGACGCGGTGCTGACTGCGGGCGAGCACCAGGTGACCTGGCGCTTTGTCCCCACGGACGGCAGGACCTATGCCAAGACCACCGGCACCGTCACCATCACCGTGAACAAGGCCACCCCCACCGGCGCGCCCAAGTACACGGCCATCACCGCCAGCGGCAAGACCCTGGAGGACGCGGGTCTGACGGCGGAGGGCGGCACCTTCAGCGTCCCCGGCACTGTCCAGTGGGTGGACGCCGACGGCAACGAGATGGATGTCTCCACCGAGGTCAAGGCCAACACCGCCTACAGCTGGAAGTTCGTGCCGGAGGACGAGGAGGACTATGAGTCCCTCACCGGCAGCATCACCCTGTACGCCGTTTCTCACAGCGGCGGCGGTGGCGGCGGCGGGTCCTCCAGCGGTTCTTCCGGAAGCGCTGCCAAGACCGACGACGTGACCACTACCGTCAAGACCGACGAGAACGGCAACACCCAGACGGATGTCAAGGTCAGCGACAAGGCCCTCTCCGACGCCAAGAAGTCCGGCGAGGCCGTGAAGATCCCCACCGGGGTCAAGGCGGGGGAGGACTCCAACAGCGCCCCCGTGGTGAAGATCGACCTGCCCAAGAACGCGGGGGAGACCAAGATCGAGGTGCCCGTGGACAACGTGACCCCCGGCACGGTGGCGGTCATCGTCCACGAGGACGGCACCGAGGAGATCCTGAGCAGCTCCAAGCCCACCGAAGACGGTCTGGAGTTCACCATTGACGGCAGCGCCACCATCAAGGTCATCGACAACAGCAAGACCTTTGTGGACACCGGGGACCACTGGGCCAAGGGCGCCATCGATTACATCAGCGCCCGGGACCTGGTCAGCGGCGTCGGCGACAAGCTGTTTGCCCCCGACCTGACCGCCACCCGCGCCCAGCTGTGGACCATCCTGGCCCGGATGAATGGGGAGACGGTCACCGGCGGCCAGACCTGGTACGAGCTGCCCCAGCTGTGGGCCAAGAAAAACGGCGTGTCCGACGGCACTGATCCCAACGGCACCATCACCCGGGCCCAGCTGGTCACCATGCTGTGGCGCACCGCCGGTTCCCCCAACGGGGGGAGCGGGAACCAGTTCACCGACGTCCCGGCGGACAGCTATTACGCCCAGGCCGTGGCGTGGGCGGCGGCCAACGGCATCACCACCGGCGTGGGCAGCGGACGCTTCGACCCCGAAGCCCCCTGTACCCGCGCCCAACTGGCCACATTCCTGTATCAGAATATGAAGTAAGTTTAAAGCAAACGAAGAGAGCGGCTGCGCGTGCAGCCGCTCTCTTCATGTGATTACAGCCGAGAGACGCAGTAGGCGACCAGCTCCTCTGGCGATGAAATCGCTCGTGTTTCAGTTGCATCCTTCGGCTGTGACTGTAAAATGGCCAGGCTGATCTCCCGGCGGACCTCTTCAACGGGTATCCCCCTGCGCATCGCCACAGTTCTGATCGCTCGCTCCGCAATGTCGGATAGTTGCAAATTTGCTTTCATCGCTGCCTTCTTTATGTTTCTTAAAAGAACAAGGGCTATCGTTTTACTTAACGATAAAATAGCATGTGCAGCGCGAGAAACGTGTCGAAATAGGTCGAATTTTGAATTCTTTATTGCTACATGAGACGATAATGAGACAAAAATAGGGAAGCCCTTTCGGGGCTTCCCCAAATTAATGTTAATTGTGGTGCATGGCTTTCATGGTTTGCAGAATGGCGGCTTTTTGCGGCAGGGTCAGGTCCACCCAGCTGTCGAAGAGCTCTTTCAATTCCGGCGTCAATTCTACCATTTCTCCCTCGGCAAAGAATTGGGAAAGGGTGATGCCGAACCCGGCGCAGATCGCTTCCAGCGTGGTGATAGACGGGACGGTGTTGCGGTGATAGATGTTTGCAATGGTGGAATTGGAGAGGCCGCAATTTTTGGCCAGCCGGTATTCCGACCATCCCCGCTCGTCCAGTAGTTGGTGCAGTCGCTGAAGCGTATCCATCCTCTCGCCGCCTTTCTGTCCTGAATTTATTTTACCGTTTTGTTGAATGATATAATATTGTTTGATTGTATGCTTTATATCGTTTAATAAGACGGTAACAAAAGCAAAAAAACGGTATAAAAATATGGAAAGCCAGGGGCAGGCTTTCCATGGAAAACAACGTTATTTTAAGGGGCAGTAATGAGACGGGAAAACGGATTGCCGCGTCGCTGCGCTCCTCGCAATGACAGAGCACGGGTCACGCAAGATCCACCCGCAGCAGATACCAGCTCCGCCCCTGCCCGTCCTGCTGGGTGCTGAGGAGCAGATCATGTCCACAGCTGCCGTGCCAAGTAACATTTTGAGGGATATCCTCGGGGAGTAGGGCAGAAGAAAAGGTCTGAGTTTGGGCGTCAAAGCGGTATAGGGCCGGGGCGGCGGAGGCGAAGAACAGAGCGGGGCTGTCCGGGTCCCATTGGGGCAGGAGGCGATAGCCGCCGGGCAGGCTCTCTTCCAACGTTGGAGGGACGGAGACGGGCCGCAGTTCGCCCTCTGCCAGCACCAGGGCGCGGGTCCGTGCGTTGAGGGTGTGGAGGAGGACGCAGTCCCCCCGCACCGCCAGGCCGATGACAGCATCCTGGGCCGGACCGTCGGACGCGGGGAGAAGATCGGCCAGCTCCAGGGCGTATTGGGCCATCGGGGTCCCGACGGCGCGATAGGCCGCGAGCCGGTACTCCGGGGTGTTTGATGTGAGACAGACCGCATAGGTGTAGATCGTCTCGCCCTGGGCGGCCACGCAGGAGATGGCCGTGCCGGAGTTGTCCCGCACCTGCTCCTTCGCCACGGTGCGGCGCTGGCCCTCCGGCAGGGAGAGGGTTTCCACCAGATAGGTCAGGCCGCCATTTTCCTCCGACAGAATGGAGTGCAGGACCAGCCCATTGTCCATGGCGTGGAGGGAGACCATGGCCTCTGTGGGGACTTCGGCGATCTCAGTAGCCGCGCAGGAGGAGACGTCGACCTGGCAGACCGCCCCCTCGGTGAGGAGATAGAGGTCCTGGCCCCGCAGCACGGCGGCGTCGCCGGAATAGGCGGGAGCGGGATAGCCCCACAGGCGGACGGTCTCCCCGCCGGCGACGTCATAGCGATATAGGCCGTGGGCGGACTCGTCCGACGCATTTTCCTGACGGCAGAACAAAATGTGTTCCCTGTCAAAGGCCAGCACATGGGCGTCTTCCGGGAGGGCCAGCGGCTGAAGGGCGCTCTCCGAGGGGAGCTCAGAACTGCCCTGGGGTCCCACAGGACAGGTGGTGTGGCAGGCACACAACAGCAGCAGCGGCATAGAAAGGAACAGGAGCAGGCGGGTGGTGAGGGACTTCATAGGCTCGCCTCCTATCCGTGAATGTGCATATTTTTCGTGGGCGCGTCCAATACTATATGTATAGTTTAACGGAAGAAGCGAGAAAAGACAAGCAAATTCCGGGAAAAGCCCGGAAAACAGACAAAAAGGTGCGCCGCAAAAATTTACAGCCCCAGCCCTTGCATTTTTCCCGCTGACGGGGTAAAATAGGTTCATCAAAGCAAGGAGGTGCCCTCTGCATGAGTGAAGAGTTCGGCCCCGATTTTATCTCAGTCACCGACGAAGACGGCAACGAATTCGAACTGGAGCTGATCGACACCCTGGAGCACGAGGGCGTCACCTATTACGCCATGCTTCCCGCCGTGGAAGAGGATGAGGAGACCGGCGAGCCCGTGGACGTGGATGCCGACGACGAGGAGTTCGGTCTGGTCATCATGAAGGCCATCGAGGAAAACGGCGAGGAGATCCTCTCCACCCCGGACACGGACGAGGAGCTGGACGCCATCTATAATCTGTTTATGGAGCGCTTCTTCGAAGAAGAGGAGGAGCAATAAACAAAGCACCACATATTCTTCCTGCTCGGTGCGTGATGGGCTCTTTTAAACCCACATTTCTTAAACGGGACGCCAACTCACGGCGCGGCTTGCAGGCCTCCCGGCCCCCTTTGAGGTGCGTTGGAAGTTGGAAGCAGATAAACGACGTGGAAGCGACCCACCTGCCATTTCGTGCAGGTTCTAAACGGGTTCACACGGCCAGAGCGGGGGATATAGAAAAAGAAATTCTTTTGGCCGCGGCGCTTGTGCGCTGCGGTCCTTTCTTTGCCCTGAGCAAACAATAAATCACGTAAACAAACTGTAAATCCGTGCCATAGATACCGCCGCCCCCTTGTCATCGGGGCGGTTTTTTAGTATAATACCCTGTAAACGCCGCCAATGGGCAGCCATCACTTTGAGAGGACTGAACAAACCGTGAGTGAGAACAAACACAAAAAAGCCCAGGAGGAGAAGCACAGCAACGTGAAGTACGCCGTGGTGGGCGCGCTGAGCGTGGTGCTGGTGGCTTTCCTGCTGGTTTGGAACACCGGGATCATCCAGCGCAATGCTGCCGCCGTCACCGTGGACGGGGAGAAGTATTCCGCCGCCGACGTGCAGTATTACCTGCGCAGCCTGATGCTGCAAAACGGCATCAGCTCCACCTCCTCCCTGAAGTCCATGACCATGAACAGCACCACCGGGGAGACCATGTACGACTATCTGAAGAGCCAGGCGGTGGAGCGCTTGGTCACCTGCGCCGCCCTGGACAAGCAGGCCGCGGAGGAGGGCTTCACCATGTCTGACGACACCCAGACCGAGGTGGATGACCAGCTCAAGCAGCTGGAGGAGCAGTGGGTCTCCGCTGGGTATCAGAGCCGGGACGCTTTCATCCGCGCCAACTATGGCCCCTATATGACCTATGACCGGCTGGTGGAGCTGTTTACCCGGGACATGCTGGTGAACGAGTACGCCACCCAGTTCTCAGACAGCCTGAGCTACTCCGACGCCGACTATGAGCAGTATTACCAGGAGAACGCCAACACCCTGGACGAGTACACCATCACCCAGTTCGTGTTCAACGCCACGGTGGACACCGTGGATGCCGACGGCAACGCCATTGAGATGACCGACGACGAGAAGGCCGCCGCCCTGGAGCAGGCCAAGACCGAGAAGCAGGCCCAGGCCCAGGAGCTCCAGTCCAAGCTGGAGGCCGGGGAGGACCCCGCCCAGCTGGCCCAGGAGTACGCCGACGATCTCACCGGCGACCCCAGCATCTCTCAGGTCATGTCCGGCAGCAGCGTGGCCTCTTCCTCCTATGCCCAGTGGGCCCAGGACACCGCCCGCCAGAACGGGGACGTGACCCTCAGCGAGTATGACGCCGGCCCCTCCAGCTATTATTACTATGTGGTCCGCTTTGAGGGCCGCGCCCGCAACGATGAGAACACCGCCACCGTCCGCCACATCCTGGTGGCCGCTGACCAGGACGAGGGCGCCTCTGAGCCCACCGAGGACCAGTATGCCGCCGCCAAGACCAAGGCGGAGGAGCTGCTGGACCAGTGGAAGTCCGGCCCCGCCACCCAGGAATCCTTTGCTGAACTGGCCAAGGCCAACAGCGCCGACACCGGTTCCGCCGCCGACGGCGGTCTCATCACCGACATCTACTCCGGCTCCGGCTATGTGTCCACCTTTACCGACTGGGCCCTGGACGCCGCCCGTCAGCCCGGCGACACCGGCATCGTCCAGAACACCGGCAGCAGCGTGAAGGGCTGGCACATCATGTACTTTGTGGGCCGTGACGGCGACCCCGTGTGGAAGCTCACCGCCAAGACCGCCATGGAGAACAATGACTACACCACCTGGCAGAACGCCGCCAAGGAAAAGGTGTCCTACACCACCAGTTTTGGCCTGAAGTTCGTCCAGTGATCTGAACCCAAACAAACTCCCCGGAGCGCCCGCCGCCCCGGGGAGTTTTTCGCCCCAAACAGGCCGCCGGAAGAAAAATCAGAGTTTTTTCAAAAAAACGAAAAAAACTGTTGACAAATGCTCTGCCAGCATATATACTAATCATTGTTCTGACGAGCACGGACGATTAGCTCAGCTGGTAGAGCATCCGCTTGACGTGCGGGAGGTCACAGGTTCAAGTCCTGTATCGTCCACCATCTTAAACCCCCTAGACCGAAAGGTCTAGGGGGTTTTCGTCGTTTGTGTCGTTTGTAATGGTTAGACGGACGGGGTCCAGAACCGGATTTCATCGTTTCTTCATGAAAACCCCTGATGTAGTGTTTTTTCTACATCAGGGGCCTTTTATCACTGTCCGTTTTTACTGTATCTGTTCGTCCGATTGGGGGCGTTTCTGATTCCAAATCAAGAAATAAATCGTTCTATTTCATCTTCGTTTATTTCCCGTGTATGTAAGATTTTATATCCACAGGCAGTTACAACCGCATCGACGAATTGATCTCGCTCCGTTCTATCGGGTGTATCGTGACTTGAATCATCCAATTCGATAATGTATTTTGCAACTAAATTTTCTTTTGCTAAAACAAAATCCACGTGTTTGGCCTGTATTTTATAGAAACAGGTTTTGTACTTAGGATTGTTCCGCTGCGGAGTAACTAAATCAAGCAGTCTGACCTTTGCAAAGACAACCAAATTATGCTTCTTTGCTATATCATTTAGCTTATAGTAAGCTCGCTTTTCATTCATACTGAAAAGCCACTTAGGCGTATACGCTTGCTTGACATCGATATCTTCACCAACAGGTTCGGGAGTGGATAATGTATCTTTACTTGTTTCGTCGTTGGCATACTTCTTTTTTGTTCTAGATTTTATATGTTTCTTTTTCGCCTTTGATTGGAGAGTGACAATTAAAATGATCAGCAGTATCAGAATTATCACAAGTGTTTTTATACCGTCCATGTTCTCACCTTGGCCATTCTAAATTTTGGGGAAGTCCAAACAGATAGTCGCTGCTTACATTTATTAGATTTTCTCAAAACAATTTATATTATCATACCATAATTGATGTCACAGGTTCAAGTCCTGTATCGTCCACCAAACAGTTCGTACCCGAACCCAGTTCTTTATGAAAAGGGTTCGGGTATGTTTTTGTTCGCAGAAAGTTTTGCGAAAGGACTGCTCGGAACGGCAGACGAGCAAAGGCAGGACATCACCGTGGCGGTGGTATCCTGCCTTTTGATATTCTTAACAGAGTATGGTATACTTGGTTTAACAGACGGGAATCGGCAAAGGAGTTGAATCATATGAAAAAGTGTGTCATTCTGAAAGTTATTAGTATCCTTTTTGCCCTCATGACTCTTTTAGCGATCTCCTGTGCCATTATAGGGACAGGAAGCGGCTTTTTGGATCTGAGCAATATTGCAAGAGCTGTTTGTATCGGAATTGCTGTGATCTGCGGTATTCTTGCAGTTATAACTTGGAAATACGCTGAGTCGACGGTTTGAGACCCATTCCGAGAACGGAACGGCTTAGGGGTTTTTCGTCGCCTTTCTTATCAAAAGTTCTGCGGCGAGAGTACGCAGAGCAGTAAACGAGCAAAGGCAGGGTATCACCGTGACGGCGGTATCCTGCCTTTTGTGCTACAGGGTGCGTTTCGCGGCGAAACAGTGAAACCTCCTATATATGAGTGGCCTTTTGACTGTGAGTGTGGTATACTCCACATAGAAAACCGATCAAGGCAGATATAATGCACAGGGATGTGCTTTATATAAAAGCAGGATAAAAACGCAACGCATTTCTTTCTGAGAGATGCCAGAGCTGGTAGGTAGCCCAGCCGTCTGCACCATATGGTGCAGGTAAGTAACCTTCCCCTCCGGGTTGTCCGTTCCTGTAAGGATCTATTTCAGGAGGGTTTCGTTATGGACATTGATTCTACAAAGCTGACTGTATTTTTTGAAGCTCCATTCTGGGTCGGAGTACTTGAACGTATCGAGAAAAGAAAGCTCTCGGTGTGTAAAGTCGTGTTTGGCGCAGAGCCAAAGGATTATGAAGTCTGGAAGTATCTGCTCAAGAGTTATGGTCAGTTGCGCTTCAGTCCATCTGTTGAGACAGTTATGAAGAGAGAGGCTGTGAATCCAAAGCGATTGCAGCGGCAAATCCGAAAGGAAACAGTTGCCGCGGGAATCGGTACAAAATCACAGCAGGCGTTGCAAATGCAGCGAGAAGAAAACAAGCTGGTGCGAAAAGCACTTAGCCGCAAACAACGCGAAGCAGAAAAGCAGCGTCAATTTGAACTGAAACAGCAGAAGCGAAAGACAAAGCATCGGGGCAGATAATGCCCCTTTGCTTTTATCCAGCAAGAGCGCAATTCGCACCCGGACCCGATTCTCTGCGAAAAGGGTCACAAAGCAAACATACAGGAGGAGCCAACATGAAAAAGACGATCTTGACCATTACGCTGGCGATGCTGATGCTTTTGACTGGCTGTTCCGGCGCAGCAGGCGGCGATGATTCGCATTCTGATTCGGCCATGCAGGCGGCCTATGACGCCAGCCTGGACGCGCGGGATTTTGCGGACGGTCTTCTGAAGGATATGCTCTCCGAGCAGGGGATCGCAGATTACACCATCGACACCACGGCGGGCGGCTTTATCACAAGCGACCCTATTGTCTATACGGTGGGGTATTGCTATACCCACGACGGCCAGACGGAGGTATATGGGTATAAACTGAGCCAGTCAGAGAGCGGCTTTGACGTGATCGCGGAAGGAACTGAGATCGGTGAGGTCGTGACAGGGACGGGGGATTAAAGGGAGGAGACGCGCCATGAATATCACGGTGTACCTGGGGGCCAACCAGGGGAACGACCCGGCTTTGGGCCGGGCGGTGGAGGAACTGGGGCGCTGGATCGGGGAGAGCGGCCACCGGCTGATCTACGGCGGCTCTAAAAGCGGCCTGATGGGCGTTCTGGCCGACTGCGTGCTGAGCGCCGGGGGAGAGGTCATCGGCGTGGAGCCGGAGTTCTTTATGGAGCGGGCGGTGCAGCACACCGGCCTGACCCGGCTCATCGTCACCAAAGACATGTCCGAGCGGAAGGCCAAAATGATCCAGTTGGGCCAGGCATTTATCGCCTTTCCCGGCGGCACCGGGACCCTGGAGGAGATAGCAGAGATCATGTCCAAGGTCTCTCTGGGCCAGCTGGATGCCCCCTGCATCCTCTATAATTTAGACGGCTATTATGACAGCCTGCGCACCCTGCTGGATCACATGGTCGAAAAGGGCCTGTCCACGCCGGAGCGTCAGGCGGGAATCAAATTTGCCCGGGACCTGGGGGAGATCCGGCAGATCCTGGCCGAGGCAGAGAGCGGACGATGAACACAGCACAAATTTTTCCAAATTTAACTTGAGTCCCGGCCAACTTTGTGGTATAATCAGGGCCACAAGCCGAATAGGAGGTATTTTGCGCGATGAAAACAACGATTTTGCTTTTGTTGCTGTTTCTCTTTTTTGTGGCGGACCTGGTGCTGCGGAACAGGTATCCCCAGGTCATCCAGCCCTTTGCCCTGGGCTATAACGTGGTCTACACCGTGCTGTCGGCGGCCTATGTGATCTTTTTGATCTATCAGTATTCCACCGGGGCGACCACCTGGCACCTGGTCCTGGTGGTGTGTTCCATCGTGGTGCTGGCGGCCACGGTGTTCTTCACCTGGAAGGACTGGCTCCGGGACCGGCAGTAACGGCGTGAGAACAGAATAAGCACAAGGCGGCTGCCCCACTCACCGGGCGGCCGCCTTTTCTGTCCAACGATACAAGAATAGCCTGAAGAAGGGAAAAAAGAAGTGACCCTCTGCCGTCCGTTTTGTACTCGGTACGGCGAGGGTCACTTCTGATGCTGCTTGGGCTCTATCATTTGGTTACCTCTCTTTCTTCAGGATGGCTACACGTTCCGCCGATCTCGTCTTTCGCATCTCCTGTCAACTGCATTGGGGCCGCCCTGCGGTCCACGCCTCATAGCCGAGGTCCGGTGGTTGGGTGATGGATGGATGATCGTTGGATGTGCGCTTGCCGCTGTCTGGTTCGCCGGTGGAAGAACGCTGGCGCTGGTCTTCTCCTTTCCTGGAGCGGTATCCACAATTCCATATCTGGATGGGGAAAGCTCTGTTTTGGCGCGCCCTTGAATTTTCCCCGATCCGAAATTCGGGTGGAGCGTTTGGGTTCTTCGCTCTGGGTGATGCCTTCAGCTTGGCAGTTGGTGGTGCGGCCTTGTTGGCTTCTTAGTACATTGGACTCAATCCTTTCTGTTTCTGGCTATAATATACTACAGAGCAAGCAAATTGTCAAGCGGTTTTTGTGCGAAATCTACTTAAAATTTAGCGAGGCAGTGAACTGGCCTGATAAGTTGCAAAAACGCCTCTGAGCCGCAGCTCAGAGGCGTTTTTCGTGGGATCTAAGGCTGCTCCGGGGCCGGGTCGGCCATGACGGAGCACAGGTAGTCGTAATAGGGCATCAGGAACGTGAAGCCGTTTACCACCTGGTCGGCCAGCTGTGGGGAAAAATACAGCCCGTCGCAGTTGTGGTCGCTGGTCAGGCTGATCTGCCGCCGGTTGTACCAGGGATAGAGCAGGCGGCCCGGGTCGCCCTTGGGGCGCTTGTACATCTGGCCCTCCAGAGTGAACTCCCCGTGCTTCTCCAGGCGGCGGGCCAGCTGCTTCAGCGGCTCCGGGTCCCGGTCAATGCGGGCGCGGAGCTTGGCCATGGTCACGGGGGTGGGGTCCCAGCAGCCCATGCCGTAGCTGTAATACTCCGGGGCCACCTCGAAATAGAACCCGGGCTCCGCCCCCTCAGAGGGGGCCATGCGCCGCAGGCCGAACCACAGGTGGTCCTTATAGGGTCCCCGGCCATAGAGCCGCCGGGCGTCCCGATAGATGCGGCTGACCTTACAGTTGAGCTGCAAATTGGGGAACTTGTCGTTGATGGCCTGGCTCACCTGGCTTGCCAGCTCCCGCAGGGGGGCGTCTACCAGGGTCTGAAACTCCTCTTTATGGGCCAGGAACCAGCCGCGCTCGTTGTTGAATCGGATGCCCCAGAGAAAATCTGTGGTCCCCTGGGTAAAGCCTTGGAACATGCTATCGTCTCCTGTGGTGTCTTACTCAGCCCTGGGCGTCCTGGGCGGGCGTCTCGGTGCCGCCGGTCTCAGCGGGGGTCTCAGTAGCCGGGGTCTCAGCGGGGGTCTCAGTAGCCGGGGTCTCGGCGGGGGTGCTGGGGGTGGTGTTCTCCCCGGTGGAGGGCGTGGTGGCGGGCTGGGGGGGCACGCCGTTGACCCAGGTGGTGGGGTCGCCGTCGGCGGGGTTATAATAGATGGTCTTGGGCCGCATCTTATAGGTGCTGGCGCCCATGGTCTGCTCCTCCTTCAAGGAGCCGTCCTTGTTGTACACATAGCGGACGGTCTTGGCCTTCACGCCGGTGTAGGGGTTCTGCTTCCGGTCCACCTGGGTGGTGCCGCGAGGGATGGAGCTGTCCGCCTTATACTGGGTGGTGGGGGTCACCTGGTCATAGGTGGTGCTCTTGGGCACGGCGTAAGTACCGGTCTCGTTGGTGCCGTAGATCTTCACGGTGAGGTAGCGGCTGCCCCCCTGGTCATAGCTCTCGGTGACGATCTTCACGGGGTAGTTGGTGTTGTTCTTAAAGCGGAAGTCGGTGGAGCCGTAGTACACGGTGGCGTCCATGCCCGCGGGGACATAGCCGGTGTTGTACATGTGGCTCCGGCGCTCCACCACCTCCAGGGTGGTGTGGAGCACGGCATAATAGATGGTGGAGGAGGTCTGGCAGATGCCGCCGCCCACCTCGTCGGTGGAGGCCCCGCCCACATACACCGGCGCGGCCTGATAGCCCTTGTCCGCCGAGCGGCTGCCGGTGGTGTTGTTATAGGAGAACACCTCGCCGGGCAGCAGGATCACGCCGTTGCAGGCCTTGGCAGACAGGGCCACGTTGTTTTTCCGGGCCGCGGAGCCGCCCACTTTGGTGGTGCCCTTGCCCAACAAATCGCGGAACAGCTTGGCGGACAGGCTCGCCTTTGTCTCCTTGGGCTGGGTGACGGTGAGGGGGATGGACACGGTCTCGCCCTCCCCGGCCTGGTCATAGGCGGCCTTCAGCTGGGCGGGGTCGAAGTCCAGGCCCACAGACTCAGCGACGATCTCGTGGGTGGTGCCGTCCAGGGCGGCGTCCTTGGGCTCGGTGTACACGTCCTGGTGGACGGTGTCAAAGTCGGGTTCCTGGGGCGGGGTCTGGGTGACGGGCAGGTCCACGTCCACGGTGACGTTCTGCTCCCCCTGGCCGAACTTCTGGGCAAAGCCCTGGTCCAGGGCCTGGTGCAGCAGCTGGACGGCCTGGTCCTCGTCCGCCGCCAGACCGGTGACGCCCTTGGTCAGCTCCAGAGTCTGGCCGCTGACCTGCCAGTGGGCCATGGTCACGTCGCCCACCTGGCGCTCCATATCCTCCAGCAGGGTGGTCAGGGCGGGCTGCTGGTCCTGAAGGGCCAGCTCCACCTGGCTGCCCGCCCCCAGTAGATGGGCCAGATACTGGCCGCCACGGGCCAGGAAGGGGCCCTCCCCGGCCTGCATGGCCGCCTGGACGGTGGCCTCCTGGTCCACGGCCAGGTCGGCGGCAGACAGCTGGCCGCTCCAGCCCTCGCAGGAGATGTTCAGGGTGATGGGGTCGCCGCTCTCCTCCGCCAGGGCATTTTTCAAAGCGTCGGCCGCCTGGTCCTGGGTCATTCCGGACACGTCCAGGCCGCTGATGCTCACGTGGGGCAGGATCGCGTCCCGGCCGCCCGCCCAGGCACACAGGCCCAGATAGCCGCACAGCACCACGGCTGCGGCCACGCCTGCCAGCACCGCGCCCTTTCTGCCCTTCTTGTGCTCTCCCTTGGGCGTTTTTTCGATGCGTTGTCCACTCATGCTTTTCATTCCTCCATATCCGGCGCTCAGCCGGGGTCCGCTCCCTCTCCAGAGAGTCTATTTTGTCAGCTTCTTTGCATTATATCACTCAAACGCCGGGGATATCATTACAGAACAGTTACAACTGCCCTTTTCTTCTGGGGAAAAACCCAAAAACCGCCATTTACTTTTCCCGTTCCCTCAGGTATGATAGGGAATCATAGTGTTTCTCGCCGGACTTTACCCGGCTTGGAGGTTTGACCATGCATATGGACCAGAAGTCGAAGCAGGAGCTGCGCTCCTGGATATTCCCCATTTTGATGCTCATTTTCGTCACGCCCCTGGGGGTGCTGCTGATCGTGCTGAAGCTGCTGGGGGGCGGGAGCACCTCCCGCAGCCAGCGGCGGGACCAGCGGGCCCAGGGCTTTGCCGCCCAGTCTGTGAGCCGCTCCCCCCTGGGGGCCAGGACCACCGGGGGACAGGGTGGGCAGACGGCCACCGCCGCCGCGCCCCAGATCAGCCAGGAGATCGCCCGCATAGCGAAAAAGGGCAAGCAGCTGGCCCTGGCCGGGGGCGGGCTGTCCCTGGTGACGCTGATCGCCCTGGCCGCCGCCATGCGGGACGTGATGTATTGGCTGATCCACGGGGAGTTTGCCTGGTTCCTGGACGACCTGCTGGCCCAGCTGCCCGCCCTGTGCGTGCTGGCCGTGGGTCTGGGGCTGCTGGTGGACGGCGTCCGCCGCCAGCGCCGGGCGGGGCGCTTCCGGGGCTATCTGGCCATGATCGGGGAGAAGAAGAGCGTGGCCATCTCCGCCCTGGCCTCCGCCGCAGGCCGCCCGAAAAACAAGGTGTGCGCCGATCTGGAGGACATGCTGGACGCGGGGCTGTTCCCCAGCGGCTATCTGAACTATGGCGGGGACCGCTTTGTCCTGGGGGGCGGGCTGGAGGACCAGCCGGAGCCCCAGGCCGCGCCCAAGCAGGAGCCGGCTAAGCAGACCCAGGCGGACCGGGACGCGGAGAACGCCATTCTGGATGAGATCCGCCAGGTGAACGACCAGGTGGCCAACGAAAAGTTGTCCGCCCAAATTGACCGCATCGGGGTCATCACCGCCAAGATCCTGGAGTATCAGAAGAGCCGCCCGGAGAAGGCCCCCCAGCTGCACAGCTTCCTCAGCTATTACCTGCCAACCACGTTGAAGATCCTGCGGGCCTATGGCCAGCTGGAGTCCCAGCAGATCGCCGGGGAGAACATCACCGCCGCCATGAAGCGGGTGGAGGGCATGATGGACAAGGTGGTGGAGGGCTTTGAAAAGCAGCTGGACCAGCTGTTCCAGGGGGACACCATGGACATCACCGCCGACGTGGACGTGCTGGAGCAGATGCTGGCCCGGGACGGCCTGACGGGGGAGCAGCTGCGGCTGTAAGCTCGTATCAAACGGGCCGCTGGGGACAGCGGCCCCTACGAAAAAACAACAACTGCGCGGGAATTTCTCCTGCGCAGTTGTTATTTTTATATTCTTTTATACGTGGCGTAATGGAACATCAGGCCGTCCTCCTCCAGCGGCTCCGACTCCTCCGCCAGGGTCCAGTTGGGGTCGGCGTCCAGATCGGGCAGCCAGCAGTCGGCGGGATAGGCTTTATGAATTTTGGTGATGTAGGCCGTGTCGCACTTGTCCAGCAGGGCCTTGTACACCGACGCGCCGCCGATGACGCAGGAATCCTCCGGGGCCTGGGCCAGCAGACTGTCCAGGTCGGGGTACACCTCCGCCCCCTCAGGGGCAAAGTCCGGGTTCCGGGACAGGATCAGGTTCCGGCGGCCCTTTAGAGGCCGTCCGCCCGGGAAGGTGGCCATGGTCTTCCGCCCTAAGATCACCGGGTGGCCGGTGGTCAGGGTCTTAAAGCGCTTTAGGTCCTGGGAGATGTAGACCAGCTGGTCGCCGCCCTTCCCCAGGGCCCAGTGTTCGTCCACAGCAGCAATGAGCTTCATGTCAGGTCCGCCTCCTTTACACCGCCACGGGGATCAGCTTGGGGTCCAGGGTGTGGGCCTGATAGCCCTCCAGCTTCACGCTGTCGGGGGTGAAGTCATAGAAATCGGTGACAGAGGGGTCCAGGGTGAACTTGGGGGCGTCGAAGGGCTTGCGGGCGATCAGCTCCTCCACCACGGGGACGTGGCGGTCATAGATGTGGGCGTCGGCGATGACGTGGACCAGCTCCCCAGCCTGGAAGCCGGTGACCTGGGCGATCATGTGCAGCAGGGTGGCATACTGCATCACGTTCCAGCCGTTGGCGGTGAGCATGTCCTGGGAGCGCTGGTTCAAAATGGCGTTCAGGGTGTTGCCGGAGACGTTGAAGGTCATGGAATAGGCGCAGGGGTACAGGGCCATCTCGCTCAGGTCGTGGTGGTTATACATGATGGCCAGGATGCGGCGGGAGGCGGGGTCGTGCTTTAAGTCCCACAGGATCTTGTCCACCTGGTCCATGTCTCCCTGGGGATAGTGGTGCTTCACCCCCAGCTGATAGCCATAGGCCTTGCCGATGGAGCCGTTCTCGTCGGCCCAGGAATCCCACACGTGGCTGTGCAGGTCGTGGATGTTGTTGGACTTCTTCTGCCAGATCCACAGCAGCTCGTCCACGGCGGACTTGAGATACTGCTTGCGCACGGTGAGCATGGGGAACTCCTCCCGCAGGTCATAGCGGTTCACCACGCCGAAGAGCTTGATGGTGTGGGCGGGGCTGCCGTCCTCCCACCGGGGGCGGACCTCCCGGTCTGTGTCCCAAACGCCACGGCTTAAAATATCCTGACAGCTCTTGATAAACACCTGGTCTGCATAGCTCATGTAAAACGGCTCCTTCCAGCTTGAATATGTTCTATCATAGCACAGGGCCGCCGATCCTGTCCAGAAAAAGCATCTGGTCTTTTCCCCGCCGGGATGTTATAATACAAAACACGACGTCATATTCCGCCCACGGGCGCTTTTGGAGGTTTTTTATGTCCAGCAAAGAGGAGTTTATCGAGATTTTTACCAGCTGCATCACCCGGGACGGGGCGGACAAGCTGCTGGATTTTCTGGAGCACAAGTGCGACTTTTTCACCGCCCCCGCCTCCGCCCGGTATCACGGGGCCTATGAGGGCGGCCTGTGCGACCACAGCCTGAACGTGTACCACTGCCTGGTGGACTATCTCCAGCGGGAGCGGGTGCAGGAGCTCTATGGCCTGGAGTACAGCGACGAGTCCATCGCCATCGTGGCTCTGCTCCACGATCTGTGTAAGATCGGCTGCTATAAAAAGGGCACCCGCAACGTGAAGGACGAGTCGGGCAAGTGGCAGACCGTGCCCACCTATACCTTTGATGACCCCCTGCCCTATGGCCACGGGGAGAAGAGCGTGTACATCGCCAACGGCTATATCCGCCTGAACCGGGAGGAGGCCATGGCCATCCGGTGGCACATGGGCTTTTCCGGCCCGGAGGACAACCGCACCGTGGGCCAGGCCCTGCAGCGCTATCCCCTGGCCTTTGCCCTGGCCATGGCGGATATGGAGGCGTCCTACTTCCTGGAGAACGAAGATCGGCTGTAAATTCAATACAGATGGCAATATTAGAATGAAACAATACAATACAAAAACAGGCCCTTCCGTCAAGAAACGGAGGGGCCTGTCTTTTATTCAGCCGCAGGGAACTTCTGATCCAAAATGGTAACGGAGCTCACCTGATTCGGGTCAATGATATCGGCCAGGCGGTAGATTACCCGCCCCTGGTCAAACATCCCCTCGGCAGGGTGGCTGATCTGGCAGGAATACCGGTCCGCCATGGTCACCTGGCTGCCGTCCGCCATGGTCAATACTGCGTTAGTCAGCTCCTCGTCCTCCATGACCGCCATCAGGCCATCCACCGTGTCCCCGTCAAAGGGCTGCCCCCGGAAGGGGAGACCAGACACGTCGTACAGGAAGGAGATGGGCGAGACATACAGCTGCTTCACCGGCAGCTCATACCCGGCGATGTTCAGAGGCTGCTCCGTGGTCAGGGTCCGGCCCGGGTCCTCCTTCGGAATGGTCAGCTTCACCGTCCAGCTCTCCTCCCGGAAGTCCGCCAGCGTGTGGAACTCCCAGTCGTTCTCCTCCTCCAGGCCCCACCAGCCCAGCTTCTCCGGAGTGAGATTCAGTTTGATCCCCAGCAGGTCGCCGCTGGCCACCTCCAGATGGATGTGCAGCAGCATGGAGATCCGGCCGTGGACCAGGTCGCTGCTCTCCGGCAGGTACTCCCCGCCGATGCCGCCGCCCCAACCCTGGTTGGTCAGGTCCCGGTTGGTGGGCAGCGCCTGAAAGTCCATGCGGTAGTCCTGCTCTGTCAAAACCGTACCCTCCGGCGCAGTCAGATCCACCAGGATCTCGCCGCAGTAGCGGTCAAACAGCAGCTGCTTGACCTCCACTGTCCAGCCGTTCTTGTAGGTGCGGGACTTATCTACCTGAACTATGCCGTTGGAGACCAGATTCAGGTCCTCCTGTCCGATTCCAAAGTAGTCCATCAGCCGCTGGTCCAGCCCCGCAGCCACTGCAAAGGCGGCAGTCATCATCAGGGCGGCGGCAACAAGGGCCACAAGGCCCCGCTTCATTCCTCGCTTCATGGTCTGCTCCTCTCTTTCCGTTCTGTGCAGTCTGTCCAGCATGGTCACCTCCTGCTCCTGAGTAGGGGCGATCTGATCAAACATCCGGCGCAGGTCAAGGTCATCCATGGTATTCCACCTCCAGAACTTCTTTCAGTTTTTTTCGTCCCTGGGCCAGCCAGGTGCGGACAGTAGAGGGATTCTTCCCCATGATCTCCGCCGCCTCCCGGGCGGTATAGCCCTGATAATAGCAGAGATACAGGGCCATTCGCTGGTGCTGCGGCAGGGTAAGGACCGCATCCCACAGCTCCCTATCCACCGGCTGTTCCCAGGTCAGCTTCTCCATTGCTTCTTCGCTCTCCCGGCGGGTGCGCCACCAGTGCTTCAGCTGATTTTTGCACTCGTTCCGGGCGGTGACGATGAGCCAAGCCTTTTCGTGCTCCGGATCACGGAATGGTTTGGGGTACTCCATCACCTTCCGAAAGACGGTCTGGGCGGCGTCCTCGGCGTCGGGTACATTTTTCATCAACATCAGACAGATCTGATAGACCATTTTGATATGCCGGTGGTAGATGGCCTCCACCTCCTCTGCGCTGCGGTTCCCCTTCACGAAAAGCGCCTCCCTTCTGTTCTCTCTGTCTATTACACAATCGGAGAGGGAAATTTGTTGAGGGATAAGAGAATATTATAGAGAAAGGGACAGCCGTTGGCTGTCCCTTCCAGCGTGTCGATAAACCCTTTTCTGTCATTCCGAGGAGCGAAGCGACGTGGCAATCCGTAACCCCCGTCCTTTGGCCCCCTTGTAAAAGGCCGATTCCCCTTGTCAAGGGGAAATGTCCCGAAGGGACAAAAGGGATAGGGCTAGCTGTCAGCTTAGATCAAATTTTGCTGAGATTCTATCACAGAACGGGGAAAATTGCAAAATTTGATTTCTGGTTGTAATATTTCTATAGAATACTACGAAAGAAAGATAGAAAATATGTTCCATTTCTGAAACACATGTGCTATAATGAGAGGACATTCGGTTCTGCCTTTGGCGGGAGAGAGGGGCCTATATGGACGGCAAGCATCAGGTTTTACAGGAATACTTCGGCTATGACGCCTTTCGCCCCGGGCAGGGGGAACTGATCGACGCCCTGCTGGCGGGCCGGGACGCCTTTGGGGTGATGCCCACCGGGGGCGGCAAGAGCCTGTGCTATCAGGTGCCCGCCCTGCTGCTGCCGGGGGTGACGGTGGTGGTGTCCCCCCTGATCTCTCTGATGCAGGACCAGGTGACCGCCCTGAAAAAGGCGGGGGTGGCGGCGGCCTATTTAAACAGCGCCCTCACCCAGGCACAGATCGACCAGGTGTGCCGCCGTCTGCTGGCAGGGGAGTACCGCCTGCTGTATGTGGCCCCGGAGCGGCTGCTGGCGGACCGGTTCCTGGCCGTGGTCCAGCGGCTGGACATCGCCATGGTGGCGGTGGACGAGGCCCACTGCATCTCCCAGTGGGGCCAGGACTTCCGGCCCAGCTATCTGCGCATCGTGGAGTTTTTAGGCCGCCTGCCCCGGCGGCCTGTGGTGGCGGCCTTCACCGCCACGGCCACCGCTCAGGTGCGGGAGGACATCCGCCGCATTCTGGAGCTGCAAGACCCCCTGGAGATGGTCACCGGCTTTGACCGGCCCAATCTGCGCTTTGAGGTGCTGCACCCCAAGAACAAGGCGGACGCCCTGCTGGCCCTGGTCCGGGACCGGGGGAGCCGGTGCGGCGTGGTCTACTGCTCCACCCGGAAGGAGGTGGAGAATGTATGCCGGATGCTCCAAGAGCACGGCATGTCCGCCGCCCGCTACCACGCGGGCCTGCCAGAGGAGGAGCGCCGGGAGAACCAGCAGGACTTTCTCTATGACCGGAAAACGGTGATGGTGGCCACCAACGCCTTTGGCATGGGCATCGACAAGTCCAACGTGGGCTATGTCCTCCACTATAACATGCCCCAGAGTTTAGAGGCCTATTACCAGGAGGCGGGCCGGGCGGGACGGGACGGCTCTGACGCCGACTGTATTCTCCTCTTCTCCCAGGGGGACGTGCGCACCGCCCGCTTCCTGCTGGAGCACGGGGAGGACAACGAGGCCCTGTCCGACCAGGAGCGGCAGCAGGTGGAGGAGCAGGGCCGCCGGAGATTGAACGCCATGGTGGGCTATTGCAAGACCCACCGCTGCCTGCGGGGGTACATCCTGGACTACTTCGGCCAGGAGCACGAGGAGGAGTGCGGCAACTGCGGAAACTGCTCCGCCGCCACGGTGGAGCAGGACGTGACGGTGCAGGCCAGAATGGTCCTGTCCTGCGTCCAGCGCATCCGAAACCATTTGGGCTATCCCCTGGGGGCGGCCATGGTCATCCGGGTGCTGCGGGGCAGCGGGGACAAGCGGGTGAAGGAGCTGGGGCTGGACAGCCTGACCACCTATGGCCTGCTGCGGGACACGCCCCGGGCACAGGTCCACGAGCTGATGGACTATCTGGAGGAGCAGGGCTGCCTGCACACCGACCCGGTCTATGGCGGCGTGACCCTGACCCAGCGGGCGGGGGACATCCTGTTCCGGGGGGAGCCGGTGGTCATGGTCCTGCGGGCCAGGCCCGCGTTCCAGAGCGCGAAAAAACCGGGCCAGCCGGAGGTGGAGGAGGACGGCCTGTTCTCCGCCCTGAAGGCCCTGCGCCTGCGGGTGGCCCGGGAGGAGGGGGTGCCCGCCTATCTCATCTTCTCCAACGCCACCCTGGCGGACATGGCCGCCCGCGCCCCCGTCACCATGGACGGCCTGCTCCAGGTCTCCGGCGTGGGCGGCTATAAGGCCCAGCGCTATGGCCGGGAGTTTTTGGAGGAGATCGCCCGGTATCGGGAGGAGGAATAAACAAGACCCGTCTGCTTTTGTGACAGACGGGTCTTACTTTAAAATTTCAGCCCACGCCAGCGGTCCAGGCAGGCCAATATCTCCTGCCGCCGGGGGCGGGCCAGGAAGGGAACGCTGTCCCGGCCCGGACAGAGGGCCTCCAGGCCCTTCTGGTCCATCAGGTTTTCTAATTCCTGGGCGATCTGGGCCAGGGTGCGCTTCCCGTCGAACAGGCGCCGCCGGGCGTAGACCAGGCAGAGGCCAAGGGCCGCCGTCTGCTCCCCGTCGGCCAGCTGCTCCACGCAGCGCAGGTCGATGTTCTCCCGGTCTATCAACACCCCGTCCCGGCCCAGGGACTTCGCCTTCACCCGGTCGTTTTGAGCATAGGCCGGGTCAGCTTTTGGACGCCGGGCGAAGTTGGGGTCTTCAGCGGGGGGCAGGGGGTCAGAACGCAGGGGGAAAGCGGCGGCCTCCTGTTTGGCCAGGTCGGTGACGTCCCGGGGGACATAGCGGTCCATCTGGATGACGTGGTCCGCCGGGTGGAAATAGGCCCCGGAGCTGCCCGCCACCAGAATGGTGGACAGGCCCCGGCGGTCATACAGCTCCCGCACCCGGTCCAGGAAGGGGGTGATGGGTTCCATGTCCCGGCGGATGACCCGCTGCATCAGCTCGTCCCGGACCATAAAGTTGGTGGCGCTGGTGTCCTCGTCCATGAGCAGCACCCCGGCCCCGGCCTCCAGAGCCTCCACCACGTTGGCCGCCTGAGAGGTGCTGCCGCTGGCGTCCTGGGTGGAGAAAGCGGCGGTGTCCTTGCCGTTGGGCAGGCCCCGGATGAACATAGAGACGTCGGTGTTCACGATGCTCCGCCCGTCCTCCGCCCGGACCTTCACGGCGGAGGAATCGGTGATGACATACTCCCGGCCATCCCCGGCGATGTGGTCATACACCCCCAGCTCCAGGGCTTTCAGCAGGGTGGACTTGCCGTGATAGCCCCCGCCCACGATGAGGGTCACCCCCCGGGGGACGCCCATGCCGGTGAGTTTGCCCCGGTGGGGCAGGTCCAGGGTGACGGACAGGCTGGCCGGGCTGCGGAAGGGGACGGCCCCCTCCATGGGCAGCTGGGACACGCCGGAGGACCGGGGCAGGATGCTCCCGTCGGCCACAAAGGCGCACAGGCCCAGCCTGGGCAGGGCCTGACGGATATAGGCCTGGTCCTCCGCCAGGTCGGCGATGGCGCGCAGCCGCTCCGGCTTCCAGGCGGAATAGACCAGACTGCCCTGGACGCACCGGGGCAGCAGATCGAAGAGGAGCTTGTCCAGCTCCCGGGCGTTGATGGTGCGCCCATTGGCGGGAAAGCCAACTTCCAGCCGCAGGAGCACCGCCCCGGCGGCGGGGTCCAGGGAACAGGCGGTGCGCTCCAGCACCTCCTGCCCGCAGCGGCTGACGGAGATCAGACCGCTGTGGCCCGAGCCTTTGGCCTGGCCCGAGGCCCGGGCGGCCAGGTGGCCAAATTTCCGGGTGAGGGCGTCCTGAAGGGCGATGCGCTGGGGGCGGCTCTGGTACAGGGCCGGGGGGAAGGACGCCGCCCTGCCGCCCACCCGGATGCTCAGCCGGGAGGGGGCGGCAAAGGGGTCCCCCTGGACGTGGTCGATGGACAGGACATAGCCGGGGAACTGATAGGCCCCCCGGGTGTCCTTATAGGCGGGATAGCTCCGCCGGTCAATGCGCTGGAGCAGCGCCCGAAGGTCGTTGGCTGTCTGCATAGAAGATTCCTCCCTTGTCCCGTCTATTATAAGCCGGTCCTATGGTCAGACGCAACGGGAGAAGGGGCGAAAGTCAGCTTTCCGGCTCCACCGCCCGGAACACCAGCCAGTGCCCGTCCTGAAGGATCTCCAGGGTGTCCGGCTCCATGCCGATCTGATAGCCAAAGCCGGAGCCGAAGTTGGACTGGCCGTCCTCCTCCGGCTGCTGCCAGGATTCAACGGAGGAGGTGATCTCCCCGTCCATGTTTCCGCAGCGGCCCTCTGTGGTGTCCTCGCATCCGGCGTCCTCATACAGCACCCCGTCCACCATGAGCATCCGGGGCATGTAAATGCCCGGGGCGGAACTGACAGGACCGCCGGAGGAGGACGAGCTGTCCTGCCCGCCGCACCCGACTAACGCCCCGCACAGCGCCAGAGCCAGGAGAAGAGAAAGCATTCGTTTCATAGAAAAAACCTCCCATCGTCATTTACAGGGTTAGACGGTGGGAGGCAGGAAAAGTTCCGATCCAGTTAGGAGTGATGAGATAGGAGTTAGGAGTTAACTCATCTCTCATCACTCCTAACTAACACTCAGTGATTTCTACGGTGGTCCCATTCTCTTTCAAGACGTTGACCAGCGCCTGGGCCGAGAGCCAGATGGTGGCGGTGTTGTCGTTGGGGTGGACGCCGATGCGGTCCGGGGGCAGGAGAAAGTCCCGGTCCAGGAAGAAGTCCACCCGGTGCTCCTCATCGGCCAGCAGCCCCAGGGGGGTGACGGAGCCGGGGGTGAGCTTTAACAGGTCCAGCAGCTCCTCCGGGGAGGCGAAGGTGAGGGGCCGGGTGCCGTGGGCGCGGCGGAAGTCCTTCAGATTCACCCGCTTGTCGGCCTTTACGGTGATGAGGTAATAGTGGGCGTGCTTGTCGTCCCGGATGAACAGGTTCTTTGCCTCTGACTCCGGGTAGGGCAGGTGCAGGTCGGCGCACTCCTCCATGTTGAACACCGCCTTGTGCTCGGTGATCTCAAAGTCCACGCCGTGGGCGCGGAGATAGTCATAGGTCTCCTGTTTGGTCATGCCTGGGGCCTCCTTATGCTTTTATATTTTTCCTCATTGTAACAGGGCGGTGAAGAGATGGCAACGGTCTGGGTTGTGCTTTTTTGGGGAAGGACTTATAATAGAGCCGTAAGTAAAATTTCACTTCGGAAAGGAGTTTTTTCCATGCGTAAGGATTTTGGCTGCAAGCCCTGGATGTATCCCCAGCCGGTGCTGATCGTCAGCACCTATAACGAGGATGGCACCCCCAACGCCATGAACGCCGCCTGGGGCGGGACCTATGACAACGACCAGGTGGTGCTGTGTCTCAGCCCGGAGCACAAGACCACCCAGAACATCCTGGCCCGGAAGGCCTTTGTGGTGAGCATGGCGGACGCCGCCCACGCCGCTCCCTGCGACTATGTGGGCATCGTGTCCGGCAACAAAGTGGCCGATAAAGTGGCCCGGGCGGGCTTCCACACGGAGAAGAGCAAGTTCGTGGACGCCCCCGTCATCCAGGAGCTTGGCCTGGCCATGGAGTGCGAGTTCGTCAAAACCACCGAGGACGGCCAGGTCATTGGCCGGGTGGTGAACGTCAGCGCCGACGAGTCTGTGCTGGGCGCCGACGGCAAGGTCGACCCGGAGAAGCTGAACGTCATCCTGTATGACGGCATCCAGATGACCTATCGCGCCGTGGGCCCCGTGGTGGCCCAGGCCTTCTCCGCCGGAAAGGCCCTGAAGTAAGACTAAATAAAAAAGCGTGTCTCCCCTGTGCCGCTGAATGGGCGGGGGAGACACGCTTTTTCTGTTTTTATTTTTATGATATTTTATCAGGGCTTGCTTTTCAGTTCCCGGCGGATGGCCTGAAAACGCTGGGGTATCTCGCTCTCGTCCAGGTCGTTCAGAACGGCGGTGGTCCCGGCGGCCTTGGCCGTCTCATAGTACCAGCACTTGTATTCCACCATGCTCAGAGTGTGCTCCAGCTCGGCCATCTGGGCCCGGAGGGACTCCCGCTGGCGCTGGAAGAGCTCCAGCCGGGCGTCGATGGTGTCGTCCCCGCTGAGGGCCAGCTGGATATACTCCCGGATGGCCTTGATGGGCATCCCCGCCTTTTTCATGCAGCCGATGATGCGCAGCCACTCGAAGTCGGCGTCCCGGAACATGCGGATGCCCCCGGAGGAGCGCTCCACAAAGGGCAGCAGGCCCTCCTTGTCATAATAGCGCAGGGTGGAGGCGGGGACCTCCAGCATGCGGGCCGTCTCGCCCACGGTATAGACCATAAGAATTCCTCCAAATAATTTTGCGGTTTCCTCCTCCTGCGGGGGAGGGAAACAAAAGAAAAAATTTTCAAAAAGCCCTTGATTTAAAGCTGACTTTAAGTTGTAGAGTATACATGAACTTTAAGGAAATGATACAGCGGCCCGCCGCCGCTGTCAAGCATGAATAGGAGGAACACCATGAACCGACCCTACATCATCTGCCACATGATGACGTCAGTAGATGGGCGCATCGACTGCGCCATGACCGAGCACCTGCCCGGGGTGCAGGAGTATTACGACACCCTGGACGCCCTGAACGCCCCCACCCGCATCAGCGGACGGGTGACCGCCCAGCTGGAGATGTCCAAGCCCGGCGTCTTTGCCTGTGACGATCCCCACCCCCTGGAGCGGGAGGGCTTTTTCAAGGCGGAGTCCGCCCCCGGCTATGAGGTGGTGACGGACACCCGGGGCACCCTGCTGTGGGACAAGCCCGCTGACGGGGAGCGCCCCCTGCTGATCCTGACCAGCTGTCAGGCCAGCCGGGAGTATCTGGACTATCTGGAGGGGCTGAATATCTCCTGGATCGCCTGCGGCGGGGACAAGATCGATTTGGCCCGGGCCTGTGAAATTTTAAAGGAGGAGTTCGGCGTTCAGCGGGCCGCCGTGGTGGGCGGCGGACACATCAACGCCGCTTTCCTGGCGGACGGTCTGCTGGACGAGGTGAGCATCCTCGTGGGCGCGGGCATCGACGGGCGGGGCGGCATGGCCGCCGTGTTCGACGGGCTGCCCATGGACCGGCCCGTCACCCCCCTGAAGCTGACAAGCGTCCAGCAGTACGGCACCGGCGCGGTGTGGCTGCGGTATCACACGGAAAAGTAAACCTGTCATTGCGAGGAAGGGCGCAGCCCTGACGTGGCAATCCGTTTATCAAAGAAAGGAAAACTGACATGATCTTAAACGAGACTTATACTCTGGCCAATGGCATGACCATCCCCAAGCTGGGTCTGGGCACCTGGTTCATTGATGACGACAAGGCCGCCCAGGCGGTGCGGGAAGCGGTGAAGCTGGGCTATCGCCTCATCGACACGGCCCAGGCCTATGGCAACGAGCGGGGCGTGGGCGAGGGCGTGCGTACCTGCGGCCTGCCCCGGGAGCAGTTATTCGTGGCCAGCAAGGTGGCCGCCGAGCTGAAGGACTATGACTCCGCCGCCAAGTCCATTGACGAGACTTTGAACAAGATGGGCCTGGACTATCTGGACCAGATCATCATCCACTCCCCCCAGCCCTGGACGGAGTTTCGGGTGGAGAAGCGGTACTTTGAGGAGAACCGGGCCGTGTGGCGCGCCCTGGAGGACGCCCAGGCCGCCGGAAAGGTGAAGGTCATCGGCGTGTCCAACTTCCTGCGGGACGATCTGGAGAACCTGCTGTCTGACTGCCGGGTGCGGCCCATGGTGAACCAGATCCTGCTGCACATCAGCAACACGGACAAGGACCTGGTGGACTACTGCAAAGAGCAGAACATCCAGGTGGAGGCCTATTCCCCCATCGCCCACGGCGAGGCCCTGAAGAACCCCGCCATCGCCGCCATGGCACAGAAGTATGGCGTGACCGCCGCTCAGCTGTGTATCCGCTATGTCATCCAGCTGGGCACTGTGGCCCTGCCCAAGACCGCCGGCCCCGCCCACATGAAGGACAACGCCGCCGTGGACTTTGTCATCTCTGACGCGGACATGGACGCCCTGGTACACATGGACCGCATCCAGAGCTATGGCGATTTCAACGTCTTCCCCGTGTTCAGCGGAAAGCCCCTGGCGTAAATCATCTGACAAACACAGGAGGAACAGAATACCATGAAAACACTGATTCTCTATTATTCCTATGGCGGCAACACCCGCCGGGTGGCCCAGATGATCCAGAAGGAGGTGGGCGGCGACCTGGCGGAGATCCAGACCGTCCAGCCCTACACCGGGGACTATAACGCCGTGGTGGACCAGGGCCAGCGGGAGATCGACTCCGGCTTCTGCCCGGAGCTGAAGCCCCTGACCGTGGACCTGAAGGACTATGACACGGTGGTGCTGGGCTCCCCCGTGTGGTGGTATACCTTCGCCCCCGCCGTGCACAGCTTTTTAAAGGAGGCCGATCTGGTGGGCAAGAGGGTGTATCCCTTCGCCACCAACGGCGGCTGGCTAGGCCACACCCTGAAGGACTTTGCCAAGGCCTGCAAGGGGGCCGAGGTCAAGCCCGGCCTGGACGTGCGTTTCGACGGCGCCCGCCTGCGCACCCCGGAGCAGGACATCCTCCGCTGGGCCAAGGGCGTCCAGAAGTAAGACAACAGAGAAAAAATTTTTCGCCGGAGCGGCCCAAAGTTTGGGTGCGCTCCGGCGATTTTTTGAAATAAGACGAGAAAATCAATGGCGTTATTTCAAAAAGTGCCCACACAGTTGAAATAAGACTGCTGAATGAGATGAAGACCTCCGGCGATTTTTCTGCTTGCAAAGGTTCAGAGAATGAAGTATAATGAAATAACTGGAAATACGTGTTACTCAAACGGGTGCTTGTGCTAGTGTTTTTCCTCGCATAGGCAGCCGTTTTTTCAAAAAATGGCCGGGGGTGAGCCGATGAAAAAGACAAGCCAGCTGGGGTTTTCCATTATTTTCGTGCTGCTGGCGGCGATTTTGATGATCTCGGTGTACACGGTTGTCTTGCAGCGGAGCTATGGCTGCATTGCGGAGGAGGCCGCCGTGGCCCGGGACACCAAATGTGCCGACGTGATCCACCAGGTGGTGTCGGACAAGTTCAACCGGAACGACTTTCAGACCATCACCACCAAAGCGGACATGGAGACGGCCCGCTATCAGGAGCTTCAGCAGGAGCTCAACGAGCTGCGGCGCCTAAACTCCACCCGCTATCTCTACACGGCCAAGCGGGGGGACGACGGCAGGCTCATCTATCTCATCGACGGCCTGGATTTAGACGCGGAGGACTTTGCCTATCCCGGGACCTATATCGAGGAGGAGATGATCCCCTATATCGACGCGGCCATGAACGGCCAGACCATCTATTCCAGCGAGATCGTGGACACCACCTGGGGCCACATCTTCACCGCCTGCTATCCCGTGGTGTCCAGCGACGGCTCCGGGGATATCATCGGGGCACTGTGTATGGAGATGGACATGGAGGACACCTATGCCTATCTGGAGAAGAGCAGCCAGAGCAGCTTTAAGACCGCCTGCGTGGCGGTGGCGGTGTCCATTCTGCTGGCGGGGTGGAGCTATATGATCCTCCGCCGCCAGCGGCAGCGGGACATGGAATATCAGGAAAAGCTGCAAAAGGCCGCCGTGGCCGCCAACGCGGCCAACCGGGCCAAATCCACCTTCCTGTTCAACATGAGCCACGACATCCGCACCCCCTTGAACGGCATCATGGGTCTGCTGAAGATCGACAAGGACCACTTTGAAGACCGGGAGCTGGTGCGGGCCAACCACGACAAGATGCTGGTGGCCGCCGACCATCTGCTGTCCCTCATCAACGACGTGTTAGAAGTGAGCAAGCTGGAGGACGGAAATATCGAGCTGGCCCACCAGCCCATGAGCCTGGCGGACGTGTCCCAGGAGGTGGGGACCATCATCGGCGAGCGCACCGCCGAGGCGGGCATCCGGTTTGAGTTCCAAGCCCAGGAGCTGCCTGTCGTATGGGTGTATGGCAGTCCCCTGCACCTGCGGCAGATATTCCTGAACATCTATGGCAACTGCATCAAATATAACAGGGAGGGCGGCAGCGTGACCACCCAGGTCCAATGCCTTGGGGCCGCCCACGGGAGAGTCACCTACCGCTGGACCATCTCTGACACCGGGGTGGGCATGAGCCAGGAATTTTTAAAGCGCATCTTCGAGCCCTTCGCCCAGGAGCGCGCCGACGCCCGCAGCGTCTATCAGGGCACGGGCCTGGGCATGACCATCGTCCGGGGCCTGGTGGAGAAAATGAACGGCACCATCGAAGTGACCAGCCGGGAGGGGGAGGGCTCCACCTTTGTCATCACCCTGCCCTTTGAGATCGCCCCGGAGCAACAGCCGGAGCGGCCCGACGAGTCTGCGGCGGAGGAGGCGAAGAGCATCCGGGGCCTGTGCCTGCTGCTGGTGGAGGACAACGACCTGAATGCCAAGATCGCCCAGACCATGCTGGAGGATGAGGGGGCCCAGGTGACCGTGGCCGAAAATGGCAAGCGGGCGGTGGAGCGCTTCCAGAGCAGCCTGCCCGGGACCTTCGACGCCATTTTGATGGACGTGATGATGCCGGTGATGGACGGCCTGACGGCCACCCGGGCCATCCGTGCCCTGGACCGGCCCGACGCCGCCACAGTCCCCATCCTGGCCATGACGGCTAACGCCTTTAAAGAGAACGCGGAAAAGTGCTTTGCCGCCGGGATGAACGCCCACCTGACCAAGCCCCTCCGCCCGGAGGAGATGGTGCGGGCCATCGCCCGGTGCTGCGACAAAGAGAAAGCGCAATAAAATATTCGTCTTTGCAGACCGCTCCCGCACGACAGCATTTGCCGTGCGGGGCTTTTTTGGCTTAATTGTAAACCAGTAAAAAATTATAAGTTGACAATGCGGGCCGACCACAGTATAATCGTAAACATTGAATGAAACGGGGGTTTACAAATGAGCAAGACAAAAGCGCTGGTCTATTGCAGCCTGTTCACGGCGCTCATCGCCGTGGGGGCCTTTATCCGGGTGCCCATCCCGGTGCTGCCCTTCACGCTGCAATATCTGTTCACCATGCTGGCCGGGCTGCTGCTGGGGCCGCGGCTGGGCACCATCTCCACCGTGGCCTATATGCTGCTGGGGCTGGCGGGCCTGCCCATCTTTACCGAGGGCGGCGGGCTGTGGTATGTGTTCAAGCCCAGCTTTGGCTATATCATCGGCTTCTGCGGCGGGACCTTTGTCACCGGTCTGCTGGCCCAGCGGCTGAAAAAGCCCACGGTGCTGGGCTATCTGGGGGCCAACTTCGCCGGGCTGGCGGTGGTCTATGTGGTGGGCATGGTCTATTACTATCTCATCTGCAACTATGTCATCGCCTCCCCCATCGGCCTGTGGCCCCTGATCCTGTATTGCTGCATCCTGGCCATCCCTGGGGACATCGCCCTGAGCATCCTGGCGGCCATCGTGGTCAAGCGGTTGCAGCCCGTGCTGGGGGCGGACCTGCGCCCCGCGGCCAGAAAAGCCTGATTTTTGCCTGATTTTGAGGAGGAGCATTTTACTTATGGACGTACTCGCATTAGCCCAGGAGATCATCAACGGACGGCGGCTGGGCCGCCAGGACGATCTGTCCTTTTTTCTTACCTGTGATTTAGACCAGCTGTGCCGGGGGGCGGATGAGATCCGGGCCGCCTGCGTGGGGGACAAGGTGGACCTGTGTTCCATCATCAACGGCCGCAGCGGCCGCTGCCCGGAGGACTGCAAATACTGCGCCCAGTCCGCCCACAACCACACCGACTGCGAAGTCTATGACTTCCTGCCCCAGGAGGAGATCCTGCGGGTGTGCAAGCTGAACGAGCAGGAGGGCGTGGACCGCTTCTCCATCGTCACCGCCGGGCGGGCCCTCACCGGGGCGGAGTTTGACCAGGCCATCCAGGCCTATGAGGCCATGCACCGGGAGTGCAAGATCGACCTGTGCGCCTCTATGGGCTTTCTCAACGAGGAGCAGCTCCACCGGCTGCACCAGGCGGGGGTGACCAGCTATCACCACAACATTGAGACCTCCCGCCGGAACTTCCCCAACATCTGCACCACCCACACCTATGACATGAAGGTGGAGACCCTGAAAAAGGTGAAGGCGGAGGGCATGTGCGCCTGCTCCGGCGGCATCATCGGCATGGGGGAGACCTGGGAGGACCGGCTGGACATGGCCGTCAGTCTGGCGGAGCTGGGCATCGACTCCATCCCCATCAACGCCCTGATGCCCATCCCCGGCACCCCCCTTGAAAATATGCCCCAGCTCACCGAGGACGAGATCCTGCGCACCATCGCCTTCTTCCGCTATATCAACCCCGAGGCCAACATCCGCCTGGCCGCCGGGCGGGCCCTGCTGACAAACGACGGGGAGACCGCGTTTAAAGCCGGGGCCTCGGCCACCATCACCGGCAACATGCTCACCACCGCCGCCTGTGCCACTATCCGCAGCGACCGGGCCATGCTGGCCGACATGGGCCGGGACGTGACCCCGGACTATTGGAAGGAGGCGTGAGAGATGTCAAAAGCGCTGTTTGTCACCGGCACGGGCACCGACGTGGGCAAGACCTATGTGGCCGCCCTGATGGCTAAGGCCCTGAAGGACGCGGGCCTGAACGCCGCCTATTATAAGGCCGCCGTCAGCGGCAACGTCCGCCGCCCGGACGGGAGCCTCATCCCCGGGGACGCCCGCTTTGTGCGGGAGTTTGCCCACCTGGACCAGGGGGAGGAGACCATGTGTCCCTATGTGTATGAGCACGCCTGGTCCCCCCATCTGGCCGCCCAGGCGGAGGGAAACCCGCCGGAGCTGCCCGTGATCCGGGCTGGCTTTCAGGCGGTGTGCGACCGGCATGAGATCGTGACCGTGGAGGGCAGCGGCGGCATCCTGTGCCCCCTGCGCTATGACGAGCACGAAAAGCTGTGGTTGGAGGACGTGGTGCGCCAGCTGGGCCTGGCCAGCGTCATCGTGGCCCACGCGGGCCTGGGCACCATCAACAGCGTGGTGCTCACGGCGGAGTATATGCGTGCCAACGGTCTGGCCGTGAAGGGCATCATCTTCAACCACTTCCACCCGGGGGACCGGATGGAGGAGGACAACGTGGCCATGTGCAAGGCGCGCACCGGGCTGCCCGTGCTGGCGCTGGTGCAGGACGATATGGAGCGCTTCCCCATGGACGGACAGGCCCTGGCGGCGCTGTATGATGAGGTGAAATGATATGATCTGGTATCCCTATGAACAGATGAAGACCATGAAGGCCCCCTATAAGATCGAGGACGCCAACGGCGTGTATCTCTACACCAAGGACCAGAAGCTCATCGACTCGGTGTCCTCCTGGTGGTGCATGATCCACGGCTATAAGCACCCGGAGCTCACCGCCGCCATCCAGGAGCAGGCGGGCAAGTTCTGCCACGTGATGCTGGGCGGCCTGACCCACGACCCGGTGCAGAAGCTGTCGGCCAAGCTGGAGGAGTTCCTCCCCGGCGACCTGAACTATTGCTTCTTCTCTGACTCGGGCAGCGTGGGGGTGGAGGTGGCCCTGAAGATGGCCCTTCAGTACAACACCAACCGCCTGGATGACCGCAGGATGGTGATGCAGCTGGACAACGCCCACCACGGCAGCGAGCTGAAAAAGCGCACCATGGTCCTGGCTCTGGAGCACGCCTATCACGGCGACACCTTCAAGGCCATGGAGGTTGGGGACGACGAGGACTATCACTTCGCCTTTGACAAGAAGGAGGGCGTGGTCCACATCCCCACGGAGATCCCCGCTCTGGAGGAGGCCTTTGCCAAGTACCACGACCGGCTGAACTGCTTCATCGTGGAGCCCCTGCTCCAGGGGGCCGGGGGGATGCGGATGTACGACATCTCCTTCTTAAAGCGGGCCCGGGAGCTGTGCGACGAGTATGACGTGCTGCTCATCTTTGACGAGGTGGCCACCGGCTTTGGCCGCACGGGCCACCGGTTCGTGGCCGATCTGGTCCTGCCCGACATTCTGGTGCTGGGCAAGGCCCTCACCGGCGGCTATATCGGCCACGCCGTCACTGTGGCCAACGAGAAGGTGTTCCGGGCCTTCTACAGCGACAACGACCGCCACGCCCTGATGCACGGCCCCACCTTTATGGGCAACGCCCTGGCCTGCGCCGCCGCCCTGAAGGGCATCGAGATCTTCGAGCGGGAGGACTATATGTCCAAGATCGCCCGCATCGAGGCCATCTCCAAGCGGGAGATGCTGGGCTTTACCGATCCCAGAATCCGCGAGGTCCGGGTCATGGGCGGCTGCACCTGTGTGGAGGTGTATGACGAGGCCACCCTGGAGGGCTTCCAGCAGTTTGCCTATGAACGGGGGGTATTCAGCCGCCCCTTCCTGAAGTATATGTACTCCATGGTCCCCTATGTCATCGGGGAGGAGGAGCTGGTCCACATCTTCGACGTGATGAAGGAGTGGTTCCGCCGGGGGTGAGCGCCCCCGGACCGGCCCATGCTGCCGCCTGACCTGAAAAAGAAAGACAGACCACCAAGTCCATGACCGGAATGAACGTCCGGCCATGGACTTTACTTATGCTTTACTCTCCCCTTACTTATCGTTTAAATGCACAAAAATGTTAAGTGATATTTTACACGCTTGGATATTGCAATCAAAAACAGAGTGTGGTATGATGAATTCACCTTTTAGAAAGATACTTTCGGAAAGAAACTTTACTTAAAAGAAGGGAGAATGAAACGATGAAAAAACTGAGAAAAGGGATCGCCCTGGCTTTGGCCGCAGCTCTGGCCCTGAGCATCACCGCCTGTGGAGGGACCGGCGGCTCCGGCGGTACCACCTCCTCCGGGTCTGCCGGCTCCGGCAGCGGCTCCACTGGAGGCAGCGACTATCCCAACGAGACCATTTCCTTTGTGGTCCCCTATGCCGCCGGTGACGGACTGGACCTGTCCTGCCGGGCCATGCTGGATAACATCGACCTGCCCGTGAACACCCTGGTGGAGAACATCAGCGGCGGCTCCGGCACCATCGGCTTGCAGGACGCCTTTAACCGGGACGCGGACGGCTATACCGTGGCCATCCTGTCCAACGGCCCCACCATCGCTCAGCCCCTGCTGAACGACACCCTGGCCTATAAGCTGGAGGACTGGGACGTGCTCACCTTCATCACCGCCCCCGTGCTGGCCGTGCTGGGTTGCAGCGACAAGCTGGGCATCCAGAACAGCGATGACATGCGGGCCTATCTGGAGGGCGGCAACAAGTTCAGCGTGGGCGTGCCCTCTATGAGCGGCTTTGGCTATGTGGCCGCCGCCGCCATGTTCGACCAGATGGGCATCATGGACAACGTGACCTGGGTCACCTACGACGGCGCGCCCGCCCTGTACCAGGCCTATCTGTCCGGCGAGATCGACTTTGCCACCTTTGACGACAACTTTGCCGCCCAGTATGCCAACTCCGGCGACGCCGTCACCGTGGGCGTGGTCATGAACGACGTGCGCAGCCAGTACTTCCCCGACGTGGCCGCCGCCGGTGAGTGGGGCGTGGAGGGCCTGGGCGCCAACATCGGCTTTAAGGCCGCCGCCGTGAAGAAGGGCACCCCCCAGGAGATCTGCGACTATCTGACCGAGAAGATCAACGCCGCCGTCACCTCTCAGGGCTATCAGGACTGGTGCCGGGACAACTACTTCGGCGTGCTGGAGGAGAGCGACCTCTATACCAGCGAGGAGGCCAACTCCATGCTGCTGGAGCTGCGTGAGACGAACCGGACCGTGCTGACCGCCGCCGGTCTGCTGTAAACACAAGGTCAAAACGACAAGGCCGGTCCCCACCCGAGAGGGGCGGGGACCGGCCCTTTTCAAAGCAAGAAAGCAAGCGCGATGCAGCCAGTGCGTGTGTTTTTCCAGTGAGGTGTACATATGAACGCGAAAAAAGCAAGAGGAGACATCATCCTGTATGGGATATTCACCGTGGTGGGCGTGATCTTCTATAAGTGGATCATCCCCACCCAGATCTACATGTCCAAAACGGCCAGCGCGGAGCCCTTCTCCCCGGATACCTTCCCCAACGCGGTGACCATTCTGTTTATCCTGGCCTCTCTGGCCGGACTGATCCTGGCCATCTATCACTACTGCAAGGCGGTGAAGGCGGAGGGCAAGCCGGTGCGGGAGCCCGTGGTCCGCACCCGGCGGGAGACGGTGGGCCTGTTCATCCCCTTTATCATCTTTGCCCTGATCCTGGTGTATGCGGTGCTGTTCATCCAGATCGGGTTCATCCCCGCTACGGTCATCGTGCCCCCGGTGATCCTGTTCGCGGTGGGGTGCAGAAAGTGGAGCTATTACGGGATCTATTATGCGTTTGCCGCAGTGATGTACCTGCTGTTCCGGTGTGTCCTGCTGGTCCCCATTCGCTAAGGGGGAGGGCCGATCATGAGTGTATTACAAAGTATTTTCACCGTAGATAATCTTTTGATGATGAACATCGGCCTGGCCGTGGGCATCATCATCGGGGCCATGCCCGGACTGAGCGTGGCCTTTGCCGTCACGGTTTTGATGACCATGACCTTTCACATGGAGTCCCTTCCGGCCATGTATCTGCTGCTGGGCGCCTATTGCGGCGGCATGTACGGCGGCTCCATCACCGCCACGCTGATCAACACCCCGGGCACGGCCAACGCCGTCTGCACCGCCCTGGAGGGCTATCCCCTGGCCCGGAAGGGCCGGGCGGGGGACTCCCTGAAATGCGCTCTGGTGGCCTCTACCATCGGCGGATTGTTCAGCTGCGTGGCCCTGAGCTTCTTCGCCCCCCAGCTGGCCAAGGTCATTTTGAAGATCGGCTCGCCGGAGTATTTCGCCCTTTGCACCTTCGGCATCGCGGCGGCCATCGGCCTGGAGGGCAACAGCCTGAACAACGTCATCAAGGGTATCATGTCCGCCGCCTTTGGCCTGATCCTGTCCTGCGTGGGGGCAGACCCGGTGTTCGGCACCAACCGCTTCTCCTTCGGCAGCTATTACATGCTCTCGGGCATTCAAGTCGTCAGTTCTATGTTGGGGGCCTATGCCCTGTGCCAGGTGCTGGTGAACTGCCGGGACGTGTATGTCAAGGGCGACGAGTCGTTAAAGGTCCCGCCGGTGACCAAGGCCCACGTGAAGACCCTGGATCTGCTGAAGCACTGGAAGCTGATCCTGAAGTCCGCCATCATCGGCACCGTGGTGGGCAGCGTGCCCGGCACCGGCGGCGCGGAGGCGGCCATGATCGCCTATAACGAGAGCAAGCGGGCCTCCAAGCACCCGGAGGAGTATGGCAACGGCTCCATCGAGGGCATCCTGGCGGCGGAGGCGGCCAACAACGCGGTCACCGGCGGCGCCATGATCCCCATGCTCACCCTGGGCATCCCCGGGGACACGGTGATGGCCATCCTGCTCAGTGCCCTGACCATGCAGAGCATCACCCCCGGGGCCAACCTGTTCTCCAGCGGGAGCTTTTGGGTCTATGCCATCATGGGCGGGCTGTTCCTCATCAACATCTTTATGTTCATCCAGGGCAGTGCCTGCATCCGGCTGTTCGCCCAGGTGTCTAAGATCCCCCAGTCCATCATGACCCCCTGCATCGTGGTCATGTGCATGATGGGCGCGTTCGCCATCAACAACAACATCTTCGAGTGCTTTGTGATGATCGCCTTCGGCCTGATCGGCTTCTTTATGAAGGGCTTCGGCTTCCCGGTCACGCCCCTGTGCATCGCCCTGGTGCTGGGCAAGCTGTTCGAGACCAACCTGCGCCGCTCTCTGATCCTGTCCGCAGGCAACCCCTTCGTCTTTGTCACCCGGCCCATCTCCTGCGCCATTTTGATCCTGGCGGTGTTTATGCTCTTCTTCCCCATCCTCAGCAACATGGTGGCGGAGAAGCGGATGAAGAGCAAGAAATAAAAAATTTGGAGGGAAATTATCTATGATCCTTTCCACAGAAAACGGGGCCCTGCGTTCCCTGGTGGGCGAGCGGCGGGCCATTGAGATCCTGGCCAAAGCGGGCTTTGACGCCATCGACTATACGTTCACGCCCTGGATGGAGCGGGGGGAGATGCCCTGGAACCGGGACGGCTATCAGGACTATGCCAAAGAGGTGGTCCAGATGGCCAAGGACAACGGGGTCTACTTTAACCAGGCCCACGCCCCCTTCATCTTCCACACCAGCTATCTGCCCGACTGGAACCGGGAGATCCTACCTATGCAGATCCGGTGCATGGAGGCCTGCGCCCTGCTGGGCATCCCCCACATGGTGGTCCATCCGGTCCACCACCTGCCCTATCACCACCGGGGCGCGCCGGGGAAGAGCAACGCGGACATCATCTGGGATTTGAACCGGGAGTATTACCACCTGCTCCAGCCCTATGCCAAGCAGTTCGGCGTAAAGATGTGCCTGGAGAATATGTTCGGCGAGGACCAGCGCCGGGGCTGTCTGGTGCCCGACATGTTCTCTGACCCCCACGAGTATGCCCAGTTCTTTGACGAGCTGAACGACCCGGACAACTTCACCTGCTGCATCGACACGGGCCACGCCGGGATCACCGGGGAGGACTGCGGCGACACCATCCGGGTGATGGGCAGCCGGGTCCGGGCCCTGCACCTGAACGACAATGACTTCAGAACGGACGGCCATCTGATCCCCTTCCAGGGGAAGATCGACTGGGACGACGTGATGCGCGCACTGGCGGAGATCGACTATCAGGGTGACTTCACCTTCGAGGCCCTGCACCTGTACGAGGGGATGGACGATGGTTTTTACGCCACCTCGGCCAAATACCTCCACGACGTGGGGCGCTACCTCATCCAAAAGTTCCAGCATTACAAAGAGGCGCTATAAAAGCGGCATAAAAAAGAACGAAAGCCCGGCGGGATATCAGGTCCTGCCGGGCTTTTTGCGGGATTGACGGGGGACCGGGCCGGGCATTATACTGGAACAGCACGAGAAAACGCGAGGAGGAAGCTGCCATGTACGATCTGCCGCCCCAGGTGCTGCGGGCCATAAGTATGCTGAACGCCGCCGGGCACCGGGCCTATGTGGTGGGGGGCGCGGTGCGGGAGCTGCTGCGGGGAAAGGGAACCGTCACCGACTTTGACCTGACCACCAGCGCCCGGCCGGAGGAGACAGAAGGGGTGTTCGCGGGCTTCCGCCTGATCGAGACGGGGCTGAAGCACGGCACGGTGACGGTGCTGCTGGACGGCCTACCCCTGGAAATCACCACCTTCCGGGTGGACGGGACCTATTCCGACGGGCGGCACCCCGACGGGGTGTCCTTCACCCCCAGCCTGGAGCGGGACTTGGAGCGGCGGGACTTCACCATCAACGCCATGGCCTACCACCCCCAAGAGGGACTCATCGACCTCCACGGGGGTCGGGAGGACTTAAAGGCGGGCCTCATCCGCTGCGTGGGCGACCCGGACCGGAGATTTCGGGAGGACGGCCTGCGGATGCTGCGGTGTATGCGCTTTGCCGCCGTCCTGGGCTTTCGCATCGAGGAGCGCACCGGGGCGGCCCTGGTGCGCTGCCGGGCCCTGCTGGACGACATCGCCCACGAGCGGGTGCGGGAGGAGCTGACCAAGCTGCTGTGTGGCCAGAACGCAGGCCGGGTGCTGGAGGACTATGCCCCGGTGGCCGCCCAGGTGCTGCCCGAGATAGCACCCACCTTCGGCTTTGACCAGCGCAACCCCTGGCACGATAAAGACGTGTGGCGTCACACCCTGGCGGCGGTGGACGCCGCCCCGGCGGACCCCGTGCTGCGGTGGGCCGCCCTGCTCCACGACCTGGGCAAGCCGCCCTGTTTCACCCTGGACGAAAAGGGCGTGGGCCACTTCTATGACCACGGGGAGGAGAGCGCCAGATTGGCCGGGAATATCCTGAGCCGCCTGCGCTTTGACACAGACACCCGGCGGAGGATCGTGGCCCTGGTGGCCCTTCACGACAGGCCCATTATCCCGGAGCGCCGCCCCGTCCGCCGCCTGCTGGCCCGGCTGGGGCCGGAGGGGACGGCGGACCTCATCGCCCTCCACCGGGCGGACAACGCCGCTCAGTCTTCCCTGGCCGCCGGGCGACAGAGTGAGCTGGACCGGGCCCAGGCCGTCCTGGACCGGCTGCTGGCGGAGGGGGCCTGCTTTCAGAAAAAGGACCTGGCGGTGAATGGCCGGGACATGCTGGAGCTGGGATTGAAAGGCCCGGAGATCGGTCAGGCCCTGGACCGGTGTTTAGAGGCCGTTCTGTCAGAGCGTCTGCCCAACGAAAAAGCGGCCCTGCTGGAGCTGGTGCGGCGGTAAATCTGGAAGAAAAATGGGATATCTCGCCGGAAATCGCATAAATTATGAACAAACATCGCTTATTTTGTTAATATTAGCACTCTCCTATTGACTCTGCTAAAATTGGTGCTATGATATAGTTGTTCCAAGAGAGAGGGGCTTGAGAGAGTCCCCCAGGAGGAACGATGAAATAACAAACAGCGGTAACAAGATTCGACAACGTCCGGCTTGGCCGGACGGCCTGAGAATGGTTTCAAGTTGAATGGAGGAATAATTATGTTACCTAGCATTTTTGGTGAGAATTTGTTCGATGATTTCTTCTCTGATTCCTTTGGTATGATGAATGTCCACGGCCACGACCCCCTGTATGGCAAGCACGCCAAGAACCTGATGAAGACCGATGTGCGGGAGACCGAGAACAGCTATGAGCTGGATGTGGACCTGCCCGGCTTTAAGAAGGACGAGGTCAACGTGGACCTGAAGGACGGCTACCTGACCATCAGCGCCGCCAAGGGCGTTGACAAGGACCAGCAGGACAAGGCGGGCAAGTACATCCGCCAGGAGCGCTACGCCGGTGCCTGCAGCCGCAGCTTCTTCGTGGGCGAGGCCGTCAAGCCCGAGGAGGTCTCCGCCAAGTATGAGGACGGCATCCTGAAGCTGTCCGTGCCCAAGGCCGGTGAAAAGGCCCTGCCCAAGACCACTACTATCGCCATTGAGTGATGGCAGGCGGAGTAAAACCAAATCAAAACAGACGCCCCCGCCGCTGCGCAAAAACAGCGGCGGGGGCGTTTTGCTGTCTTGCAGGGGAGCGCCGAAAGCCGGGTTCACCCCAGCTTCCACTGGCTGCTCTCCTGCTGGAGCTGCTCCATGTGGGCGAAGATGCCGCCGGACTGGCGCAGCTGGGCGGGGGAGCCCTCCTCAGCCACGGCGCCGTCCTTCAGCACCACGATCTTGTCCGCCCCGGCCACAGTGCGCATCCGGTGGGCGATCATCAGCACCGTCTTGTTCTGGATGAGCCGGGACAGGGAGGTCTGGATGGCGGTCTCGTTCTCTACGTCCAGGCTGGCGGTGGCCTCGTCCAGGAGGATGATGGGGGCGTCCTTTAAAAAGGCCCGGGCGATGGACACCCGCTGGCGCTCGCCGCCGGAGAGCTGACAGCCGTTCTCCCCGATGTTGGTGTTCCAGCCGTCGGGCAGCTTTTCGGCAAACTCGTCCACCTTGGCCAGGCGGGCGGCGGAGAGGACCTCTTCATCGGTGGCGTCCTTGCGGCCAATGCGGATGTTCTCCATCAGGGTGTTGTTGAACAATGTCACGTCCTGGAACACGATGGAGTACAGGCCCATCAGGGTCTCCGGGTCGATCTGGGATACGTCCATGCCGCCCACAGTGATCCTGCCCCGGGTGGCGTCCCAGAACCGGGCGGCCAGGCGGGACACGGTGGTCTTGCCCCCGCCGGAGGGACCGACCAGGGCCGTGACCTCCCCCTGGCGGGCGGTGAAGGACACGTCCCGCAGGACGGCCTCCCCGTCGTTGTAGGCAAAGCCCACGTGGTCAAAGGTGACGTCGCAGCCGCTGTTGGTCAGCTGCTCGGCCCCGGTCTGAACGGGGCAGTCCATGATCTCGTTCATCCGCTGGATGTTGGTGCTGGTGGCGATGATGGCCGCCAGGTTTTGCAGGCTGCCCTCCAGGGGGTCATACAGCCGGGAGACGGTGAGCAGGAACAGGAAGAAGGTGAGCACGTCCAGCTCCCCCCGGGTGAGCAGCCAGGCCCCGGCCAGGGCGGTGGTGGCCATACCCAGCCGCAGCACCAGCCCGGCGGACACCACAAAGGTGGCCGTGCCGAATTCCGAGATAATGGCCCGGTGCTCCATGGCCCGGATCTTTCCGGCCAGGCCCTGGAAATAGGTATCCTGGGCGTTGTTGGCCCTCAGGTCGGCCATGGTCTCCACATACTCCTGGATGCCGTCCTCGCAGGCGATGCGGGCGGCCATAGACCGGCGGGAGAGGCCCTCCTGCACCCGGGCGGCCAGGGCCACGATGGCAAAGGCCACGGGCAGGGGCCACACGGCGGCCAGGGCCATGCGCCAGTCAAAGGCCAGCAGACTCAGGGCGATGAGAACGGTGGAGATACAGGCCCCGATGAGGGGGCAGACGAAGTGGGATTGGCTGGTCTCCAGCACAGCGCAGTCGTTCATGATGGAGGCGGTGAGGTCGGCCAGGTCCTTTTTCCCGAAGAAGGACAGGGGCAGCCGCCGCAGCTGCTCGGCCAGACTGACCCGGCGCACCCCGGTCTCCACGTAGGTAGCCAAAAAAGTGCCGTTATATTGCAGCCAGGTGCTGACCACGATGAACAGGCAGCAGGCCACGCAGGCGATGAGATAGAAACCGCCCCGGCCCGCCAGGCCGCCGTTCAGCAGGTCCCGCACCAGGCAGTAGAGCAGGCCAACAGGCAGCATAAAGGCGACATTTTGCAGGGCGCAGAACAGACTTCCGCGGATGGTGTCGTCCGCCCCCTTGGAGGACAAGGCGAAGCGGCGCTGTAATTTTTGTTTCATGGTTCAAGCCTCCTTTGCCACGTTCCAGGCCACCGACTGCTGATACTCGTTCCACATGCGGCCAAACAGGCCGGGGCTCTGGCTCAGCTGGACAAAGCTGCCCTGCTGGACCAGGCGGCCCTCCTCCAGGACGAAAATTTTGTCCGCCCCGGTGACGGTGGACAGCCGGTGGGCGATCATCAGCACCGTGCGGCCCTGGGCCAGGCGGGTGAGGGCGGCCTGGACCTTCCGTTCGTTATCCGGGTCGGCAAAGGCGGTGGCCTCGTCCAGGATGAGGACGGGGGCGTCCTTTAAAATGGCCCGGGCGATGGCGATGCGCTGCATCTCGCCCCCGGAGAGATAGACCCCCTGGCTGCCGATGACGGTGTGGACCCCCTGGGGGAACTTTTCAATGATGTCCATGCACTGGGCCTGCTCCAGGGCGGCCATCACCTGGGTCTCGCTGGCGTCGGGGCGGCCCAGGCGCACGTTGTCCAGGATGCTGGCCTTGATGAGATGGCTGTTTTGCAGCACAAAGGACACGGTGTTCATCAGCTGGCCGGGGTCCATGTCCTTCACGTTCACCCCGCCGATGGACACGGCGCCGGAGGTGGGGTCGAAGAACCGGGCGGCCAGGCTGGCCAGGGTGGACTTGCCGCCGCCGGAGGGACCGACCAGCGCCGCCGTCTCCCCCGCGCCGATGGTGAGGGAGATATCCTCCAGGGCGTTTTTCGTCCCGTCATAGCGGAAGGTGACGTGGTCAAAGACCACAGCGCTGTCCTTGGGGGACTGGGGCCGGGCCGGGCGGCTGAGGGCGGGGGCATTCAGCACCGCGTCCATGCGCTTGAGGGCGTCGGTCACCAGCATGGTATTCTCGCTCATCAGCATCAGCTTGGACAGGGTGAGGGAGATCACCGGGGTGATGATGATGTAAAACAGCAGGTCCAGCAGCAACGCCGCCGTGACCCCCTTGCCGGAGAGCCAGAAGCCGCCCACGATCAGGAAAACGAACACGCTGTTCACCGCCAGGGTATAGGCGGTCATGGGCCCCCGCAGCTGCTTGGTATAGGCGATGGTCCAGCGCTGGTAGTTGTCGATGGTGTCCTTGAATTTTTTGAAGGAGAACACCGTCTGGCCAAAGGTCTTGACCACGGGGATGCCCCGGACATACTCCACCGCCTGGTTGGACATGTCGGCCAGGGCGTTTTGATACTCGGTCATCTTCTCCTGCATGGACTTGCCCGTCATGGTGGACATACAGGCAAAGCCCAGGGCCACGGGCAGCAGACTGAGCAGCCCCAGCCGCCAGTCAAAGGCCAGCAGCAGCACCAGCAGTCCGGCCACCGTGGCCATGGCCCGGTATTGGTCGGGGAGCTGGTGGGCCAAAAAGGTCTCCGCCGCCCCGGCGGTGTCGGCAATGATGCGGCGGAGCTTGCCGCTGCCGGACACCTGGATCTGCCCCAGGGGCAGGCGGGCGATGTGCTCTGTGAGGGCCAGGCGCAGATTGGTGGCGATGCGGAAGGCGGCCAGGTGGGAGCACATCAGCCCCGCGATGTACAGCAGGACGGACAGCACGGCAAAGCCCACCGCCCGCCAGCCCCAGGGGACGATGTGGATGGCGGCGGCAAAGTCGGGGGCGGTCTCCAGCACCTCCTTTAAGATGCGCCAGATGTACCAGAATGGGACCAGCGCCACCAGGGCGCTGACGGCGGACAGGACCCAGGAGAGATAGGTCAGCACCCGCCGCCCCCCGGCATAGCCCAGCAGCCGGGAGAGATCGGACGATTTTTTCAAGTGGCATACCTCCTAAAACTAAGTGGTAAAAAGATGAGAGATATTCTATGGTTAGCAAAAGCTAACTGATAGACAAAAGAAAAAGCGCGGGGATATGTCATTGCGAGGAGGGCAAAGCCCGACGTGGCAATCCGTTCTCCGCAACATCAGCCTCCCTTGTGAAAGGGAGGTGGCACGGGCGCAGCCCGTGACGGAAGGATTCCGACCACAGGAAAGCTGTCCTAAAACCGGAATCCCTCAGTCAGCTCCGCTGACAGCCCCCTTTAACAAGGGGGCCAAGGGACGAGAGTTACGGATTCCCACGTCGCTGCGCTCCTCGGAATGACAGTCACCTCTTACGCCTGCCCCATGATCCTGGCCCAGCCGGCGGTGAAGAAGTCATTCAGCTCCTCCAGATAGCGCTGGGCGGCGGCGGGGGGCATGTCGTGGAGGACGATCTCGAAATAGCCCTTCATCATGGCGGTGACCAGGATGTGCTCCAGCCAGGGGTCGATGGGGGGGACGGGCTGGCCCAGCTGGGCCAGGGTCTGGTAGTATTTGTGGGTGGAGTCCACCTCCCGCTCCACGATCTCGTCGATGAGAAAGGCGTATTTGGTGCCCTCGGCACACCGGAGCAGCAGGTGACAGGCGTCCCGGTGGGCGAACATATATTGCAGCATGTCCTTCATGCACTGGCGGCTGATCTTACCCATCTGCTCGGGCTGCTTTTCTAAGGGCAGGCTGGCAAAGGCGTCTAAGGCGGCCTGATAGGTGGCCAGGATGGTGTCGTACACCTCCCCCACCAGGGCGCGGAACAGCTCGGCCTTGCTGCCGTAGTAGCCATAGAAGGCCCCGGTGGTCACCCCGGCGGTCTTGACGATGTTCCGCAGGGAGGCCTCCTGAAAGCCCTTCTCCAAAAACTCGTCCCGGGCGGCGGCGTGGATGCGCTCCAGGGTGGAGAGATGTTCTGCGCTCATAGGCGGGCCTCCTCTTATTTTCAGATCATTCTCAGAAATATAGCAGTGTTATATAACGGTGTTATAATAAAACAACGGGAGGAATTTGTCAAGAAAAAACCGCCGCGCAGAAGAAAATTTCTGCGCGGCGGCGGTCAAGTTCCAATTTGCTTACAGGTTGGCCTTCAGGGCGTCCACCCGGTCGGTCTTCTCCCAGGTCAGGTCCAGGTCGTCCCGGCCAAAGTGGCCATAGGCGGCCAGCTGGCGATAGATGGGGCGGCGGAGCTTCAGGTCCCGGATGATGGCGCCGGGACGCAGGTCAAAGGTCTTCTCCACGGCCTGCTCCAGCTGGGCGTCAGACACGGTGCCGGTGCCGAAGGTGTCCACCCGGATGGACACGGGGTGGGCCACGCCGATGGCATAGGCCAGCTGCACCTGGCAGCGCCGGGCCAGACCGGCGGCCACCACGTTCTTGGCCACCCAGCGGGCGGCATAGGCGGCGGAGCGGTCCACCTTGGTGGGGTCCTTGCCGGAGAAAGCGCCGCCGCCGTGGGGGGCGCTGCCGCCATAGGTGTCCACAATGATCTTCCGCCCGGTGAGACCGGAGTCACCCTGGGGGCCGCCCACCACAAAGCGGCCGGTGGGGTTGACATAGATCTTGGTCTCCTCGTCCAGCAGGTCGGCGGGCAGGATGGGCTTGATGACCAGGTCGATCATGTCCCGGCGGATCTGCTCTAAGTCCACCTCAGGGCTGTGCTGGGTGGAGACGACCACCGCGTCGATGCGCTTGGGGCTGTTGTCCTCGTTATACTCCACGGTGACCTGGGTCTTGCCGTCGGGCCGGAGGTAGTTCACCAGGCCGTCCTTGCGCACCTGGGTCAGGCGCATAGACAGCTTGTGGGCCAGGGACAGGGGCAGGGGCATCAGCTCGGGGGTCTCATCGCAGGCATAGCCGAACATCATGCCCTGGTCGCCGGCGCCGTTGTCCAGACCGTCGTCCTGCTCGCCCTCTTTCACCTCCAGGCACTTGTCCACGCCCATGGCGATGTCGGGGGACTGCTCGTCGATGGAGGTGATGACGGCGCAGGTGTCGCAGTCAAAGCCGAACTTGGCCCGGTCATAGCCGATGTCCCGCACCACCTGGCGGGCGATCTTGGGGATGTCCACATAGCAGGAGGTGGTGATCTCGCCCATCACGTGGACCAGACCGGTGGTCACCGTGGTCTCGCAGGCCACCCGGGCCTGGGGGTCCTTGGCCAGGATGGCGTCCAGCACCGCGTCAGAGATCTGGTCGCAGATCTTGTCGGGATGCCCCTCGGTAACGGACTCGGAAGTAAACAATCTTTTTGCCATTTTTGAATTTCCTTTCTTGTCGGGAGGATGAAAAAACGCTCCGTACCAGACGGAGCGTGAACAGCCTTCACACCCTCATCTTGCGATACGCTTCGCCGGATTTGGCACCTTGCCCCAAAAAGCAGGTTGCCGTGGCGTCATAGGGCCGGTCCCTCAACCACTCTTGATAAGGCTATTGAATTTTACCCGACGATTATATCAGGCTTTCTCCCCGGGGTCAACCGGTTTCAGAGAAAAAAACGCTTTTTCTGGATACTTCCTTGAAAAGCCCCGGCGGGACCGATATAATAAAATGAGACAGCATACCCAGGTGCCCATGCCGCCGCCCTTAACGCAGGGAGAGAACGGAGGAGCGCAATGGTCGAACAGGACAAAAAGCTCATGCGGCATATGTGGGCCAATATCGTGATACTCATCGTGGCGGTCTTTGCCATTCTGCTGCTGACCCAGCAGGAGAACTATGCCCGGCAGATGCAGCAGATCAACAAATACATCGGCGAGCTGTCTGACCGCACGGCCCAGCACGCCCGGGACGTGTTTCAGGACCGGCAGGACGCCATCTCCTCCATCGCCTATCTGTATGGCTGTATGGCCAGGCGCTGACCGCCCCCCAGGTGGACATGGACCATCTGCGGCAGCTGGAGGCCCGCTCCGGCTTTGACCGCATCCGGTTTGTGAACCGGTCCGGGGAGAGCTATACCAGCGACGGAAAGATCGCCGACGTGGCCGACGACTATCTCTGTCTCATCGACGTGGACCTGACCACCAAAAAGGAGGAGCAGTTCCGCCTGTATCAGGGCACGGCCCTGGCCGACTGGGCCCAGGGGGATTATGACTATGAGCACTGCGTCGAGAGCTATGCCCAGAGCGTGGTCAGCCCCGCGGACCGGGAGCGCTTTCTTCAGATCAACCGGCTGTCTAACCTGAAAAAGGTCCTGGCGGAGCAAAAGACGATCTACATTGAATATGACGCGGTGCTCTCCGGCCAGCCCCGGCGGCTTTTGAGCAAGAACACCCTGGACCTCAGCCGCCCCGGCCAGCCCCACATGCTGGTGGGCATCCGGGACGTGACCGAGCAGACCCGGGCCATGAAGCAGGCCAAGGAGGCCGCCGAGGCCGCCAACCGGGCCAAGAGCGTCTTCCTCTTCAACATGTCCCACGACATCCGCACGCCCTTAAACGCCATCATGGGCTTCTCCTCCATGGCGGAGAAGTATCTGGACCAGCCGGACCGGGTGCGGGACTGCCTGCAAAAGATCAACCTGTCCGGGGAGCATCTGCTGCGGCTCATCGGCAACGTGCTGGACATGGCCCGCATCGAAAGCGGCAAGTCCCAGCTGGACCTGCGGGCCCACCGCATCCCCGATGCCCTGGAGGACGTGAAGTGCATCTTCGCCGCCGACGTGAACAAAAAGGGCCTGAAGCTGGAGGTGTCCTGGGACGTCCAGAACGAGATCGCCTTTTTCGACGCCCTGAAAATGAAGCAGATCGAGCTGAACGTCCTGGGCAACGCGGTGAAATACACCCCCGCCGGGGGCAGCATCCGCTATTTTGTCCGGCAGCTGGGCCCGGCGGAGAATGGCCGGGCGACCTATCGGTGCTCGGTAAAGGACACAGGGGTGGGCATGAGCCAGGAATTCTGCCGGCACGTGTTCGACACCTTTGAGCGGGAGCGGAACGGGGCCAGCGCCCAGGCGGAGGGCTCCGGCCTGGGGCTGGCCATCACCAAGCGGCTGGTGGAGGAGATGGGCGGCTCCATCTCCTGCCGCAGCCAGCTGGGAAAGGGCTCGGAATTTGTGTGGGACCTCCCTCTGAAGGTGGGCGGCCAGGCCGACCTTGACCGGGAGGCCCCGGTCAAGGCGGAGGCCCTGAATGCGGCGGGCCTGCGAGTGCTGCTGGTGGAGGACAACCGGCTGAACATGGAGATCTCCCGTGACCTGCTGCGCCGGCAGCTGGGGGCCTGTTTGAACGAGAGAACATAACAAGAGGACACAGACGCCGCAGACAAAAACGCCGCTGCGGCGTCTGCCCGTTGCTTTGGATACAGCTCCGGTGGGATAAAATTTTTAGGTCTTGCAAAAATAGGGACTATCTGATAAAATATAAGGACATATGGGCAGTAATGCCCTGGGCAGAAAAAGACGAATTTAGCCGGAGCGAACCCCTCGCCCCGATTTGAGGAGATTGAACGCGAATGGATAAAAATCAAAGAGAGGTCCGCCTGCGTCAGGAGGACGCAGACCTCAACCGCGGCCTGCTGTGGGTCGTGGGAGCGGTTCTGTTAGAGTGCCTGCTGATGGTGGTCAACCGCTGGTATATCAACTTTTACCCGGCGGAGATCGGCGTGGCCGAGGCCATTTTGAACGTGATGCGCGTTCTGCGTGTAGGCGGCGGCATCGTGGGCATCCTGGCCCTGGTGTGGTCGGCCCTGTGCTTCCGCAAGGGGAGCCGCGCCGGTTGGCCCGCGGTGGTGGGTCTGGCCCTGCTGGCCCTGGCCGTGTGCGCCCACGTCACCCTGAGCTATGAGAAGAACGGCGTGCGGATGCTGTTCATGCTGGTGCCCGCCTGGGCGGCCCTGGCCCTGGTCTACTATCTCTATCAGCCCGAGTGCTTCCTGGCCGTCACCGCCGGGGGCTTTGGGGCCATGGGTCTGTGGTTCGTCCGCTTTGGCGGCATGACGGTGGATGTGGCCCTGTGCCTGGTGGGCGCGGTGCTGGTGGCCCTGGTCACCCTGGGCCTGAAGAAGAGCGACGGCGCGCTGATGCAGGCCGGGGGCAAGAAGGTCCAGTGGGCCCCCCAGGGCATCTCCTATGCTCTGGTGCTGGCCAGCTGCGTGCTGGGCGTTCTGGTGGTGATCGCCGCCGCCGCCCTGGGCAGCAACGTGGCCTATTACCTGATGTTCGCCATGGTGGCCTGGCTGTTTGCCCTGGTGGTCTATTACACCGTGAAGATGATGTAATGGCCTGTCAATTAGAAAGTTAAATGCGTTGGAAGGCAATCTTGCCGATCGCGAAGTCGATCCGGTACAGGTTGCCTTCCTTTTGTGGCCTGTCCGGCCAAGGCCGGGGGCGGTTCAAGAGAAAAGGAGGAAGAAAATTTGGAGCAAAACGTGAGAGAAAATAAAATGGGTATCATGCCGGTGAATCGGCTGCTGCTGAACATGGCTGTGCCCATGATCGTATCGATGCTGGTCCAGGCCCTTTATAACGTGGTGGACAGCGTGTTCGTGGCCAAGCTCAGCGAGGATGCCCTGAACGCCGTGTCCCTGGCATTTCCGGTGCAGAATCTGATGATCTCGGTGGGCGTAGGCACCGGCGTGGGCATCAACGCCCTGCTCTCCCGCAGCCTGGGGCAGAAGGAGCAGGACAAGGTGGACCGGACGGCCATGAATGGCCTGCTGCTGGCTGCCATCAGCTGCCTGGTGTTCATGATCTTCGGCCTGACCTGCGGGCGGCGGTTCTATGCCATCCAGACGGACATCCAGACCATCGTCCGCTATGGCGGGGACTATCTCACCATCTGCTGCGGCATGTGCTTTGGCATGTTCGCCCAGATCACCCTGGAGCGCATCCTCCAGGCCACCGGGCGGACCTTTTACACCATGATTACCCAGGCCACCGGTGCCCTCATCAACATCATCCTGGACCCCATCCTCATCTTCGGCCTGTTCGGCTTTCCACGGATGGAGGTGGCGGGTGCGGCCCTGGCCACCGTCACCGGCCAGGTCTGCGGCGCGCTGCTGGCCCTGACCTTTAACTTGCGGAAAAATCACGACGTCCACTTCCGCCTGGAGAATCTGCGGCCCAGCGCCCCCATCATCGGCGGCATCTACAGCGTGGGCCTGCCCTCCATCGCCATGCAGTCCATCGGCTCGGTGATGGTGTTCGGCATGAACCAGATCCTGCTGGCCTTCACCGCCACGGCCACGGCGGTGTTCGGCGTATACTTCAAGCTGCAATCCTTCATCTTCATGCCCGTGTTCGGCCTGAACAACGGCATGGTGCCCATCATCGCCTATAACTATGGCGCCCGAAAGCCGGAGCGCATCGTGAAGACCATCAAGCTCAGCGTGATGTACGCCGTGGGCATTATGCTGCTGGGGCTGCTGGCCTTCCAGCTCATTCCCGACGTGTTTCTGGGGATGTTCATGGCGGAGGACTCGGGCAGCGACATGCTGACCATCGGCGTCCCCGCCCTGCGGACCATCTCCCTCAGCTTCCTGCTGGCCGGGTTCAGCGTGGTCTGCTCCTCTGTGTTCCAGGCCCTGGGCCACGGGGTGCTCAGTCTGGCGGTGTCCGTCATCCGCCAGCTGGTGGTGCTGCTGCCGGTGGCCTTTGTCTTCTCCCGCATTCAGGGGCTGGACGCGGTGTGGTGGGCCTTCCCAATCGCGGAGCTGTTCGCCGTCACCCTCAGCGCCCTGTTCCTCCGCCGGGTGTTCCGCCGCGAGGTGGAGCCGATGAAGAAGCTGACGGAGATTTGACATAAGAAAACAGCGCTCTGATTTTTTTCAGAGCGCTGTTTTTATGCCGTTATAGCATTACAGAAAGGCAATCACCGTGTACATCATCACAAAATGGGCGATGCTGCCCAGCAGGATGAACAGGTGGAAAATTTCGTGGCAGCCGAAGCGGGGGTTGTTCCGGCCGGGCCACTTGGCGGCATAGAGCACGCCGCCCACGGTGTACAGCAGCCCCCCGGCCAGCAGCCAGGCAAAGCCGACCTCGGGCAGGGAGCGGTGCAGGGGGACGATGGCGAAGATGGCCAGCCAGCCCATGAACAGATAGATGGCGCTGGTGAGCCACCGGGGGATGGACAGCTTGGCGATGGTCAATATCATGCCCAGCAGGCCCACCGCCCACACCACCGCCAGCAGGGCGGCGCCCCCGCTGTTTTTCAGGCCCAGCAGGCACACGGGGGTATAGCTGCCCGCGATGAGCAGATAGATGGAGCAGTGGTCATACTTCCGCAGGGCGATGCGCCCGGCCACCGAGGTGTTCACGCAGTGATAGAGGGTGCTGGCGGTGTACAGCCCCGTCATGGACAGGCCATAGATGAGAAAGACCCAAAATCCCAGGGCGCTGCCCAACGCGGCGGAGCGCAGCAGCAGGGCTACGGTGCCCACGGCGGAGAGAACGGCTCCCACCCCGTGGGTGATGGCCGACCAGGGCCGCAGCCCGTCATAGGGGTCCCGGACCTCCTTCTTGCGCCGGGGCCGGACGGGGAGGGTGAAGTCGGGGATGTTCTGAATGGAGGGAGAGGGGAGAGAAACGGCGTTGCTGCGCATACATAACGCTCCTTTCAACATGCCGAATATGATGTCAGCTTTTATTGTGACCATAGTATAACCGTTTCTCTGAGAAAAATCAATATGAAAAACAATGAAATCTAATTTTTAATATTATATTAACAAATGTAAAAAAACAGCGCCCTGCATACCGGGCGCTGTTTTTTAAGTAATTAGCCCTGAGAAATGGCGCTCATGGGGCAGGTATCCGCGCAGGAACCGCAGTCCAGACAAGCGTCGGCGTTGATCACATAGTGATCGTCACCCTGAGAAATGGCACCCACGGGGCAGGCATCCGCGCAGGAACCGCAGCTGATGCAGGCATCGCTGATAACATAAGCCATTGGAAATACACCTCCCTAAGAATCTAAATGTATTCTACCATATCTCAAAGAAATTGCAATGGCAAAAATATTAAATTTTTGAAAAGAGGGCATGATGAAATCAGAGGTTACGACGAGGTGATGTTGTATGACGGACAGTCGTTTTACGTCCACGGCCCTGGGGGCCATCCGTTCGGCCCAAGAGAACGCGGCCCGGCTGGGCCACAGCTATGTGGGCAGCGAGCATCTGCTGCTGGGGCTGGCCAGTCTGGAATACAGTCCGGCGGCCCAGGCCCTGCGCCGGGCGGGGGCGGACCGGAAGACCCTGCGGGCGGGGGTGGTCCAGCGGGTGGGGGTGGGCGTGCCCGCCCAGTGTCCCCGCCAGGGGCTGACCCCCCACTGCTGCCAGGCCATCCGGGGGGCGGCGGAGGAGAGCCGACGCCTGGGCCAGCGGGCGGTGAGCGCCGAGCACCTGCTGCTGGGCCTGCTGGGGGAGACGGACAGCGGGGCCTTTCGGGTGCTGGACAGCTGCGGCGTGGATATCCCCGCCCTATACCGCCGGGTGACGGCGGCTTTAGGAGGCGAGGAGACCGCCCCAAGATTCCGCCCCCGGGAGCCGGAGACCCGCCCGGGGGGTGATACCCGGCAGCTGGACCAGTGCTCCCGGGATCTGACGGCCATGGCCGCCCAGGGGCAGCTGGACCCGGTGATCGGCCGGGAGGCGGAGCTGGAGCGGGTCATCCAGATCCTGTCCCGGCGGAGCAAAAATAACCCCGTCCTGCTGGGGGAGCCGGGGGTGGGCAAGACCGCCGTGGCGGAGGGGCTGGCCCTGGCCATCGCCGACGGGACGGTGCCCGCCCACCTGTTGGGGCGGCGGGTGTGCGCTCTGGACCTGGCGGCCATGGTGGCGGGGACCAAATACCGGGGGGAGTTTGAGGAGAAGCTCCGCCACGTCCTGGCGGAGGTGCGCCGGGCGGGAAACGTCATCCTGTTCATCGACGAGCTGCACACCATCGTGGGGGCGGGCAGCGCCGAGGGGGCCATCGACGCGGCCAACATCCTAAAGCCCGCCCTGGCCCGGGGGGAGCTGCGGGTCATCGGGGCCACCACCCTGGACGAATACCGGCGGCACATTGAAAAGGACGCGGCCCTGGAGCGGCGCTTTCAGCCCGTCACCGTGGCCGAGCCGGACCGGGACGGCGCTCTGGCCATTTTGCGCGGCCTGCGCAGCCGGTATGAGAGCCACCACCATCTGACCATCTCCGACGGGGCCCTGGCGGCGGCGGTGGACCTGTCCATCCGCTATCTGCCGGGGCGCTTTCTGCCCGACAAGGCCATCGACCTGCTGGACGAGGGCTGCGCCCGGGCCAGGCTTTCGGGCCGGACCCTGCCCCCGGAGCTGAAGGCCCTGGAGGAGCGGGCGGCCCAGGCCGGGCGGCAGATGGCCCTGGCCATCCGGGAGCAGAACTTTGAAAAGGCGGCCATGCTGCGGGACGCGGAGGGGGACTTCCGCCGCCAGCTGGAGGAGGGCCGCCGCCGCTTTCTGGCGGGCCAGCAGGCCCGAAAGGTGGGGGAGGGGGACATCCGGGCGGTGCTGGAGCAGTGGACGGGGGTGCCCGTGTCCGCCCCCGACCAGGCGGATAGAGAGGCCCTGGCCGGACTGGAGGACAGCCTGCGCCGGACCTTGATCGGTCAGGATCGGGCGGTGGAGATGGTGGCCCGGGCCATCCGCCGCAGCCGTCTTGGCTTGGGGGACCCCCGCCGCCCGGTGGGCTGCTTTCTGCTGCTGGGACCCAGCGGCGTGGGCAAGACCCAGCTGTGCCGCAGTCTGGCCGGGGCCCTGTTTGGCCGGGAGGAGGCCCTGCTGCGCTTTGACATGTCCGAGTATATGGAGGCCCACACCGTCTCCCGCCTGGTGGGTTCCCCTCCCGGCTATGTGGGCCACGAGGAGGGGGGCCAGCTGACAGAACGGGTGCGCCGGAACCCCTGGTCCGTGGTGCTGCTGGACGAGCTGGAGAAGGCCCACCGGGATGTGTGGTCCGTCCTCCTCCAGGTGATGGAGGAGGGGGTGTTGACCGACGGCCTGGGCCGCCGCACCGACTTTCGCAACACCGTTTTGGTGATGACCAGCAACCTGGGGGCCAGGCGGTTTGGCAGAAGCCAGCGGCTGGGCTTTGCTAGCGGCCCGGCAGCGGAGCGGGAGCAGCTGGAGCGGGAGGTCATCGCCGACGCCCGGCGGACCTTTGCCCCGGAGTTTTTCAACCGCCTGGATGCCGCCTTGGTCTTTCCACCCCTGGAGCAGGGCGAGCTTTGCCGTATCGCCCGCCGCCTGCTGGACGAGACGGGAGCACGCCTGGCCGCCCACGGGGTAAAGCTGGATGTGGCCGAGGAAGCCCTGTCCCTCCTGGCCCGGGAGGGCAGCAGCCGGGAGTATGGGGCCCGCCCCCTCCGCCGGGCGGTGGCCCGCCTGGTGGAGGACCCAGCCGCCGACCTGCTGTTGTCCGGCCGGATGAAGAAGGGGGACACCCTCCACGTCGTCGCCCGGGAGGGCACCGTGGAGGTGAGCCTGATGTAGAGCCGGGGGGCGGAAGAAAGCCGAAAAAGAGCCCGCGGCCCGCGCCGCCTGGTTGGGACGGCACGGACCGCGGGTGGAAGAGGGAAGAAAGGACACTGGGGGGTTACCCCAGTCTGACAATGTGGTCGATGGGCAGGGCACAGAGAATGGTCTGGGCCTCCTGCCGCAGGCCGTGGGCGGTATTCACCGCGTCCATAATGGGGCCGCGCTTGTCCCGGGGGACCACAATGGCCACCACCTCACGCTCGGGGGTCAGATCCAGACCATAGGCCTGTTCTAAGTCCTCTGACCCGGACAGGCGGCCCTTGATGACCGTGCCGCCCCGGGCCCCGTGGGCCTTGGCAGTGGCCATCACGGCATCGGTGTGCCCCCGGCGGCAGACCGCCAGGATCAGGGTGTTTTCCGTGGTGGGTTCCATAGTGGTTCCTCCGTTTCCGTGTTTCCATTCCTCCGCCTTAAAGTCGATGAGGGCGGCGGACATTCCGTTCAGGGCGCTCAGAGGCAGGGAGAATACGATGCCCGAGGTGTCCACCCCGCCCCGCAGGTCGTTGTCCAGATCGTGGAGCAGGGCGGCGGCGGGGGCCTGAGAGGCGAAAGAGAGCACCACGTCCTTTTCTGTGGAGCCCAGACCCAGAATGTCCATGATCTCTGAGGTGGCGGTGCCGCGCCCGGCGCACTGCAGGTGGAGAAAAAGCTGATATTTGCCATAGAGCCGCTGCATGGCCACCCCGTGGCCCCGCTCTACGATGGAGACGAGGAGCTTCATCTGGTCCATATCTGTCGTCCCCCTTTAATCGAAGTAGACCACGGCATCCTCCACCCGGTCCACACGATAGCGCAGACGGCGGCGGGCCAGGGCGTGCTGGATCTGACTGTACAGGCCCATGGTCTGGATGGTCACCAGGGGCGTCATGGCCACCATGGCCACGATGCCAAAGGCATCGGTCATCATGTTGCCCCCCAGGGCGGAACAGGCCCCCATGGCGAAGGGCAGCAGGAAGGTGGCTGTCATGGGGCCGCTGGCCACGCCGCCGGAGTCGAAGGCGATGCCGGTGAAGATGGCGGGCACGAAGAAAGAAAGCCCCAGGGAGACGGCATAGCCGGGTATCAGCAGCCACAGGATGTTCAGCCCGGTGAGCACCCGCACCATGGCAAGGCCCACAGACAGGCACACGCCGATGGACAGGGCCCGGCCCATGGCCTTTTGGGAGATGGAGCCGTTGGAGACCTCCTCCACCTGCTTGGTGAGCACGGCCACGGCTGGCTCGGCCTTGACGATGTAAAAGCCGATGAGCATACCGATGGGCACCAGCAGCCAACAGGCGGCGCTCCCGGCCACGGTGGCCCCCAGCAGGGAACCGGCGGGCATAAAGCCCACGTTCACCCCGCACAGGAACAGCACCAGCCCCAGGTAAGTATACAGCAGTCCCGCGCCGATGCGCAGCAGCTGATTGTACTGAAAGTGCCGGGTGACGGCCTGGAACAGGACGAAGACCCCGGCGATGGGGGCCAGGGCGGCGGCCACCTCTTTGAAATAGCTGGGGAAGGCGTCCCGGAAGCACCGGGCGGCGTCCGCCGTGGTGGCAAGCTCGGGCAGCTGGGTCATGGAGTACCCCGCCGACTCGGGCCGATAGCAGATGCCCAGCAACAGCACCGCCAGAATTGGGCCGATGGAGCACAGGGAGATGAGTCCGAAGCTGTCGCTGGCGGAGTTGGCGTCGCTGCGGGTGGAGGCGATGCCCAGGCCGAGGGCCATGATAAAGGGCACGGTGATGGGCCCGGTGGTCACGCCGCCGGAGTCGAAGGACACGGGGATAAAGTCCCCCGGGGCCAGGGCGGCCAGCAAAAACACGATGCAATAGAACACCAGCAGCAGCCGCCGCAGGGGGATAGCCAGGCGGATGCGCAGGGCGGCCACCACCAGGAAGAAGCCCACGCCCACCGCCACGGTGAGGATGAGCACCAGATTGTCAATGGCGGGCACCTGCTCGGCCAGCACCTGGAGGTCAGGCTCGGCCACAGTGGAAAGCACGCCCAGGAGGAAATAGCCCACCACGGGCAGCAGAAAGAATTTGCTGCGGCTCATGGTCACGCCCACGACCTCGCCCATGGGGATCATGGACATGTCCACTCCCATGGTGAACAGGCCCATCCCGCCCACCAGCAGCACTGCGCCGAAGAGGAACAGCACCAGAACGGCGCTGTCCAGCGGGGCCACAGTGATGGACAGCAGCAGGACGATGGCGGTGATGGGCAGCACCGAGGCCATGGACTCCCGGGTCTTCTCGACCAGCTGATGATTCAAGTGCAAGTTGGACCTACCCCCTGTTTTCTAGTCACTCAGGCCCCCTTGTCAAAGGGGGCTGTCATCGCCGCAGGCGATGACTGGAGGATTCTACATCTATTATACGAAAGAAAAAGCAATCGGTCAAAGCGGAAAGAAGCCGGGTGTTAAGAAAATCGCGGTGGAAAAGTGGACAAAAAAACGGGGAGAGGCCGGAAAAATCGGCCTCTCCCCATGAAATACCGGGGAAACATTCCACCAAAACGCTGAAATCAGTGGAAGATCCAAGAGATCGGTTGACGATTTCTTAACGCCGTCGGGCAGTTTTTAACCTGAGTCCGTCAGCCCTTCAGGTCATACTGCATGTCCACACCGGCCTTGCGGCGGGCGCGATACTCGGCGGCGGCGGTGAACAGCACGTCGGAGGAGGAGTTCAGGGCGGTCTCGCAGGAGTCCTGGATCACGCCGATGATGAAGCCCACGCCCACCACCTGCATGGCGGTGTCGTTGGGGATGCCGAACAGGCTGCAGGCCAGGGGGATCAGCAGCAGGGAGCCGCCGGCCACGCCGGAAGCGCCGCAGGCGGACAGAGAGGACACCAGGCTGAGCAGGAAGGCGGTGGGGAAGTCCACGGGGATGCCCAGGGTGTTGGTGGCGGCCAGGGTGAGCACGGAGATGGTGATGGCGGCACCGGCCATGTTGATGGTGGCGCCCAGGGGGATGGAGACGGAGTATTTGCTCTCGTCCAGGTGCAGCTTCTCGCACAGGGCCATGTTCACAGGGATGTTGGCGGCGGAGCTGCGGGTGAAGAAGGCCATCACGCCGCTCTCACGCAGACAGCGCAGCACCAGGGGATAGGGATTTCTCCGCACACACAGGAAGACGATGATGGGGTTGACGATGAGGGCGATGAAGAACATGCAGCCCACCAGCACCAGGATCAGGTGGGCATAGGAGGCGAAGGCCTTGAAGCCGGTGGTGGACACGGTGGTATACACCAGGCCCATGATGCCGAAGGGGGCGCAGTTGATGACCCAGCGGATGGCGGTGGACAGGCACTCAGCCAGGTCGGACAGGACCTTTTTGGTGGGCTCGCTGGCGTGGCTCATGGCCAGACCGAAGACCACGGCCCACAGCAGAATGCCGATGAAGTTGGCGTTGGCCAGGGCGGAGATGGGGTTGCTCACGGCGTTGCTCAGCAGGGAGGAGAGTACCTCGCCGATGCCGCCGGGGGCGGCAGTGCCCCCTTCCGCCTCAGGCAGCAGCAGGGTGGAGGGGAACAGGAAGCTGGCCACCACGGCGCACAGGGCGGCCAGGAAGGTGCCCACCAGATAGAGCACGATGACAGAGCCCATGTTGGTGCTGCCGCCCTTCTGGCGCTGGGCCAGGGCGTGGATGACGATGAAGAACACCAGCAGGGGAGCCAGGGCCTTCAGGGCGTTTACGAACAGAGTGCCCAAAATACCGATGACGGTGAATTGGGGCAGGGCCACGCCCAGGATGATACCCAGGAGCATGCCCACCAGGATGCGCTTGATGAGACTGATTTGGGTCCACTTTTTTAGCAGTTCCATGTTTGTTTGATCCTTTCTTTCTTCTCTTCTCTTTTCGCGGGGGAAGCTGGGGAAACGGTCTGTTTCCTCAGGGGAGGGCCGTCTGAAAACGGGGCGGGCGGCCCTCCCCTGAACAAGCAGGGGCGGCGGAACGATTGCTTTTTCCCGGCGCTTCCGCTAAAATAAGGGGGAAACGCCCGGCGCGCCGGGAGAAACTTTGAGTTTGCGAGGAAATACATATGAATCAAAAAGAGTTAAACGAGCTGCGGCGGCGGTTCCGGCTGGACCGGACGGGGTTCAACCGGGTGTACGGCTGCTTTGTCAACGGGAATAAAGAGATCGTCTCTGACCTGGACGAGTCCTTTGGCTATATGCCCGAGGCGGAGGCGGAGCGCTATCTGGGCCTGCTGAAAAAGGTGCTGTCCGGGCGGCTGGGGAAAAACCTCATCGACATCGTCTTCTCCACCCAGCAGGTGATGGAGGGGGAGGAGCACAAGCTGCTGTCTGCCCTGCGGGACTCGGAGCTGAAGGACCGGGAGACCCGCACCGCCTTTTATCAGAAGGTCATCGACCAGCTGGACATGGAGGGGGGCAACTATCTGCTGCTGATGAGCCACGAGCGGTATGACGTGCCCCACCGGGGCGGTGATGACGAGCTTCAGCCGGACGCCTCGGACCAGACCTTCTCTTACTTTGTCTGCGGCGTCTATCCGGTGAAGGAGGGCAAGGCGGAGCTGGGCTACTTCCCCCAGGAGAACGAGTTCCACAACCTGGCGGCGGGGCAGATCGTCTGTCCCCCGGAGCTGGGCTTCCTCTTCCCCGCCTTTGACGACCGGGCGGCCAACATCTATAACGCCCTGTATTATACACGCCGCCCCGACCAGCTGCACCAGGAGTTCATCGACGCGGTGTTCCACACCGAAGCGCCCATGTCCGCCGGGGAGCAGAAGATGGCCTTTGAGACCGCCCTGTGTGAGGGGCTGGAGGACCAGTGCAGCATGGAGGTGCTCCAGGCCATCCACGAGCGCATCCACGACCAGCTCCAGGAACACAAGGAGCGCAAGGACCCGGAGCCGCCCACCCTGACCCCCGCCGACGTGGGCATGATCCTGGCCGACCAGGGGGTGGAGCGGGAGCGCATCGCCGCCTTCCAGGAGAAGTGCGGAGAGGAGTTCGGCGAGAACGCCGTGCTCAACCCGGAAAATCTCATCGACCCGGGCAAGTTCCAGGTAAAGACCGAGCAGATCACCGTGTCCGTGGACCCGGAGTTCAGTTATCTGGTGGAGACCTGCATGATCGACGGGAAAAAGTACATCATGATCCCTGTGGGCAAGGGGGTGGAGGTGAACGGTTTGGCCGTAAATGTCTCTGCCACGCAGACAGAGGAGCTGTCCTGACGGACAGATGAAGGGATAAAAAAGGGGCCAAAAGGCCCCTTTTTTAGTTTTGGATTTCAGCGCCGTCCACCCCGATAGTTCCGGCGGCCCCGGGACATGACCCGGGCGCCATAGCGGCGCTCCTTGCGGAAGACCAGCACCTTCAGCAGCACGGCGATGACAAGGATCAGGATGATGACGGCGGCCACCCGCACGCCGAAGTTCTGGAAGAAGGCCACCACCTGGGCCTTTTTATACAGCAGCTCAGACCGCTCCACCGACGTGACGGCCACCAGGTCCAAAGAGCCGTAGTCCGTCCCCTCATAGGACAGGGTCATGGTGCCCAGTACCTGGCCCTCCTCCACCGGGGCCTCCACCATGTCGGAATTCAGGTGGATGGTGGTTTCGATCAGGCTGGGGTCTAAGTCCTTGGGCAGGGTGCGCACCACCTCGCCCTCGGGCTTTACCATCACCTCGTCCGCCTGGCGGGAGAGGGTGACGGCTACTTTGTCCACCGGGTCGTTGCCCTGGCTGATGGTGACCCGGCGGAAGTTGTCAAAGCCCCACTTCAGCAGCTTGGTGCTCTCGGTGAACTGGCCCTGGCGCTTGGCCCCGTTGGGGTCCACCACGCCGGAGCCCAGGATGACGGAGATGAGCAGGGTGTCCCCCGACTCCGCCGCCGCCACCAGGCAGCGCCCGGCCTCGTCGGTGGTGCCCGTCTTGCCGCCGATGCACTTGTCGTACACATAGCCGGAGTAGTGGAAGTTGGAGATCAGGGCGTTGGTGTTATAAAAGGTCTGCTCCCCCATGTGGGCGGTGGCGGGCAGGACATAGGTGGCGGTGTGGATGATGGTGCGGAACAGCTCGTGCTTGAGGGCCTCGGTCATGTACAGGGAGATGTCATAGGCGGTGGTATAGTGGTCCGGGTCGTGGAGCCCGTGGGGGTTGACAAAGTGGGTGCCCTTGCAGCCCAGCTCCTTGGCCCGGGTGTTCATGTGCTCCACAAAGGCCTCGATAGATCCGTCCACCGCCACGGCCAGGATGTTGCCAGCCTCGTTGGCGGAGGGGAGGAGCAGGCAATACAGCAGCTGCTCCACGGTGAGTACATCCCCCGGCTCCAGATTGGCGGTGGAATAGTTGCCCGACATGTCCTGGAGGGTGGTGGGCCCGGCGGTGATCTGCTGATCCTTGGTCAATTTGCCGCTGTCGATGGCCTCCAGCACCAGCAGGGCGGTCATCACTTTGGTGATGGAGGCGGGATAGGCCTTTTCGTCGGCCTTTTTGTCATAGAGCACCTCGCCATAGTTGGCGTCCACCAGGATGGCGTGGGTACACTGAAGCTCCGGCTCCTCGATGGCGGCGGCGGGCAGGACCAGCAGATTCAGCATCAAAACCAGGGACAAAAGCAGGGCGGGAATGCGATATTTTTTCATAGGAAAATCTCCGTAGTTATGTTATACTAAAGTGGACACGGGAAACCCCGAAAGCTGTCCTTCGGCAAAGCTCCGCCGGAGGGAGACAAACGACTTTTTGGGGAAGACCCGGGAAAATTGTCGATGATATATCCCCATTATATCAAAGGGCGGCACAGTCTGCAAGAGCGGGAGGAAGAAAAATGGCTGGGATATCCAGGTATGAAAAGGCGGCCCTGGGACTGACGGCGGCCTTTCTGCTGTTTACCGGGGGCTGGTTCTATGCCCGGCAGAGCGCCGCCCAGCCCTACACCGTCACCGTGAGCCAGTCCGCGCCGGAGGTAAGCTCGGCTCCCGCCGCCTCCAGCAGTGAAGAAGCAAGACCGGACAGTTTGCTGGAGGGAGAGGTCATCGACGTCAACTCCGCCCCGGTGGAGGACTTGCAGCGTCTGCCCGGGATCGGGGAGAAGCGGGCCCAGGCCATTGTGGCCTGGCGGGAGGAGCACGGCCCCTTCCAGTCGGTGGATGAGCTGATCCAGGTCTCCGGCATCGGGGAAAAGCTGCTGGCCGGGCTGCGGGACTATGCCGCGGCGGGGCCGGTGGGTTGAATGCGCGCCGTTGAAACAAGAGGAGGATAACATGGCCAAGATATTAGTGGTGGACGACGAGGCGGTGCTGGTAAAGGGCATCCGCTTTAACTTGCAGCAGGAGGGCTATCAGGTGGAGACCGGCTCCGACGGGGAGCAGGCGGTGGAACTGGCCCGGGAGGGCAGCTTTGACCTTATCATCCTGGACCTGATGATGCCCAAGATCGACGGGCTTCAGGCCTGTATGCGCATCCGGGAGTTCTCCGACGTGCCCATCATCATGCTCACTGCCAAGAGCGAGGACTCGGACAAACTGATGGGCTTTGCCTGCGGGGCGGACGACTATGTGACCAAGCCCTTCAACATCCTGGAGCTGAAAGCCCGGGTGCGGGCCCTGCTCCGCCGCACCGCCGCCGCTGCGGCTAAGCAGCAGGAGGCGGGGGACCTGACCGTGGGCCACATCCGTCTGGACCCTGCGGAGCGCTCGGCCTGGAAGGACGGGGCCCAGGTGGAGCTGACGGCCAAAGAGTTCGACCTGATGGAGCTGCTCATGCGCAACCCGGGCCGGGTGTACAGCCGGGAGAACCTGCTGAACGTAGTGTGGGGCTATGAGTATGTGGGGGACTACCGCACGGTGGACGTCCACATCCGCCGCCTGCGGGAGAAGCTGGAGCTGGACCCCGCCAACCCCGAATACATCCGCACCAAATGGGGCGTGGGCTATTATTTAAGCAGCCAGAAGAACAGTTAAGAGAAGGGGGACCCCCGTGGACAGCGACAAGAAGAAAAAGACCAGGGAGGGGGTGCCCTTTTTTGCCTCTCTCCAGGTGAAATATGCCCTGAGCTATCTGGTGGTCATCACCCTGGTGCTGGCTCTGCTGAACACCTATCCGGTGCTGGCCTCCCAGGAGCTGCTGTTCACCTCGAAACGGGACTCGCTGAAGAGCCAGAGCGCGGTGATCGCCTCGGCCCTGATGGAGCTGGAGACATTGACCTCAGACCAGGTGGTCCGGGTGATGAACCTGCTGGATGACATGGGATTGAGCCGCATTCTGGTCACCGACCCGGCGGGCCTTGTGCTGTATGACAGCGCCACCGACAACTGGGACCGCAGCGGGAAGGAGGAGCCGGAGGAGCCCCAGTATCGCTATGCCCTCTATCAGGAGGTGGCGGCGGCCCTGGAGGGAAAGGACGTGTTCTATTCCCACTATGCCGACGGGGTGTTCACCTCCACCGCCGCCGTGCCCATCGTCAGCCGGGGCATGACCACCGGGGCGGTGTATGTGCTGGAGACGGACCGGGAGCAGGGGAACCTGCTGCAAAGTCTCCAGCAGAATCTGGCCAACATCTCGGCGGTCATCGTGGTCTCTGCCCTGGTGGTCAGCCTGTTTTTCTCCAAGATGCTCACCGCCCGCATCGCTGCCCTGCTCCACGCCTTCCGCGTGGTGGGGGAGGGGGAGTATGGCCACCGGCTCCAGCCCGCCGGGCGGGACGAGATGGCCCAGCTGGCCCAGGAGTTCAACCGCCTGACCGACCGGCTCCAGACCACGGAAGAGGTCCGCCGCCGCTTTGTCTCTGACGCCAGCCACGAGCTGAAGACCCCCCTGGCGTCCATCCGCCTGCTGGCCGACTCCATTTTGCAGAACCAGCAGATGGACCAGGAGACGCTGCACGATTTTGTCAAGGACATCGGGGACGAGGCCGAGCGCCTCACCCGCATCACCGAGCATCTGCTGGCCCTCACCCGCCTGGACAGCCTGCCTGCGGGCAAGACAGACCGGGTGGACACCGGGGCGGTGCTGGAGCGGGCGGTGAACATGCTACTGCCCGTGGCCGACGCGGCAGGGGTGACCATCCGCACCAGCGTAAAGCCCGAGTGCAATATCCACTGCACCCAGGACGACCTGTATCAGATCTGTTATAATCTGCTGGAAAATGCCGTAAAGTATAATTATCCCCAGGGTTCTGTGTCTGCCAGCGTCACCCGAGACGGGGAACAGGTGCTCATCGAGGTGTCTGACACGGGCATCGGCATCCCGGAGGAGGACCTGCCCAAGGTGTTCAATCGGTTCTATCGGGTGGACAAGGCCCGCTCCCGGGCCGCCGGGGGCACGGGATTGGGCCTGTCCATCGTGCGGGACACGGTGCGCCGCCACGGGGGCTGGGTCACCGCCCGGGCCCGACCCGGCGGGGGCAGCCTGTTTACCGTGGGCTTCCCCCTGGACCGGGGGGAGCTGGAAGCGCCGGAAGGGGAAGCGGAGAAGGGAGCCCAGCCATGAGAAAACTGCTCGCCCTGGTGCTGGCCTTGGCCCTGCTGCTGCCCTGCGCCGCCTGCGGCAGGGCGGAGGAGCCGGAGGGTTTGCAGCTCTATTTTGTCACCCAGACCCGGGAGCACGGCCAGGTGCTGGAGAGCCAGCCCTATGCCGGACCGGACCAGCCGGGGCCGGAGGAGCTGCTGCGGGCCCTGCTGGCCGGGCCGGACCGGGAGGGCCTGGTCTCCCCCTTCCCGAAGAGCACCGAGTTAGAGGGCTGGGCCTGGGATGCGGAGGACTCTGGCTGTCTGTGGGTGTGGTTTACCGAACCCTACAGCACGTTGACCGGCCTGTCTCTCACCCTGGCCGATTACTGTGTGGTGCTCACCCTCAGCCAGCTGCCGGGGGTGGAGTCGGTGGAGCTCTTCTGCAGCGGCCACACTGATGACTACCGCAGCCACCAGCGCCTGACGGCGGACGAGGTCATGGCCCAGCCGTGACCCGGCCCCGAAAGGGCACAAAAAGAGGGGTAGCCGGATGGAAAAAGACGGCTCTTTTCTTGACAAAGTCCCCGAGAGACGGTACTCTTATGGATGATTGTGTCTTTACCCGCGGCACACGGGCCGCATTCATATAAGAAAGAAGGAAGCGACATGAGCGATTACGCTATCAATACCAAGTGCGTACAGGGCGGCTATACGCCGGGCAACGGCGAGCCCCGCCAGATCCCCATTATCCAGTCCACCACATTCAAGTATGCCACCAGCGAGGACATGGGCAAGCTGTTCGACCTGGAGGCCAGCGGCTATTTCTATACCCGGCTCCAGAACCCCACCAACGACATGGTGGCGGCCAAGATCTGCGACATGGAGGGCGGCACCGCCGCCATGCTCACCTCCTCCGGCCAGGCGGCCAACTTCTATGCCGTGTTCAACATCGCCAACTGCGGCGACCATGTGGTGGCCTCCTCCACCATCTATGGCGGCACCTATAACCTGTTTGCCGTGACCATGAAGAAGATGGGCATTGACTTCACCTTTGTGGAGCCTGACTGCTCCGACGAGGAGCTGGAGGCCGCCTTCCGGCCCAACACCAAGGCCGTGTTCGGCGAGACCATCGCCAACCCCGCCCTCACCGTGCTGGACATCGAGCGCTTTGCCAAGGCGGCCCACGCCCACGGCGTGCCCCTCATCATGGATAACACGTTCGCCACCCCTGTGAACTGCCGCCCCTTTGAGTGGGGCTGCGACATCGTCACCCACTCCACCACCAAGTATATGGACGGCCACGGCGCTGCCGTGGGCGGCTGCATCGTGGACAGCGGCAAGTTTGACTGGATGGCCCACGCGGACAAGTTCCCCGGTCTGTGTACCCCCGACGAGAGCTATCACGGCATCACCTATGCCGAAAAGTTCGGCCAGGGCGGGGCTTTCATCACCAAGGCCACGGCCCAGCTCATGCGGGACTTCGGGTCCATCCAGGCCCCCCAGAACGCCTTCCTGCTGAATCTGGGGCTGGAGAGCCTGCACGTGCGCATGGCCCGCCACTGTGAAAACGCCCTGGCGGTGGCCAAGTATCTCAAGAGCAGCCCAAAGGTGGCCTGGGTCACCTATCCCGGTCTGGAGGGGGACAAGTATTACGACATCGCCCAGAAGTATATGCCCAATGGCACCTGCGGCGTGGTCTCCTTCGGCGTGAAGGGCGGACGCAAGGCGGCGGAGGAGTTTATGAAGCACCTGCGCCTGGCCGCCATCGAGACCCACGTGGCCGACGCCCGCACCTGTTGCCTGCACCCCGCCTCTGCCACCCACCGGCAGATGAACGACGCGGAGTTGGCCGCCGCCGGGATCACCCCCGACCTGGTGCGCATGTCCTGCGGCATCGAGGACGCCGCCGACCTCATCGCCGACATCGACCAGGCTCTAGCCCAGGTCTGACAAACAAAGCAAGCGGGGCCGGCGCCCCCAAGAAAGGGAATCAAACATGAAGAACATGAAGTTTAAGTCTGGAACCATTCTGATGTACGAGTGCTCCGGCCCGGAGTACTCCAAGCTGCGGCAGATCTTTGCCATGCTCCGTCTGCGGATGCGTCCCGTCACCCCGGACAAGTATCACCTGACCCTGGCCGAGCTGGCCGACGGCAAGGGCGAGCCTCTGGAGGACGCCTCTGACGTCAAGCCCGTGCCCGAGCGGATGCTGGTCTTCTGCGGCCTGAACCAGGTGCTGCTGGCCCAGGTGCTGGAGGTCATCCGCCTGGCCAAGCTGCCCCCCATCCCCATGAAGGCTGTGCTGACCATGAACAACCTGCAGTGGAACACCATGCAGCTCTACGAAGAGCTGTGCCGGGAGCGGGAGGCCATGGAGGCCCAGAAGAACGGCCAGGCCCCTGCCGAGGCCAAGGCTGACGAGGCCAAGCCCGAAGAGAGCGCCGAGGCCCCCAAGGCTGAGGAGGTCAAAGCCGAGGAGGCCAAGACTGAGGAGCCTAAAGCTGAGGAAAAGCCGGAAGAAAAGGCTTGACACAGCCCCGGCTTTCGGGTAAAATACACACGATGATCCGGTAGGTAAGGCTACCACAGGGATATGGGTCGCTGCCGCAAAGGAATGGAGACATTCCACGCTGGTTTGAACAGGTCCTGTCGAAAACAAGGCAGAATCTAACGCGACTTCACCGCCCTGTGATGCTAAAGCTCGAACGGTGGCAGAGAAGCGTGTTTTCAAAAGCTGATGTTTCAGTGCGCGTGCCGCCGCAAGGGGCACGCGCACTTTTTCGTGCTCAAATTTCTACCGGACCGGAATCAAACCGGCGCTCAGAACCGAAACCAAAAAGAGAGGTGAACCATCCATGGACAGCGGCAGTAGAGGTCCCGGCAGACCAGACCGTCAGTTCGATCCATTAGATCACATAGGATACCTGCGCCGTTCCCGTTGGATGGCGCAGCCCGACGGCTGAGGAAAAGCCGGAACCTCCTGTCAACAGGCGGCATTTGCCGACAAATGACAAGGAGGAACTGAATATGATGATGAATCGCATGAATACCAACGCCATCCGCACCCAGCGGGTGGAGGAGATCATGTCCCGCGAGCCCCTGGCTCTGTCCCCCATGATGCGGGCGGGGGAGGCCCTGGCCCGGCTGCGCCAGGTGGGGGTGCCCCGTGACTTTATGGCCAACTGCTATGTGGTGGACGGGCAGTTCCATCTGCTGGGCCTGGTGACGGTGCGGGATCTGATCATGGCCCCCACGGGCCAGCGGCTGGACCAGTTTATGGTCCAGCCCGCCGCCCGGCTGCACCCGGAGGATGACCAGGAGCGGGCCGTGGAGGCCATGGACCGCCTGGACCAGGTGGAGCTGCCCGTGGTGGACGAGAAGGACCGCCTGGTGGGCACGGTGACGGCGGACGACGCCATGGACGTGATGCAGGCCGAGGCCACCGAGGACATGGAGCGCATGGCGGCCATGGCCCCGTCGGAGCGGCCCTATCTCCGCACCCGGGTGTGGGATCTCTATCGCAGCCGCATCTTCTGGCTGCTGCTGCTGATGCTGTCGGCCACCTTTACCGGGGCCATTATCACCCACTTTGAAAACGCTCTGGCCGCGCAAGTTGTGCTCACGGCCTTTATCCCCATGCTCATGGACACCGGCGGCAACTGCGGCAGCCAGTCCTCCGTCACCGTCATCCGGGGCCTGTCCCTGGGGGAGATCAAAAGCGGCGACTGGCTGCGGGTGATGGGAAAGGAGCTTCAGGTGGGCCTGCTGTGCGGCGGGACCCTGGCGGCGGTGAATATGGCCCGGCTGTGTCTGCTGGGCAGCACCGATTTTTATGTGGCCCTGGCGGTGAGCCTGACCCTGATCGTCACCGTGACCTGCGCCAAGCTGCTGGGCTGCTGCCTGCCCATCCTGGCCAGCCGCCTGAAGCTGGACCCGGCGGTGATGGCCAGCCCCCTCATCACCACCATCGCCGACGCGGTGTCCCTGTTCGTCTATTTCCGCATCGCCGTGTGCCTGCTGAAGCTGTAACGGCGGGGGGACAAAAAACGCTGTTTTGTGAAAATGTCACGATTGGCCATAAAAACGGCGATTTTTTGCCAAACTATGCACAAGGAAGTATTGACACCCCCATTTTTCTTCACTATAATGGGAAATTGCCCCGGACCTGCGGGTCACGGGGCAATTTTTTATTGTTGAAAGGGGTTCTCCCAAATGAGCGACCAGCGTGTTTACAACTTCTCCGCCGGCCCTTCCATGCTCCCTCTGTCCGCACTGGAGCGTGCCGGGTCTGAGATCACCAACTACCGGGGCACCGGTATGTCAGTGATGGAGATGAGTCACCGCTCTAAGGCCTTTGTCCAGATCTTTGAGGAGACCCAGGCTAAGCTGCGCCGACTGATGAATGTGCCGGAGGGCTATAAGATCCTGTTTTTGCAGACAGGCGCCTCCGGCCAGTTCTCCATGGTACCTCTGAACCTGATCGGGAAGACCGGTAAGGCGGATTACGCCGTCACCGGCAACTTCTCCAATCTGGCTTATAAGGAGGCCAAAAAGTACGGCCAGATCAGCCTGGCCGCCTCCTCTGAGGACAAGGATCACAGCTATATTCCCACCCAGGACCAGCTGACGCTGGACAAGGACGCCAGCTACTTCTATTACTGCGCCAACAACACCATCTATGGCACCGAGTGGGGCTATGTCCCCGACACCGGCGACGTGCCCCTGGTGTGCGACATGTCCTCTGACATTCTGTCCATGCCCGTGGACGTGTCCAAGTTCGGCATCATCTTCGCCGGGGCCCAGAAGAACCTGGCTCCCGCCGGTCTGACCGTGGTCATCATCCGGGAGGACCTGGCCGGTCACGAGCTGCCCTATACCCCGCTGATGATGAACTATAAGACCATGATCGACAAGGACTCCATGTATAACACCCCGCCCTGCTGGTGCATCTATATGCTGGGCCTGAATCTGGACTGGGTGGAGGCCCAGGGCGGCGCTCAGGCCATGGAGCAGCGCAAGTGGCAGCGGGCCAACATGCTGTATGACACCCTGGACAGCTCCAAGCTGTTCAAGTGCCACGCCGAGAAGGGCTCCCGTTCCGGCATGAACGTGACCTTCCGCACCGGCGACGCCGACCTGGACGCCAAGTTCGTGGCCGCCGCCACCGAGGCCGGGTTCGTCAACCTGAAGGGCCACCGGAAGGTGGGCGGCATGCGCGCCTCCATCTATAACGCCATGCCCATCGAGGGCGTGGAGAAGCTGTGCGACTTCATCAAGAAGTTCGACAAAGAGAACTAAGAAAACTAAAAAAACACGGCCTGGATTCCCGCCCCTTACAACAGGGGCGGGAATTATAAAAGAACAGGCCCTGCCATAACATAAAGAGGGTTTTTATTATGTATCGCATCAAGACTTTGAATAAAATTTCCAGCGCCGGTCTGGCCCATCTGGACCAGACCCGCTTTCAGGTGGGCAACGACGTAGAGAACGAGGACGGCATCCTGGTCCGCTCCGCCGCCATGCACGAGTATGAGTTCCCCCAGGCCCTGCGGGCCATCGCCCGCGCCGGTGCAGGCACCAACAACATCCCCATTGACCGCTGCTCCGAAAACGGCATCGTGGTCTTCAACACCCCCGGCGCCAACGCCAACGCCGTGAAGGAGCTGGTCATCGCCGCCATGCTCATCGCCTCCCGCGACATCATGGGCGGCGCCAAGTGGGTACAGGAGCAGGCCAACACCGAGGGCGTGGACGTGGCCGCCGCCGTGGAGAAGGGCAAGTCCGCCTTTGTGGGCCCTGAGCTCTATAAGAAGACCCTGGGCGTCATCGGCCTGGGCGCCATCGGCGCGCTGGTGTGCAACGTGGCCCTGGACCTGGGCATGGACGTGTATGGCTATGACCCCTTCCTGTCTGTGGACGCCGCCCTGCGCCTGGACCGCCACGTCCACGTGGTGAAGGACGTGAACGAGCTGTACAAGGTCGCCGACTATGTGACCATCCACGTGCCCTATAACAACGACACCAAGGACTTTATCAACGCCGAGGCCATCTCCAAGATGAAGGGCCAGGTGCGGGTGCTGAATCTGGCCCGGGGCGGCCTGGTCAACGATGATGACATGATCGAGGCCCTGAACTCCGGCCGGGTGGCCAAGTATGTCACCGACTTCCCCGACAACAAGATCACCACCGCCAAGAACGTCATCGCCCTGCCTCACCTGGGCGCCTCTACCCCCGAGAGCGAGGAGAACTGCGCCGCCATGGCCGCCCAGGAGCTGCGCGACTATCTGGTCAACGGCAACATCACCAACTCCGTGAACCTGCCCAACGTGTCCCAGGACTGGAGCGGCATCGCCCGGGTGTGCATCATCCACAAGAACGTGCCCGCTATGCTGACCAAGATCATGTCCACCCTGTCCGATGACAACATCAACGTGGAGAACATGACCAACAAGTCCAAGAAGGACTACGCCTATACCATGGTGGACGTGAACACCCGCATCAGCGACCAGGTGGCCGACGAGCTGCGGGCCATCGAGGGCGTCATCCGCGTCCGGGTGCTGAATCACTGATGCGGCTGCGGGTGCAGTATAACGCCCCGGTGGTGCTCACCTTCGCCTTTCTGTCCCTGGCGACTCTGATCGCCGGGCACCTCACCGGGGGCTGGACCACGACCAAGTTCTTCAGCGTCTACCGCTCCGCCTTCACCGACCCGCTGACCTATTTCCGCATGGTGGGCCATGTGCTGGGCCACGCCAACTACAGCCACTACATGGGCAATATGATGCTGCTGCTGGTGGTGGGCCCGCCACTGGAGGAGCGCTATGGCTCTGGCCGTCTGCTGGGCTGCATGTTCATCACCGCCCTCACCTCCGGCCTGGTGCAGTTTTTCCTGTTTCCAGGCACGGCCCTGCTGGGGGCCAGCGGCATCGTGTTCATGTGCATCCTCCTGTCCTCCCTGTCCGGGATGCACGGGGGAGCCATCCCGTTGACGCTGATCTTAGTGGCGGTGTTCTATCTGGGCGGCGAGTGGATCGACGCCGTCACCGTCCAGGACAACGTGTCTCACCTGACCCACATCGTGGGCGGCCTGTGCGGAGCCATTTTGGGCTTTGCCATGAGAAAATAAGAAATAAGCAAACAAAAATGCTGCACTGTGTGGTTACAGTGCAGCATTTTTGTTTGAGAGGTGTGGGCGGACACAGTACCCGCAAGGGGTATGCCGCATCCGTAAGGCTCCTTCGTCGCCAACGGCTGCGCAAAGGTCCGCCCCTACTGTCATTGCGAGGAGCGCAGTACCCGCAAGGGGTATGCCGCATCCGTAAGGCGGCATAGCCGCCAACGGCTGCGCGACGACGTGGCAATCCGTTTACCCGATCTTATGCCCGCCCCGGATGAGGAGCTTTACCGTGCCGGAGGTGGGGGATAGGGTGCGTCCGGCGATGGTGGACATGTACAGGTGGTTCTTGGTCAGGGAGGTGCCGTTGTTCACCGTGCCCCCGGCGGACACGTCCACCAGGGCGGCGCTGCTGTCGTTGGTGCGCACGGTGGCGGTGCCCACCCGCAGGAGCACCTCGCACCCCACGTCCAGGGACAGGGTCTGGCCGCTGGTGAGGGTGATGAGAGTATACCCGGCGGCGGAGCCGGAGTTCCCGCCAGTGGAACCCGTCTGCTGCTGATAGGCGGCGATCTGGTCGGAGAGATTCTTGGCCAGCTCCGTCTGCCGCTGGGCGGCCTTGGTCTCCACCTGGCTGACCACGCTGGGCAGGGCGGTCTGCTCCAGATAGCTCAGGGTGACCAGGGGGTCGCTCTTGTCCCCGTTGGCGGCCAGGGCGGCCCCGGTACACAGCAGGGCGAGGGCCAGGGCGGCGGGGACGATCCGTCTGTATTTCTTCATAGCATGTACTCCTTTGCAAGGGCGGGCCCACGGCCCGGTTTTCTTATGTAGGGGAGCCGCCCAACGCGGCCCCCCGGCGGGGTCATCAGACCATGGTCTCCGGGTGCAGTCCCAGGCTGACGGCGATGGCCGCGTCCACCTGGCGCATCACGCCGTCGTCCAGCCGCCCCATCTTCTCCCGCAGGCGGCGCTTATCCAAGGTGCGCACCTGCTCCAGCAGGATGATGGACTGCTTGGGCAGCCCGCAGCTGAGGGGAGAGACGGAGATATGGGTGGGCAGCCGGGCCTTCCCGGTCTGGGAGGTGATGGCTGCGGCGATGACGGTGGGGCTGTGGCGGTTGCCGGTGTCGTTCTGCACGATGAGCACCGGGCGCACGCCCCCCTGCTCGCTGCCCACCACCGGGCTGAGATCGGCGTAGAAGATGTCGCCTCGTTTCACACTGTTGTCCACGTGCGTTCACACTCCGCTGGAAGGATAGTGCGCGTTACCCGGGCGAAGGGCCTATGTAACGCAGCACTATAAGTCTCCCACGGGGCGGCGGGGATTATACCTGCCCGCTTCCCCTTTTCCGAAGAGACTGCCGTGTTCCGGGCGGCCAAAGGCCGCCCCTGGGGGATGTCAGGTGGTCGGTGTAGGGGCGGATATCATCCGCCCGCCGTTGCGCACCGGGCACCCCGGGCGGATGATATCCGCCCCTACAGACAAGCTCCGCGGCAGTCTCTCCATGTCATCCTATGCACATGGACGGGGATGGATACTTTGGTTCAGCCCTCCGGCCTGTCCACATAGACCCGGGGGACCCGGTCGGTCAGGTCGCACAGCAGCTCATACACGATGGTGCCCATGGTCTGGGCGGCCCGCTCCGCCTGGCCGGGGCCATAGACCAGCACCTCGTCCCCCGCTTTCACATCGGGCACGTCGGTGACGTCGATCATGCACATGTCCATGCAGATGCGGCCCACGATGGGGCAGGGGACGCCATGGACGATGAGGTCCATGCGGTTGGACAGCAGCCGGGGGAAGCCGTCGCCATAGCCGATGGGCACCACCGCCAGGCGGGAGTCCCGGGCCAGGGTGGCGGTGCGGCCATAGCTGACGCAGGACCCGGCGGGCAGGTCCCGCACCACGGCCACCCGGCTCTTCACCGTCATTACCGGGCGCAGCTCCAGCCCGTGGGGCAGGGGCATGTCCGGGGCGGGGGAGTAGCCATACAGGGCGATGCCCGGGCGGATCATATCCATGTGGGTGCAGGCATAGCGCAATGTGGCGGCGCTGGCCCCGCAGTGGTACAGGGGGAAGGTCACGCCCCGCTGGGCCAGGGTGGTCCGGGCGTCCTGAAATCGGTGGAGCTGGTCCTCGGTATAGGCCTCGCTGCCGTCGGCGTCGGAGAAGTGGGTGAACATGCCCCCCGCCCGCAGGCCGGGCAGGGCGCACAGGGCGGCAATGTCGTCGGCCACGGAGCCGTTGTCCCCGTCCAGCTGCCACAAAAAGCCGATGCGGCCCATGCCCGTGTCCAGCTTCACGTGGACGTCCAGCACGCCCCCGGCCTTTTGAGCGGCTTCGGACAGGGCGCGGCCCGTGTCCAGATCGCCCACCGTCTGGGTCACGTGATAGCGCAGCAGGGCCTCCGTCTCCTCCACGGGGGTATAGTCCAGGCAGAGGATGGGCAGCGTGATACCCGCCTGACGCAGCTGGGCCGCCTCGGCCACACAGGCCACGGCCAGCATGTCACAGCCCAGCTCCTCCAGCTTTTTGGCGACGGGCACGGCCCCGTGGCCATAGGCGTTGGCCTTGACCAGCCCCAGGAACTTGCAGCCCTCCGGGGTCAGGGCGCGCAGGGCGCGGTAGTTGTGGGCCAGGGCGTTTAGGTCCACCTCGGCCCAGGTCCTGATCTTTGTGAAATCCTCCATAGCGATCCCTCTTATCTTTTGTGTGGGGCCGGGATGATATCCCCGGCAAAATCATGTCTTGGAAAAGTCGGAAAAGTCACACCGGATGGCCCGGAAGCCCTCCCGGCTGATCTCTCCCCGCAGGAGCTGATGGCTGTCCGGCTGGAACCACAGGGCGGTCTCCGTCCCTACGCCGGGGTCTGACTCCGGGTCGCCGCAGTCCACCCGCAGCAGGCCGTCCTCCTCCAGGCGGCAGGCGGTGATATAGCCGGTGCGGGCTGTCTCCACCAGGGCGGGCAGGGCGGCGGCGGGGGTGAGGCCCTCCGGGCCCAGGGGCCCCGTCTCCACCCAAAGGCCGTCAAATTCCAGCGCGCCGGAGTTCTCCGTCAAAACGGCGGTGAGTCCGGCCACCGTGTCCGGGGCGGTGAGGGTCAGGCGGGTCTGCGCCCCGTCAAACTCCGCCGCCACGGCGTATTCATACACCCGCTGACCATAGTCGGCGGTGATCTCCGCCTGGGCGGTCCAGGTGCTCAGGGCGGCGTATTCCCCCCGGATGGTCAGGGCCAGCTCCTCCGCCGGACCCACCCCGCCGGGGGCATGGCCGCAGGCGGACAGCAGCATTATCATTGGTACGCAAAGCAGCAGCTTGCGCACAGCAGAAAGCCTCCCTTTTGCGTTATGTCCCGGAGCACGGCTCCAGGGCCTTGAAAACCTTGGGCAGGGCGCAGACCATGTCGCCGGGGGTCATGGCGTACTCGCCAGATTCCCGGGCGCACAGGTCGCCGCAGGCGGCGTGGATGGCCACGGCCTGGGCCGCCAGGGACCACAGGTCGCTGTCACCGGAGCGCAGGTGCTTCTGCCCCCACAGCCCCGCCGCGATGCCGGAGAGCACGTCGCCGGAGCCGCCCTTTGCCATGCCCGGGTTGCCGGTGACGTTCACCCAGGCCCGCCCGTCGGGGGCGGCGGTGACCGTGGCGTGGCCTTTGAGGATCAAACCGCACCGGTGGGCGGCGGCAAAGTCCCGGGCGGCGGCCAGCCGGTCCTCCAGGGGGAGGGCGCAGCCGGTGAGCCGCTGGAACTCCCCGTCGTGGGGGGTGAGCAGGGTGGGGGCGGAGCGGCTGTCCAGAATATCTATATGCCCGGCCAGGGCGTTTATGCCGTCGGCGTCCAGCACCACGGGGCAGGGGAGGTCCCGGAGCAGCCGCCGGGCCAGTTCCCGGGCGGCGGGGTCAGCCCCCAGGCCGGGGCCTATAATGGCCGCGTCACAGCCCTTGGCTTTTGTGAGCAGGGCGTCATAGTCGTCGGGGATGGGGAAGGGCATGGCCTCGTCGCACTTGACGGACACGATGGGATAAATGTCTTCTGGCACGGCCAGAAACACCAATCCCGCGCCGGAGCGGACGGCAGATCGGGCGGCAAACACCGGGGCACCGGTGAAGCCCACGCTGCCGCACAAAAGAAACAGCTTGCCGAAGTCCCCCTTGTGGGCCGTCCTGGGGCGGCGGGGGAGGGTGTCCGGACCCTTCACCGCCCACAGGTTTCCACCCGTGAGCAGGGGGGCGGTGAGGTCATTGGGCAGGCCGATGTCGATGACCCGCACCTGGCCGGAGTACACCCGGCCCTGGTCCAGATACAGCCCGGGCTTGGCGGCGGTGAAGGTGACGGTCATGTCCGCCCGGACGGCTTCCCCCAGGACGCGGCCCGTGTCCCCGTCCAGCCCGGTGGGCAGGTCGCAGGCGACCACGGGGCAGGATAGGCTGTTCAGCCGCCGCACCGCCGCCAGAAAGGCCCGCTGCACCGGGCGCTTGAGGCCCACGCCCAGCAGGGCGTCGATGGCGCAGTCACAGAGACCCAGCCAGGCGGACTGCTCCAGATCGTCGGGGTCGAAGGCTTCAATCTCTCCCCCGACGGCCTGGAGACGGCGGGCCATCTCCCGGGCATCGGCGGTCATTTTGGCCCAGTCGCCCACTAAGATGGTGCGGACGGAGACGCCCCGCTGAAGCAGCAGCCGGGCGGCGGCCAGCCCGTCGCCCCCGTTGTTCCCCGGCCCGCAGAACACGGCGGCCCAGGGGGCGCTGTCCTGTTCCCGGCGTGCCAAAAGGGCCCGGACCGGCTCCGGCAGTTCACCGCCGTCGGAACAGAAGGCTGCCGGGGCAAACTCGTTCTCCCGGCGGCGGTCAGACAGAAGGTCCTCCGCCCCTTCGGCCACGGCCTGGGCGGCCCGCTCCATCAGGTCCAGGGAGGGGACGCCCCGCTGGTCTATGGCGATGTGGTCCAGCTGGCGGCACTGCTGGGGGGTGAGCAGGGGCTGCATACGATCACCTCGATGAAAATAAAACAGAAAACTTACTTCAGGAAGCCGTTGACGATCTGCTCCTCGGCCTCTTTTTCGGTGAGCCCCAGGGTCATCAGCTTGGTCAGCTGCTCCCCGGCGATCTTGCCGATGGCGGCCTCGTGGACCAGCTGGGCGTCCAGGCAGTTGGCCGTCACCTCGGGGATGGCGGAGACCACGCCCTGGTCCATGATGATGGCGTCGCACTCTGAGTGGCCATAGCAGGGGGCGTTGCCGTTGATACGGGCCATGAACACCTGGTGAGACTGGCCCCGGGCCACGCTGCGGGAGATGACGTTAGTGTGGCAGCCCGCCCCGTTCAGGTCCACGGTGAAGTCGGACTTGGCGTGCTGCTTGCCGTGGGTCATCACCTTCTCATGGATAATGAGGGTGGCATCAGGACCCAGGGTGGCCCGGGTGACCCGGACGGTGGAGTCCACGCCCTTGATCTGGGTAGTCTCCATCTCCATATAGCTGCCTTCGTCCAGTTCCACCACGGTGGTGGGGTTCATGATGTTCTCGCCGTTGCCGTCCCCCTCGCCATAGTGCCGCTCGATATAGCGCACCCGGGCATTTTTGCCCACGTGGAAGGTGTGGATGCCGTCGTGCTGGCTGTTCTGCACGCCGCAGTTGTGGATGCCGCAGCCGGCCACGATGGTCACGTCGCAGTTGTCCCCCACGAAGAAGTCGTTGTACACCAGGTCGGTCAGACCGCTCTCGCTGAGGACCACGGGGATGTGGACGGACTCGTTCTTGGTGCCCGGCTTGATGATGATGTCGATGCCGTCCTTGTCGGTCTTGGATACGATGTCGATGTTGGCGGTGGTGTTCCGGCCGGCCTTTTTGCCGTTGGCCCGGATGTTATAGGCCCCTTCGGGCACTTCATGCAGCTGGGCCACCTCCTCTAAGAGGTGCTGCTGAATGGGATCGATCATAGCTTTTTCTCCTCCTTGTCAGATGCTCAGCGGACCTTATCGGACAGGGCGCTGCACACGCTGGACGAGCTGTCCAGCAGGCCGGGCAGGACGTCCTTTCGGGCTCCGTCCTGCTGCACCCGGCCGTCGGCCAGGACCACGATGCGGTCGGCGATGTTCAGAATGCGCTCCTGGTGAGAGATGATGAGGATGGAGCCGTTGATCTTCTCGTGGAGATGCTCGAACACCTGAATGAGATTGGAGAAGGACCACAGGTCGATGCCCGCCTCCGGCTCGTCAAAGACGGACAGCTTGGTGCTGCGGGCCATGATCATGGCGATCTCGATGCGCTTGAGCTCGCCGCCGGACAGGGAGGCGTCCACCTCCCGGTCAATGTAGTCCTTGGCGCACAGGCCCACCTCAGACAGATAGTCGCAGGCCTCGGGCACGCCAATGCTCTTGCCGCTGGCCAGGGTGATGAGGTCCTTCACCGTCAGGCCCTTAAAGCGCACAGGCTGCTGAAAGGCAAAGCTGATGCCCTTCCGGGCCCGCTCGGTGATGCCCAGGCCGGTGATGTCCTCTCCGTCCAGGATGATGCGGCCCTGGGTGGGGACCAGGATACCGGCGATGACCTTGGCCAGGGTGGACTTGCCGCCGCCGTTGGGGCCGGTGATGGCCACAAAGCGCTCGTTGATGGTCAGGTTGATGTCCCGCAGGATCTCTTTGTTCTCCCCGTCCTGCTCCACACCAAAGCTGATGTGCTGTAATTCTAACATAGCTTCCTCCATAAAACCGCCCGGGCGGACCGGGGGCGTTTACGCCGCGAAAAAGCGGCGGTATTTTGTGGTAGTGTATCCCGGAGAACCAGGCCGCAAACGGCCCCGCCGGGAATATCCTATTTTACCACCGGAAAAAGCCCTTGTCCAGCAAGGCGGGGGGACATGTTGGCGGGAACGGGGGCAAAAACGGGCTTTTTTTCGCCCATTTTCCCAATTCAGGAATTTGCCCTTGCCAAGGGGCGGATTTTGTGATATAAGTAACGTTAGTTTGAAATGCGTCGAACGGGAAAATAGCGGAGCATCTGTGCCTAAGAGAGGGGCGGTCATCGGCTGAAAGCCGCCCTGCCACACGCCGCTTGGTTCGCCCGGGAGCGGCCCGCGAGAGCGGGACGGGGTCCTCCCCCCGTTACCAAAGGAGAGAGTGCGCGCCCAAAGCCCAAAAAGGGCCGGAGAGCGCGAATGCGGGTGGTACCGCGGAAGGGTTGCCTTTCGTCCCAGATGTCTGGGAGGGAAGGCTTTTTTGCTGCCCAAAACCGGAAAAGATCATTCCAAAAGGAGTTTTGAACCATGAAAGAACAGTTAGCGAAAATTCGAGCCCAGGCCCTGGAGGCCTTTGAGCAGGCCCGGGACTCCGCCGCCCTGGACGCCCTGCGGGTGCAGTATCTGGGCAAGAAGGGCGAGCTGACCGCCGTGCTCAAGCAGATGGGCAAGCTGTCTGCCGAGGAGCGCCCCGCCATGGGCCAGCTGGCCAACGAGGTCCGCTCCGCCCTGGAGAGCGCCATCGAGACCGCCGGCAAAAAGCTGGAGGCCGCCGCCCTGGAGGCCAAGCTGAAGGCCGAGACGGTGGATGTCACCGTCCCCGGCAAAGCCGTGACCATCGGCCACAAGCACCCCATGTACCTGGCCCTGGACGAGATCAAGGACATCTTTGTGGGCATGGGCTTTACCATTCTGGACGGCCCGGAGATCGAGCTGGCCTATTACAACTTTGACCGCCTGAACGCCGAGGAGGGCCACCCCTCCCGGGATTGGTCGGACACCTTCTATTTTGACGAGGACAGCCGGGTGATGCTGCGCAGCCAGACCAGCCCCATGCAGGTCCACGCCATGGAGACCATGAAGCTGCCCATCCGCATCGTGGCCCCCGGCCGGGTGTACCGCAAGGACGAGGTGGACGCCACCCACTCCCCCATGTTCCACCAGATCGAAGGCATGGTCATCGACAAAGGCGTGACCATGGCCGACCTGAAGGGCACCCTGAACGCCGTGATGGAGCAGCTGTTTGGCAAGGGTACCGTCACCCGCTTCCGCCCCCACCACTTCCCCTTCACCGAGCCCAGCTGCGAGATGGACGTGCAGTGTCACAAGTGCGGCGGCAAGGGCTGCCCCACCTGCAAGGGCGAGGGCTGGATCGAGGTGCTGGGCGCCGGCATGATCCACCCCCGTGTGCTGGAGATGAGCGGCATCGACCCGGAGGTCTATTCCGGATGGGCCTTCGGCATGGGCCTGGAGCGCCTGGCCATGCGCCAGTTCAAGATCGCCGACCTGCGGCTGATCTTCGAGAACGACGTGCGCTTCCTTGAACAGTTCTAAATCATTTCATGCCTAATACGCCGGAAGGAGCAGGGGCGGCCTGTGGCCGCCCGGCTCCCGGCGGTTCAGATAAGGAGTTTTAACTATGAATTTAAGCCGTAAATGGCTCAACGAGTTTGTCACCGTTGACGCCGACGATAAGGAATTTGCCGAGTCCATGACCCTGTCCGGCTCTAAGGTAGAGGTCACCGAGGACCTGGGGGCCGAGATCAGCAACGTGGTGGTGGGCCGCATCCAGAGCATGGAGCGCCACCCTGACTCTGACCACATGTGGATCTGCCAGCTGGACGTGGGCAAGGACGAGCCGGTGCAGATCGTCACCGGCGCCTGGAACATCCATGTGGGTGACCTGGTCCCCGTGGCCCTGCACAAGTCCACCCTGCCCGGTGGAAAGAAGATCGAAAAGGGCAAGCTGCGGGGCGTGCTGTCCAACGGTATGCTGTGCTCTCTCAGCGAGCTGGGCCTGGACGAGCGGGACTTCCCCTATGGCGTGATCACCGCCGCCGCCCTGCTGAACGACTATAAGGCCATCGACCCGGCCAAGCCCTCTATCCCCGCCGATATCAAGGCCGGGGACAAGGTGTTCGGCCCCGTGGTGTGCGCCAAGGTGCTGGAGTGCGAGACTCAACCCGGCGGCGGCTATCACACCACCCTGGACCTGGGCGGCTCCACCGCCAGCCCCCACACCCAGTGCATGAACCTGCATGTGGGCGACCTGGTGGCCTATAACACCAAGAGCGACGCTATCTGCACCCTGGGCGACCTCCACGCCGAGCAGCGGGAGTTCCCCCACTGCATCCCCGACGGCATCTTTGTCCTCCACGAGGACTGCAAGCCCGGCGACGACATCAAGGCGGTGACCGGCCTGGACGACCACGTGGTGGAGTTTGAGATCACCCCCAACCGCCCCGACTGCCTGTCCGTCATCGGCCTGGCCCGTGAGGCCGCCGCTACCTTTGGCCAGGAACTGCGCCTGCACACCCCCCAGGTGAAGGGCGGGGCCCAGGGCAGCCTGGTAGAGCTGCTGGACGTGGAGACCCCCGCCGCCGACCTGTGCCCCCGCTACACCGCCCGCATGGTACGCAACGTGAAGATCGCCCCCTCCCCCAAGTGGATGCGGGAGCGGCTGCGCAGCATGGGCGTGCGCCCCATCAACAACATCGTGGACATCACCAACTATGTAATGCTGGAGTATGGCCAGCCCATGCACGCCTTTGACTATCGCTATGTGAAGGGCGGCAAGATCGTGGTCCGCCGGGCCGAAGAGGGGGAGAAGCTCACCACCCTGGATGGCAAGGAGCATACCCTCACCGCCAACCACCTGGTCATCGCCGACGACACCCGGGCCGTGGGTCTGGCTGGCATCATGGGCGGCCTGAACAGCGAGATCGTCGCCGACACCGCCGACGTGGTGTTCGAGTCCGCCAACTTCAACGGCACCTGCATCCGCAAGGGCGCTCTGGCCCTGGGCATGCGCACCGAGGCCAGCGCCAAGTATGAGAAGGGCCTGGACCCCATGAACACTCTGCCCGCCGTCAACCGTGCCTGCGAGCTGGTGGAGCTGCTGGGCGCCGGTGAGGTGGTGGACGGCGTCATCGACATCCTGAACTATGTGCCCCACCCCACCGTGCTGCCCCTGGAGCCGGAGAAGATCAACGCCCTGCTGGGCACCGACGTGGCGCGGGACGAGATGGTCCGCATCCTGGAGAAGCTGGACTTTACCATCGACGGCGACCAGGTCACCGTGCCCTCCTGGCGGGGCGATGTGCTGCGGATGAACGACCTGGCCGAGGAGGTGGCCCGGTTCCACGGCTATAACAACATCCCCTGCACCCTCCAGCGGGGCGAGACCACCCAGGGCGGCTATTCCGACGCCCAGAAGCTGGAGCAGCAGCTGGGGGCCGTGTGCCGTGCCTGCGGCTATGACGAGATCATCACCTATTCCTTCATCTCCCCCACCTACTATGACAAGATCCGCTGGGCGGAGGACGACCCCCGCCGCCAGTCCTTCAAGATCCTGAACCCCCTGGGCGAGGACACCTCCATCATGCGCACCACCACCCTTCCCTCCATGCTGGAGATCCTCACCCGGAACTATAACTATCGCAACAAGGCCGCCCGCCTGTACGAGCTGGGCCGCATCTATCTCCCCGGCGGCGAGGACGGCCTGGCGAAGGAGGAGAAGCTGCTCACCCTGGGCGTGTATGGCGAGGGCGTGAACTTCTACTCCGTGAAAGGCGTGGTCGAGGCCGTGCTGAAGCAGCTGCGGGCGAAGAACGTGGAGTTCCGCGCCGTCAGCGATAACCCCTCTTACCACCCCGGACGCTGCGCCGGTGTGTGGTGTGACGGCAAGTATCTGGGCGTGTTCGGCCAGATCCACCCCCTGGTGGCCCGGAACTACGGCGTGGACGCCGAGCTGTACTGCGCCGAGCTGAGCGTGGAGGCCCTGTCCCAGGCCCGGGGCGGCGCGCCTGTGTACCAGCCCCTGCCCAAGTTCCCCTCCGTCACCCGTGACATCGCCGTGGTCTGCCACGAGGCCGTCACCGTGGGCGCGCTGGAGGAGGCCATCCGCAAGGGTGCCCGTGGCCTGCTGAAGGAGGTCAGCCTGTTCGACGTCTATCGCGGCAAGGGCGTGGACGAGGGCAAGAAGTCCGTGGCCTTCAACCTGGTCCTGCGGGCCGATGACCGCTCCCTCACCAGCGAGGAGGCGGACGAGGATGTGAAGAGCATCCTGGAGACCCTGAAGACCGACTGCGACGCCGTCCTGCGGTAAGTTTTCTAAAAAGTCAAAACGAACATAAAAATGCCCGCCCCACAGCTTGCTTGGCTGTAGGGCGGGCATTTTGCATATTTATTTTGTTTCCCGCTGGGATAGGATCATCAGGGCCGCCTCCTGCCGGGTACACCAGCCCTGGGGCCGGGCGCCGTCGGTGATCCCGGCGGCTTTGGCCCGCTCCAGATTTTCCGCCGCCCAGCCGCTCACGGGCAGTTTGTCCCGCGCCGCCTGGGCGGCGGCCAGCTCCTCCCGGACGATGGCCCGCACCTGCTGCTCTGTCAAATCGTGTTCGCCTCCCCGTAATTTGGCCGCCACAGCGGCCCGAAAATCGTCCATGTCCACGCCGAATTTTTTCCACCAGTGCATCACGTCCGCGTGGTTGGACGCGATGCCCCGCCGATAGCCCTCGCTGTGGCACAGCACCACCCCATCGGCCAGGGGGTCCAGCCTGAACCGCCGACACAAGTAAGCCGTCAGGTCTACGGCGGCCTGATACGTGGCATGAAAATAGGCCCTGTCGGTCAGGCCGTCCTCACAGATCTCAAAGGAGATGTGGGTGTCGTTTCCAGACCGCCCGCAGTGCCAGCTACGCATGGTCCAGGGCAGGGTCTGGTAGACGGCTACGCTTCCGTCCGCGGTTTTGCCGATCATGGCGTGGACGCAGGCCCCCACGCCGCCCTGGTTCCAGTGCCGGGAGGACGGTTCCCCCAGCCGCCCGTCGTCCGGGGAGAGATACCGCCGGAGATAAGGATTGGCGGCCCCCGTGGAGTGGACCATCACCCCCCGGGGCCGGATATACCGCCCCTTGCGATAGCAGTCGTTCTGGGTCAAAATGCATGGTTTGATCGTCAGTTCCATAACGCCCCCTATAAAAACAGACGGCCCCGAACCCGGATGCCGTCTGTCGTAAATGAATGCTCCTGTTTCTCCGTGACAGGATCACTTCCCCAGCTGCTTTGCCGCCTGGTTGATGCCGGTGGCGGCAAGGCCGGAGACGATACCCACCGCCAGAGCGGTGAGCGGGTCGTGGGCGGGGAAGTCGGGCAGCCCCAGATACAGCCCGGCCACCCCCAGCAGCCCGCCGAACAGGCCGCAGGCGATGGGGATATACCGGTCATTCACACAGGACGCCTTGACGATGAGCCCCACCAGATAGCAGACGACGGTGATGGCCGCCACGCTGGCAATGCCGATCTCCATAAAAAACACCTCCCTTCCTCGTGCATGGAACACGTTAATGCTTCAGCGGCAGGCGGTCCACCTGGGCCATGATGACATCCAGGTCGCCGTTGCCGTTTAAGCCGGTGTGATAGGCGTCGTGCATCCGGTGCAGCCGCCGCCTGTCGTCAAAGGAAATTTCCCCGTCGGCCAGATAGCACTGGCCCAGGTATTGGATGCGGTCCAACAGGACTACCCGCAGTCCGGCCTGAAGGCCGTTGATCTTTTTCTCCTGCTCCGTCTCCACCCGGGCCGCGCCCGCCCGACGCCCCTCCCAGCGCTTCAGCCCCCACTGGATCACGTGATCCAGCAGCTTGATGGCCGCCGCCCCCACCCCGCCGGTGAGGACCATGGTCCACAGCTCCATTCTATGTATCCCTCCGTCCAAACTTTTCTTCTACCCCTGGCCGCCACGGGGCGGGGAGTTGCACGGTTTCGTCCACCAAACGGGAAAAAATGTGCAAAAAAATTGCCGGACGCAGCTGCGCCCGGCCTTTGGCTGGATAAGAAAAATTTATTTGCCGTCCCCCAGGCGAAACAGCAGGGAGACGCACCACACGGCGGACAGGCCCACCAGGGTATAGACGATCCGGCTGATGAGACTGGCGGAGCCGCCGCAGGCGAAGGCCACCAGGTCAAACTGAAACAGCCCCACACAGCCCCAGTTGATGCCGCCGATGACCAGCAGCGTCAGGGCGATCTTGTCCATTACCACGCTCGATCCCTCCTTTTCAAGAGCCATTGGGGATAGCTTGTCCAGAAAGGCGGAAGGCTATGCGTGATTTTTACTTCAGAGACAGGGGGCCGAAGCCGTGGGGCATGAGCTGGTCCAGAGTGGCCGTCTCGAACGCCCCGTCCCCCCGGGCGGCCAGCACCCGCAGCCCCGGGGCAAACTCATACAGCATCTGACGGCAGGCCCCGCAGGGCCAGCAGAAGTCGCTGCCCCGCCCGGCGATGGCAAGAGTCATCCAGCCGGTGCGCCGTCCCTCGCTCACCGCCTTCAGCAGCGCCGTGCGCTCGGCGCATATGGTGGAGCCAAAGGCGGCGTTTTCCACGTTGCAGCCGGTGAACACCGTGCCGTCGTCGCACAGCAGGGCGGCGCCCACGGGGAAGCGGGAGTATGGCACATAGGAAAATTCCTGCATTTTGATGGCCCGGTCCACCAGTTCCTGGTCGGTCATAGGGGTCAGCCTCCTTTAAATTTTGATCTCTGTTTTAAGCATACCCCACGGGAGAAAAACTTGCAATCTTCTTTTGTTGGGATTATAATAGCGTCCGTGAGAAAACAAGGGAGCTCGCAAACGGGCTGAGAGGAAGCTGTGCGCTTCGACCTGTGACCTGATTTGGGTAATGCCAACGTAGGGAGAGATGCGTTTACCTGTGCCGCAGGCCGTCTTTTCTGTCAGACGCGCCGCGGTTTTTTCTTTTGGAGGGAACACACTTGAATTTGGGCGACTATCTGTCCCGGGTCCGGCAGCAGGCCCCGGTGATCCACGCCATTTCCAACTATGTCACGGCCAACGACGTGGCCAATGTCCTGCTGGCCTGCGGGGCCAGCCCCATCATGGCCGACGACCCGGAGGAGAGCGCCTATATCACCGCCCTGTCCGCTGGCCTGGTGCTGAATCTGGGCACCCTCAGCCGCCGCCGGGTGCCCGCCATGGTCGCCTCGGGGGAGACGGCTGCCCGGCTGGGCCGCCCCATCCTGCTGGACCCGGTGGGCGCGGGGGCCAGCCCCATGCGCACCGACACCGCCCGGATGCTGCTCCAGCGCCTGCCCGTAACAGCCCTGCGGTGCAACGCGTCAGAGCTGCGGGCCATACTGTCCGGGGCCCACACCCACCGGGGGGTGGACGCAGACGGCCAGGACCGGCAGGGGGAGAGCGGCCTGTCCCACCAGATCGCCTTCGTCAAAAAAGCCGCCCGGCAGCTGGGCTGTCTGGTGGCCGTCACCGGGGAGACGGACCTGGTGAGCGACGGGGAGAGCTGCTTTGTCATCCACAATGGCCGCCCGGAGATGAGCCGGGTGACGGGGACGGGCTGTCAGCTGTCCGCCCTGTGCGCCGCCTTTCTGGCCGCCGCCCCGGACCGGTCTGTCAGCGCCCTGGCCGCCGCCGTGTGCGCCATGGGCCTGGCGGGGGAGATCGCCTGGGGGCACATGGCCCCCTATGACGGGAACGCCACCTATCGCAATCGCATCATCGACGCCGTCTGTCACCTGGACGGCGAGACGCTAAGCAAAGGAGCGCGCTATGAACTTCGATAGAGATTCTTTATTGCTCTACGCTGTGACGGACCGGGCCTGGCTGAAGGGCCAGACCCTGGCCCAGCAGGTGGAGCAGGCCCTGCTGGGCGGGGCAACCATGGTCCAGCTGCGGGAGAAGCAGCTGGACCTGCCCCATTTCCGCCGGGAGGCCCTGGAGATCCAGGCCCTGTGCCGCCGGTATGGGGTCCCCTTCCTTATCAACGACAACGTGGACCTGGCCCTGGACATCGGGGCCGACGGGGTCCACGTGGGCCAGGAGGACATGGAGGCCGGGCTGGTCCGGCAGAAGCTGGGGCCAGGCAAAATTCTGGGCGTGTCCGCCCATTCCCCGGAGGAGGCCCTGCGGGCCCAGGCTGCCGGGGCGGACTATCTGGGGGCCGGGGCCGTGTTCCACACGGGGACTAAGAGCAACGTGTCCACCCTGTCTTATGATACCCTGCGGGACATCTGCGCCGCTGTAAAGATCCCCGTGGTGGCCATCGGCGGCATCAGCGAGGGCAATATCCTCCAGCTCAAGGGCACCGGCATCGCCGGAGCCGCCGTGGTCTCCGCCCTCTTCGGGCAGCCCGACATTCAAGCCGCCGCGCAGCATATGCGCAAGCTGGCGGAGGAAGTTAGGAGTTAGGAAGTAGGAGTGATGAGTTGCGCGGGGAGACGGATTGCCACGTCACTTCGTTCCTCGCAATGACAGGCCGCCCCGGGCGGCCAAAAGCCCTCCTGCAAGGAGTTTCACGCCCGCAGGCGTGAAATAAAATAAGATCCGTTTTTCGCCGCGGCGTGTACGTGGCGAAAAACACTTCTCGCCCTGTAAGTGTGCGAGCGCAGCGAGTGCGCGCACAGGGTGCTTAACCCCACTCAAAAAAATGGCGGAGCCATTTTTTTGATATTCTTGCGACGGCTTGGGGGCACCACCTGCCGCCGCGTAATAAAACTTCAATGTGTTTTTAAGCAAGAAAGGAGAAACCTCACATGAAAACAGCATTGACGATCGCTGGAAGCGACTCCAGCGGAGGCGCCGGAATTCAAGCGGATATCAAGACCATGACGGCCAACGGCGTTTACGCCACCAGCGCCATCACGGCTCTCACCGCCCAGAACACCACCGGCGTCTATGGCATTCTCGAATCCACCCCCGAATTTCTGGCCAACCAGCTGGACTGCGTCTTCACGGACATCTTCCCCGACGCGGTGAAGACGGGCATGGTGTCCTCCACCGCCCTCATCGCCGTCATCGCGGACAAGCTGCGCCAGTATAAGGCCCGGAACATCGTGGTGGACCCGGTGATGGTGGCCACCAGCGGGGCCCGGCTCATCTCGGAGGAGGCGGTGGACGCCCTGAAGGAGAAGCTCCTCCCCCTGGCCACTCTGCTCACCCCCAACATCCCCGAGGCGGAGGTCCTGTCCGGCATGACCATCTCTGACCCCGCCGGGATGGAGCGGGCCGCCCGGGCCATCAGCGAGCAATACGGCTGCGCCGTGCTGTGCAAGGGCGGCCACCAGATCAGCGACGCCGACGACCTGCTGTGGCGGAATGGTGCCGGTGTCTGGTTCCGGGGCCGCCGCATCCAGAACAGCAACACCCACGGCACCGGCTGCACCCTGTCCAGCGCCATCGCCGCGAACCTGGCCAAGGGCTATGATCTGGACCGGTCCGTCCAGCGGGCGAAAGATTACATCTCAGGCGCCCTGGCCGCCATGCTGGATCTGGGAAAAGGCTCCGGCCCCATGGACCACATGTTTGATCTGAAGGGGGAGTTTGTCCGATGAAAAAGACCTCTACCCTGCAAAACGGCCTGATCTGGTTCGGCGCGGGCGTCTCCCTGGCCGAGATCTTGACGGGCACTTCTTTCGCCTCCCTTGGCCTGAGCCAGGGTCTGGCGGCCATCCTCCTGGGCCACATCATTGGCTGCGCCATGATGCTGCTGGCGGGCCTGATCGGCGGACGCACGGGCCGCACCGCCATGGAGACGGTGAAAATGAGCTTTGGCCAGCGGGGCGGCCTGCTGTTTGCCCTGCTGAACGTGCTGCAATTGGTGGGCTGGACGGCCATCATGATCTATGACGGGGCCCTGGCCATCGGCGGCATCTTCGCGGTGGGCCACTGGGTGTGGTGCCTGGTCATCGGGGCCCTCATCGTCCTGTGGATCGCCGTGGGCGTCACCGACCTGGGCTGGATCAACAAGCTGACCATGGCGGCCCTGTTTTTGCTGACCTTGGTGTTGTGCAAGGTCATCTTCTTCTCCGGCAACGCTGTCACCGCCGCCGGGGAGGCCATGTCCTTCGGCGCGGCGGTGGAGCTGGCGGTGGCCATGCCCCTGAGCTGGCTGCCCCTCATCAGCGACTACACCAGCCAGGCCCAAAAGCCCACCCAGGCCACCTGGGTCAGCGTCATCGTCTATGGCCTGGTGTCCTGCTGGATGTATGTCATCGGCATGGGGGCCGCCATGTTCACCGGGGAGTATGACATCGCTGTCATTATGGTGAAGGCGGGCCTGGGCGTGGCCGCCCTGGTCATCCTGGTCTTCTCCACCGTGACCACCACGTTTTTGGACGCCTGGTCCGCCGGTATCTCCGCCGAGTCCCTGTCCCACAAGCTGGACGGGAAGAAGACGGCCATCGTTGTGACCATCGTGGGCGTGGCGGGGGCCATCCTGTTCCCCATGGACGACATCACCGGGTTCTTGTATCTCATCGGCTCGGTGTTTGCCCCCATGATCGCCGTGCAGATCGCTGACCACTTTATTCTGCGCCGGGACCGGTTCGACGTGCTGGCCGATGGCCGGAATTTGATTATCTGGCTCATCGGCTTTGCCGCCTATCGCTGGCTGATGGGGGTGGACACCCCCGTGGGCTACACCCTGCCCGACATGGTGCTCACCGTGGTCCTGTGCCTGCTGGCGGACAAGGTGCTGCCCAAACAGCAGGGCTGATCTCGTCTGCATATAAGAACGTCCCCCGTCGATCCTAAAAAAATCGGCGGGGGATGCCTTATCTCTGGATGACCTGCACCGGCGTGTCGGCGTGGTCCTGGGTGAGGGCAAACCGGTCCGTCAGCCCCTGGGTGAGGTAGACGGAGCCGTCGTCGGTGACGAAGATGGCCTCGAAATCGTCGCTGCCCGCCCAGAACTGAGCGGCCCGCTCCAGGCCCATGACGAACAGGGCGGTGGACAGCCCGTCGCACACCAGGCCGTCGTCCCCCACGATGGTGACCGAGCGCAGGCCGCTCTCCGCCGGGCGTCCGGTGGCCGGGTCCATGATGTGCCAATAGGTCCGCCCGTCCTGCTGGAAATAGCGCTCATAGCCCCCGGAGGTGACCACCGCCTGGTCCCGGATGGACAGGACCATCATGGGCTGGCCGGTGGACGGGTCCTTCACGCCGATCTGCCAGGGGTCCCCGTCGGGGCGGCTGCCCACTGTCTGGATGTTGCCCCCCAGATTCAGCAGGGCGGAGGAGACCCCCGCCTGGCGTAGCAGCTGGGCGGCCTCCCGCCCGGCATAGCCCTTGGCCACGCTGCCCAGGTCGATCTCCATCCCCTCGGGCAGAGAGACAGCGCCGCTGGCCGGGTCATAGTCGATGCGGGTGTAGTCCACCAGAGCCGTGAGGGTCGCCAGGTCATCGTCACTGGGCACCTGATAGTCCCCGGTGGTAAAGCCCCAGGCCCGGACCACGGGATAGATGGACAGGTCCAGGGCCCCGCCGGTGCGGCGGCACAGGTCCAGGGCCTGGCCCATCAGCGTGTCCGCCCGGCCCGTCAGGGTGCCGGAGCCCCGGGCGTTCACGGCGTAGATCTGGCTGTCCGGGTCGGTGACGGACAGCTGGCCCTCCAAGTCATCGATCAGCCCCTGCACCTGGCCGGGCAGGTCGGTGTCCCCATAGATGGTCAGGTCCATGGCGGTGTCCATGGCCAAAAACGAGGCCGTCTGCGCCTTTGGCGCGGCGGCGCAGCCGGGCAGCAGGGACAGAGCCAGCAGACAGAAAATGAGACATTTTTTCATGGAAATGCTCCTTTTGGAAAGTTTGTCACTGTCATTGCGAGGAGGCCCAGCGGGCCGACGCGGCAATCCGTATCTGCGTCTTTGGGAAAACGGATTCCCACGTCGCTGCGCTCCTCGGAATGACAGAACTGGTGTAAATTTGCAACATCAAAGAATTTACAGAACATTTTTTGCGGAAAGATGGCCCGGAGGCGTTGACAAGAAAATTGCTTTTTGGTAACATAGCACACGCAAGTTAGCGATAACTAACCCTATAACCGTTGCTGACTTGCCTGTTTTTTGAAGAGAAGTTAGACACTGCTAACTGCTGCGTCAAAAAAACAGCCGCGCCCCAGCGGCGTGGCCCGAAAGCGGGCCGCCCAACAGTATAGCATGGGGAGGCGGAAAATTGCAACCTGTTTTCTGTCGGGATCGGCTCCCGCCAGACGGACCCACCGGAGAGGGGCCCGAACGCCCGGCGGCCCAGGCTGCCGCGAGGACCAAAGGAGGAAATCTATGAGAAAACTGTTCCGAAAAGCCACGTCGCTCCTGCTGGCAGCGGCCCTGTGCCTATCCATGGCCATCATCAGCCCAGCCCTGGCGGCAGACCAGACACTGCCGACCACAGTAGAGAACTGTGCATACAGTTCGTTCGACGGTATTTTAGACTTGGGCTTTGGTGGCAACACCAGCGATTGGATGGGAAAAATCAATCAGGTCACTGTCAACGATGTGGTGTATACCCGTGTTGATTCGTTTGGCTATTTTGAAAGCGGAACAAAGTGGTGTATCGGCAATGCAACAGGGGCTTTTGGCAGCTATCAGGCCTTGAAAATAACTTATAATAGTTCGTTTCCTGCCACTATTGTGATTTCTGCCGACGGCTACAATGACCTGACGGTGGAAGTAAGCAAAAAGGGAAGCAGCTATACCGCCGAGATCAAGGCCAACAGTTCCAGCGGCGGGACCGAAGAACTCAAGCCTGCGGAGACCTACCCCATCACCGTGGAGCAGGCCGAGCACGGCACCGTCTCCGCCAATTACGAGAAGGCCGCCCAGGGGATTGAGGTCACCGTGACCGTGACCCCTGACGAGGACTATGCGCTGGAGACGCTGACCGTGGGCGGCGTTGACGTGACAGACCAGGTGGCGGACGGCGAATATACCTTTACCATGCCCGGCGAGGCCGTGACCGTGCGCGCCGCCTTTGCCGCCAAGGCGGTCCCCGTTCCCGGTGTAGTCACCGTGAACGATCTGTCCCTCAGCACAGATTTTTTTGACCAGGATTGGCTGGTCACCGTGAAAGATCACCCCGGCTATGTGGCCGCCATCACGGAGATCCGCGTGAACGACACCGTGTGGGAGAAGAAGACTTATGATCCCTCCTCCGGCGGCAGCTATCGGCTGTTAGAAGACGAGGAGCAGATCGTCTTCGCCAAGAAAGACTTCAGCAGCGACCCCACTGTGCCCGTGCTGAAGAGCGGCAACGTGATCTCGGTCACCGCCAAGGGCTATGAAAAGCTGGAGTTCAAGCTGGTGGTGGATACCGACGGGAATCCCTATCTGGAGGCCAACGACGGCCAGGGCGACGGCTATCAACTGTGGGTGAAGCTGGACGGCACCTTCGAGGCCGCCATCGTGGACCAGAAGGGCTATGACGGCGTGTCCGGGGCCACCGGCGCGGGCAGCGTGAACAAGAACAGCGCCGTGGATGTGTACGGCGTCCGTCTGCCCAAGGGCCAGGAGCCTGAGGAGGCGGACTGGAAGAAGCTGGACCACTCCGCCGATCCCTCCACCGGCTATGTGGAGCAGGCCGTGGTGAACATCGTGCCTGACACGGACAGCGGGACCCCCGAGGGCAGCGACAGCGGGATGCGGGGCGTGTTCATGCCCGCCATGAGCAGCTCCCTCACCCTGGACGGCACCCCCAAGGACCCCGGCACCTATCTCATCTCCGTCACCATCACCGACGACCAGGGCCGCACGGCCACCAGCAACGCCCTGCCCTTCCGGGTGTACACCGGGAAGGAGCTGCTGGCCGACCAGCTGGCAGAGGACAAGCTGGGCGCCGGCACCCTGAAGCAGACCCAGGACGGCAAATATATGTGGGACATCATGGAGCCCTGGGTCATCACCGACTTTGGCAGCAACGTCGCCGGGGAGGAGAACAGCGTCCGGGTCCCCGCCGGACTGAAGGCCTGGTACGGCTCCCACCAGAGCGGCACCTATGGCGTGCTGGGCGCTGACCTGGCCTGGGAGCAGGTGGAGGCGGGCAACATCCCCCAGACCCTGTATATCCCCGCCGGGTGCGACCTGACCATGGTGAACATGGAAGTGCTGAGCAACGTGCGCATCGTGGTGGAAAACGGCGGCAAGCTGACCCTGCGGGACTCCGGCGTCCAGGGCATCATCGACGTGCAGGGCGGCGGCACCTTCTCCATGAACTATAACGACTTTGGCGGCGGGGAGTTCCTCACCGGGGCCTCCATCAACGGCCAGCTGCGCCTGGCCGACGGGGCCATTCTGGAAAACGCCGCCATCTATTCCCACATCAACTATCTGGCCAACGGCGATCTGGTGGACCGCACCAGCCACGAGCCCGTGGTCACCGCCACCGGAAACGTCACCGTGAAGGGCCAGGTGTTCATCAAGGGCGACGCCGGCGGCAGCAAGATCGGCCAGGCCGGTCTGCGGGTGACCGACGGCACCCTGACCCTGGCCGACGGGGCCACCCTGGTGGTCTATGGCGGCGAGGGCAACGTGGTCAACACCAAGGGCGGCACCGCCGTCCAGCTGGAAAACGGCACCATCACCGGCAGCGGCAAGCTGGTGGCCATCGGCGGCCAGGTCCTGTGGGAGGAGGGCGGCACCGCCGTCTCCGGAACCGGGACCATCTCCACCGGCGAGGTCTATCTCCAGGGCGCCACCGCCTCTCAGGCGTGGAATGCCCAGCCCGGCAAGGCCGTCAGCGGCGACGTGACCATCACCAGCGCCAAGCGCCACATCGCCGACGGCAGCCAGAAGGAGACCGTGGCCGACGACCCCCTGGAGGAGCTGTACTGGAAGCCCGGCATCGACGCCACCCCGCCCCTGGACCTGTTCGTCACCCAGGACAGCGGCAATAGCGGCGACAACGGCAACACCGGCGATAACGGGAACAGCGGCAACAACAACAATTCCGGCGGGTCTTCCTCCGGCGGCGGCAGCAGCTCCGGCGGGAGCAGCAGCGGTGGGAGCAGCAGCGGCGGTTCTTCCGGTGGTAGTTCCTCCGGCGGCTCTTCCAGCGGCAGCAACACTTCCGGCGGCAGCGCCAACACCAGCGCTGGCGGCAGTGCCAGCGGGAACATCCAGTTCTCCGACGTGAAGGACAGCGACTACTTCGCCCCCGCCGTCCGCTGGGCGGCAGAGCAGGGCGTGACCCAGGGCGTGTCCGCCGATCAGTTCGGCAGCGACCTGGCCTGCACCCGCGGCCAGATCGTCACTTTCCTGTGGCGGGCGGCTGGTTCCCCCGAGCCTAAGGGCGGCGTGAACACCGGCTTTGCCGACGTGTCCCCCGACGACTACTGCGCCAAGGCCGTGGCCTGGGCAGTGGAGAACGGCATTACCTCCGGCGTGGGCGACGGGCGCTTTGCCCCCGACCAGACCTGCACCCGGGCCCAGAGCGTGACCTTCCTCCACCGGGCCGCCGGGGAGGAGAACGGCCAGAGCTCCGGCAGCTTTGCCGACGTGCCCCAGGACAGCTATTATGCCGGGGCGGTCCAGTGGGCGGTGGAGAACGGCGTGACCTCCGGCGTGGGCGAGGGCCGTTTCGCCCCCGAGGCCCGCTGCACCCGCAGCCAGATCATCACCTTCCTCTATCAGACCTATCAGGGAAAGTAAATAAAACCAAACTGGAGCGGGACCTGAAACCAGGTCCCGCTCCAAACTTTTGCCCATTTGCACAATATTTCAGAATACCTCTTGACTTTTTTGCCGTGATGCGCTAATTAGTAGTTATATAAAAAGCACTTTACGAAAAGTCATTATTTTAATAGACAGGGAGGTTTTCTTGTGAAAGGGAGCATGAAGGTCGCGGTGATGAACGGCGTGGGCAAAATGGGCTATACCACCCGCCCCATTCCCACCCCAAAGGAGGACGAGGTGCTGGTCAAGCTGGAGTATGTGGGCATCTGCGGCAGCGATATGCACTACTATGAGACGGGGGCCATCGGCGATTATGTGGTCAAGCCGCCCTTTGTCCTGGGCCACGAGCCGGGGGGCACTGTGGTAGAGGTGGGCAGCGCCGTCAAACACCTGAAGATCGGGGACCGGGTGGCCCTGGAGCCGGGCAAGACCTGCGGCCGCTGCAAATTCTGCCGGGAGGGGAAGTATAACCTCTGCCCGGACGTGGTCTTCTTCGCCACCCCGCCGGTGGACGGCGTGTTCCAGGAGTATGTGGCCCACCAGGCCGACCTGTGCTTCAAGCTGCCGGACAACGTGAGCACATTGGAGGGGGCGCTGATCGAGCCGCTGGCCGTGGGCTTCCACGCGGCCAATCAAGGCGGGGCCCACGCGGGCCAGACCGCCGTGGTCATGGGGGCGGGCTGCATCGGCCTGGTGTCCATGATGGCCCTGAAGGCCGAGGGGGTCTCTCACGTCTACGTGGTGGACATCATGGAAAAGCGCCTGGACAAGGCGTTAGAACTGGGGGCGGACGGGGTCATCAACAGCCGGGATCAGGACGCCGTCCAGGCGGTGCTGGCCCTGACGGACGGCCTGGGCTGCGACCTGGTCATCGAGACGGCGGGCACGGAGATCACCACCCGCCAGGCCATCCAGATGACCCGGAAGGGCGCCACCATCGTCCTGGTGGGCTACTCCAAGTCCGGGGAGATGACCCTGCCCATGAGCCTGGCCCTGGACAAAGAGCTGACCTTCAAGACCGTCTTCCGCTATCGCCACATCTATCCCATGGCCATCGACGCCGTGGCCTCCGGCAGGGTGAATTTAAAGGGCATCGTGACCGACATCTTCGACTTTGACGACATCCAGAACGCCATGGACCGGAGCGTCGCCGACAAGGCCAACATCGTCAAGGCGGTGGTGAAGATCGCCAAGTAAATCAAAAAATCGCAAAGGGGAGCGGGCGTTACGCCTGCTCCCCCTGTTCTCCCTGCTCTTCTTGGCCGTCCTGCCGGGCGTTCTTCTGCTGATAGCCCGTGCCCCAGTCCACCATGGCGTCCAGAATGGGCTTTAAGCTATAGCCGGTGTCCGTCAGGGTGTATTCCACCTTGGGGGGCACCTGGGCATAGACCTTGCGGGTGAGCAGGCCGGTGGCCTCCATATCCCGCAGCTGGGCGGTGAGCACCTTTTGGGACACAGAGCCGATGGACTTTTTCAGCTGGCCAAAGCGCTGGGTCCCGCCCATCAGCTCCCGCAGAATGAGCACCTTCCACTTGTCACCAATCAGCATCAGAGTGGTCTCCACCGGGCAGGCTGGTAATTTCATCGTGATTCCTCCATAGTATCCTTTTGGTAACTACGGCTTAATTAAGTAATTTCAGCCAAATGCTGGTATTACAAGCACTTTTCGCACATTACATCTCATTTTACACCATCAGTACACCGATTTCAATTTAATACTTCTTCATTTTCCTTGTCCTCTGTTTCGTGCCATTCTTTCAGCACAGCTTCTACCTGCGCGATCAATTCTTCCTTATTGGGAATTACATAAGTGTAGCACGAAGCAAAGATGTTGTTGGAAAGTCCGCCGAGGGCATATTCGGCTTCCACATTGGTTTTGTCGGTGCAAAGAATGATGCCGATAGGCGGATTGTCGTCCGGGTCATTGACTTCCGCGGCATAATAGTTAAGGTACATATTAAGCTGTCCAACAGCTTCCGGCAATAACTTTACCGTTTTCAACTCGATCAGCACATAGGCGCGGAGCGGCTTATTGTAAAACACCATATCCACATAGTAATGAATGTTGTTTAGAGTAACCCGCTGCTGTGTCCCTACGAACATGAAGCCGCGCCCCAGTTCCAAAAGAAATGTTTCTATCTGCTGGACAAGAGCCTTTTCTAATTCACTTTCCATGATGGGCTTGTTTTCCGGGATGCCCAAGAATTCAAATACATACGGATCCTTAATAATATCGCTGGGTGATGTCAGCTCGATACCTCTCTGTGCAAGCGCAAGTACCGTTTCTTTATTTGATTTTCCCTCGGACAATAACAGTCGTTCATAGAGCGATGTTGCCATTTGGCGTTTCATTTCGCGTACTGACCAGCCGGAATTGACAGCTTCCTTTTCATAGAAACTGCGTTTGTTTGGGTCAGAAATAGAGAGAAGTTCACAGTAGTGCGTCCAAGTCAATTTTCCAGTCACCGACTGGAATTTCTTATAGGTGAGATAAAACAGGCGCATATTGTAAATGTTGGCACGAGAAAACCCCTTACCAAACTCTTTCGTCAGCACTTTTGAAAGCTCTTTTAGCGTCTGCTGCCCATATTCAGCACGTTCCTTACTTTGCTGCTCGTGCTCCACGATAATGCGCCCAATGTTCCAGTAGGTAGTTAGGAGTTCTGTATTCACTTGCTGTGCTACATTTTTTCGGGCAGACTGCAACACTTCTTTGATTTCATTTATCATGTCGTTGTACTCAGCGATTTTGTTCATGATATCGCCCCTTTCTATCATGTGCATTTTCAAATAATCCAGTCGGTGACTGGATTATTTAGTTGTCGCGGGCGCATAGGTGCAGCATACCGACCACGAGGAACACCAGGCCAAAGATCACCAAGCCCCAAACAGGATCATGCTCCGAAATGGAGCGGGCCAGCAGCCCGAACACCGCTTACAGCAGTATTTCTAAGTAGTGCAGTACCTTGGGCTTCACGCGAAGCTGGTCTGCGTACTGCATCAGTTTGTGAATGTTCTTATCCTTGGATGCCGCATAGCGTTTCATAGCTTCTCCGACAATCTGAACATCGCTGCCGCTGCCGCGCAGAATGTCACACAGCGTCCGTTCCAAATCGTAAACACGAAATATTATATGAAAATAATGTGCGGTTGTCAGCTGCGAGACGACGAACACACATCAAATTGTTTGAAAATAATGTGTGAATGTCAGAGAAGCTGCAAGGCTTTGACACAAGATGAAGCAAGACGAATAGTATCCTTTTGGTAACTACACCACAATATTGTGCTTACTTCACAAAACAGCTCTACCGCGTTATGATACTGCCAACGAAAGAAAAAAGCAACCTTTCGAACTTGAAATTTCTTTGGAGGCAATTATCATGAACAAGAACGCAGACCGCACCATTACCCTGGACAAGGGCCGGGTTGACATTTATCAGCAGAACGGCATCACCCTATACGCCTATCAGACCCGGGACGCCATAGAGGACGAGGTGTTCATCCTGGCCAAGGCGGGCCGGGGCGTGGTGATCGAGCTGCCCTGCTTCTATGACAACATTCAGGAGCTCACCGACTTTTTGGCTCGGGAGAACATCACGGTGGAGGGCAAGCTGGTGGCCTATCACGCCGCGGGCACGTCCTTCCTGCCCGGGGTGCCCGCCTATGGCACCGCCTCCTCCGTGGCCTATAACACCAACGGCGGCGGAGCCGGGCTGGTGGCCAACTTCCAGAAGGCCTTTGGCGAGGTGTTTGACGCGGGCCTGTGCCCTGTGGACCACGTGATGGAGGAGGGCGAGGTGGAGATCGCCGGCATCCGCTTTGTGGTAAAGCCCAACGCCGAGGCCTATGACCTGGAGATCCCGGAGCTGAACTGCGTGTACACCCACATGATGGGCCACGACTGCCACTCCATCGTGGCGGGCTGCCCCCACGCCGACGGCATCATCTCCCAGCTGAATTACTACATCCGCCGGGGCTTTGACCTGGTGCTCACCTCCCACTATACCCCGGAGGATCTGAAGGACGCCAAGACCAAGGTGGCCTATCTCACCGCCCTGAAGGAGATCGCCCTGATCTGTGACAGCGCCGACGAGATGCGGCAGAAGGTCCAGGCCCAGTATCCCAACTACAGCGGCCTGAACTATCTGGACATGACGGTGGGCTTTTTCTTCCCCGGCAAGTAAACCGGGGGAGAGCAGCCCGGAAAGGAGAACAACATGACCCAACAGGAGCGGCGGATGTTTTTGATCCGACATTTGCTGGCGGAGGAGCGGCGCTATGAGGACGTGGCCGTCCCGGCGGCGGAGGGGGAGCAGCGCCGTCTGCTGCGGGGGCTGATGAACGTCCGCCCGCCCCGGGCCGCCGGGCGGGAGTTCCTGCGGGTGCAGGACGACTATCTCCGGCAGGAACTGGCGGAGGAGGGTGTGACCGGCCTGGACCAGCTGCGGCCCATAGACGCAGACGGGCAGCTGTACCTCTGGCAGGGGGACATCACCCGCCTGCGGTGCGGGGCCATCGTCAACGCCGCCAACAGCGGCATGACGGGCTGCTATGTCCCCTGCCACGCCTGCATCGACAACTGCATCCACACCTATGCCGGGGTGCAGCTGCGCCTGGACTGCGCCCGGCTGATGGAGGCCCAGGGGCGGGAGGAGCCCACGGGCCGGGCCAGGCTCACCCGGGCCTATAACCTGCCCTGCGACTATGTGCTGCATACTGTCGGCCCCATCATCCAGGACCGGGTGCGGGCGGAGGACCGGCTGCTGCTGGCCGGGTGCTACCGCTCCTGCCTGGAGCTGGCGGAGGCCCACGGGGTGGAGAGCATTGCCTTCTGCTGCATCTCCACCGGGGTGTTCCGCTTCCCCAACCAGGCGGCGGCAGAGATCGCCGTGGCCACGGTGCGGCGCTATCTGGCGGAGCATAACAGCAAGATGAAGGTGATCTTCAATGTGTTCAAAGACAAAGACCGGGAGATATATGAGCGGCTGCTGGGGGCAGACCCAGCGGCTGAAGCGGGCGCTGGATGAGGCGGAGGCTGTGGTCATCGGGGCGGGCTCCGGCCTGTCCACCGCCGCGAGGTTTACCTATGACGGAGACCGCTTTCAGGAAAATTTCGCCGACTTTGCCGCCAAATACGGCATCCGGGACATGTATTCCGGCGGCTTTTACCCCTTCCCCACGCCGGAGGAGTTCTGGGCCTATTGGAGCCGCTATATTCAGATCAACCGCTATCAGGACGCGCCCAAGCCGGTGTATCAGGACCTGCGGAAGCTGGTGGCGGAGAAGGACTACTTTATCATCACCACGAACGTGGACCACTGCTTTCAAAAGGCCGGGTTCGACAAGCACCGCCTGTTCTACACCCAGGGGGACTACGGCCTGTTTCAGTGCAGCGGCCCGTGCTGCCAGGAGACACAGGACAATGAGAGCGTCGTGCGCCAAATGGTGGCCGAGCAGCGGGACACGAAAGTCCCCACCCACCTCCTGCCCGTCTGCCCCCACTGCGGACGGCCCATGACCATGAACCTGCGCTGCGACGACAAATTTGTCCAGGACGAGGGCTGGCACCGGGCGGCGGATCGATATGAAAATTTCCTCCGCACCCGCGCCCGGCAGAAGCTGCTCTTCCTGGAACTGGGCGTGGGCTATAACACCCCGGGCATCATCAAGTATCCGTTCTGGCAGATGACGATGAAGAACCCCAAGGCGACCTATGCCTGCCTGAATGCCGGGGAGGCCTACGCCCCCGAGGAGATCGGAGCGAGATCCATCTGCGTGAACGGGGATGTGGGGGAGACGCTGGATCGCATGCTGGAATAGTGGTGCTTTCTGCACATTCTGCTCATGATGTGATTGACAGGGATGAATAGAATGATTAGAATATGAGTAGAATAAAGCTGCGAGGTGAGCAGAATGAGGTTTCAGGAGACAGAAGTGGTCGAGCTGAAAGCGATGGTACAGGATGATATCAAAAAAGAGATCATTGCGTTCACAAACTGCAACGGTGGCACAGTTTATATTGGCGTTGCCGATAACGGCGATATTCTGGGCGTTGAAAATGCTGACGAGTGCGCCTTGCAGATATCCAATATGGTGCGGGATGCTATAAAACCGGATGTTACCATGTTCATTCACTATGAGACACTGAATTGCGACGGGAGAGAAGTTGTGGCCGTCAATGTTCAGCGGGGTACAAACCGGCCCTATTATCTGGCAAAGAAAGGGCTGCGGCCCGAGGGCGTCTATGTGCGGCAGGGCTATTCTTCTGTCCCGGCAACGGATACGGCCATTCGGCAGATGATCAAGGAGACCGATGGGGACAGCTTTGAGAATATGCGGTCCATCGATCAGGCATTGACCTTTGAGGCCACAAAAAAGGAATTTGAAAAACGGAATGTTGCCTTTGGTCAGCCGCAAATGCAAACCCTGAAAATCGTTTCCGCAGACGGTATTTATACGAATCTGGGTCTGCTTCTGTCTGAGCAGTGCCCCCATACCATCAAGGCGGCTGTTTTTGAAGGGACCAATCAGAATGTGTTTAAAGACCGGCGGGAATTTTCCGGTTCCCTGATGCAGCAGATGAACGAGGTTTATGAGTATATTGATTTTCATAACCAGATCCATGCGACGTTTCATAAACTTCTGCGTATTGATACCAGGGACTACCCAGAGGTTGCTGTCCGCGAGGCGCTGCTGAACTCGCTGGTGCACCGGGACTATTCCTTCCGAGCCAGCACGTTGATCAGCATTTACAATGACCGAATTGAATTTGTGTCCATTGGCGGGCTGCTTCCTGGTTTGGAACTGGATGATCTGATGATGGGGGTCTCTGTCTGCCGGAACCCGCACCTGGCAAACGTATTTTATCGTTTGCAGTTGATCGAGGCTTATGGTACCGGCATGAAAAAAATCATGGATGCCTATGCGGATTCCTCTGTGCAACCGCAGATCATAGCCACCCACAATGCTTTTAAAATCATTCTTCCCAATGTGAACGCTGTATCTAAAGCAGTGGAGACGTCAGAAGAGACCGTTCAAACGGTCACTCCGGTCTCTGAACTTAAAGAAGAAAAAATATTGCGGTTTCTTGGGGAGAGCCAAACGATCACGCGGAAAAAGGTGCAGGAACTGCTGGGAGTCAGTCAGGCCTCGGCTGGCCGTGTTCTGAAAGCAATGGTAGAGCGTGGACAGATCGTGCCGCTTGGCGGCAGCCGGACGACACGGTATGAGCTGGCAAAACGCAGCGGGGAATAAGTCAGAAAGAAAACGCAATAGATCAAAAGAGCGCCTTCCATGGCTTTTATGGAAGGCGCTCTTTTCGCAAACCGTCATTGAACCACCGGTTCAATGACAGGTGGGCGGGGAGGGGGGTATGATAGAGGCAACGTAAGACGGTCCAGGATGTTAAGCAGCCTGTGTCTCGGGGCAGTGAATCGAAGGATGGCCCCGGAAAAGGGCGGAGCAGCAGGCCGGGGCCTGCTGCTCGCACACAGTCATATCCAGTTTTGGCTTTGACGAGACCAGGATCTCGTTCATGGGCACTTCGAACAGCGCGCTGAGGGCATACAGGTTGTCCACCGAGGGCAGGTTCTTTCCCCACTGCCACCGGTAGATGGCCTGGGGGTCCTCAAAGCCGAAGTAGGCTTGCAGCTGCTTCACGCTCAGCCCCCGTTCCTTCCGCAGCCGGGCAATGTTCCGGCCGGTCGCCTTCAGGTCAATGCTCGGGTACAGGCACATTCGGATCGCCTCCGTGTCGAGATTCTCCAAACGGAGTATTTTAGAATACAGGAAACGGACGAAAAATGCAAGTGTTTTTTTGAAAAAATTGTCGCATCAGGAGGAAATTTTGAAGAACAGCGCCTGTTATTGGAAATTAGAGAAGTTCTCCCTGCGTTATGTCCACTATGCCTTTGTGGACACCCAGCCCTATCTGGCCGACCAGCTGTTTTGCGATCACCAGGTCACGGTCCGCTTCGGGGAGGAGTACGGCAAGGGGGACACGGACTATCGCATCGTGTTTTGCAAGGTGCGCAAGGGGGATGAGGGGGCCTTTCTGGCGGCCCTGGAGGAGCTGCCCGGCAAGATGCTGCTGTGCGGGCATGTGGACTATATGGACTTCTGCCGCGCCCTGGGGCAGGCGATGGGGGCGGAGGAGACGGAGAAAGAGGAGGCGGCACAGGATGCAAAAGCTGGTCCCATTGAACAAACAGAGTAAAAAGGCCCAGCGGGCCTATCACAGCAAGCAGCGCGGCTCCTGGTACGGGCTGGACCCGGTGACCAGGATCGTGCCCAACAAAAAGGCCTATGACCGGAACCGGGCCAAGCGCCTGGACCCGGCTGCGATGTGATACAGAAGGAGGATGACAATATGAACCTGAAGGAAGCCTTTCGGTTTCAGAACAAGCTCCAGAGCCTGATGGACGAGGCGGAGCGTATCCTGGCCGATGACCGGAACATCACCCAGGTCAAGGTGACGGCCCTTTACAAAAAGGCCATGCCGGAGCAGGAGAACGAGACCACGGTGGAGCCCGCTCCCAGCGAGTACGCCGACCACATCGACGCCGTGGCGGCCTTCCTGCTCCATCTGCTGGGGGAGCGGGAGAAGCTGTCCCGGGCCATCCGCGCAGCCAAGGAGCGGCAGGAGATGGACATGGACAGCGAGGTGAGCCTGAACAGCACCCGCCAGAGCCTGGCGGCCTTCTTCCGCCACATGGTGGACCTGCGCAATTCGGAAAAGCTGCTGCCCGGCGGGGCCACGGGCTATCGGTTCAACGCGGAGGGGAACCAGGTCCCCTTCCGGTGCGACGCCAAGCGGGTGGTCACCATCCACTATGACCGCAACCGGGTCCGCAGCTATCTGAAGCAGCTGACGGAGAAGTCTGACCGGGTGAGCGCCCAGCTGGACCGCTGCCTCATCAACTCTCAGGTGGACTATGACGCCCCCTTCGACGTGAACGACAGCTTTGCCGCCGTGTTCGGCGACTATCAGGAGCGGCAGACCGCCTGACCCAGCCAGGTCCGGCTGTCCCGGATGCAGCAGAGGCGGAACGCGGGGAGACCGGTTCAGGTGCAGATGAACTATAACGCTGCACGATGACTTACACAAGAAAAGTGCTATTTGGGCAGACCGCTTTATGGAACACATAGGAGACCCGCCCAACGCGACCCCCAGCGCCCGGCGCTTTTTCGCCACCACGATCTTTCCCCATACGCAAGCCCCACCACCCGCCCCTCACGTCTCCACAACGGATGAAGGGATATAACATATCCCGGGCCATCAGGCCATATAAACGCGATCAGTGCCGTCTCTTGTCCCGCCGCTCTGGCGGCAGGAGAGCGCGGCGCCGATCAAAATGGTCAAAGCGCGCCCGCCCTCTGCTGTGTCCCGGACAGCCGGATAAAGATAAAACCGAGCAACAGACGATTGCCTGTTGCTCGGTTTTGCATATGCATATCTACGCCAGTCCCAGCTCCGCGTCCCCACCAAATGCGAGCCCAACGCAGTGGGTCGCATTTGGAAGCGAAAAAACTTCCTGTCCGACTAAGAAGCCTCGCCATAGGCGGGGATTCGTGTCAAACAGGAAGTTTTTGAGCTGGTGCGGCTGACGGGAGTCGAACCCGTACGCCCATACGGACACAAGCACCTCAAGCTTGCCAGTCTACCAATTCCAGCACAGCCGCATCGGTACAATACCAATATCATATTATAAGGGCTAAGCATAGGTTTGTCAATGAATTTTTTTGAATAAGACTGATTGTCACATTGGTACTGCACTTGCCCATTCCCCGTTGACTTCACTTCCCCCGGCGGATATACTATATAACAAAAACGAACGAAGAGGACGCCGACTATGAAAAAAACAAAGCAAAGACCTGCCCCGCTGCCGGGGCCGCGAGAGGCCATGCGGGAAAAGCCGGTGGTGGCCACGGTATATTTTCTGCTGCGCTTTTCTGTGATCTTAGTGATGATCGCCCAGTTTTTCAACAAAAATTTTGAAAATGTGTTCCTGTGCGTCCTCACCCTGATCCTGTTGCTGCTGCCCGCCATGCTGGAGCGCTCCCTGCGCATCCAGCTGCCGGACACCTTGGAGATCATCATCCTGCTGTTTATCTATGCCGCCGAGATCCTGGGCGAGATCCGGGAGTTCTACACCACCTTCCAGGGCTGGGACACCATGCTCCACACCCTGAACGGCTTTCTCTGCGCCGCCATCGGCTTCTCCCTGGTGGACCTGTTCAACCGGAACGAGCGTTTCTCTCTGTCCCTGTCCCCGGCGTTCATGGCCATCGTGGCCTTTTGCTTTTCCATGACCATCGGGGTGCTGTGGGAGTTTTTCGAGTGTACCATGGACCAACTCTTCTTCCTGGACATGCAGAAGGACACCATTGTGAACACCATCGGCTCCGTCATGCTGGACCCCACCGGGGGCCAGACACCCAGGGTCATCCGGGGTATTACCGACGTGATCTTAGTCACCGACCAGGGGAACATCCCTCTGGGACTGGGGGGCTATCTGGATATCGGCCTGCTGGACACCATGAAGGACCTGGCGGTGAACTTTGTGGGGGCGGTGGTCTTCTCCATCATCGGCTATTTTTATGTGAAGAGCCGGGGCAAGGGCCGCTTCGCCCGCCGGTTCATCCCCAGAGTGGAGGAGACGGGCGTCAAAACCGAAAAACAGCAGCCGACCAAGGAATAACCGCCGGAGCGCTGGCCATACTAAAGCCATCCGATGTGAGGAGGTTTTCTTATGGAACGCAATACCTGCAACTGCAACAACAACATCCACTGCACCGTGGCCAGTTGTGCCCACCACAACCAGCCCAACAACTGCTGCTCCCTCCAGTCCATCCGCGTGGGCTGCTGCGACAGCTCCCCCACCCGCTGCGAGGGCACCGAGTGTGCCTCCTTCCAGCTGAAGTAAGGGACAAGAAAACAGTGCCGCGCAGACGAGAAAGCCCCGTCTGCGCGGCGATTTTTTGTTCTGTTTTTTTAGCCTTTTTTCTTGCCCGGTTTTTTGCTGGGCTTTGCCTTGGCCCAGCCGGCTTTCTTTACCGGTTTCTGAGCCGTGGGGCGGGAGACGGCGTGGCGGCCATCGGGCTTGCCCTGGGCGGGGTCTGCCGCCCTGGGGACCCTTGGCGTATTTGCCGTTCTGGCCCGGTCTGGCATTCTGGTCCGGCTTTCCGGGCTTGCCATATCTGCCGCTCTGTCCGGATTTCTGGCCCGGACGGCGATCATTAGAATGCTGAGCATTCTGGCGCTGGTCCTGGCCGTGGCCATAGCGGTCTGCGCCGGGACCCTTGCCCGGACGGATAAGGCAGTGCTTGCCATAGCCGATCAGGTCCTCCCGGCCCGTCTTGTGGAGGGCCTCCAGCACCAGAGCCCGGTTTTGGGGCTTGCGCCACTGCATCAGCGCCCGCTGGAGAGCCTTGTCGTGGGGCGTTTTGGGGACGAACACCGGCTGCATGGTCCGGGGGTCGATGCCCGTGTACCACATGCAGGTGGCCAGAGTGCCCGGGGTGGGATAGAAGTCCTGCACCTGCTCTGGCATGTGGCCCTCCTTATTCAGCCACTCGGCCAGCTGCACCGCGTCCTCCAGGGTGCAGCCGGGGTGGGAGGAGATGAGATAGGGCACCAGATACTGGTCCTTGCCATAGCGGCGGTTGAGCTTATAATACTTATCCCGGAACTTCTCATACACCTCCACATGGGGCTTGCCCATATAGTCCAGGGTGTGGTCCACGCAGTGCTCCGGGGCCACCTTCAGCTGGCCGGAGATGTGATACTGCACCAGGTCGGTGAAAAACTCCCCGCTGGGGTCCTTCATCAAAAAGTCGAACCGGATGCCCGAGCGGATGAAGACCTTCTTGATGCCGGGCAGGGCCCGGACCTTCCGCAGCAGCATCATATAGTCGGTGTGGTCCGCGTCCAGATTGGGACAGGCCTCCGGGGCCAGGCAGGAACGGTTTTTGCACATGCCGTGCTTCAGCTGCTTCTGGCAGCTGGGGCGGCGGAAGGTGGCGGCGGGGCCGCCGATGTCGTGGATATAGCCCTTAAAGCCGGGGTGCTGGATGAGCAGCTTGGCCTCCCGAATCACGCTCTCGTGGCTGCGGGAGGTGACGGTGCGCCCCTGGTGGAAGGCCAGGGAGCAGAAGTTGCAGGCCCCAAAGCAGCCCCGGTTGTGGGTGATGGAGAAGCGGACCTCCTCGATGGCGGGCACGCCGCCCATGTCGTCGTACATGGGGTGGGGCTCCCGCACATAGGGCAGCTCGGCCACCCGGTCCAATTCTTCCGTGGGCAGGGGATAGGCGGGGGGATTGACGATGAGGAACTGCCGCCCGTGCTTTTGGATGATGGCCTTGCCCACGGCGGCGTCGTGCTCCTGATACTCGATCATATTGGCCTGGGCATAGGCCCGCTTGGAGGAGGACACCTCCTCAAACGAGGGCACCTCCACCCGGGGGTAGGAACACACGCCGGGGTAGTCGGCGGCCACGCAGGTGCCCCGCACGTCGGTGATCTCGCTCACCGGGGTGCCGGAGTTCAGGCGGGCGGCGATGTCCAGGGTGGCCGTCTCCCCCATGCCATAGGTGAGGATATCCGCCTGGGCATCGAAGAGGATGGAGCGGCGGACCTTGTCCTCCCAATAGTCATAGTGGGCGAAGCGGCGCAGAGAGGCCTCCAGCCCGCCGATGATGATGGGGATGTCCCCAAAGGCCTCCCGCACCCGGTTGGAGTAGACCACGGTGGCGTGGTCGGGGCGCAGCCCGGCTTTCCGTCCGGGGGAATAGGCGTCGTCGTGGCGGCGCTTGCGGGCGGCGGTGTAGTGGGCCACCATAGAGTCGATGTTGCCTGCGGAGATGAGCACCCCCAGCCGGGGGCGGCCCAAGGACCGGAAGGCCTCCGGTCCCCGCCAGTCGGGCTGGGCCAGAATGGCCACCCGATAGCCCTCCGCCTCCAGCAGCCGCCCGATGATGGTGGGGCCGAAGGAGGGGTGATCCACATAGGCGTCCCCAGTGATGAGCAGAAAGTCATAGTCCTCCCAGCCCCGGCGCTGCATGTCTGCCAGGCTGACGGGAAGGAACAGGTCGCGGTCAAACTCCATGATGTGCCTCTCTTTTTCCGGCGGACAGCTCATCTGTCATAGCCGATGTATTTTTCCATAATGTCCAGGGGGACCCGGCTGCCCTGCTCCTCGCCCACCTTCACAAAGCCATACTTCTGATAGAAGTGCTGGGCACGGTCATTGTAAGGGGCGCAGCGCAGGCGCAGCTTGTCCCGGCCCAGGGGGCGGAAGAAGGACACCGCCTGGCCGATGAGCTGCACGCCCAGATTCTGCTCCCGGCGGCTGGGGGCGATGTAGCAGAAGGGGATGTATCCGGCGTTCAGCTCCTGATAGCGCTGGGTGTCCAGCTGGAGCAGCCCGGCAAACTCGTCCCCGGACATGGCCACCGTCACCCCCCAGGGGGAGCGGGACAGGTGCTCTTTGGCGTCGTGCAGAAAGCCCTCCCCGTCAAAGGCCAACTCCGTGCCGTGGGTGGTGCGCCAGGCCTCCTCCCGGGCGGCCAGATAAATAGACTCTTTCTCAGTCTCCCAGTCCAGGGGGCGGTACCACAAGTTCACGTCCTGGACGGAGCGGTCCTTCCGCCACCAGTTCTGCCGGGCCATGGTGCGGATGCTCTCCGGAAGGTGAGAGGCGTCCAGCTCCAGCTGGGGGTCCAGCGTCAGGCGGCCCCCGTCATAGAACAGGCGGGTCACGGCGGTGTTCTCGCTGTGTCCCATCTTGTGCCAGTCCTGGGGGGCAACGCCCTTCACCATGGCCAGTAGCTGGCGGATGGCCGTGCCGTGGCAGAAGACGGCGATGGTCTTGTCGGGATAGCCCCCGGCGATGCGGCACAGGGCGGCGTGGACCCGCTCTCCCACCTGGGCCAGGCTGTCACCGTTGGGTGCCTGCCAGCTGGGGTCGCTGCGGTTGAAGAGGGCGATGCGGTCTGCGTCAAAGTGATACACCTCGCCCCAGGGCTTGTCCTCCCAGTCCCCCATGTGGACCTCCCGCAGGCCGGGGTCGGTGTGCAGCTCCAGCCCCTTTGGGACATAGACCGCCCGTGCGGTGGTCTGGGTGCGATAGAGGTCGCTGGACCACACCGCGTCTATATGGATATCCTGAAAGCGGCGCTGGAGGGCGGCGATCTGAGCAAAGCCGTTGTCGGTGATGAGCGCGTCATACCAGCCGTGGATGCGGCGGTACAGATTTCCCTCGGCCTCGGCGTGACGGATGAGATAAATGGTGGTCATTGGCAAACAGTCCTTTGTTCCTGGAATGACGAAGCTTCAAATAATTTACCAGGGCTTCACCTGGCCGGTGAGTTCCTTCACGGCGGTCAGGCCCTGGCGCTGGGCGATCTGGCCCAGCTCGTCCCGGACCTTGATGGGGGCATAGGGGTCGGCGAACAGGGCGGTGCCCACGGCCACGGCGGTGGCTCCGGCCAGCATCAGCTGGGCCGCGTCCTCGCCACGGCTCACGCCGCCCATGCCCAGGATGGGGATCTTGACCGCCTGGGCCACCTCCCACACCATGCGCACCGCCACGGGCAGCACGGCGGGGCCGGACAGGCCGCCGGTGTTCATCTTTAAGATGGGCCGGCGGGTGTTCACGTCGATGCGCATGCCCCGCAGGGTGTTGATGAGGGACACGGCGTCTGCGCCGGCCTCCTCCACCGCCCGGGCGATGAGGGTGATGTCGGTAACGTTGGGGGACAGCTTCACCATCACGGGGACCTTGCCCGCGTGGGACTTGGCCATCTGGGTGACCTCGGCGGCCAGCTCGGGCCGGGTGCCATAGGCCAGCCCCCCCGCCTTCACGTTGGGGCAGGAGATGTTCACCTCGATCATGTCCACCCCGGCCCCGGCCAGCTTTTCACACATGATTCCATACTCCTCCGGGGTGTTGCCGGAGATATTGGCGATTACTTTTACGTCAAAGTTGCGCAGGAAGGGCAGCTCGTGGGCGATGAAGGCGTCCACGCCGGGGTTTTGCAGGCCCACGGAGTTGAGAATGCCCATGGGGGTCTCGGCAATGCGGGGGGCGGGGTTGCCCTGGCGGGGGTTCAGGGTCAGGCCCTTGGCGCAGATGCCGCCCAGCTGGCCCAGGTCATAAAACTGGCCGTACTCCCGGCCAAAGCCGAAGGTGCCCGAGGCCACCACCACCGGGTTCTTCATGGTCATCCCCGCCAGATTGACGGAGAGGTCGATCTTCTCGTTAGGCATTCCAGTCCACCTCCTTGGAATCGAACACAGGGCCGTCCTTGCAAACGTGCTTGCGGCTGCCGTCGGCCATGTCGCAGGCGCACACCAGGCAGGCGCCCACGCCGCAGCCCATGCGCTCCTCCATAGACACCTGGCAGGGAATGCCGAACTCTTCGGCCACTTTCGCCACGTTCCGCAGCATGGGCTTGGGGCCGCAGGCCAGCACGCCGTCATAGCCCTTGTCCTGCTCCAGCTCCTGGCGGACCAGGGCGTCCACAAAGCCGTGGTGGCCCAGCGAGCCGTCGTCGGTGGCGATCAGCACCTTGGCGCACTCGTCCTTAAAGCAGTCCTGCAAAATGATCTTGTCCTTGGACCGCCCGCCCAGAATGGCGGTGGACCGGCCCTCAGTGGCCTGGGCGCAGCCCCGCATGGGTGGGATGCCGATGCCGCCGCCCACCAGCAGATAGCGGCTCTTGGGCTTGACGGAAAAGCCGTTGCCCAGCATCCCCATCACGTCCAGGGTGTCCCCCACCTTCCGCTGGGCCAGCCAGCGGGTGCCGTCCCCCCGGACCTCAAAGGCGATGGCGATGAAGTCATTGGGCACGTCCTCCTGGCAGGAGCAGACGGAGATGGGGCGGCGGAGCAGCAGCCCCTCGCCGCACTTCACGTGGACAAACTGCCCAGGTCCGGCATAGCTGGTGCGGACCATGTCCCCGGCCTCCAGCACCAGATAGATGGCGTCGCCCATCTCCTCCCGGGCGACAATGGTACATTTACGTTCAACTTTCATGGCAGGCATCACCTTTTTATCAGTTAGTAGTTAGGGCCCTCTCCGCCCAGTGTGCGCACTGGGCACCTCCCCCAAAGGGGGAGGCAAGGGGCGGAGGACCGATGGCGCATCCTTGGCTCCCCCTTTGGGGGAGCTGGCACGGCGCAGCCGTGACTGAGAGGGCCGTCCCCTCACTTCTCCCACGGCGGCTTTTTCTCCCTCCGCCGGGCGGGGCGGGCGTTTTGGCGGGCCAACTCCGCGGCGCAGACGGGGCAGGGCTCGCCCTCCTCGTGTCGGGTCCCGCAGACGGGGCAGAGGACGGTGGGCACAGTCGGTTCTTCTTTCTTCTCAGGCTTCTTGGGCCGCAGGGCATGGCGGACGGTCCCGGCGGTGAACAGCTCCACCTTGCCGCACCGGGGACAGGCGAAAACGTCCACGCTGTACGACTCATCCGGCAGGCCCTCCCGTCCCAGCCGGACGTTTTCCCGCTCACACTCCAGCTTTCCCCCGCAGCCGGGGGTGGAGCAGGGGCGGCTGAGGGCGGCGTAGGCCCGCAGCGTGTCGACCTCCTCCAGATAGGGCGAGGCCAGCATCTGTGCCCGCTTCTCCTCCAGCGCCGGGCCGGAGAGGGCGTAAATTTGCTTCATACACTGGGCGCAAAGGGTCTGCTTCGTCTGGAACAGGGAATAGGAATAGCGCTCCAGCAGTCCCAGGCTCTCTCCGCAGAGAACACATATGTTGCCCATAGAAACCTCTCCTTCTCACTTCTCCCATGGCGGCTTTTTTCCGCTGCCCCGGGGCGGTTCGCTCTGGGCTGTGCGGCGGTTCAGGACGCAGTTGGGGCAGTTGATGAGGGGGCTGTGCTTGGCGCCGCACACGGGGCAGACCACCTGCTCCTCCGGGGCCTTTGGGATGCTCCCCATCTCCGGCGGCTCGGGCAGGAAGAACTCCGCCCGGCCGCAGTCGGCACAGCGCAGAATATCCACCGTCAGCCAGCTGGCGAACAGTCCGTCCCGGGCCACGGTGCCGAACAGACTCTCCTCCCCCAGATGGAACTTCTTGCGGCCATAGCGCTCCATCACGCCGCCGCAGCGCAGACAGCGCTTATCCGTCTTTAGGGCCTCACGGGCCCGGGCCTGGGCCTGACGCATTTGCTCCAGTCTGTCTAGATAGGCCTGGATGACCTCCGGCTCCTCCGCCCGGCCCGTGTCCAGCGCCCGGCGGGCCCGCTCCTCCTGGTCCATGTCCTGCATCCCGGCCCAACAGGCCGAACAGACGCTCTGGAGGACGTTGCCGCACAGCAGGGTCTTTTCGTCGAAAAACGAGAGGGTCTTTCCGCAGAAAACACAGCGTTTCGCCATTGGGACCTCCTTTGTTCAGTTGGGAGTGATGAGGGATGAGTTAGGAGTTACTCCACCGTCACGAACTGGGCGATGTCGTCCCGCATGGCGATGGCGGCGCTGCGGGCGGCCTGGGCAAAGTCGTGGCCGTCGCCGCCGGTCTTCTTCCAGGCGCACATGATGCCCCGGGAGGAGTTGACGATGGCCCCGTGGCCCTGGGCGTCGAAGGCGTATTTCACGTCGGCGGCGGTGCCCCCCTGGGCCCCATAGCCGGGGACCAGGAAGAAGGTGTGGGGCAGATCGGCCCGCAGCTGGCGGATCTGCTCAGGATAGGTGGCCCCGGTGACGGCGCCGGCCATGGTAAAGCCATATTTGCCTTCCGTCCCGGCGGCGATGGACTCGTTCAGGGCACCCATCACCTGGTACACGGTGCGGCCGTCGGCGGTTTTCACGTCCTGGAGCTCCCCGGAGCCGGGGTTGGAGGTCTTTACCAGAACAAAGGCGCACTTGTCCTCGGCCTTGGCGGCCTCTAAAAAGGGCTTGATGGAGTCAGAGCCCATATAGCCGTTCAGAGTGACGCAGTCGGCATCAAAGGACTTGAACTGCTGCCCCTCGATGCCGGCCCCGGACAGCCAGCCCTCGGCATAGGCGGTGGCGGTGGAGCCGATGTCCCCCCGCTTGATGTCGGCGATGACGAACAGGCCCTTGCTCTTGGCATAGCGGATGGTGCGCTCCAGCATCTCCATACCCTGCCAGCCCAGATTTTCGTAATAGGCGGCCTGGGGCTTCACGGCGGGGACGATGTCGCACAGGGCGTCCATCAGACCCACGTTGAACTGATAGATGGCCTCGCAGGCCCCCTTCAGACCCACGCCATACTGCTCATAGGCGGCCTGGCGGATATACTCGGGCACATACTCGATGCGGGCGTCCAGTCCGGCCACGGTGGGGTTCTTCATGGCGCGGATCTTCTCTTGCAGAACGTCAAAAGACATGAAAAACAGTCCTCTCTGTTATAAATTTATCTTTTATATCGAAAAGTTTTGAGTTTATCGGGCCAAGCTCACTCGTCCTGATAAACGATCTGGCCGTCCACGATGGTATACTTCACCCGGCCCTTCACCGTCTTTCCGGCGAAGGGGGTGTTCCGGCCCTTGGAGGCGAACTGCTCCGGGTCGATGGTCCACTCCTGGTCGGGGTCGAAGATGGTCAGGTCGGCGGCCACCCCCATGGACATGCGGCCCTTGGGCAGGTGCAGGATGTCGGCGGGGTTGGTGGACATGCGGCGGATGATGTCGGGCAGTTCCATCTTGCCCGAGTGATAGAGGCCGGTGAGGGTGAGAGCCAGGGAGGTCTCCAGCCCCACCATGCCGCTGGGGGCGCGGGTGAGGGGGCGGGCCTTCTCCTCGGCGGAGTGGGGGGCGTGGTCGGTGGCGATGACGTCGATTGTGCCGTCCTTCAGTCCGGCGATGATGCCCTTCACGTCCTGGGCGGTGCGCAGGGGAGGATTGACCCGGGCCATGGAACCCTGGGTGAGGATCTCGTCCTCGGTGAGCCAGAAATACTGGGGGCAGGTCTCGCAGGTCAGGTGGACGCCCTTCTTCTTCATCTTGCGGATGATGTCCACGCTGCGGGCGGTAGACACGTGGCAGATGTGGACGTGGGCCCCAGTCTCCTCGGCCAGCATGGCGTCCCGCATGACCATCAGCTCCTCGGCGATGGCGGGGCGGCCCTCCAGCCACAGCTGGCGGGACACACTGCCCTCGTTCACCGCCCGGCCCTCTACCATAGAGGTGTCCTCGCAGTGGCACAGCACGGGCATATCCAGGCGGCGGGCCCGGATGAGCACGTCCCGCATCAGGTTGGCGTTGTCCACGTTGCAGCCGTCGTCAGACAGGGCGATGGCCCCCGCCTTTTTCAGGGCCTCGGCGTCGGTGGGCTCCTCCCCACGCAGGCCCATGGACACCGCGCCGATGGGATAGACGTGGACGCCGGAGCCGAATCTGGCCCGGTTCAGGATGTATTCGATCTGCTCGGGGCTGTCCACCACCGGGTCGGTGTTGGCCATACAGGCCACCGAGGTCACGCCGCCGTGGGCGGCAGCGGCGGTGCCGGTCAAAATATCCTCTTTATAGGTGAGACCCGGGTCCCGCAGGTGGACGTGCATGTCCACCAATCCGGGGCAGACCACCAGTCCGCTGGCGAGGATGACCAGGTCGGCGTCCGTCTCCAGCCCCCGGTCCAGCAGGGCGATCTTGCCGTCCTCGATGAGCAGGTCCTGCAGCAGGACCGTTCCCGTGACCGGGTGGACCACCCGGCCATGTTGGATCAGTATTTTCATGGTTTTCGTTCCTCCGAAATGTGTCAGAAAGTCAAAAAACGTGAGTGCTGTTGCTTGTTTGCGCTGTTGTCTGTGTGGAACGCCGGGACCGACAGAAAAATGCCCGGGAATACCCACACTATAACAAGATAAATTATAGCGGAAACAGCAGGATTTAGCAACGGATTTTTCCGCCCTTTGGGAGAGAATAATCATCAGCGGCGCTTTCAGCTGCGACGCGCCGCGGGAAGGGAGGAAAGAACATGAACGAGCACTGCTGCGGAGCCGGAAAATTTATCGCCGGCATGACCTTGGGGGTGGCGGCGGGGACGGCCCTGGGCATGACCATGGCCCCCTCTCACCGCCAGCTCAAGCGCGCCGCCCGCATGGCCGCCAAGCGGGTGAACCAGGCGGTGGACAATCTGGCCGACGCCATGGACCTGTAAGCGAAAAAACTTGCAGAACAGCTCAAAACCACCGGCTTGACCGGTGGTTTTGAACTAAAAAAATGATTCAGATCAGGATGCCCTCGCAGTGGTCGATCTCGTGCTGGATGATCTCCGCCGTCCAGCCGGTGAAGGTCTTCAGCCGGGTCTGGAGCTTTTCGTTCTGCCACTGGACCTTGATGGTCTGAAAGCGCTTTGTCTTCCGCGTGCCGGTCAGGGACAGACAGCCCTCCTCCGCCTCATAGGGCCCGGACTGCTTGACGATGACAGGGTTGAGCATGACCGTGTAAGTCCCCTCGTTGTCAAAGGCGATGATGCGCTTGTTTATGCCGATCATGTTGGCCGCCATGCCCACGCAGCCCGCCTTGTGGGCGATCAGGGTGTCCAGCAGGTCCCGGGACGTGTCCAGGTCGTCCAACGTGGCGGCCTGGGCCTTCTGGGCCAGAAGGCCCTCGTCCTTGCAGATATCACGAACCATCTTGTGTCCTCCTCAGGTGGTCTTTTTCGTCATTGTAGCAGTTTGGCCGTGGATGCGCAAGGGGCACAGCGCCATATTGCCTTTTGCCGGTGGGGCCGATATAATGGACGTATCGTCAAAGTTTGCTTTAGGAGGACGAAACTCATGATCTTTCTCTGCTACCCCAAGTGTACCACCTGCCAAAAGGCCAAAAAGTGGCTGGATGACCACCAGATCGCCTATGACCTCCGGGACATCAAGCTGGACAACCCTACTGCCGAGGAGCTGACCGCGTGGCATGAGCGCAGCGGCCTCCCCCTGAAGAAGTTTTTCAACACCAGCGGCCTGCTCTATAAGTCCATGGCCCTGAAGGACAAACTGCCCGGCATGAGCGAGGAGGAGATGATCCAGCTCCTGGCCACAGACGGCATGCTGGTCAAACGCCCCCTGCTGGTGGGCGAAGACTTCGTTCTGGTGGGATTTAAGGAGAAGCAGTGGGGGGAGATGCTGGAGGTGGAGTGACCGGCGTGGAGGAACCCCCTTTATAGGAAACCTGAAAAAGAAACGTGGCCGACAAACCTTTCGGGGCCTTTCAGGGGCTGCCTATATCATGCCCTTCTAGGGCTTACTCAAGCCACCGGCTTAGCCGGTGGTTGTGACTTAGTTATCGCGCACTCACGCCGCCGGCCAGAAGGCCGGTTTTGTTATTGAAGTAAAACTTCCATTGACGAACCCCCAAAGTTCCGATACAATTTAGTTAAATCCACCAAAAAATCAGGTACCTTTGGCGCTTTTTGCATACATGGGGGTGTTGCGGTGAATCTTTTCGACCGATTGAATGGAAACATGTTCCGTCCTCTGGCCGGGCGAAACCAGCGGATCTATGCCGATCTGCTGATGCTAATATGGAATCAGTGCGGCACCTCTCAGGACTACAGCATGGGAAAAAGCGCTGTTACTCAGGTGGCAGAGACCTATATGGAGGGGCTGGGGACCTTGCTGCCCTTGGATGAGGAGGACGAAACAGACGGCCCCACTTTAGATGCCAGAGGGCAGGGCCTGAAATTTTTGCGGCGGCTGCGAGAGGCCGGATGGCTGGAAGAAATGGAAGGTGGCTATGAAGAGGAGCCCCGCACAGCTCTCACCGCTCAGGCGGTGCGTTTGCTGCAGCTATTTGACGAGATACTCCACCCTAAGACAGTGACCTACAGCGGAAAACTGCTGAAGGCCTATCGATTGCTCCAGGGCGTCGGCCAAGAGAAGAGCCCCTATGAAAACGTACTCAAAGAGGTCTGCGCCGACATGGCCGCCCTGAACACCTCCCTGCGGCAGCTGAATGCCTCCATCGGCGGCTACATCGACCAGCTGACCCGGAACCGAACGCCTCAGGAGGTGCTGGACCTGTTCCAGCGGTACGAAGACTAGATCGTGGTGGCGGCCTATCACCGCTTCAAGACCAGCGACAACCTGTTTCACTACCGCACAGAGATTTTGGACGGGCTGGATGAGTGCGACGGCCCCTATGCCCAGGCCCTGATCCAGGACTACTGCCGGGTAGAGCGGGTGACGGAAACGGAAGGCGAGGCGTCGGTGCGGCAGTTGGTCCAACGGGTGCGGGACGAGCTGGATATCATGCGGGACCTGCTGGCAGAGATCGACCGCAGCCACGTGACCTATCGGAAGCGGGCGGTGCAGCGGGCCCAGTTTATGCTGCTGTCCGACGGCTCGGCCCAGGGGCGGATCAGTGAGCTGCTGCGGTATTACGCGGAGACCGTTCAGCGCCTGGAGGAATTGTCTGACCCAGATGACAGCCCGGTGAGCCAACACTGGCGGCTCTACCCCGTCGATGTATTGGGGAAAAACTTTTTAAAACCGGCGGTGAACAGCCGCAAACCCACTCCCATCGAACAGGTCCCGTCGGAGGAGCCTATCTCAGAAGAGGAGTTGCAGCGGCAGCAACAGCTGCTGATGGACTATGTCCGCCAAGCCGTCACCCAAGAAAACGTGAACCGCTTCGCGGATCAGGCGCTGGAGGGGCGGGAGACGATCTCCGCCCGGGATCTGGCAGCCGGGGAGACCGGAGAACTCATCAAGATCATCGGCCTGCACACCTATTCCCAATCTCATGACCGGAATTATGAACTGACACTTACGGACGACTGGGTGACGGTGGGTGGAATACGCTTTCAGCAGTTCTGGATACGGAAACGCAGCTGAATCGGGGCATGTGCCCAAACAAAGGAGAGCCTGCTTATGGACGTGAGAGAAATCGCCAACTATCTGCTCAACCACTGTTTTCTGCCCGCCCAGGCGGAGGAGCTGCGGGAAAAGCACTACTACGCCGTCAACCACCTGGAGGAGCTGCGCCGCATCTTCAAGCCTCTGGGCTATACGGTAGTTTATCACAACGCGCCGCTGAAAATTGTGGCCCTGGTAAACGAGTATGAGGGCAATCAGGCCCAGTTGAGCAAATATGAGAGCATTCTGCTGCTCATTTTCCGGCTGCTTTATTTGCAAAAACGGGAAAAATTGTCGGCAGACGGGGAGCACGTCACCGTGACGGTGGGCGAGGTCCAGGAGGAATATCAGAAGATGAACCTGCCCCGAAAGCTGGATCGGGTCACTCTGGAGAGCAGTCTGCGCACCCTGAAGACCTATAACCTGGCCAGGAATCTGGACGCCCTGACGGAGGAGGACGCAAAAATTGAGATATTCCCCACTGTCATTCTGGCCCTTCCTGACAACGTACTGAAGGCCTCTGTGGACGAGACGCTGGCCGCGCTGGACAAATACCGCCGCGCAAGTAAGACGGACAAGGAGGACGAGGTATGATTCTGTTAAGCCGCCTGCGGCTCATCAACTGGCACAATTTTGCCGACGATCTGCTGGATATCCAGCAGATCACCTACCTCATCGGGGTCAACGGCGTGGGCAAGACCACCATTCTGGATGCCCTGCGCTATTGTCTGACCACCAACAAAAACTTCAACGCCTTGGGCAACCGCAAAAGCAAACGGACCTTGTTGGGCTCGGTACACGGCAAGCAGCGGGATCAGGATGAGGGCCGCCCCAGATACAGCCGCAAGGGCCACACCGTGTCCTATATCGGGGCTGAGTTTCAGGACGAGGCCGCCAAGCCGGGACAGAAGAGCTTTGTCATCGTGGTGCGGGTGGAGTCGGAAAATCCAGACGAGGACATGCGCCACGTGCAGCAGCGCTGGTATATCACGCCCCGGGGCGTCACCCTGGAGGAGCTGCCCTTCCTGGGCCCGGACCGCGTCCCCACCAAACGGGAGCAGTTCTGTTTAAAACGGGGCAAGATGCAGAACACAGACAAACAGGAGACAGCCAGAGACTGGATCTGCCGGGCCTTGGGCATCGGTTCAGCTGAGTCTCCCCTGGGCAAGAAATTCTGCGCCGTATTCCCCATGGGCACCAGTATCGACAACATTGCGGATTTCCGGGAATTTATCTATCAGTATATCCTCCCCCAGCCGGAGTTGGACCTACAGCTGCTGCAGCAGGAGCAGATCGAGCTGGACCATCTAAGCGACGTGCTGCTCCAGGCCAAGGCCCGGGCCCAGATGCTCACCGAAATCGGCCAGCTGGGCGAGACGGCCCATACCAAGCAGCGGGACTGCGCCATAAATCGTGGCTTTGTCCTGTACGCCAAGCAGCAGGCCACCGCCCAGCAGGAGGAGAAGATCCTCAGCGACATCACTGTACACAACCAGGAGATACAGCGTCTGGAAGAGGAGCTGCGCCGACAGAGAGCCAGAGTTGAACAGGCCCAGCATCGCTTGCTGGAAGCTCAGCGGGAAAACCAGAACAGCAGCGAGCGTCAGCGGCTACTAGTGTTCGAGGACCTGGTCAAGGCTAAACGGGCGGACTATGACCGGGCCAGAAAGGCCCTGTCTACCTTAAAAAACGCCCAGCAGAGCCTGGAAGCCCTGAACCGAATGTTCTCCCAGTGTCAAATGGCCATCCCGGAAGAGCAGATGCCGGATGGCATCCGCCTGCTACCCCAGCGCAGAGAGTCTGAGGCTCTCTCCGCCTTGAGCCAGCTATTGCAGGAACGGGAGCTCGGGCTGGACCAGGCGGAGTTTAATGCCAGAAGCCGCCGCCGACAGATGGAACAGCGGCGTGGTGAACTGCAAACACAGATCAATGCACTGAACAAGGGACAGCTGGTCTATCCAGACGGGGACCGGGCCCGGCGTGTCTGTCAGACCATCAACCGGGAGCTGAGCCAGATGGGACTGGAGCCGGACGCCCGCATCCTCTGCGAGATCCTGACCGTCCGGGATCCGGACTGGCAGGAGTGCGCCGAGGCCTGTCTAGGAAACCGCCGGTTCGACATCCTGGTCTCCCCCAAGCACTACCACACAGCCAAGGAGGCCTTCGCCCGTCTGAAGGGGGAGGTGGGCCAGGTCAGTCTACTGGACAGCCCCGCCCTGGAGCGGGACGCCGGACGAATGGCCACAGCCCCGGACAGCAGCTCCCTGGCGGCCAAGCTCACCAGCGAGAACTGGCTGGCCCAGTATTATGTCAACAGCCTGCTAGGCCAGATCGTCTGCTGCGACACCCCGGACACCCTGGAGCGCTATCCCCAGAGCGCTACCCGGGACCTGCTGCGGCACTACCCATACCGGCTGGCCCGTCTGCGCACCCCGGTGATGTTCATCGGCCTGGAGGCCCGTAAAAAGCAATTGGAGTCTGCCAAGGCGGAGTTTTCCGCCCTGAGCGCCAAGCTGGCTGACTGCACCAAGCAGGCGGACACCCTGACCGAGGCGCTGGATACCTGCCGCCGGGTGCTGCACGGTACCGTCCTGGCCGACCTGCGGGACAACTGGGATAGTGAGCAGCAACAGCAGGCGTGCTGGCAGGCGCTGGAGCAGGCCCAACAGGAGTATGACGCCTGGAAGAACAACCCCATCCTACAGGCAAAGATGACCCTTGAGCATAGCTGTCAGCTGGAGTTGGACTCGCAGCGTGACAAACAAGTAACACTGGAGGCCCAGCGGCAGACAGAGCAGAATTGTGTGGCCCAGGCCCAAGCCCAGCAGAGCCAGGCCATCGCGGACGACGAAGCAGCCCAGGCGGCCTGGCAGGAATTTTGCCAACAGGAGTCCCTTTTGCAGACCGAGGCGGAGAAAAAATACGCGGACGCCGTTCGTACCCGTGCCCCGGAAAAAATCGTGGAATTTCAGACCAACTATCAGCGTCAGGTAGACAAAGCTCTGGAGGATTGGGTTCGGGAGCAACTGATCCCCAAGCAGCAGGAGTATAATGGCACTTATACCTGCGACTATCCTCTGGGGCTGGAGGGAATCGAGATTTTCCGGGAGCAGCGGGACCGGCTGGTCCACGTGGACCTGGAGCGGTATGCCACCAGCCTGGACAAGGCCAAGGAGCGGTGCCGCCAGCGCTTCCGGGAGGACATTCTCTATCGGATGAAGGATGACATCATCAACGCCAAGCGGCAGTTCCGGGAGCTGAATCGGACTATGGGCGGACTTCAATATGGCGAGGAGGTCTATCAGTTCATGGTCCAGGCCAGTACTGACCCGGAGCGACGGGCCTTTTACGACGTGATTATGCGTGAGAGCAACCGGCCTATTCAGGGGGATGGTAGCATTGAGGATTGGATGGCCATGGGCGACGCTGCCTACGAGAGCCAGGTGAACGAGCTGATGGAGCGCATCCTGGCCGAGCTCAGCGCCAACGCCCAGCGGCGGCTTGAGGGAAAGCAGCTGGCCACCGAGTTGTCCCGCTATGTGGACTACCGCTACTATCTGGAGTATGACATCGAGTGTCACAATCAGATCACCGGCGGGACCATCCGCCTCTCCGCCGTCAGCCAGGACAGCAGCGGCGGCGAAAACCAGGCCCCTTTCTATATCGCCATCTGCGCCTCTCTGCTGCAGATTTACGACAAGTGCGAAAACAGCATCCGCCTGGTGCTGCTGGACGAGGCTTTCAGCCGCATGACCAGTGACCGCATCCGTCCCATGATGCAGATGCTGCGGAAAATGCGGCTACAGGTGGTGCTGATCACTACAGTTGAAAAGGCGTCGGCCATCCAGCCCTATTGCGATGTGACCTGTTCCATTGTGAAAAGCGGTACCCGCAACGCGGTGCGCGCCTTTTACCAGGAGGTAATCTGACCATGGACTACGCCATTCAGATCCTCACGGCGCTTCTGGACCGCTATGAGCGCCGGACCGGGAAATCCAGCCGCGCAGTGACGATAGAGATCATCAAGTGCTGTCCCGCCTATCGGGACCACCTGAGCGCGGAGGAGCGGAATATCGACCAGGCAGTGACCTGCCTGGTCGATTGGCAGATGATCGACGCCCCCCGCAGCCCCCAGGGGTACTATACAAAACTCACCCTCCACCTGGACCACCTCTCAGAGATATACGCCCGCTTAAACCGGACGCCCCTGGCCGACCTGCGGCAGGCGCAGCGGGATATGCTGCTGGACGCTCAGCAGAGGGAGCCAGACAGCCTGGCTGGCCGCTTTGCCCAGACCCTGCTCACCCAGCTGGACCAGGGTCGGGCGCTGGGCTATAGGCTACAGGACAACGTAAAAAAACTGAGGGACGTATTGCTGGCCCTGGAGCAGATCGGGCGGTTGGACCACGAGACCTATATACGCAACTTCTCTGAGGGGGTATTTCACGACTCTAAGCACTTTCAGAACATTGCGGACACGGTGCGCAGTATTCTCATTGACCTCACCGACCAGCCGGTGGAGAAATCAGAGATTTTAGCGTATTATAACCTGCTGGAAAACCCCACCTATCTCTATCTGAAGGGCAGCTGGGTGCTGGAACTCTCCGATTCCCGTATCCCTGTCGCTGCCCTCCCCGGGGGCATCGGCCTGACCTCCGACGGGCTACAGGCAGTGCGAGCGGTACATTTGGAGCACAAGACAGTGGTCACGGTGGAAAACCTGACCACCTATCACGACACTCCGTCTGAAAATCAGGCGGTCCTGTATTTGGGAGGCTTTCCCAACTTCGCCAGGGCTGCTTTTTTGCGTTTGGTCTATGCCGGGGAACCGGAGGCCGCCTATTACCACCACGGTGACCTGGACCCCCACGGATTTTTGATCTTGGAGAACCTAAAGCAGAAGACCGGTATCCCCTTCCGCCCTCTGGAGATGGACCTTGCCACCCTCCGCGCCTGCTTTCAGGCCGGGCACTACCGCCCCCTGACGGCAGAGGACAAAAAGGCCATGCAGTCTCCCCTGTTGGCCCCTTACCGGGAGATACTCGACTTTATGCTACAGCACAACTGCAAGGTGGAGCAGGAGTCCCTGGCCGCCATGGATCTGGACGCTCCCTCTCAGAACGAAAACATGTAAATCAAGATTCCCCGTCACTTTGTTGCTAGACAGGGTAAAGGAGACGGACTTGATGTGTCCGTCTCCTTATCTTGCAATATAGTCTTACTTTCCTCGATGCTAAAACCGAACTTTTAAGCGCTTGATAATGACAATAATACAGACTAATTGAAGAAGGTATTTAAATGTGTATTTCTGGAATAATTGACAACGAAGGCCGTTCGGCATGTCCTATTTGCAAGCAAAAAATCAAATTTATTGATGATATTCCAGCTTGCTCACAGTGCAGGCGGCTACTATATCACAACAACGCTGCTGAGATTCAAAACAAATTTTATAAAACGGCTGAAAAAATGAAAAATTTAGCAGATAATAATAGCGAATATTTGTATAAACTTGGTCAAAAAAAACTGGACTCAACCTTATCGCTATCTGAACAGCATATACATGATGCTTGGGTCGCATATAATGTTGCAAAATTAAAAGCACAGTATGATATGAACAACAGTCCTTCACATGACGAAATCGCTCAAAGTTTATATGACTTTTTCGAAGCAGCCGAAAATGTGATGAAGTGCATGGGTCTGTAAAACATAAGTTATTCACGAATAAGCATTAAAAAATAGCAACGGCCTACGCTAAACACAGACTGTTGCTATTTTTGTATATAGACAGCGGGCTGATCGACGGAGAAGCGATGGCTGCGGATGGAAGCTACATTCCGGCCAACGTATCAAGAGAAAGCTGGATCAATGTAGAAACAGAAGTTGAACAGAGTATGCAAAGCTATCTCGATTCTTTGGATGAAGAGCTTTTCAATCAGCCGGGCTTCAAAAAGCCGCCAACAAAAATTGTAAGGAAGTGCCGTACCACCAGCCAAACGGATCCAGACAGCGGTTATATCAATCACGGCAGCAAACGCGGCATCGGGTATCTGATGGAAGCAACTGTGGACTGCAAACACGGCATTTTAACAGGCGTTGATGTATATATTCTGCCATGGATTCTCCTACGATCCACAGCTGGACGCATTCATCTGTCCGGAAGGAGTTCCTCTTACGTACCACAGGCTAAATTGCAGCAAATCGACGGGCAAATATCTGCGTTGCTACCAAGTCGAGGGCGATGCTCGTATGCACTGTCCAAAACGGCCGAACTGTTTTGACAAGGCTGGAATTCGGCGCAGAGTGCTGGCCAGCAGCTGCTATCCAGCATTTTACAGAGGGCATCAGCGTGTTGGAACTCCTGAATACCTATCCATGATGCGGCTTCGTAAAATCTGGGCCGAGGGCAGTTTCTCCGTCTTGAAACGGGAACACTGCATTTCAAAGATTCGAAAAAGGGGCATTCTTGCAGCCACGGAAGAATGCCTCCTTGCTGCCATGGCTCTAAACCTTAAGAGAATGGTAAATGCCGTCTATTTCTATCTCCAGTTCCAATGTTCTGCCTGAAAACCTGTGGGTTTCGGAAGAATTTTTGCTTTTGTCAACAGGTCCTTTATTGTACCTTATCCTCAAATTATGTCCGTGCTTTGATCCTTTTGACAAAATGAATAAATCTTCACTATATTTTTATGACATTATATCTAATAGACATGTGAAAATTTTTTTATTATTTTTGTCACAATAGCAGGAGTTTTCAGTCTACTCCTATATGGACTTGACATCTGAAAAGCGCAGCTATATCATCTAATCAACTCGTATTACAAGTTGATATGCTTACGAGAATAACAAAAAGGAGAGATAAAACATGAGAACACGCATGATGGCTGAAATGACTTAGGTTGAAGTAAAAGAGGCGATCAACAATGGAGCTGGTGTAATTCTGCCCATCGGTGCCACTGAGCAGCATGGTCCTCATTTGCCTTTAAGCGTCGACTCTGTCCTGCCGACCAAGATGGGTCAAGCTGTTGCAGAAGAAACTAACATGTTGGTTGCTCCCGCAGTCTGCTATGGATATCGATCCAGACCCGCTTCCGGTGGTGGCCAGACCTTCCCTGCTACCACATCTCTGCGCGCCACCACTTTGATTGCCATTCTGGAAGATATTCTGTCTGAGTTTGTTAGAAGCGGTTCCTTCTGTTTATGTTGTCGTGGGTTTGCTTCCTAAGTATTTGAAGTTTAAGCCCGGTTGCTTTATCTTCGCTGCTATTTCTATTGCTATCCAGCCCTGGAATATTAGCAGTATGGATGTGGTTTTGAATGTATTCGGTGCTACTGCGGCACCTGTGGTTGCGATTGTGGCGGTTGACTACTATATTTTCCGAAAGAGAAAGTTTAGTTTGGATGACATTTACAAGACTCACGGCAAGTATTATTACTGGAACGGATTCAACCCCGCTGCCATGATTGCATACGTAATCGGTACCGCCGTGGCTGTCATTTTCATGGACTACGGCTTCTTTATCTCCCTTGCTGTTACCCCCATCATTTATTATTTCCTTGCAAAGATCTTTGGCAAGACCTATCCTGCTATGGTTTCTGAGACTGCAGCAGACATTGTCATCGCTTAGTCGTTATTCCACACTGTTCTATTCTCCATTCACAAAATAGACACATATGCACAGAACCTTCCGGGCTCTGCCGGAAGGTTCTGTGCAGAAGGAAAGTTTATGAATAAATTAAGGCACTGTCGCTTCTCTGGCCACCCCCGAATCCATTATGGATGAAATCCAACATCGCGGTCTTCCTTTATGCAATGGTGCGGTATACTTTTGTGGCACTATTCTGCTTCAAGAATCTAAGTTTTGGTACAGCGATGCCTGTCGCATCCAACTCAGCGATTCCAGAACCGGAAAGACAATTATACATACTTACAATGTCAATCTATTAAAAGATGACATTACCTATTTCAATGTATAAGGAGTAAATTATGATTATTGAAAAAAAGTTGGAAGAAATGGGCCTTACTCTGCCCGAATATCCAGAGGGGCAGGGCGTCTTTGACCATGTAAAGGAATTTGGGCCTAATCTGGCCTATGTAGCGGGATGTGGCCCAGAGATTAACGGCGTTTTGAAATACACTGGCCGTGTAGACAAAGAAGTTACCATGGAGCAAGCAAAGGAGTGTGCTGTGGATTGTACGCTAAACTTTCTTCGTGCTTTACAATTGCATTTCGGCGATTTGGATCGCATCAAACAGTTTGTAAAAATGACGGTCTTCGTTGCCTGTGATCATGATTTCAAACTGCAGCCTGAGGTAGGCGATGCATGCAGCGGCCTTCTGAAAGAATTGTATGGAGAAGAGCGAGGCGTGCCGGCCAGATCTTCGATAGGGCAGGCTGCTTTGCCCTATGGTTTTCCTGTAGAAATCGAGGTCATGGTGGAATACGAGTAAGTTTTCCGTGATACTAAAAATAAAACAGAAAGCAAATCAAATTATGACTTGCTTTCTGTTTTTCGTTACGTTTTGAAGTGACGCAACTGATATATAATTAATTTGTCACTCATGAAATTTTCAGAAGGATCTAATGGCAGACCTTTTTCATTTCATTCAGAATTTTAAAATTGCCACCATAATTACTATGTTGCAAAATGAAGCTTGAGTTTTCCCATGCTGACATTTGATTTCTCGTGTGCTTATTTGTGGCGTTAAAAATGGGGCGAGCAAACTGTATATGACTCTGTATCCTGAAACATTTCCAAAGAGAAAGGTCATAAAAGATTTATGAAAAAGATAATTATTCTCTTAGGCGTAGTAGATAACGGTCTGATCGACGGAAAAGCCATGGCTGCGGACGGAAGCTACATTCCAGCCAATGTATCAAGAGAAAGCTGGATTGATATAGAAATAGAAGTTGAACAGAGTATGCAGAGCTATCTTGATTCCCTGGATGAAGAGCTTTCCAACCAACCGGGGTTCAAAAAGCCGCCAACAAGAATTGCAAAGAAGCGTCGCACCACCAGCCAGACAGATCCAGACAGCGGCTATATCAATCACGGCAGCAAACGCGGCATCGGGTATCTGATGGAAGCAACTGTGGACTGCAAACACGGCATTTTAACAGGCGTTGATGTATATTCTGCCAATGAGAAGGAAAGCATCCTGATCTTGCGGCATTTGGAACGGCAAATTGATCTTGGTGTCCCGATGAAACGACTTGCTCTGGATCGTGGATATGAGACCGGTGCTGTTCACCGGGGACTGGAGCTTCTGGGCATTACCGGATATATCCCCGCAATTCAGTTCTCCAATCCACCTGAGAAATATGGATTTTCCTACGATCCACAGCTCGACGCATTCATCTGTCCGGAAGGAGTTCCTCTTACGTACCACAGGCTAAATTGCAGCAAATCGACGGGCAAATATCTGCGGTGTTACCAGGTCGAGGGCAATGCTTGTATGCGCTGTCCAAAACTTTGACAAGGCTGGAATTCGGCGCAGAGTGTTGGCCAGCAGCTGCTATCCGGCATTTTTCAGAGGGCATCAGCGCGTGGGAACTCCTGAATACCTGTCCATGATGCGGCTTCGTAAAATCTGGGCCGAGGGCAGTTTCTCTGTCTTGAAACGGGAACACTGTATTTCAAAGATTCAAATAAGGGGCATTCTTGCAGCTACGGAAGAATGCCTCCTTGTTGCCATGGCCTTAAATCTTAAGCGGATGGCAAAATGCCATCTTTTGCTATCTCTCAATTTATTATTCTGCTGGAACCGCTGTGGGTTTCAGCAGTTTTTTTGCTTTTGTCAACAGGTCCCTTATTGTACCTTATCTGATATTTGGTGTCCGGAAACACCTCGCCCACGGCCTCCAGCATCCCCATGCACTTGTCGCCAACGATGAGCTTTACGCCGTCCAAGCTGCGCCACGAAGCCACTGGAAGAAGTTGACCCAGTTAGCCTTGTACTCTTTCAACATAAAATGCCGCCCTGGATACCGAGCAGTCGGTATTCAGGGCGGCAATATTGTAAAAAAGCAACCACTAAATCTACTTTTGGCATAAATAACCCCCATAGCGGTTTTTCTATGACGCGCCGCTATAGAGAAGGCTGTGCAACGCTTGAGACGATCTCGCACCGACCTTAATATGCCAGCCTATATATAGTTTCTCTTAACACATAGGCTCCCTTTTCCAGGTCGTCACCGCAGGTAAACTCATCCGGTGAATGGCTGATTCCCTTCCGACTTGGTACGAAAATCATCCCAGTGGGCACTTTAAGGCCAATGACCTGGGCGTCATGTCCTGCGCCGCTGTTCATTTTTATGGAGGAAAGCCCCAGCGCCTTGGCGGACTCCTCCACCGCCTCCACGATGGCGGGGGAAAATCTGACCGGTTCCTCTCTGCAGCACTTGATCAACTCCACCCCAAATCCGTCCTGCTCCAGCTTCAACGCCCGTTTATGAAGCTCTCCCTCGATGTCATCAAGGGCTCCGTCCACGCCGTCTCTAAGATCCACGCTGAGCTGAGCGCTTCCCGCGATCACATTGGACAGTCCCGGCTTGGCGGTCAGTTTTCCCACCGTGAATACGGCGTTCTCCGATTTTTTCTTCGTGTAGTCCGTCATATCTCGTATAAACTCCGCTGCCGCCACCACCGGATCCAGACGCATCCCCATCGGCGTGGTGCCCGCATGGTTCTGCTCCCCTGAAATGGTGATGTCGTATGACCTTACGCCCACCACGCTGGTGACCACGCCGATCTCCTTTCCCAGTGCTTCCAGACGGGGGCCTTGCTCCACATGAAGCTCTATAAATGCCTCGATATCCCTTCTCTCCGCACTTCTGAACTCCTTCGGGTCATACCCTGCGGCGATCATCGCGTCTCTCAGCGTGATCCCCTCCGCGTCCCGCTCATCCAGCGCGGCCTCATCCATCCTCCCGGTCATAAATCTACTGCCCAAGTAGGAAGAGGCAAAGCGGCTCCCCTCCTCCTCAAGCATACCAACGACCTCAATGGTCTTTTTGGGCGTTCCATATTTCTTTACCAACTGTCCCACGGCGGCTATCCCCGCGATGACACCTGCTGCTCCGTCATATTTTCCCCCGTTTTTCACAGTGTCAAGATGACTGCCTGTCAGAATAACGCCATCTTGTTCTCCTTGGACCCGTCCAAAAACATTCCCAACGGCATCCTCATAGACCTCCATCTCGGCCTGTTTCATCCACTCCTTCACATAGCTGGCTCCCCGGCTGAACTCCTCCGTATAGGAAGCCCTCCATATTCCACCATCTTTTCTGGTATGATCTCCGAGAAAATCAAGCCGTTGGGAAATGGTCTCTCCTGCAGTAACATCCTTCATAATAACTGAGTGTTCCTCCTATCTATAAGCCGCAAAGTCATAGAACGGCGGCAACGTTGTGAAAACTTCTGTGTTTTCCCATTTGTGGTCAAGGACGGTGTTTGCGCTGTTCCCATTCCCTTTCATTGGTTCGGATGATCTTCTCCTGAAGGTTTTGGTAGATATCAAAATATCGCTTGCCCTTCTCTGCACTTGCGCCGGTGGGATCTCCAATGACTCCATTGTCACTGATGGACCGGGTCCCGCAGTGAAAGAAGCGATCCAGCAGCTCGCCCTGCAAGGAGCCGACAAAGCCAGGAGCCAATTCATCTCTCCGAACATAGTTCTCATCCACCATCATCATCAGAGAGGTCTCCCAATCACAGGCATGTCCACCGCAGAAGCCAGCAGGCTGGTTTTCCAAGCGATCCATCTCGATGAGCAAGTTGTCTAATGCTTCCAAGCTCCCTCCCGGAATAATGCAGACATCGGGATATACCTTTTCTTGCTCCGCAGCGACCTCGGCCATTGTAGCAAAATTTCCCCCATGGGAGGACGAGAGAATAATTCTCCGAAAGCCATGGTGGACGTAGGAGGCGATATAATCCTCTACAATACCCTTGAACACCTCTGGGCGGAGGGTCAAGCTTCCGGGGAAGCCCAGATGGTGCTTTGAAAGTCCCGGCCTGATCACGGGGGCCACCAGGGTATTTCCAAGACGCTTAGCCAGATCAACTGCCTCTGCATAGCCCAGCACCGTATCGGTGATCTCTGGAAGAGCGGGGCCGTGCTGCTCTACAGAGGCCGCGAAAATGATGACCGAGTCAAAGCCATTTTTCTTTGCAATATCAATCTCTTTCCATGTCATATTTTCTAATAGCAACGTGTCCATGCCTATGACCATTCCTTTCCGCTGTGTTTTAACGTATGAAACAGGGGGCCGGATCTTGTGCGGCCCCAAAAGTACGGCTGTCCTGCAGGTGGTAAGCCCAGGCGTTACAGGAACATTTCCAGTCCCAGCTTTTTTTCTGCGGACAAATCGGTCACCTTAGATGCGACCATCAAGTCCTGAAGGCCAATGCCGGTGCTGTCAAAAACGGTGATCTCGGACTCGTCGCACCGGCCCTCTGCCAGACCGAGAATAACATTTCCCATCTCCGTGATGTGTTGGACGGGCAGAATCCCCTGCTTGACCGCTTTTTCGCACTCGCCTACTGCAACGACCTGCTTGAGATCATCACAGAATACCTTGGCCCGGCCAAGGATCTGTTCCTCCAGCTCCTGCTTCCCCTCCATATCAGAACCGATGCAGGACAGATGGGTCCCCGGCTTCAGCCACTGGTCCAGGATCAGCGCCCTTCTGGACGGGGTTGCGGTGAGGATGATATCCGCACTTCTCACCGCCGTCTCCAGGTCCTGCACTGGCAGAATGTCCACATCCGCCGGGATCGATGGCCGGATCTCGTCAATAAAGGCTGGCACCTTATGGGGGGAGTGCGGGTTGGAGACCAAGATCCTCTTGATGTTCTTCATGACCTTCAGAGTGGCATCCAAAAGGACGGGGCCCTGGGCACCCGTGCCCACCAGCAGCAGCACCTCTGACTCCGGGCGGGCGAGATACTTGCACCCCACAGCACCCGCTGCGCCGGTGCGCATATTGGTGATCAAACCGCCATCCATCATGCTCTTCAGCATGCCCGTCTTTCGGTCAAAGATCAAGATGGTCCCCGTCAATCTGGGCAGCCCTAAATCGCTGTTTCCGGCAAAGGCACTGACCAGCTTCATTCCAAAGATTCCTGCGCCGTCCATGCTTCCGCTTTTGATGTCAAACTCAGAGACACCGTCTTCAAAGGAGTGGCATACGATAGGAAACAGTTCTGCCAAGTTGCTGCATTTGTAGGAATAAGCCTGTTCAACTGCTTCGATGACCATATCCATGGTCAAAATAGACTGGATCTCTTGCTTGTTTAAAATTGTAAATTGATTCATGTCGCATCCCTCATAACGATATTTGTTGGACCATGACAGCCGGGCTGTCAGTTGAACGCTGTCCTTGTGTTTGCAGACCACATTTTTGCGCCGCCTCGCCAGGAAAGCTTATATGCCAAATCCAGCGATGAAGTGCCCGATATTGTTGATGCTATGGTACATAATGATGGCGGCCCGGACCTTTAGGGCATGCGTGAGATGATCCACGTGGCCAGGTGACAAATAAGACGAAAACCCGGGCCATAGGGGCAGCTTTAACAATGTTGCCGGACCGCCCAAGAGACAGCTTTTTTCTTAAGCAGAATGGGAAACAAGATTTTGAACGTAAAGAATTTTTTGATTTATACATCGAATTATAAAAATTTTTGAACTGAAAAGCAAGTGGCAAAAAAGTTGTGCTCTATATAAAAAATAAAAACCGAAAGAATACAATTCGTCGCTTTACCTAAATAGAACGTCAACAACTAAGCCAATCGCCAAAAAACCAGGAAAAGCTATTACAAAAACAATAATCCGCATTCCTTTATGGAATAGGCAGGAGGGGACTGAGGCATGAACATTCAGAATCTGAAATGTCTCCTGGAAACCGCAGAAAGCAGCTCGGTATTATCCGGCAACAGGCCGTCCATCTGTCGACCCTGTCAGTATGTTCAAAATGCTCTTGATCGGATACCTGTATGGCATCAAATCAGAGCGGCGGTTGGTGGAGGAAGTTCAGCTCAACATCGCCTACCGATGGTTTTGCGGATTTGAACTGGATGACACGATCCCAAATCACTCCACATTCAGCAAGACCAGAACACGAAAATGGCAGCAGAGCAGCCTTTTTCAGAAAGCCTTTTATGAAATAGTCAAGCAATGCATAGACAGCGGGCTGATCGACGGAGAAGCGATGGCTGCGGATGGAAGCTACATTCCAGCCAATGTATCAAGAGAAAGCTGGATCAATGTAGAAACAGAAGTTGAACAGAGTATGCAAAGCTATCTCGATTCTTTGGATGAAGAGCTTTCCAATCAGCCGGGCTTCAAAAAGCCGCCAACAAAAATTGTAAGGAAGTGCCGTATCACCAGCCAGACAGATCCGGACAGCGGCTATATCAATCACGGCAACAAACGCGGCATTGGGTATCTGATGGAAGCAACTGTGGACTGTAAACACGGCATTTTAACAGGCGTTGATGTATATCCTGCCAACGAGAAAGAGAGCCTTCTGGTCTTGCGGCATTTGGAACGGCAAATAAATCTTGGTGTCCCGATGAAACGACTTGCTCTGGATCGTGGATATGAGACTGGTGCTGTTCACCGGGGGCTGGAGCTTCTGGGCATTACCGGATATATCCCCGCGATCCAATTCTCCAATCCACCCGAGAAGTATGGATTCTCCTACGACCCACAGCGGGATGCCTTCATCTGTCCGGAAGGATTCCCTCTTACATACCACAGGCTAAATTGCAATCAATCAACCGGCAAATATCTGCGTTGCTACCAAGTCGAGGGGGATGCCTGTATGCACTGTCCAAAACGGCCGAACTGCTTTGACAAGGCTGGAGTTCGGCGCAGAGTGTTGGCCAGCAGTTGCTATCCGGCATTTTTCAGAGGGCATCAGCGCGTGGGAACTCCTGAATACCTGTCCATGATGCGGCTTCGTAAAATCTGGGCCAAGGGCAGTTTCTCCGTCTTGAAACGGGAACACTGCATTTCAAAGATTCGAAAAAGGGGCATTCTTGCAGCAACGGAAGAATGTCTCCTTGCTGCCATGGCCCTAAACCTTAAGAGGATGGTAAATGCCATCTTTTTCTGTCTTCCAATTTACTATTCTGCTGGGACCGCTGCGGGTTTCGGCAGTTTTTTTGCTTTTGTCAACAGGTCCAAATCTTGACGGCACCATAAAGAAAAATAGCATTCAAACCCTACATGGGGCGGTTTAAAATCTGCCTCGCTATAGACAAAGATAACCGTGTGCTGACCTTACGGTCAGCACACGGTTTTTCATTTGGATTCCTTCAGCCAGGTCTCCAGTTCCTTCTGGGAGATTAGCCCCTGCTCGCATTTATCCTTTTCCGCTCTGGCCCGCTCGCTCCAATCGTAAAACTGCTGGTCGGTGATCCGTCCGGCCTTGATCCACGCAAAGCGCCGCTTGTATTCCTTGCGGTAAGCTTTGAAAGCGTCATTGTTTGCCTGTCGAAGCGTCCATTGTTTCAGAGCGCCGATGTCGCGGCAGCGCTGCTGCCCTTTCGGAACGGGCCGCTCGCAATACTCCGCGCTGACCCGCCCGGTTTGCGGAAACCATCGTCCGCAGTTCTTGCAGCGTCGCACTGTGATGTTCCGCTCCACACAGCTCCGCAGAGAGTAGTCGATCATGTCCCGGATACTGGAGGAATACAGCACCGGTGAACACTGCCCCGGCTCCACCGGCTCAAAGCTGAGCGGGATGGGGTGGAAACAAAACAGGCCGGGATCTTTCGGCATATCGTAGGTATAATTCCTTGCCGCCTGCGCCTGCGGCTCCCGTCCCGCGCTGTCTACATCCAGCACCAACTCAAAAAAGCGTTGGATCTGCTGCTGGTACAGCGGAAGCTGTTCAGGGAGCTGGCGCAGCTCGTCCAGCATTTGCGCATCCTCCGCGCTGCCCCGGTCACCATAAATCCCAATTCTGGAGAAACGGTCATACCAACGCACATACAGAAACTCCAGATAGATATGTCGACTTTTCAGTTGGCTCAGTTCCACTATGGCATCTGTGCCAGCCTGCCGGTCATCCTCAACGATCAACCGCCTCCAACGATCTGCGATCCGTTGGAGAGAGGGTGTCAACTCCCCATAATCCATCTCCAGAAAGGTGAGCAGGCTTTCCAAAAAGGGAAACTCCCCCTGGACATCCGGAACGCCTTGCGTACCAAGGGAATCATACTGAAAAATCTCTCTGCCCTCAGAGAAGAACATTTTGGCATACCACATGACAGACCACCTCGAAATAGACAATCATAATATAGAAATAAGGACAGTCTTGACAAGGAGTGAAAAGTATGTTACCATACAAACACGGAAAGACTGTCAAAAGTAATTTACAGTTAGCCTAACACGGAGACTGCGGATTGTCAATGAAAAAGACGGTCACAAATCCGAAAAAGCACCTCGACAACTGAATACCCATCACCGGAGATGATACACGCCGGAGAAGTAACGCCAGGACCGTCAATCAGGGCTCCCACAAAGTCGAAGACTTTGTGGGAAGAGGAGCCGCAACGGAGTGAATGAGTTTTCGGGCAACCACGGAAACGAATGATACAAAGTTTACGGCGACGATGAGCGTACCAAGGCAGTGAAAACGCCGTGCAGGTCAAACAAGGCCGCAGGGCAGGAACGGGTACGGTGCGTGGCAGAAGATCGTTAAGAAAGGGGGAATCGGTATCTATCGTTCCTACAAAAAGGAAAACCGCTGAACTGTTGCAGCAGTCCAGCGGCGCGCCGCGTTTCGGAAAACGCAGACTCCATCTGCAAACAGTCTAACAGAGGGACCTCCGAAACGCAAGTAATTTTTCTCTGAATTCTATTGGAGGTAACGATTTTGAAAATATCAACCTATCACAGCTACGATGAATTGCCGCTGTTCCTCAACGCGGAACTGGTGGCAAAGGTGCTGGGCGTGTCCATCTCCAGTGCCTACGAGCTGATGCACGAAGAAGTATTTCCGTCTGTGCGCATCGGCAGTCGGTTCGTGGTGCCCAAGGATAAATTCCGGCAGTGGGTGGAGCGGCAGACTGGAGGTGCCAGATGAGAACTTGGACAAAGCGCGACCCGGTCAAGAACTATTTTCCTCTGCCCAATGAGATCTATCAGCTGGGTCTGTCTCACAGTGCGATCGCTGTCTACGGTTACCTGCTCCGCATCGAAGACCGCAGAACCTATCAGTGCCATCCCAGCTACGCCACCATCGGCAAGGCGGTGGGCATGAGCAACAACACCGTGCGGAAGTATGTGCAGGAGTTGGAGGAACGCGGGCTCGTCCGCACAGAGCGCACCAGCATTATCACGCAGGACGGGCGCAAGCAAAACGGAAGTCTGCTCTACACGATCCTGCCGATCCAGTTTTCCATTGACCAGTTTTATCAGCGGCAGATGGATGCTGTGGACAGGGCAAAGGAACGGCAGCGAGTGGCAAGACGCATGGAGCAGACCAGCGTGTGAAACAGCAGATATGTTTCTCTGCGTCCTGTTGCTGTGACCGAAAAAACCGTGGGACCCATCGGTGTGAAGCGAGGTATAGCAGCGGGGCTGCGCGTGCCTGCGGGCCCGCGGCGCCGATGAACTGCGGCTGCCCGCCAAGGGCGGGTTGACGCAGTTCATCGGCTGTTATTCTGCTCCCACGGTTTTTACCGCCTCAAATTTGAAGGCATTTTCACAGATTTTGTGCTCTCGGATGTGCTGCACAGATCAGTTCCCCGCGCCGTTCGCCCTGTGTGCCGCTGTGTGTGCGTTTAGGGGCTGGGGTGGAGTGTTTACCCACCAAAGCCCATTGAAGCGAGCGTTGCGGCGTTTGTGGGCGATGTGTGAGAGATCCTTGCGAATACTGTTCCGACAAAGGAGAAATGAGTCATATAGGGGTGAGTTTTTCCTCCTGACCATGCCCTGTTTCGGAGATTGTAGCCCCTTGTTTACCCGTTCGATTAAAGCACAAGATAAAGGGCCGCAGTCGCAAGCGCCCGCAGCCCGCCCACAAAGCCCCGCAGTGCGGGGCTTTTCAGGGAATCGCCAACCGCCGTCGGTTTGGCGGTTTTACAGAACAATCGCAGTCGGTCATTCGGCAAAGTCCCGTGTTTGCAGGGCTTTGCGGCGATTTTGACCGACGACACAGAAAGGAAAGAAAAAATATGGATGATAACAAGAAAAGCACTACGATCTGGCTGCGCCCCAGCGTGATCAGCCGCATGGACGGCTGGTTGGAAGCAGATAACTGTCAAAGCCGCAGCGAATTCGTAGATAAGGCCCTGCGCTTTTACATGGGTTATCTCGGCACCGAGGACAACACGACCTACATCTCTCGGGCCATCCTGACAGCCATTCAGGGTACGCTGGACGACAACAACAATCGGCTCTGCCGCATTCTTTTCAAGTGCGCGGTGGAACTGAATATGCTGTGCCACACCATCGCCGCGCACTTCCGCGCCGACCCGATCCACACGCGGGAGCTGCGGGCCTACGCCGTGGACGAGGTGAAGCGCACCAACGGTCAGGTGAGTTTTGAAAGCGCGGTGCGGAGCCAGCGGCGCATAGAGCCGGATGACACGTGGCCCGGATTGTACTGATCTCCCCCTACCTCAAGGGCGGACAGAACGCTGCAAAGCTGGTCCAGCGTACCCGCTACGTCGCCACCCGTCCCGGCGTGGAGCTGCTGGCGGATGAGCGCAGTACACTCCCCGCCACAAAAAGGGCTACTCGATGCAGATGCACATGTGAACATGTTTGGAAACGTATTTTTTGCGCCGCAATAGTCAAAGAAACATTTTAGAAAACAGTAGCTTTGTGCGCCGGGTTGTGGTATGTGTTGTGGCTACCAAAAGGAGGTGCCGCAATGTACGACTACATGAAAGCCCTGCAAAAGCGCTTCGACCGTCAGGAACACAGTGAATTGGACGCACAGGTCGAATACGCTCGAGAGGAACTGCGGCAGGACATGGACGCCGTGGGGCGCAGAAAGCTGCTGCGGCTGTTGGACGCGCAGAACGCGTTGCTGGTAGAAGCCACGCTGATGAGTTTCACGGCGGGCTTCAAGCTGGCGTGGGGCGTGGCAAAAGAGCTGGAGGCAGATGGGCTCTATTCCTTCGAGCGGGAGGAAGAAGAGCATATCTGCCATCCGGCGGAACAGGAGGACTAAATGGCAAAACGAAGACCGTCCGGTGACGGCATGGTGCGCAAGCGGGAGGATGGGCGCTGGGAAGGCCGCATCGTGGTGGGCCACAAGAAAAACGGTACGCCCATCTTCCAGCACGCCTATGCTCATACACAAAAAGAACTGACGGAAAAGCTCCATCAGAATATCGAACGCTATCAGGACGTGGAGCTGACCGAGGACAGCCGGATGACCCTGGGGGAGTGGCTGGACCGTTGGCTGACGGAATACAAGGCAGGTACGGTGCGGCCCGGTACGCTCAAAAGCTATCGCTGCTATATCGAATACTACATCAAGCCGCAGCTGGGCGACAAGCAAATCTCCCTCATCTCTCAGCAGGACATCCAGCGGATGTACCGCCGCCTGAAAATAGAGGGACGCATTCATGAGCATCCCGAAATGAATCATCAACTCTCTGACTCCATGGTCCGCCACATCCACTCCGCGCTTCACGCCGCACTGAAAGACGCGGTGCAGGCGCATGTCATTCCCAGAAATCCGACCGAGGGGGCGACCGCACCCAAGCCAAACTACAGGCCCAAGCGCATCCTCACCCGTGCGGAGCTGGATGCTTTCCTTGAAGTGGTGGAGCAGGATGAGGTGTGGAGGGACTTCTTCCAGACGGAGCTGATGACCGGCCTGCGCCGCGGTGAGATTTGCGGTCTACAATGGAACGACTTCGACGAGGACACTGGTACGCTGAAGGTGTGCCGTACCCTCCACAGCCAGCGGAAGGGCGAGTACACCGTCGGCGAGACAAAAACGGGAAAGGGAATGCGTACCATCCTCCTGCCGAAGACGGTGGCGGACATCCTGCGGCGGCGCAAGGCGGATACCATCAGTCAATGGATATTCCCCGACCCAGTGAAGCCGGAGGATCCTGTCAACCCCGGCTCGGCCTACCTCCACATGAAGACGCTGCTCCGGCGGACGGGGCTGCCCAGTATCCGCTTCCACGATCTGCGCCACACCTTCGCCACCCATGCCCTTACCAGCGGCGTGGACGCCAAGACACTGTCCGGTATTCTGGGACACACCAATGCGTCCTTCACGCTGGACACCTATACCCATGTTACATCGGATATGCAGAAGACAGCCTCGGGCATCGTGGGCGGCTTCATGGAGGACATCTTCGGAAAGGAGTTGAAACCGTGGCAAGAAAACGAAAAGCCGGCGACGGAACCGTAAGACAGCGCAAGGATGGTCGGTGAGAGGGGCGCATCGTCATCGGCTATGACGATAACGGCTATCCCAAGACGAAAAATGTTCTCGCCAAAACCAAGAAGGAGTGCGTCGAGAAGCTCCAAAAGCTCAAGGAAGAGTGTGGCGGGCTGAAGCCGGAGAAGGTGCGGTCAGAGATGCCCTTCGGGGTCTGGCTGACATATTGGTACGAGAATCATTCCAAGCCGAAGATCCGTCCCACCACGCAGGAGACTTACGAGAGCCGCATCCGTCTGCACATCATCCCGGAAATCGGTGACATCCCGCTGAATAAGCTGACGCAGAATGACCTGCAGCAGTTCTATGGTCGGATCAAGAATGGTGGCCGGAAGCGCTTCACCGACAAGTACGGCGAAGGACTGTCCGACCGAATGGTGCGCATGTGCCACGCCACCTGTCGCTCCGCGCTGGAGAAAGCGGTGCAGGATGGACTGATTCGCATGAACCCGGCCATCGGCTGCAAGCTGCCGCCAAAGAAGGCGCTGGAAATGCAGGTGCTGACGCGGGAGGAGCTGCAGCGATTCCTCATTCAAGCGAAGTTTGAGGGCTACTATGAAGTGTTCCTCCTGGACTTAGCCACCGGCCTGCGCCGGGGTGAGCTCATGGCGCTGCAATGGGACGACCTGAACTTCAAGACTGGTGTGCTGAATGTGAACAAGCAGGTCTACGATGTGTGGGGCCAGCTTCAAATCAGCACGCCCAAGACGAAGAACTCTGTCCGCAAGATCGTCCTGCCGCCCGCGGTGGTGGCAGTGCTGCGTGAGTACAAAAAGACGGTGGACTCCCGCTGGATGTTCCCGTCACCGGTGAAGGAGGACTGTCCCATTACACCCGGCGTGGTACGGCGCAGATTGCAGCTCGTCTTGGAACACGCTGGGTGCAAGCATGTTAGATTTCATGATCTGCGCCACCCGTATGTCAAGCACACGACAAAAATTTTTAGCTTGCGCTCGATGGCTTTTCAAGCGCAGGCTTATCCTGATGCTCGGCGAAAAACTCGCGGAGCTTGTCAGCTTCATCGGGGAGGACAAAGCCAAAGCCCTGTCCGTCCACTCTGCAATAGAAAGCGATTTTCATGACTGCCACCTCAATCAAAAATGTCCTGGATTTTGTATGCGATCTCGATGCGCTTATCGGGATATACCAGCACCCGGTCGATCAACAGCTCGGCCAGCTCGGTGGTCAGCGTGTCCGCATCGAAAATCGCCTTGGACGCTTCCTTGCGGCTGTCCTGCCGTGCCTGTTCGTCCTGCTTCTGTTTCGCCTGTGCCAATACTGCGGCATAGGCGTTTTTTGTTTTCAGCAGCAGCTCGTTACACGCGGCCTTTTCCGCCTTGTAGGTGTTCAGGTCAATCTCGCCCATAAGATAGTGTTCGTAAAGTGTGCGCTTGCCGTCTTGCAGCGTCTCGATCTGCTGCTCATATTCGGCGCGTTCCGGTACGGAGGCATCCACCCGGAGCGAACCGTCCGGGGCAAACGGTGCGGCGGCTTCCATCTGCTTTTTCAGCGTCAGGAATACCGCTTGTTCCAGCTCTGCGGCGTTCAGACGCATCTTGTGGCAGCGGCTTTCTACGTCCGCCTCGGAATGGCGGCAGTAATAATACGAGGTTTTCTGCATGGTGCGGGACAGCGCATGACCGCAGCAGCCGCAGAAGGCTTTGCCTTTCAGCGGGTAGTCCCGCTTCTTTTTGTTGGGCTGGGAAAAGCGGAGCTGGCTGGCCTGCACGGTATCAAACACGGCTTTCTCTACGATGGCCGGGTGATGGTCAGGGATGATGTACCATGATTCTCTGTCCTTCAGGTGGCTTCTGGTGCCGCCTACTTCGAGAACCGCCCGCTTGCCGATCACATACACGCCGGTGTAGCGTTCATCCTCCAAAATGCGGAGAATAGTGGATGTACTCCAAATCCCGTGACAGCGGGAAATATCATGGGTGTGATTGCCGTGCGCGGCTTTGTACTGGCCGGGAGTGGGGATGCTTCTGCGAAACAGCTCCCGCGTGATGGCGGTGGCGTTGATGCCCTCGGCGGCAAGCTGGAAGATGAGCTGCACAACGGCAGCGGCCTCCGGGTCAGGCTCCATTCTGCCATCGGCGCTTTTGCGGTAGCCGTAAGGACAAATCTTGCTCTGATACTCGCCTCGCTGCATCTTGGCGTACTTTGCGCTCTTGGTCTTGATGGACATATCGCGGCTGTAATACTCACTGATGAGATACTTGAACGCCACATCCATGCCGCCGGTGTCGCCCTTGAATTTGCTGCTGTCAAAATCGTCGCTGATGGAAATGAAGCGGGTATGGAACAGTGGGAACACACGCTCGATGAAGTATCCAGTTTCAATGCTGTTGCGCCCGAAACGGGAAAAATCCTTGACAATGATGCAGTCGATCTGATTGGCCCGCACCAGCTCAATGAGCTTCTGCACCTGCGGACGCTCAAAATTTGTACCGCTATATCCGTTGTCGATGAACTCCATGATCTCCGCGTTCAGAGCTTCCGGCATGGAAGCTGCATACTCATGGAGGACAAGGCTCTGATTTTCAATACTCAGACTGTCGTACTTGTAGTCCTCAATGGAGAGGCGTATGTAGAGGGCAATCACATATTTCTGCATTGTTCCAGCACCTCCGCATAGGTTTCAAACTCGCTCTGGAAGCGATAGCGCACCGTGATCTGCTTATTGTGGGATACCTCAATGCGGTCGATCAGCCGCTCAATGAGCGCACCGGTCAGCGCACGGTCGGTCTTGATCTGTGCAGCATCCTGTTTCAGCGCCCGGTGCTGCTTGGTTTGGGCATCCATTGTCCGCAGACCGTCCTCCAACTGTTCCATTTCCACGGCAAGATCGGCAATGCGGCTTTCGTACTTTTCCTTGTAGTCGAAATATTCATCCTTGGTGAGAACGCCTTGAACAAGGTTTTCATACAGGCTCCGCACGATACCGCGAAGCCGCTGGATTTCCTGTTTGCGGCTGGTGATCTTCTCCCGCAGCTCAGCGCGGTCAGCGGCCTGCCGGGGCAGTTCTGCAAGGGAGAGGGTGTATTGCCCCAGCGCCGTATCAAGCGCGTCCTGAAGCATATCTGCCAACATATCCAGCAACGCATCCTCGCGGATGGTCACGCCGGGGCAGGCATCCTTGCTGATTCGGCTCCTGCTCAGACAATGGTAGAAGTACACATCGTCGGACTTCTTACGGATGTTTCTCTGCCGGTGCAGGCTGCCGCCGCAATGGGCGCAGAACACCTTGCCTTTGAGCAAATTCGGTGTGTATGCGTTGATCTCCCGCGCCTTGGCGCGGCTGGCGGTCTGATTGAGAATTTCCTGCACCGCCGCGAACTGTTCCCGGCTGATGATGGCCTCATGGGTGTCCCGCACCACCGTCCATTCCTCGGCATCAGCCTTGACCTGCCGGTGATCCACGGTTTTGGTCTGCCCCTGAACGAGATCTCCGGTGTAGACCTCGGAGCGGAGAATGACGCCGACCGTTCGGGTCTGCCACTTGCCGCTGCCGAGCAAATTTTCGTGGGTGATCTTTCCCTGCATCTTCTTGTAGTGGCTGGGGGTGAGGATGCCAGCCTCGTTCAGCCGCACGGCGATGGTATTCAGGCCAGCGCCCTCGGAAGCCCAACGAAACATCCGCTGCACCACGACGGCGGCAACGGGGTCGATGATAAGCTGGTGGCAATCGTCCTCGGCTTTCAGATAGCCGTAGGGAGTACGCGCACCGATGAACTTGCCGTCCTTCATGGCCTGCCGCTGCTGCGCCCTGATCTTGCGCCCGATGTCCAAAGCGTAGGCTTCGTTTATCATGTTCCGCAGCGGAATGATGATACCGGAATGGGCATCCTCTGGGGCGGCGGTGTCGAAGTTTTCATTGACCGCAATAAAGCGGATATTACGGATGCGGAAATACTGTTCGATGTAGTAGCCGGTGTCGATGGTGTTCCGCCCCAAACGGGAGAGGTCTTTCACAATGACGCAGTTGACGTGACCAGCCTCAATATCTGAGAGCATCTGCTGAAAGCCCGGACGGTGGAAGTTTGTCCCGGTCGCGCCGTTGTCAATGTAGGTATCGTACACGCTGATCTCCGGGTACTGCTCCAGATAGCGGGCAATAATCATCTGCTGGGTTTCAATGGATACGCTGTGCGTGTGGGTATCCTCCACCGAAAGGCGGACATAGATCGCGGCGCGGCAAGCGGCGTCAGCCTCCTGCACGGCCACCGCAGCCGTTTCTTTTCTGCTTTTCCTTGCCATGCTCAGCCCACCTTTCTCTGTTCGTAATCTTTCTGCTGCGCTGCCAGCGCCAGAAGCTGCAACGCCTTTTTGTATTCGTCCTCATGGGTAAAGGTAATATCCAGCTCCTTCTTCCCACGGACGCGGATGCTCTGTACCATGTGAATGAGCGCCCTGCGGTCTAAGGTTTCCAGCGTGGAGAACTGCGTAAACTGTGAAATCCAGCGGTTGCGCTCACTCCGGTTTTCCAGCACCTCCGTGAGTTTTTCCTTGAGAACGCGGACGCTCTCGCGGATGTCCTCGGCCTGCTTGGTGTACTTTGCCTTATAGGAAGCGTATTCTTCCTTGGTAAGCATACCCCCCACAAGACTCTCATAAAGCCGTGCCTTGAACTCCAGCACCTGCTCCAACCGGCGCTCGTTGTCGGTGATGTGGTCGCTGTATTCCTTGGCAAGCGCCTGATTGATGCTGGTCTGGTCAATGCCGGTCAGCAGCGCCTCCAGAGAAGCAATATTGCCGATATAGGCTTTCAGGCTGTCCCGCACACAGTCGATCAGGCTGCTTTCTTTCAGCATGACCGGATGGGCGCAGCCCTTTTTCTTGCCGGTAGGACAATAATAGTAGTGGTACTCCTTGCCGTTTGCACGGTTGGTCTTGCGGGTCATGCGGCTTCCGCAGCACCCGCAGATCAGAATACCGGAGAACAGGTACACCGTATCCTCGTTGGGAGAAGTGCGGGTATCCAGTCCCTTAATGCGCTGCACCAGCTCAAAATCCTGACGGGCAATCAGCGCTTTATGGGCATCCGGGACGCGCACCCACTCGGAGGCGGGGCGCTGCTCCATCTGCTTGATCTTGTAATGCGGCGTACCCTGTTTGCCCTGCACCAGCGTTCCGGTATAGGTTTCGTCCTGCAAGATGCGGATGATGGTGGTTGCCGACCATTTGCAGTCAGCCTTGTCTGCGTATCCCTTTTTCGCGTAGGGCAGGCCGTTGTTCTTCTTGTATGCCAGCGGAGAGAGAATGCCCAGCTGGTTCAGCTCTGATGCGATCTTAGAGGCGCTTGCGCCCTCCAGCCGCATACGGAAGATGTCGCAGACAACGCGGGCGGCGTAGGGGTCAGGGACGAGCAAATTCTTGTTGTCCTCGGCTTTCATGTAGCCGTACACCGGGAACGCGCCGACGAAATCGCCGTTGCGCCGCTTCACGTCCAGAGAAGAACGGGTCTTGATGGAAATGTCCCGGCAGTAGGCTTCGTTCATAATGTTCTTGACCGATACGGCCAGATCATCGCCGCTGTCGTGGGCGGTGTCGATGCTGTCGGTGATGGCGATGAAGCGCACCCCATAGGCCGGGAATACCCGGCGCAGATACCGGCCGGTTTCAATGTACTCGCGCCCCAGCCGGGAGAGGTCTTTTACAATGACGCAGTTGATATTTCCATCGGTGACATCCTGCATCATTTCCTTGAATGCGGGACGGTCGAAGATGATGCCGCTGTATCCATCGTCGATCTTTTCGGAAACGACCTCAATATCCGGGTTGTGCTCCACAAAGTTTTCAATGAGCTTGCGCTGATTGGAAACGCTGTCACTCTCGCTGGAATGATCGTCGGTGTAGGACAGGCGGATATAAGCGGTGGCTTTGAATTTAGGCATGAAAAAGCACTCCTTTCTCCCGGACTGCTCCCGCATGAAAAGAGTGGTTATCTGGCTATTAGGTTTTCATCCTTTTCCACACCGATCATAGCACTCTCTGCGGAAAAAAGCGAGGATGTCGCTCAGCGCAAAATGCCTTGCAGACATTCCTCCAACGTAACACCGTTCCCGGCGAAGCAGGCGTTTACCACGAAATCGCCGCAGCGGAAGCGGTAAGGATTTTTGATCTGGCGAATAAAGGCGGCAATGCGTTCTTCCTTGGGAAGATTTTTGTCTACGGATACTTCCCGGATGTCCACCAGTTCATCCGTGTGGATTTGGGTTTCGTTTGGTGTCGGCTGCATCATGGCGATCTCCTTTCTCGGTTTGGTGGGTTTCCTCAAGGTCACATGAATGCGCTGACGGGAAAGGCCATCAGCGCATGGTATCTGACTTTGAGAGGCGGCTGCGCGGGCAGAATTGGAGCCACATAACATAATGGCGAATACCGGCGCAGCCGCTCTGCTTGTCCATTTGAGAAGATCCATCCTATTTGCCACGCGCCCCGGATAGTGGGCATGATGCAGGCCGCCCTTGGCAGGGCTGTCATAACTCCACGATACCGCTGCCTCAAAGAGCTGGCGCATACCGCAGGGTTCCCCCTCAAGTCTGTGGGAGGGCGTGAGCAAGTTTCATTATCCGCCGCGCTGTCATCGCGCCCGATTTGCCGAATCGGGTCTAAGGCTGCGTAGATCGCTCGGATGGCTTTTCCGGAATCACCTCCTTGAAGCCATCGTCGTGGCGGCGCACCTTATGCCGCTATCACGCGGGTTTTGTGCCTGCATCATGGTCTATTCAGTTTTCAACGTTCGGTGAAAGGCTTCGTGGAGAATGTCCCTTCACCTATCGCCGATTTTGGGCCACTTTTGCACCCTGTTTTCAGCAATCAGGGAAAAGTTTTTTCATTTTCTTCATCGCCGCGCCGATGCTCTTGGAAATATTCTGATGGCTGACACCCTCGGCTGCGCCAATCTCATCAACCGTCATCCCATCCACGAAATACATCCACACCCTGCGGAACTGCGTATCCGTCAGGTGCTTCCGAATCTGCGTGACCTTTCTGACGCTGCGGTGGATTGCCTCTGCCCGGTCATGCGCCTGCTCCATGCAGACATCCACGGCAGGAATGGAGGCCGCTTCCTCGGATAGCTCATCCAACGCAAGCGTGTGATTGGCATAGACGTGAGCTTCCTTTTCGGAGGCGTGATAGTCCTCGTCCGACAGGGCTTTCCATTTCAGAAATTCTTTCTCGCTGGCAAAGTCCTCGCGGGTCAGGCGGACGATGACTTCATTGGCGTCCATATAAACGATGGCATCGGGGTCTTTCTTATTCAGCGCATAGATGCTTTTTCTATTAAACATTTTGTTCCTCCGTTCAGATCCGAGTGGGTAAAAAGGTCTGAACGAAGGGCGGCGGGGAGCGGCAGCCCACGGCGAAAAAGTGCCGGGAACGACAAAAAGCGCCCACACAGGCATAAAAGCCTGCATGGGCGCTTCGGTGCGGTTCAGTATGGAAATTGTCGGCGGCTGTCGGAGGGCATAGGTATCCTACGGTGTCCGGGTATCGTCCGGCTATGCTCCCGGCGCGGCTTGTTGCCGCAGCATTAGCGGCACCTCCTGTGCTCTCCTGTCATACGCATAGGTCCCTTTCATCTGAAAAATGTTGGGACAGCAAAAACAACGGCCGCCCCGTACAGAGCAGCCGCCGTTTTCCCTATACCATACGCTGCTTTTCAGTACCGCAAGGATGGGTGTCCTGTTATCGTCGTATTCTGATTTCTTTTAGGGCATTTCAGGACTATCCACAAGGGATACGCTGAACTCCTGCGCGGTTGCCCCCTCCGGCAGCAGCTTTGCCATGACCACCAGCCGCTGATTGCCGCTGTTGGCCTTGTCATACTTCCGGCAGCAGGTGGAGAGGGTCAGAACGGTATCTTCCTCGGAGAAGGTCACGCCATCAAAGTCAAGCCAGTTTTTCCGCGCAATCGTCTCAAAGAAGCTGGTCAGATCATCTCCCGTGGGATCAGGCGCAATATAGTCAAAGCCAATATCCGTGACGAATAGCGCGGTGATCTGGAAAATCATGTCCTCGCCATCCACAGAGAGATAGATATACGGATGCTCCTTTACAAAGTCTGCGTCCATATAACGGTAGAGCTTGGTGAACCGCACACCGTCCGGGTCGCAGTTGCTGGCGGAGTGGCCGAAAATGGTGGTGTTTTTGTCCAGCTTATCCCTGCCGCCAATTTCGTTTTCACAATGGGCATAATAGCAGCCCCACATGGCATACTCGCCGTTTTCATCCAGCTTCAGGTAATAGCCGTTGTCCTCCGCCTGCATCACGGGATCGTCTACCTCCGCACCGGGAATATACAGCCATGCCACGGTGTCGGGATTCTTCGCTCTGGCTTCCGCCAACTCTGCCTGCCTGTCCACCGAGGGGATAACTTCGCCCGCGGGAGTCGCTGATGGCTGAGACGCAGATGTGCCGGAAGGCGTTCTGTCGGGAATGTCGATAGGCTCCGTCCCTTTCTGATAGCAGCCCATGACTGCCGTGGTCATGGCAAAGAGAAGGACGGCCATGCAGATGATCGGACGAATGATTCTTGTGATTCTTTTCATAATGCTGTCTCCTTGCCGCGCTGGGATAGCGGCGCAGCTCAAAATGTCATTGATTTGTTTCTTGTAGCGAAAAGAGAACAGCGCAGCTTCAGGGCGAGATGCCCGTCCGCTGCGCTGTCCGATGTTCGCTTATGGGGTCATGCCAGCGGCTTTGATGTTTAGCCGTATGTCAGCCGGTCACTTCTTGCAGCGCCAGAGGAAGGTCACGATCTGCGCTCTGGTGCAATCCGCATTGGGGCTGAATGTCGTGCTGGTGGTTCCCTTGGTGATGTTCTCCTTGACCGCCCACAATACCGCATCAGCATAGTAGGCGGTGGACTTCACATCAGCAAAGGGATTGGCTGTACCCGCTGCCGGGGACTTCTCAGAACGCCACAGGAATGTGACGATCTGGGCACGGGAGCAGGTCATGTTGGGGCTGAACGTGGTGTCGCTGGTGCCCTTGGTGATGCCGTTTTCTACTGCCCACAGCACAGCGTCGTAGTAGTAGCTGCCCACAGGAACGTCGGTGAAGGGCATGGTGCTGGTTTTAGAGGCGGGGCTTCCAGCGGTGCGCCACAGGAAGGTCACGGCCTGCGCACGGGTGCAGATGCCATCCGGGGAGAAATGGGTATCATCGGTTCCCTTGGTAATGCCGTTTTCCACTGCCCAATCCACAGCGTCCTCATAATAGCTGCCGGTGGCTACATCCACAAACACGCCGGTCTGGGGGTTGCCGTTAGCTTTCATAAAGATGACCTCGATGGTATGGGTTCTGCTGACATTCTCAAAGGTGTAGGACTTCACCGCGCCGATGCTCTTGCCGTCGATCTTGACGTTGGCGACAGCATAGCCCTTATCCGGGGTGATGGTGAAGGTCTGATCCCGGCCCTCACGGACGCTGACATTGCCGGAGGGAGAAATGGAGCCGCCAGCCCCGGCAGTTGCCTTGATGGTGTAATAGCTGTAAGAATGGCCGCTGCCATTATAACGCCAGTGTGCCGTATAGGTTCGGTTGCCAGTGCTGCCCGTTGGGATGGTGACGGTCATATTGTTCTCGCCGTCAAGCCCCGTGCCGCTCCAGCCGGTGAAGGTATAGCCGGATTTGGTAGGATTCTTGAGGGTGAAAGTCCTCGTCTCGATGGTGTAGGTGTCGGGATTGCCCTCCGCAGTGCCGCCGGCCAGATCATAGGTGATCGTGTACTCGGTGGGTGCAGGCGCGTCCTTTTCGAAGATGGCCTTGACCTCCACGTTGTCGTTCGGCATGAGGAACTTGTCGTCCTTGATGGTCACGCCGCCGCTGATGACCTCCCACTCCTTGAAGTGATAGCCGGTTTTGGGCGTAGCGGTCAGGGTGATTGTCGTACCAGCCGCAGCGGTGGAAGGACTTGCGGTGCCAGTGCCGTTTCCGTCATTACCGACGGTGACGGTGTAAGTGGTGGGGGTAATAACGCTGTTTTCCCACAGCGCCTTGATCTCTGTGTCCCCGCTCACGATATAGGTATCGCCTACCTTGTACTCCGTGCCGCTAATCTCCCAAGCCTTGAACTCCTGATTGGTGGGAGCGGTGAAGCCGCACTCGGGCAGGATGTAATTTGTCCCTGTCTTGACGGTCACGGAATCCATGTTGCCGCTGCCGCCGCCTGCGTTGAAGGTGATTGTCCAATCCGCAAGCGACGCGCCCTCTCCCACCGTGACCGCCGCATCGGAGCTGGCAAAGTGGTTGTTATCCTCAGCATAGCGGACGAAGTAATGACCAGCGGACAGGTTCTCAATCTCCGCGCCGCTGCACGGCGTATAGCTGCCTTCGGCTTCCATACGGTATTCCATCTTGTCAGTCACGCCAGTGATCTTGCCGTCGCTGCCGCCCTCGTCAGAGGGGGCGACACCATTCAATCCGGCGGGAGCCTCCTGCGTGGCTTTGCCGATGCTCCACGCCGTGGTTACGGCGTCGGTGCTGCCGTCCGCCCATTTGCCGGTCTTGGACGTGACGCTAACGGTGTAATCGCCCGCGTCCGTGCCGGTGTTGCCGGTGATATTCATGGTGCCGGAGTCGTAGCCGATCACGTTGGCTACCAGCTCGGAGCCATTGTAGATGTAGGTTCCGGTCACACTGATGTTGGGCTTGGCCGGGTCGGTAGGCATAGGAGGCGTATCTGCCTCAAAGATAGCCTTGACCTCCACATTGCCGTCCGGCATGGTGAACTTGTTGTTGGTGATTACAAGCCCTGCCGGAGATTCGACCTGCCACTTCTTAAAGTGGTATTTCTCGCTGGGCATTGAGGTCAGGGTGATCTCCGTACCGGCCGCAGCGGTGGAAGGGGTTGCGGTGCCGATGCCGTTTCCGTCATTGGTGACGGTAACGATGTACTCAGTAGGGGCGGGAGGTGCGTCCTCCCACAGCGCCTTGACTGTGATGTCAGCGGTGACGGTCACAGGGGCGTTCACCGGATACTCCGTACCGTCGATCTCCCATGCCTTGAACTGCTTTCCTTCGGGCGCAATAAACTCGCACTCCGGCAGAGAATACTCGCTGCCGCGCAATACCTTCTTTGCAGGCATTGCGGTGGTGACCTCCTCCGGCAAATCCTCGGGTTCGGAGCCGCCGTTCGCGTCAAAAGTGATGGTATGCTCGTTGCGCTTTTCAAACGTTGCAGTTATGGTGACGTTTTCCTCCGGCTGGGCGAAGGTATAGGTATCATCCTCAACTGCAAAGCTGGCGGGAGTACCGTTGATGGACAGCGTACTGAGCATATAGCCCTCATTGGGTGCAATGGAGAGCATGACAAGGTCGTCCTTGCAGAACAGGGGCGTGCCGTCCTCGGCGGTTTCTGTGGCATTCACCACCGTGACTGTGCCGTTTTCACTGCTTGCAGCCGTTACCCTGTACTGCGGTGCACCGGCCACCGTTACCTCTACCGTAACCGTCTGCAAGGCTTCCTGCTCCGGTGGGACGACAATGTCTGTGCCTGACAGATCCAGCGTCCCGGTCACGGTAAAGTGCTGCTCCCGTTTGGCCGCTGGAACATAGTCCGCCGCCTCGTCCCATTTGACCGGAACCGAAACGCTCTGATTCCCACTGGCCGCCGTCCGGACGGTGACCGTGGCAGGCAGCGATTCAGACAGCACCGCGCCATGCGGGAGCTTCTGCTCGTCGAGCGTATCGACATGGGCCAGCGTGTTCCAGCGGACCTTGTTTTTCAGATAGAAAATCGTATTTCCACAGGAGTCTCTGATATAAATATTGTGGTAGACATTGTCGTCCATGTCCGCCGGGATCGTATAAATGCCGTTTTCATCCGGCTTCAGAACCGTTTGGCCGTCCTGCACCGTAACCGGCGTCTCGTCATGCACCTTGAACTGCAAATTGCCCCAGTAGGTCGTGCCTTCCACCGCGGCTGTGCTCGAATTGGCTTTGCCTTCCAGCTCCTTGCCGGAGGGATGCACTGTGGCCGCCGGATCTGAGCAGTCCAGTATGAGCTTCGGGGAGGAGACGTATTTCGTCCCCACCTCATTTGTAGCCTTGGCGTAGACATACCACTCGCCATGGTAGTCCTCAAAGGAGGGACCTATGAGGGTAAGACTCCAAGATTCCGAATTGTATTTATACCATTTAATGCTGCCTTTGTCATCCAGCTCCTTCAGCTCCTTTAGTGTATAGCGCGTGGCCGTTTCAAAATAGTAGCTGGTTTCGTCAGATGAAATCCCAAGACTCACAGCATAGCCCTCTCCGTACTTGTCTACCGGATCGACATAGCAGAATTCATCCGGCGCATCCGCACGATAGTCCCAAAAGCTTTTGTTTCCTACACGAACCGTCAGCGTAGGCAGTTCCGTTTTCGGGATCACCAGCAAAAACTTCCGGTTCGAGTTGATGATGCCGAGGTTATAGTAATTATTCTCCCCGCGGTATATTTTGATATTCTCGTTATCCAGATCGACAAAATACGCTTCCTTCGGCAGATGATCGAACGGCAGTTCCAGTTCAAACCCGTGCGGCACGCCAAGGTGGAGGATCGCGCTGCTCGGGTCGTTTCTGTCACTCAGGATCAGAACCCGGTGTCTTCTGTACAGCCTTATCGTTGTCGTGGTGCTGTTGCCCGCATTATCCGTAGCAACGACCTCATACACAAATCCCTCATCATTGTTGCCGCCGTCCGGCGCGGTCAGCTGATAAGCCTGTCCGGTCTGCACGGTCTGCTCCTCACCGTTGATCGTCACAGACTTGACGCCGGAGGACACCTCCTTGTCTCTCACCGGGTCGCTGACCATGAAGCTGATCGTGCCTGGCTGCCCGTCATCGGTGTCGTCGGCGGTATACTCCATTCCATTCGTAATTCCCTCGATCACCGGAGGCGTGGTGTCCTTCGCCGACACAACCCCGCATACGGTGCACTTCTTTTCCTGGTTTTCCCACTCTCCGGGAATATGCTCACCGTCCGGTACAGGTCCACGCTCTAGCGGATTCCGGGCCGGGCAGCGTGTGCATCCCCAGACATGACAGCCATTCCGGTTTTTCCAGCCGTAGGTATGGTTTCCCTCGCAGGAGGTCTCCATCATTTTCACATCAAGATCAGTTATCGCCCATCCGTAGTTCTGCGTGTATGGCAGAGTCAGCAGCGACAGGTCAATCATTCCGTCGCTGTCCGGAATCAGGAAATCAGTGAGATGCATGAAGTAGCTCGGTTTCCCATCCGTTCTGAGCGCGTAACCGTTAGCCGTCAGCATGACGATCTTTCCATCCTTTGAGCCGACCTTTATCCGGTCGTTCGTCGCGATCGACGGATCCGCCACGAGCTCATCCGGTTTGTAAACAATGTCGCCGTAGCCGACAGCCGCCGCGTCCGAGCCGTTGCTGCGGTAATTGGTCGACAGATTCAGGGTAGCGTCGGTAAGGGTTATGTCCATTCCGCGGCACCAGCGGCCGCCGCCTATCGCCGCTCCGTAGTGTCCCGTCGCCGTAACAAAGCCGCCCGTCACCGTGATATCACGGGCGGGGACATACTGCCCGCCGCCGATACCCGCGCCGTTGTGGCCGCCTTTAGCCGTGACCGTGCCGCCGGAGATGTAGATATCGTGGGCGGCGTTGATGCCATTCATGTCCTGCTCCGTTGTCCAGCAGCCACCGCCGATACCAGCGCCTCCGTCACCGCCTTGAGCGCTGACTGTGCCACCATAAATATAGATCTCACTGCCGCGCCCCTTATAGCTGCCGCCGATGCCGGAGGCCAAGCGGCCGCCGTTGGCTTGCACCATGCCGGAGTAGAAATACAGTTTCTCACCGCTTCCGCCCTGGCCGCCGCCGATGCCTGCGCCGCCCTCGCCGCCGATGGCCGCTATGGTGCCGCCCCAGTAGTCAGGATTGCTCTGAGAGCCGAAGTGCATGTTCACGCCATGGCCGTACATATCTCCGTTGTAATAACCGTTGGAAATATTGCGGGTCGCGTAGCTTCCTCCTATGCCCGCCGCTTTGTCGCCGCCCTTGCAGGTCACCGTGGTGCCTGTGCGCGCCAGAACATAAAGCTGACCCTCGCTGCGGTTTTTCTGTATTGCCGCGCGGCCGTCGGCGCCTTGCAGGGAGCTGTTCTTGCCGATGAAATAGATATATGCCGAAGCCTTCTTATTTAATTCAATAGCCGGCCCCTTGGAACTGGGACTCATCTCGATATTTACGCCGTCAATAAATACGTGCGGCGCGGTTTTATCTCCCTTGATGAATATCTTCTTATCCCATGCCCATGTGTCCCTGAGCTTATCGGGAACGGACGAGTAGATATAGTAGCTCCTACTGTCCTTAATGGATATGTCCGATGTCCGGTTGTACACGTCAATGCTCACGTCGTACTTTGGTATGGTATCCATCGGCCCGTCCGCTGCCAATACTGTTGTCGGCAGCAGCGTCAGCACCATGCAGCATAGGAGCAGGATGCTGAGTATTCGTTTCTTCATTGGCTTTTCTCCTCCTTTTCGTGTCGGTTCGGTTTGTCCGCCCCGTCTTTTTTCTGATTTTCTCTTTTTCTGAGCCGGAAGCACAGCACGGTGATGACCACCGCCGCTGCAAAGGAGACGACGGCCACCAGCACATAGCCGCCCGCGTCCTCCCGCAGCAGCATTGCGCCGAACACGCCCCATGCGGATGTCTGCCCCGGCCCGACGACCGTGCCCGCTGTCTGCATCAGCGCCGCGCACAGCAGTATACACGCTGCGGAGAGGCTTATTACCTCGCGCCGCTGCCTCCGGCGGGTGTTTTCCCGCACCCGCTGCTTGACGAGTGCGACCCGTCTTGCGGTATCGTACATTTCGTTTGAACCTCCTCTCTGGATTTTTTGAAATGTGGCTTAAAAACCCCTTCACTTATATAGGTACAAAAAATCGAAAAAACTCTCACCCAAAACGCAAAATTTTTCAAAAAAATTTGAGAGCCGCCAAAAAGCAGCTCTCAGGGAGTGGATATTCGGTTATTTCCTCCGCGATAAGCGGAAAGCGGACCATCTTCCCACCGCGATCAGCAGCACCGGCAGGGCGTAGGCGATGTACTGCACCGCGCCGCCGTAAGCAATCAGCAGATTGTAGATGGCATGAAATGTGATGGCCGCGCCCAGCAGCCCGCACGTGCCCGCGACCTTCAGCCACGTCCGCCGCCATGTGTATGCAAGCCCGCCGCCCACGATCAGGCCGCAGAGCACGTGCATGGCTCCCGTGCCGAAGCCCCGGAAGAAGATGAAGGAGAAGCGGTCTGCGCCGTTCTGAATGAGATAGCACACGTTTTCAAAGGTGGCGAAGGCGAGGGCAACCGTGATGGCGGCAGCCTTGATTTTATCCCCCTCTGGCTCAAACACCAGAAGATAGAACACCAGCGGCAGCAGCTTCATGATTTCCTCCACCACCGGCGCGATCTCCGCCGTGGCGGCAAGGGCGTCCGCCTGACACACTGCCGCAAGGAAGGTGTTGATATAGGCCGAAAGCAGGCACACCCCCATTCCGGCAATGCAGAACAGGAAGAAGCGGAGCTGCCGCCTGCCCATGCACAAAGCAGCTACCAGCAGCGGAGACACCATGCACAGGAAGATATTTTCGATGTAGGTCATGCTGCCACCGCCCTTCTCGTGGCGGGCAGCAGCCCCAGAATCGCAAGCGTCAGCAGCATATCGCACCAGAAGGTGGGGCTTGCGGGTGAGGTATCCGGCCAGAAGCAGCCCGCCGTCCAGAGCAGATACTCTGCGCACACAATGCACAGCACGCCGATGTGAAACCACCGCATATTCCGCGCCGCGTCCGTCTGCCCATTGGCGTAGACCAGTCCACGAATGGCGCAGAAGGAGAGCCATATCATCATGCCGCACCAGATCAGATTGGAGAGAATGTCCCCAAAGGTGCAGTAGAATACCAGCAGCGGCACGCCGAACGCAGGCGCGAGCCATGCCCTGCGGCAGCGGAAGCTGCGCTCGTCCTGACTGGCGAGCGTGGCTTGCAAAATGCGCAGGAAAATGACGCTGGCCACCCAGCCGAACTCCGAGACATAGAAAACCCGCGGCGTGGTATCGAACAGCAGCAGATACAGCGTCCAGTAGAGCGCGCCGAGGGCAAAGCAGCCGTAGAAGCACAGCAGCAGAAAATACGCCTGTCGCCCACTTTTCCGGTAGGAGATACCCGAGAGCAGCGCGCCCACGAACGTGACCAGCAGTTGCAGCAGGTTCTCAATCAGCTCCATGCGCATCCTCGCTTTCCCTCGTTCTGCCCGTCCTCCCGGTTCATCTGCCGCAGCCGGAAGCACAGAACGGTCACGCACACGCCGAGTAAAAACGCCAGCAGCCCGATGACGATGTATCCCAAGGCAGCGCCGCCGCCGTACATACTGGCCGCCGTTTCAAAGCCGGAGTAGTCGCCTGTCTGGATGCTTGCGGCAATGCCGGGCATGGCAAGGGACGCGCCGATGAGCAGTACAAGGCACGCCGCCACGGCAGAAGCCATGGTGATCGTATTGCGCCGCAGCCGTTTTTCCCGCTCAATTTGGGCGATGCGCCGCTTCGTCTCCACGACGCGCTCCTCATGACTCCGCATTTGTGATTCCCTCCCGTTCCAGCAGCCTTCGCAGGCTTTCTTTTCCGCGATACACCATGTTGGTGATCTGTTTTACCGTTTTCCCCGTGACCTCCGCCGCCTGTGCGTAGCTCATATCCTCGAAATAGGTGAGGTACAAAACCTCCCGGTAGTCCGGGTTCATTTCATCCATGCAGAAGTGCAGGATGCGGTTTCGCTCCTCCGTCCGTATGACCTCCTCCGCCAGCAGCCGTTCGTCCGGCTCACCGGTCAGCGCATCGAGGCTGAATAGCGGTTTTCGCTTGCTCTTGTGGCGCAGTGCCATGTGCCGCGCCGCCTTATAGAGATACGCCTTGAAGCCGCCGTCCCGTACTTTTGGCTTTTTCGTGAACAGATAGGCGAAAACATCCAGCATCAGCTCCTCCGCCTCGTGAACGTCGTGCAGATAGCCGTCGATATACAGGGTCAGGGGGTCGCCGTATTTTTTCATCAGGGCATTAAGCCCTTCGTCGTCACCGCTCAGATATTGGCGGTACAAGCTCTCGTCGCAAGTCATAGCGTTCACTTCCTTTTTGCGGATGCTTCCAATTCCAATGCGGAGGGGATTCGTCAGGTGCTTGTCCTGCCGGAATCGCGGTGCTGCCCCTTGAAGCGCGGGTCGGAGGGCTTTTCCGCGTTTTCCGGGATCGCCCATGAGCGCCCGAACCGGGACGCGCCGGGGATCCGCCCCTCGGCGCAATATTGGTTGACCCGCCGCTCCGACACGCCCCAACGGTAAGACGCCTCCCGAATGGAGATATAGCCCTTGATCCCGTTCATACCGCACCTCCGCATGGATAATACTCAACACGATACATTATATACGAATATCCGAAGAAACACAAGGCATCCGGCGAAGTGTTCAGAGCAAAGTTACGGATAGGAGCGACATTTTTTGAAAAAGTCCTCCGAAACTGGCCAAAACGCCCCTTTCGGATTGTAGTATGGGTAGAGGGGAAAACGGGGGTACGAACGGGGGCAAGAAAGCGGCAAGCAATGCAAAGCGGTACCCACTTTGCAAAAACAGGCGGATTCCGTTTACACGGAGCCCGCCTGTTTCATGCTCTGTTGGGGCGCTGCCCCAATCCCCGCAGAACACAAAAACTGTGTTCTGGAACGATGGATAAATCCATCGGCTGCGCGATTTTGCAAATCGCTTATGGGCAGGCAGCTCAGCGCTGCTCTGCCTCTTTTTCCCGTCGTTCATTCGCTTCCTCCTGCTCCTTGTCCAGCTCCAGAATACGGTCGATATTGGCCTTGGCCGTCAGCAGCTCTTTCATTTCCTCACGGGCTTTTCGGTAGTCGGCGTAGGCCGCTTTCTTCTCCGCCAGCAGCTTGGCGTACTCGGTATTCAGCGCCTTGATGGTGGGCAGCTTTTTGAAGCCCAGTCTATCAAAGTAGTTCTTTGCGGCCTTGTGGATCGTGATCTCGCTTTCATGCTCTGCAAGAAATTTCTTGGAGTACCCGGCCTTGCGATAGGCAACGTAGGTATCGCGGGTCTTGGCGTAATTGACAATATGCTCCCGCAGCACCGCAATCTCGGCCATGCGTGTTTCCGAAGCCTTGATCCTTGCGGAAAGCTCATTGAAGTGAGCGGACGCTGCCGCCGCTTTCTCTGAGAGAACGGCGTAATCTAAAAGCTCATGGTCTTGCAGATAGGCCACCGTCTGTGCCATCTGTTTCAGGTTGAACAACGTCGCCCAACGCGCATAACCGGCACCCTTGCCCGCGCGTAACTTGGCCTGAATGTCCACCAGCAGATTCCCGCTGCGCTTTTCCGGTTTGACCGGCGCGGCGACATTCTTTTGCGGCGTATGCGCCTTTTCACCTGCAATCACCGCGCGGAGATCTGCGGGAGTATAACCGTCGCCGAGGGTATCCATGCGAATGGATTTTTTCTGTTCGCCGCCTAACAGGGACGGGACTTTCTTGCCCTTGACCTCATACCCGGCCCGCCGCAGCAGCTCCAGCAGCGTTTCAAAGCTGTCGGGCTTTTGCGCCAGCGCATCGTCAATGGCCGCGCATATCCGCTCCCGGTGGGAGGGCTTCTTTTTGTCGCCCAGCCACTTGTTGTAGCTCTTGCCGTGGCGCTTCGGATTCTCCACGATGGAGTAGCCGTTCTCGATGCAGATGGTATCGTTGAGCCGCCGCACGGCGCGGCTGCTGCCCCAAAAGTTTCTGAATTTCCGGGTCTGGCTGAGTGCGGTGGAGTTCCAGATCACATGATTGTGAATATGGGCTTTGTCGATATGGGTGCAGACGATATAGGCGTGATTGCCCTTGGTGAAGCGCTTGGCCAGCTCACAGCCCAAACGGTTCGCGTCCTCCGGTGTGATCTCTCCGGGAACAAAGGATTGCCGTAGATGGTAGGCGATCACATCATCCTCGCCGCGCACTCTGCCGGTCTTTTGGGTGTATTGATTTTTGGCGAAAAGGAACTCGGCATCGGCGATCCTGCTGTCGCACTGCCAGCTTGTTATGAGCCTGCCGCCGTCCGTCTTTTGCGGATTTTCGGTGTAGTCGATGATAGCGCTGATGGCCTGTCCCACCGTGCGGCCTTTGCCGGTGTGCAGAGGCATCAGGCGCGTGGTTGCCATGTTGGACACCTCCTTGAAAAGTCAAACGGCCTGCCGTAGCAGACCGCTTTACACTACCCCTTTATCTATCATGTGCATCAGATTATTCGGCGCATACAGCTTCCATTCCTCGTGCCAGATGAAGCCTTGGCTCTCGCTTGATAAATAGGATTTTATAGCACGGAGGGGTAGTTTTTACAATCTCTTTGAGTAAAATCAAAAACAGAATTTATGAAAAAGCAAGCCGAGGCGTTCGCCCCGGCTTGCGCTTTAACTATGGATGAAGTTTTTCATGGCAGCGTTCACGTCTTGCAGCTTGCCAAGTCCCTGCACCGCCAGCAGCGGAAGTCCCATCGGGCTGATTAGAAACGCCAGCACAAGGAGGATAATGCCGTTTTTTACAGAGTAGGTAATCATCACGGCGATGGCCAACAGGGAGAGCAGGCCGCTTGCCAGCTTGAACACGAAGCCGGAGCAAGACAGCAGCCCCGCGCACAGCCAGACGAACAGGGACAGGATAAGCGATAGCGGCACAAGGATAATTTTCAGAATAGACATTTGACGGCCTCCTTTTCAAAGACGTTATGCTTTTCTAATATCAGAATACCATGACAGCGCGCGCTTTGCAACAATGCGAGGCTTTTGCTTTGTGTGAACAGGGGCGGCGGAGTGACCGCCGCCCCTGCGACTTATTTCAGCGCCGCCAGCGAGGAAACGATTTTCTCTGCCGCCGTCCATATCCGTTCCTGACTTTGCTGAATGTCCTCCAAATCGGCCTCATAGATGCGGCCTGTTTCGTGAGCGCGGCGGGTAAGCTGGTTGAGGTTGTTGCTGGAATACCGAAGCAGGGACACCAGCTCCCGCAGCTCCGGAAGGTCGAGCTTCACCACATATCCGTCAATCGCCATCTTGCGGAGATACGCCGCCATGTTGGTGGTGCCGAACTGCGCCATCTTCGTTTCAATCATTTCCCGTTCCTGCGGCGTGACGCGGAATTTGAGCTGAACGTCCCGCTTACGTTTTGCCATCGCTCAGCGCTCCGGGGCTTTGGACTTCGCCGAAATTTTCGGCGAAGTTGTTTCAGGCGGCTTTTTCAGCTTGTCCCGGACAGAGGTTTTCTGCCGCTCCTGCGCATAGGCTTTGCGGGTCTGGCTGAGAAACAGATCGACCAGACCGGGATGGCTGCTGACGGCCAGATAGCAGTTGCGGTCAGTACCCCATGCGTCAGGATTGGCGGGGATGGACATGGCGTTTGCCCAAGCCCTGTTGTCGGGAGAATACCGTCTGTCCCAATCTGCCTGACAGACGGTGATGGCGAGGATATGAAATGCGCGGTCATAGCCGAACTGCTGCACCACCTGATCGACCGCTGCTGCATCCAGCCGGTTATCCCGGTAGTGGTCGCGGATGGCGGCTTCAATCGCTTCCTTGCAGGCTGCGTTCGCCTGATTAGAAGCGCGGTAGGCCGCAAGCTCGTCATGCTCTCTGGCGTAGGCTGCCGGGTGCTTGTAAACGGGGAGATTTTTCATTATCGTGCCTCCATTTCTTTTTTGTGGGGCTTTTCCGGTGCGCCATGAACAGGCGACGCTTTCAGCCTATCCAGAACGGAAGGCCGCGCCGATTTTGCAATCGCCTGCTCAGGCTGCGGCTGTCCCTTGCCGTCCAGATTCAGCTCCATATCCAGTTCGATGAGCCGTGCAGTCTTTGCGGTCAGCTCCTGCTCCTGCGGGAACGGCTTACCGACCTCAGCCTTTGCCGCTGCCTGCTGGTTATAGAGGTTTTCAAGCTGATCCTGAACACTGCGCAAACGCTCCGGCATTTTATCCAGCGCGTTCTCGATGCGGACAAGGTTGCCTCTGGCATCCGAACCGAGTTCAACGCGATGTGTCATCCGGCCTTTCAGCGTCAGCGTGTACGTTTTCCACATGGAATCAAAGGCAACGGACATGGTAAAGCCGCGATAGCTGCCGATCTGTACCGGGTCTTTGCCCTTGACCTCCTTGCAGGTATCCAGCAACGCGGCACCGGCGTTTTCCTTATCGGTGAGCCGGTCGCCGCGAATCTCCATGCCGACAAAGCCCTCTGCCGGGAGCGGATGCGCCGCGAGGGTCTGCATATCCGCCTCCAGCCCACGAACAAAGCCCTTGTGTTCCTCTATCTTTTCCGGGAAGTATTTCAGCAGACTGTCCTCCAAGCGGAATTGCTTGCTGTTGTGGTCTGCTTTCATAATTTTGAGCTTGGACACCTCGATGTCCAAATCCATGCGCTCTTTGATGCGGGGATCACCGGCGCATAGCGCTTTGATCTCCGCAAAGGACAGCGCCGTAGCGTCCACGTCCTCACAGGAGCGAACCGGGGATTTTGAGGTCATGATCTGAGAGATGAATTTCTGCTTGTTCTCAACGGTCTGCCAGAGGTAGGCGTCAAATGTCCCTTCGGTCACATAGCGGCAGACATGAACGAGCTTGTTCTGATTGCCCTGACGCTCGATGCGGCCTTTTCGCTGCGTGAGATCACGGGGACGCCACGGGCAATCCAAATCGTGAAGTGCGACCAAACGATCCTGCACGTTGGTGCCCGCGCCCATCTTGGCCGTGCTGCCCATCAGGACGCGCACTTGACCGCTGCGTACCTTTGCGAACAGTTCCCGCTTTTTGACCTCCGTGTTGGCGTCGTGGATGAACGCGATTTGCTCCGGGGGCATCCCGGCGGCTATGAGCTTTTGACGCACATCCTCATAGACCGTAAACGGCGTGTCAGAGCTTTCTTCCAACGGAATTGCACTCTCCAGCGCACGGATTTCCGGGTTGTCCAGCGTACCGGGGGACGCCTTTGCTGTCCGATGCGAGGGTGCGGTCTTTGGCGTGGAAATGTCGCAGAACACAAGCTGCGTCAGCTTATCCGCCTCACCGTCACGCCAGTATTGGAGAATATTCGCCACGCACTGATTGACCTTGGTGGTTTCCTCGTCGGGGAGCATGGGATTGATGATGCGCTGGTCAAGCCCCAGCTTGCGTCCGTCCGAGGTGATTTTGAGCATATTGTCCACATCCGGGCTGACCGCACCGCTGTGTACCTTGGACGCTCGTTCCGAGAGGGCTTTCACCATGTCCTGCTGGATCTGCGTGGGTTTGGTGGCGATGGTGTGGTACGCAACCTCCGGCGTGGGCAAGTGGAGCTGATCCGCCGTTTTGATGTCGGCAACCTCTTTGAACAGATTCATCAATTCGGGCAAGTTGAAAAACTTTGCAAAGCGCGTCCTTGCCCGGTAGCCGGTGCCCTCCGGGGCAAGCTCCAGCGCGGTGGTGGTTTCACCAAAGCGGCTTGCCCAGCAATCAAAGTGGCCCATACCCATCTCTTGCAGCCGGTCATGCTGCAAATAGCGCTGGATGGTGTAAAGCTCTGTCATGGAGTTGGAAACCGGGGTGCCGGTGGCAAACACCACGCCGCGCCCACCGGTCAGCTCATCCATGTAGCGGCACTTGGAGAACATATCCGAGGATTTCTGCGCATCGGTGGTAGAAAGCCCTGCCACGTTGCGCATCTTCGTATAGAGGAAAAGATTTTTATAATTGTCCGACTCGTCCACAAACATCCTGTCTACGCCGAGCTGTTCAAAGTAAATCACATCATCCTTGCGGTCGCTGGCTTGCAGCTTTTTCAGCCGCGCCTCCAGCCCCTTTTTCGTGCGCTCCAAGCTCTTGATGGTAAAGCTGTTGCCGCCTGCGAGCTTGGTATCCTGAATGCCATCGGTGATTTCCTCAATCTGCTGATGAAGGAGCCGCTCCTGCCGCTCCGGGCTGATGGGGATACGCTCAAACTGCGAGTGGCCGATGATAACAGCGTCATAGTCGCCGGTGGCGATACGGGCGCAGAATTTCTTGCGGTTGTGGGTTTCAAAGTCCTTCTTGGTAGTGACAAGGATGTTGGCCGAAGGGTAGAGCCGCAGAAACTCGGATGCCCACTGTTCCGTCAGATGGTTCGGCACGACAAAAATGGATTTCTGGCACAGTCCCAACCTCTTGGATTCCATCGCAGAGGCTACCATTTCAAAGGTTTTTCCCGCGCCGACCTCGTGTGCCAGCAGCGTATTCCCGCCGTACAGCACATGGGCGATGGCGTTTTTCTGATGCTCCCGGAGGATAATTTCAGGGTTCATCCCAGAGAAAACGATGTGGCTGCCGTCATACTCGCGGGGACGAGTGCTGTTCATTTCCTCGTTGTATTGCCGTACCAGCGTTTCGCGCCGCTCCGGGTCTTTCCAAATCCAGTCCTTGAACGCATCCCGGATAAGCTGCTGCTTCTGCGCGGCAAGGGTGGTTTCCTTGGCGTTGAGGAGACGGCGCTCCCGTCCGTCTGCATCCTCAATGGTATCGTAGATGCGAATGTCGCGGAGGTTCAGTGCATCCTCCAGCAGCCGGTAGGCGCTGGCGCGGTCTGTGCCGTAGGTGGTGAATGCCGCCACATCGTTGTAGCGCACCATGCTCTTGCGGGAAACCTGCCATTCTGCGGTGTACGGGACATAGCTGATCTCGATTTGTCCGCGCAGATAGCGGGGCGTTTCAAAGGTTTCGTACATGAATTGCTCGATGTACTTCTTATCAAGCCATGTCGCACCCAGCCTCACCTCAATCTCACTGGCTTCAAGGTCTTTCGGCTGGGCAGCAATCAGGGCGTCCACATTCCCGGTGAAGAACGGGTCGCGCGCTGCCACACGCTGTGCGGTGCGGAGCTTCTGCCGGACGTTGCCAGAGAGATATTCGTCCGCCGTTTGCCAGCCCTTCGCCCAATGCTCGCCGCCGTCCTGCAAGTCAAACGGGCCGCTGTTGGGTTCCTTGTAAATGACACCCTTCAAATCCTCAACGATCTGCGGGATTTTCTCGCTGCCGCCCATGAGGGAGGCCATAAAGTCGAGATCGACGCAGGCTTTTTCTCCGATGCAGACAGCAAGGGCTTCGCTGGCGGTATCCACAGAATCTACGCTGCGCTGCTGCTTGATAGTGCGCTTGTGGAACATATCCGCCTTGCGCTCCAGCTTTCCGTCGTCGTCCAGCACTTCCAGTGAACACAGGAGGTAGTAAGAGGAATCGTCAGAGAACGCAAGACGGTTCGCACGGTCATTGATTAGGCCATGTTTTGCGGAGAACGCATCATAGAGGCGGTTTAGCTCGGTCTGCGCTTCCTGAATCCGGCTTTCTGCGCTGTACTCGTCCATTTGCAGGGCAATCAGCTCATTCACGCAATCCCGCAGCGCGACCATGCCCTTGACACGCTCGGCGGCGGTGGCGTTCAGCTCCGGTTTGACCATGCGGCTGTTTTCCCGGTAGTACACATCGCCGTCCACCACGGTGTAGGAGTAGTTTTTCACGTTGGGGTCTGCGGGGATGGACGTGTCGATCTGTTCGCCCTCGCCCAGCTCTGGCAGTTCCGCCTCCTGATAGGTGCCGCGAATGTTTTTCACGGCATCATGGAGCTGATCTGCAAGCGCCAGCCCCTCAATGGGGACAACGGTGAAATCCTGCTTGCCGTATTGGGTGCTTTCGGAGGTCTGCCTGCCTAAAATCATCTCCGGGTGGTCAACAAAATAGCGGTTGATGGCAAAGCCATCCCCATTCTGGCTGAGGTGTACCCAATCCGGTTCGATCTCAATGGGACGGTCACGCTTTTGGAGAAAGAGAATGTCCGAAACCACATCCGTACCGGCGTTGGCGCGGAACGCATTGTTGGGCAGACGAATGGCACCCAGCAGCTCCGCCCGCTGCGCGATGTACCTGCGGACTTCGGGCGATTGCTTGTCCATCGTGTAGCGGGAGGTCACAAACGCGATCACGCCGCCCGGACGCACTTGGTCGAGGGTTTTGGCAAAGAAGTAGTCGTGAATGGAAAAACCGAGCTTGTTATAAGCCCGGTCATCTACCTGATATTGTCCGAACGGGACGTTGCCCACGGCGAGGTCGTAAAAGTCTTTTCTGTCCGTTGTTTCAAAGCCCGCGATGGTAATGTCCGCCTTGGGATAAAGCTGCTTGGCAATGCGTCCGGTGATGCTGTCCAGCTCCACGCCGTAGAGCTTGCTGCCCTGCATCTGTTCCGGCAGCAGGCCAAAAAAGTTGCCAACGCCCATAGACGGCTCCAGAATGTTGCCGCTCTGGAAGCCCATATTGCCGACCGCTTCATAGATCGCCTTGATAACGGTGGGGCTGGTGTAATGGGCATTCAGCGTGGACGCTCTGGCCGCAGCGTATTCCTCCGGGGAGAGTGTGGCGTACAGCTCTGCAAACTCGTCCGACCAGTTTGGTTTATTTTCATCGAACGCATCTGCCAAACCGCCCCAGCCCACATAGCGGGAGAGGATTTCCTGCTGCTCCGGGCTGGCCTGTAAGCCCTCAAACTCCAGCTCTTGCAGGAGGTGGATAGCCGCCATATTTGCCCGAAACTTTGCCTTTGCACCGCCGACGCCGAGGGCATCATCGGTGATGTGGAAATTCTGCGCGTCGCGGTGGCTTGCCGCCTTGAAGTCGGCATAAGCGGCCTGCTCCGCAGCGGCGACGCTGGGAAAGCCCTGCCACTCGCCATCAAGGGGGATAGATACCGCAGGACGGTGTGCGGGAGGCTCGTCGATCTCGGCCTGTGAGATGGCATCATCAAAATCAGGCACGAATTCGCCCATTTCCGAAAGTGCCGCGCGCCCTTCCTGATCCAGAATCAGAGCTTCTTCCTCGCTCATGGCAGGCGGTTCAGGCTTGGCGGGTTCCGCAGAGGGCGGGTCATGCTCCGGTTCCGGGATGTGCAGCGTTTGGATTTCTATGTCGTAGGGCAAATGCGTTTTCTCGGCAGGATAGAACGCGACGGGTTTGGTGACAGGCTGCGGCTGCTCCCGTTCCTGCTCTTCAACAAACGAGCGTATAAACGCAATGTGTTCAGCGCGGAAAATGGGAAAGCCCTGCCTGTTTTGAAAAGTCACATCGCGCAGAGATACTTCATCCGTGCCGAAATTTACGCTGTCAATGACAAACTTCCGTCCGTCAATCTCCAACTCCATGCCAATGGGGATATACTCCTTGGCATCGGCCTCGTTGATAACATCATAGCCGTCGGTTTCATTTGGCTGCGCAAACACGAAGCTGTGTCCATGCTCCAGCAGCCGCTTTGCGGCGCTTGCCCATTGTCCAAAATCATAGCCGGTCACAGCGGTTTCGCCCATACCGGGAATATCGCGTTGCAGCAGGCGGCGATTCAAAGCGCTGGCGGCTCGTTCTGCATCCGCGCCATAAAAAAGCAGCCGTTCTCCGACACGGACACCGATGAGCTTTTCGGGATGCTCTGCACGAAGCGCCTGATATGCCGAAATATTCGGCGCAAGCTCACGACCCTGATTTGCAATTCGTGTGAGGACAGCAGAAACCGGTTCGGTTCTGTGTTCCGGCTCGTGATTGTTCTCGCTGGATGATGGAACGTTGCTGAGATGCGCGACAGTTTCATCTGCGGAATCAATAGTATAGAGCGTACCGTCAATTTCTACGCGCTGACCCACAAGGGTTTGAACCGCTTGCGGCGTCTCCGGGGTTGGCTGTTCTGTGTGCTGCGCCGCAATGACGCGCTGCGGCTCCGCTTCAGAAACCTCGAAATATCTGGTGTCGAGGTAGCGTTCAAAGGAATTGCGGTCGATGCTGACAGGTTCCTGTCCGGGTACGTTCGGTAACGTGTGCCAGACGTGATCTTCATCTACACGCGCGATAACGCCGACTGCTGCTATGTGGTCTAACTCTATGGATGAAATGCGATCTCCAATATGATAAGTATAGCCAAGCGGTGTTGTAAACGCCGGAGGGGATAGCTCAATTCCCATATCCCGTTTGATGCCATCCAAGTAAGCAATGGCGTTATTCTGTTCTGCAAAGCGGAGCGTTTGTTCCCCATCTCCGCAGAACCGTTCCAACACCTCATCCCAAATGCCGGTAATTCCGCCCTCGCCGGGATGCAGACGAATGGAGTATCGGTCAGGTGAAAATAACCGCAGTCGCTCATTCTCATCGTAAAATTTATTCTCGCGGATGAGCTGTGCCAACCGCCGCTGTACCTGCGCCCATGTGAGCGTCACCGGCTCGGCGTTTCCTACATGGATATACATGGGAGTTTTGCTATCTTCCCAGCCATATTTTGCAGCCAGCCATGCGGCGGTGCTGCGTTCTCGCCCATGCGCCTGCATATATAGTGCAACTTCCTGCTTGCCCTTTAGGTTGTTGTGCCAATCCAGAAGCGCGTTGTCAATGTCCTCCTGTGTGATTTGATAGGGAGAGGGTGCGACCGTCGCTGCCAGCGTGGGATACAGTTCCTCCAAAAGCTCCTGATGCAGCCGGTTATGGAACGCGGGCATATCAAAGTACAGGCGGACAAGCTGGAGATCATCAGATGCCGTGACAATACGACGGATAGCGTCCGCACCCTCCAGATAAGCGTTCTGGCGGTCTGAATTGCGGCAGGCATTGACAAAAGTCGTATCTTTGGAAAGCGCGTTGCCAACAGTCAGCTTGTACCCGTCAAACAGCTCCCGTACCGTGGGCTGCGGCACATCGGCGGCAGGATCGCGGAACACCCTCGTGCCGTCCGCGCCGAACTCTGCTTCATAAGCATTGATGGCGGCTTCTGCTTCATGGTCGATAGAACGCAGCGTGTAAATGTGGCGCTCACCTCTAAAGTCTGGCGCTTCGGCAATCGTCACATCATACTTATCGCGCAATTTCTCTACATACATCTCTAAATTGTGCGACGGTACGCCGCACATCTCCACACGGCCAGCGCCGGGTATCTCTCTTGTGGTAAGGTTGAGGTCAAGCAGCTCCGCCGCCTGTTTTGCGTCCTCGCCGTAAATCTCAAAGAAATCGCCCACCTGAAACAGCACGATGTCGTCCGGGTGGGCTTCCTTGATGGCGTTATAGCTGTCGTAGGCGGTGTTTCGCACCACATCCTGTGCCTGCGCCTTATCATAAAGCGCCTGTTCGTCTGGTGTAAAATAGCGGTTCATCCGAATCAGCTCAGAGATACGCGAAGCGACCTTGTTCCAATTCATCTGAACATCTGCACAGCCCACTTTTTTCAGCGTGATGCCTTTGCTGCCGTGATCCTCGTAGCTGCCGCTTTCTCTGGATACGGCATGGGTATGCCCGCCGATGCCGTACTCCTTTTTCAGAAAATCGGCATTCTCCTTGGGAGTGTGCGAAGTCTGGAAAAACGCATAGATGCGGGTCTTTCCACCCTCAAAGCTGCTCCCGTTTGCAAGAGAAGCCGCAATTTCATCTTCGGTGATAAACCTGCCGGTTTCTGGAATAGCCTCCATATCGGAGCGGAATTCCTTTCGCGGAAGGGACAAATCTTCCAAACGTGTGAGAAGTGCCTGCGACTTGTGGTAATGGAAGCGCAGCAGCGCACGGTTTTCGCGGTAGGCGTCCATGAATACCTTGTATTCCGACAGGAGCCTATCCCGGAACGCCGGATTCAGCAGATCGTCCGTCAGACGCTCCGTTTCCTCTGGAAAGCTGGTGCTATGGATATTACCCAAGCAGGACAGATACCCCAGCGACTTTGCTTCATCCGAGAAATCGTGATAAAGGTTCCAGACATCCACAGCAATACCCAGCCGCTCATAGCGCGGGGCTTCCGTGACCTCAAGATTGGTGGCAAATGCGCCGCCGTCCAGAAGCTCCTCGATACGCTCCGCCGCATCTGCCCAGCCTATCACTTGGGCAGAACGAAGATAGCGAGAGGTATCTCCGGTTGCAATATGGATACCATCGTCCCCGTACCATGCGGAAAACCTGCCGTTATCCGTAATCAGGCCGTTGCCGCCGTAGTAGAGCTTTTCGAGAAATACCGCGCGATCCTCTAAAGGTTTTTGCTTGGAGAATTCCGCAGCAATTTTCATCCGCGCTGCATCCGCATTACCGCCCGCGCGCAGGATGTGGTCAATATCATCCTGAGAAATGAACATAGAAAAAGCGGAGGGTGTTACACTCTCCGCTTCTGCGATGGATTGAATTTGTTCTGCCTCTGAGGGGAAGAAGGACATCTGCGCCCCAGCAGGGGCATCGAACATATTTAGCTGAACACCAGTTCCGTGAGGATCGTTTCCTCGGCCTGCGCTTTCAGCGTGTTCATCAGCCCTACCCACTTCATCGGGTCGCTGGCTTTCAGCGATTCCGTCACGCCCGCCGACTTCATCAGCTCCGGCATCATCTGTTCCAGCCGGTTGTTCGCCGCCTCGTCGATCTCCCGCAGATGGGGGTACAGCTTCTCGGACAGCAGCAGGCTGTTCCACAGCACCGGACGATGCTCCTTCAGGTAATTCTTCCGCATCCTGCCGTACTTGCCCAGCGGGGCTTGCGGCTGCTCGGTCAGGCTCAGGTCGGGAATCAGATAATCCCCGCTGCGGGTGTAGGTCAGTTCGCTCATGGCTTTCGCTCCTTTCCGCGATTTTCTCGCGCTCATAATTCTTGATGGTGACTTCGATCTGCCGCAGCACCAGCTCGCTGGACTGGCTGATGGCCGTTCCAAGGGCGGAGACGGTCTGAGGGGTGTTGAAATCAAAGACGTTCAGAAAATCCTCATGTTCGAAGTAATCTCCCGGCTGCATCCCGCAGCGGGACAGCAGCGCATAGGTGGTGCTGACAACGGCGGCGTTCCGAAAAGCGGCTCCGATGTTGAACTCATCATAGTCCTCCAAAAAGGAACCGTCAACGATGCCGACAATATCGCGCCGATTGTCGTGCCAGTATTCATCTACAAGCTGCGCCGCCACACGCTCCAACTGATCGGCAAGCCCGCTTTCACCGGAAACGTCGAAGCGCTGCTCCAGCGCCGCAGATACCACCTCACGATGCTCCTGCCGGTATTCCCAAAGATAAGGGCGGCGAGAGTTCTCGCCGCCGCTGGTATCGGAAACATCGAATACATATCGGAGTTTTGGTTGGTCGCTGCTGGTATCCACAAGGGCGATGCCCTTGCTGCCTCGCCGCACATAGCGGCGCATCTGCTTATTCCAGAGGTCGTATTCCGCGCAGGCCGTGGCTTCCGGGCGCTGGGCGAAAATCATGAGCTGTTCATTGTAGGGGTACTTATACAGCCTTGCGGCGGTGGTCAGAAATGCCGTCCACTTCTGGTAGCTTCCCGTGATCTGCTCCGCCGTGCGGTCTGCCATCTGCGCATAGATCTGTACTTTACTCGGCATCCATATCCTCCTTTTCAAAATCGGGGAACAGGTCGAGCGCGTCATATTCCGCGTCGCTCATCCCGCGCAGCTTTGCGATGGCGCTGTCCGTCAGCTCCCGCAGCTCCGTTTCATCCGCAGCGAGGTAGCCGCGCATTTCCTCCAGCGCCGCGATCAAGCCCGTGCGGGTGCCGGTGTTGTAGAGGCTCATAAGCTGGCGTTCTTCAAAGGTGATTTTCATATCAAAGCTCCTTTTCCGCGCTCTTTTTGGGCGCTGTTTTGTGTGGACGTTCTTGGGCCGGTTGGCTTTTGAGCTGCTCCAGCACAGATTTCTTCTTTTCCCGGTGTGCCGCCTCTGCCAAATCCATCAAGGAGATGGACATACCGGCCTTGACCTGTGCTTCAAGGTCGGCGACGGTGGGCTGTTTGGGGCCATTGTTGATAATGCCGTCGATCATGCCGTAGTCATCTTCCATCGACATCTCGGCGGCTTTCAGATAATTCTCCGGTTTCTGAAAGGCGGGCAGCTCCTGAAATCCCATGCTGTCACAGTAGTGATAGGATACCTTGCCGTCCTGTTTCAGCGCAACGATGTCGCTGACGGAGAGGCTGTGTCCCACAAAATCGCCGGGGCGCTCGTCGTTGAAAATGTAGTAAAAGTTTTCAAGGATTCTGCCGGTATCATCGTCCGGGTACACCTCACGGGTATAGACGGCTTCATAGTTGGCAGGGTCAGGCGGCGCGGCCAGACTGCCGAGATTGGCAAAACGCAGCTCCACCGGCGCATCCCGGCGCAGTTGGTAGATCGCCATAGCATCGGTGGGACTGTTCAAAAAACGCTGCTCCACATCGCGGGGAGGAATATGGCCTTTGACCGCATCCCAATCCGGTCTTGTGACGCCGAACATTCCGTCGTGCTTGATGATGTCCTCGGCTTCAAAGACCATTTCCTCGGCGTTGTCGGGATAGAGCATATAAACCGTGATGTCATGTTCCAGCAGCTCCACTGCCCGATCCTTGGAAAGTGGGAGCATATCGCTATCCAGATACCCATAGCTGCGCATATCGTCCACCGTCAGCGTGGGGTCAGGCATCGGGACGGCCTGTTCCAGCTCCGGGAGCATATTATCTGCCGCATCGGTGGGAACAACGACTGTGCTGGTGATTTGTTCGCCAGCACCGAGGGGCAACTCGTTTGCCTCCTGCAAGTCTTTCAACAGCTCCAGCGGTGCAAGGCGGATCGGCGCAGCACCGCCAATATTGTGGAGTTTGCAAACCTCAAGCGCCGCTGTGGACAGTTGCTGTTCGGTGCCGTCGAGTACGCCGCCATCCAACACTTTTGCGGAACCGGCGTCATAGATGGTGTAATCAATGCCTGTGTCGCTGCGCTGAACGTGAATGTATTTGTCGTTGTCCACCATGTAGAGCTTTTCCGCCTCTGGCGCTTCCACGCTTGGCTGCTCCGCAGCGGCCAAATTCTCCCGGTCTATGCCGCGCTCCTTGCAAATCTCCGCAAAGTGCCGGTCAATGTCCGTAATCAGCTCGGAAGCCGTCTTGTTGATGGTTTCCAGACTGGCGCGAAGCTCTTTCAGCTCCTTGCCCTTTGACCATGTGGCGATATAGCCGAAGCTGTTTTCGCCCGTTTCAATGCCGTAATACTGGCAGACCGCATAGGAGATGCTTTCGGCCTCGACCTCCTCGGTGTTGCGGCTCTTTTCGCCGGGGACAAGGATCGTCTCACCATCGTCCGCAAGCTCCGTCATGTGTTCGTAGTCGTGGAGCTTGGCGTGGGCAATCTCATGGACGGCGGCGCATACCGTCTGCACCTCACTCATACCGGCGCGGATGGTGATGCTCTGCGCCTTAATGCTGAAAAAGCCGTCCGTATCCCGCGCAACGGGCTTTATCTCCATCGGAACGGGAGAAGCACGGCGCAGCGCCTCCATGAAAACCTCATACTGCTGCACATTGCCGCTCAGATCGGCGGCAAGCTGGGGCAAGGGCTTTCCAGAAGTCTGCGACACGTCAAAGACGGATACCACCTTGAACATAGGGATACGGATTTCCTTTTCCTCAATGATGGCCTTGCCGTCTGCGTCCAGCACCGGCGCATTGGTTTCGGGGTCGGTCTTGATTTCCTCGACCTTTTTCTTATAGGGAGTAGGAGCGATGATGCGAATGCCTTTTTCGCCTTTCAGGACGTTCCTGCCGAACTGATCGCGCCACTTGTTGAAGCCCGCCACATGGGTTGCGTCGGGGCGCTGCATATAGATGAGCATGGTATTATTGACCGAGTAGCGGTGAAAGCGGCTCATGGTGGCAAGGTACTTCCGGTACTTATCGCTCTCGAACAGCTCCTTGATGCCATTTTCGATGCTGTCAACGATCTCCCGCATCCGGTCTTTGTTGGTTTGTTTTTCAGCCATGATGATCTCCTTTCAGAAAAAATAGCGCCCCTGCGCAGAAGAAAACACATCCTGCACAGGGGCAATTCTCCGCAGATAGAGGCCGTTTTTGCGCTTGCGGATAGAATGACGCAGCCACTTGCAATCCGGCATGGGAAAAGCCTTGCGGCACGGGGCTTTCCCAGTCTCTATTTGCGGAGGTTCCAGTATTGTTTACGCTTCCGTTTGGCGTCCTGCTTTCGACGCTCCTGCTTGGCGCAGGCGGGGCAATATTTGGTGCGATTGGAGGAAGAATAGACCGGCTTACCGCAGACGGCGCAGCGCTTTCCCGGCCTTTCCCGCATCACGTCGGCCAGCAGCTCATGGTCGGCGGGAAGTACCGCGTTTCGGAACCAGTTGCACAGCAGCGAGTAGGAAATACCCTGTACGCAGACGCAAGGCTCTCCATCATCCAGCGCGAGGCAGTTGCCGTGATCGTAATTACAGCAGAGCTTCCGAATGAGCTTCTTGGCGCGGCGGAGCTGCTTGTGATCCATACGCGGCGCATCAGCCATTGTCGAACACCAGCTTATAGCCCGTGTGCTGCCCATCATCCTCCAGAAGAACGACGGCATCATAGGTTTTCCCGGTTTTTTCCGAGTAGCAGCCTTTCAGCGGGGCGCGGCCATTTTTCAAAAGCGCAGCGGCAAGAGATTTCGTCAGCGCCTTTTTCTTGGCGGTGAAAAAGCGGCTGTTTTTCCAGAGAACAAAGGAACAGGCACGGTTCTCGCAGAAAAAGCCTTTCGGTGATTCCGTCACCTCGGCTCCGCAGCGGGGACACTTGCCGACCACCTCACGCCCGGAGGGGAACAGGACTTCCGCACCGGGGATGGGCTTGTAGGTCTGCACCAGCTCATTCAGCATGGCGGCGATCCCATCCATGAAGCTGTCCGGGGCGATTTCGCCGCGCTCGATCTCTTTCAGGCGGTGCTCCCATTCAGCGGTGAGCTGCGGAGACTGGAGCTGTTCGGGCAGAACGGTGATAAGCGCCGTGCCGGTGGAGGTGGGCAGCAGATTTGTGATCTTTTTGGACTTCCTGCGCTCCACAAAACCGGAGGACACCAGCTTTTCAATGATACCGGAGCGGGTCGCCGGGGTTCCGATGCCCTTGCGCTCGGCATCATCTGGCATATCCTCCTTGCCCGCGTTTTCCATCGCGGCCAGCAGCGTATCCTCTGAAAGCTTTTGTCAAGGGGGTGCGTGGATATTTTTTATATTACTTACGCAGATTCTCTCTCTGCTTCTGCCTGAATAATGCGTTTCAATCTGTCCTCAGCAGTCAAACCGCTACTATGGTCAAAAAACACTTTGACTTTATAATTTGTTTTGCCTTGCTTAATCACAAAAACTCCATCTGGTTTGTTTTTCTCCGAATGGTTATTTGGGGTGGGTAGTGTACTGTTCACAATATTTGTCATACGATATTCCTCCTTAAATGAAAAAAGCCCGACAAGGAAAGGTCTGACAACGAAGTTCCGACAACGGACATCAGAAAAACTTTTTTCTTTATCGGGCGATACTATCTTTTTACTATTTCCTTTTTCTTTATAATATTGGTTGTCATGGTTGTCAGAGAGGGAAAAGTGCCGCAATATCAAGGCTTTCGGGATTTTTGCCCGACAACCAGACCGACAACCGGCTCGACAACCGAAGCGACAACGGGCTTTTATTTTTGCTTCAACCATTCTTCCGGAAGTCCTAACTGTTCCATTTCTTCTGTCGGGATTTCTTGAAAACCATCCATGCTGTTGTCAGGCTCGTTGTCGTTCCTGATACGCTCCCAGCCTTTTTGTCTACGGTAAGGCTCTGGAAAATACCTCGGATTGCTGAACGCCCTCCAGCCTGTGACAGCGTTATTCATAATGTCGTTGATCTCTCGCAGTTCCCATTGTTTCGGTTCGTCATAATCATGCCCCAGTGCTTCCTTATAAAGCTGTTTGGAACAGACCATGCTGCCGGAATAGCGTTCCAGATAATCTAAAATCTGTCCTGCCTTTGTGTCCTCCGGCATAAAGTCCTTTTGGTGAGCTTTCAGGTAAGCGTTCATAGCCGGACTGAATCTCAGACGGAAATTGCCGCTTCTGTAAATCTCCATAGCCTCTGCCCACATCTGATTGATATACTCTCTGGAAGCCTGTTCATCTTCCAAAATATGAACCTCAGCCCTTTCAGGATAGACCATAACCGGAACGAAGCGGCGGTTGCCTGTTCGGTCAAGGGGAAGAAAGTCAAGGGTATTGGAAGAACCTCCAAACACACATTGTCGTTTTCTGTCTGCCGGATGTGTTTCATACGGTATCTTATAGGTTTCCTTTTGGCGGCTCAGAAAGGATTTGATTTCTTCAATGCTCTTAGCGTTAGCGGTTGCAATCATTTCCGACATTTCAATAATCCAATGCCCCTGCATTTTGCGATACACATTTTCATCATCCAGCTTTTTCAAGTCATCAGAGAACCAATCATCATTGACCGCAAGCAAACGGAAGAAAGAGGACTTTCCGGCTCCCTGACCGCCTACAAGACAGAGCATTACCTCAAATTTACACCCCGGCTTAAAGGCTCGTGAGATAGCACCCAGCAGAAACAACTTCAATGCTTCACAGGTGTAATCATCTGTATCAGAACCGAGAAAGCGGTGCAGACAGAAGCGTATGCGTTCTGTTCCGTCCCATTGCAGGGCATTGAGAAAATCACAGACAGGGTGGTAACGGTTTTCATTGGCAATAACCGCAACTGCGTCTATAATTTTCTTCTCTACGGTCAATCCATAGTTTTCTTCAAAATATAGGAGCAGATATTTCACATCCACATCCGTCAATGTCGGGCTGTCACGATACCAGCCGAGGGACTTCACAATGTCGATTCTTTCGGTCAGAAGATTTTTTCGGATAGCCCCTTTCAAAAGTGGGTCATATTGCAGAACACGCTTATAATTTGCGGCAGTATTATAAACCTTACCTTTCTCGCTCTGCTCTAAGCTGTTTCGGATTTCTTCTACTGTGCATGGTTCTGTCTGCTGACAGTTCTGCAATTCGCTGTTCAAGTTTCAACACCTCCTTTCTCTGTTCTGCCACAAGTGCTTTTCGTTCCTCCAATGAACCATACAGAAGAATATCAAGCAGATATTCGATATAGTTCTTCTTATACAGTGCTTCTGCAAACAGAGGATTCCATTCCTCATCCGGCTGTTTAGGAGCGTATTTCTTTTCCCATTCTCTAAGAAGATGAAAATAATCCGTCAGCACCTTGTAGCAATGATTTTCTCCTTTTTGATACTTCTGTTCCGGTGTCGGCTCACGAATACGAGGGCGGACACTGGGCTTTTGTCGGCTGTCATAGTTAAGACCAAAATCTTCAGCAAGTTTGACAGCAGCTTCCCTCAGCCCGATACCGAATAGCTTCGCTGTGAGATCAACAGCGTCTCCGGTTGCTCCGCAGCCAAAACAGTAATAGCGTTCATCCAGCTTCATACTGGGGGACATATCCGAGTGAAACGGACAGCACGCCATACCTGTGCGACCCACTTTCAAGCCATAGGCTTCTGCGGCTTGTCGGGCAGTAACATTTTCTTTTACAATTTCAAATACATTCATGTGACTCCTTTCCTGAAACGAAAAAAGCACCTGTCATTTTCAAAACGAAAATAGCAAGTGCCTTAAAGTTCCATATTTAATTTTAGGTGCAAAAAAGCAGGAGACCTTTTCAGATTTCCTGCTTAGCAAAGCTGTGAAGATTTAATTGTGGTTGGGTTGCCAGTTATACAAACTGGGATTTTTCTTTTTAGAATGAATTATTTATTTTCTACAATAGCACCATATTTCGTATGCGGAAGATATTGTACCTTTAAATAAGTATTTTTATCAACATACCTTGAAAATACTGTGATTTCGATTTCATCATCTTTAACTTTATCATATAGAAAAATACTTCTTCTTTCAGAAGATATATCTGCACCACCATGAGATTGTTCAGTTACATATCCTTCTGCATAACTATACTGTTTGTTTATGATGTAAGGCATATCTAAAACAAAATCTTTCAAATATAAGATTAAAAGAATAGCTACTATAACAAGAATGGTATTAGCCAATCGAAGAAATATTATATCATTTTTTCCAGTATATTCTTTTTTTATCGCTTCTTTATCAAAAAATATCGAATAGATAAGTTTTCTTTTTTTAATTAGATAGATAATGCAAGCAATTAAAGCTATAACAAATAATGAAACTCTTATAAACAATCTAAATATAGCAAAATCCATAATATCATTCCCTTAAACTTCAAGTTTGTTGCTTACATTATACTTCATCAACCTAAAGAATGGAAGATATTTTCTTGCTCCCTAAAGCAAAAGCACCTGTCATTTTCAAAACGAAAACAGCAAGTGCCTTAGAGTTCCATATTCAGTTTTTGGGAAAAAAAGCAGGAGACCTTTTCTGATATGCTCCCTTTATGAGAGACAGTGAAAAAACAAACTGTCATCATGAAGGGAGCATATCATTCGGATCTCCTGCTTAGTAAAGCTGTGAAGATTTAATTGTAGTCAGTTTTTCTTATACCATCCGAAATTTATACTTTAATGTTCTCTCATAACAAAAATCAATTTTGTCCTCCAACAAAAATACCGTTTGGGGGATTATCCCATATAAAATTATCCTCAGCCACTTCGCTCTCTAATGCAATTTCAATTTTATATATCCCCACATTTTGGGCATTTTCATCATCCTCACTATACATATAAAAATTCATACAATACCGTTCCTTCTCTGTCAATATGAGATACATACCATCCAATTCCGTTTTCCTTTTACCATAGTTGCTTTCACTTGATGATGCACAATCGCCCTCAAAACTTTGGATACTGCCCTCAATATAATCGAAAAAAGCAGAGATTTCAGTGTCTAAATTCTCAATGTTCTTTTTGCTTTCTTCGGAAAATAGAGATTTGAGTTTCTCTGAATCCTGTTGCTTACATGCCTCGATAATTTGTTGACACATCTTATCCGTTTCATTTTGTTCAGAGCTAAACCAGTCATTGAAATATTTGTTAGAGCAGCCTGTTAAACCGAGTATAATAATCACACTGAAAAGCAACAGTACTTTCTTCATATAATTACATCCTTTACTTGATAATTGCAAAATCACTTATTGGATTAAGGTCATTACAAAAAATTTCTTACTATCATTATACTTCATCAACCTAAAGAATGGAAGATATTTTCTTGCTTCCTAAAGCAAAAGCACCTGTCATTTTCAAAGTGAAAACAGCAAGTGCCTTAGAGTTCCATATCCTGTTTTTTGCTTTTCGCCGGAATTGTCCGGCTGACTTCACGCTCTGCAATTTCTTTCTTCTTGCGGCTCAACTGCTCTATAATGGAACTTTTGGCTTTCTTCTTGATTTGCTCCGTTCCGGCTTTTTTGACCTCCGGTTTCATCAGCGTGGTTTGAATTTTCTGAATGGTTGATTTCATAGCGTTTGTGATTCTGGCAATCACGCCATCCAATCGTTTCGTTGCATACTCGATTTCTTTCTTTGAAGCCTTACGCTCAGGGGAGAGAACCCATGTCTTAGACTGCTCCACCAGCTTAATATCCTCCTTGTGCGTTTCCAGTTTCACAGTATCAGCAACGACCTCAACCGCCTTGTCATAGGCAATATCGGCAACCTCATCCACCAGAGCTTCCACATCCTCAATCTTCATCGTGAGTTCTTCCAGCTTTTGCTCCTGTGCTGCCAGTTGCTCCTTTTGCTTGAAAAGAATATAGTCCTGTTTTTCCAGATATGCACGACCACCATATTCCGGTTCTTCTTCCAGTTGTAAGCCATGCTTTTTCGCCACATCAAACAGTAGCACTCGGCAAGCTGAATCGAAAGTCATCTTGCGGTTGTTTTTTCTTCCGACTGGCTTCTCCGGTTCCGGCAGTTCAAACCCCAGTGCTTCCAAAGCCTTTTCCTGTTGTGGGGCAATCTCCCCATATTGATTTTCACAGTCGAACACATGACGCTCGTGAATATGAGGGGTACTTTCATCCAAGTGCAGAGCCCAATTCAGGATATGGACATGAGAACCGAAACGCTCATTTACGATTTCCATAAATTCTGTGACGATCTCAATGAGCAATTCCGGTGGAACATGATTATCAAGCGTTCCAATCTGATAGACCGTTTCCTCTGGACAGGTCTTTTTGCTTTTGAGCAAATCTCCGGTTTCCTTATTTCTTTCAGGGTGTCGGTTCTTCACATTTCTTTCGTTCTGTCCGGTCACAAAATCACGATACCGCTGACGATAAAAAAGCTGTTCCACATCTTCAAAAGTGGCAGACAGCTCATTTTCCTTTTCGGGATTTTTGAAATTGCGGAAGCCATTGTAACAGTCCCAATAGAGATTTTGTTTGGCTCGTTCTTCGTCAATGTGTTCGCTGTTGGCAATGTCAAAACTGCGGTCATTGTGCTTCGGATTATAAACGCCATTCTTTCCGGCTCGTCCATTGTGCCTTGTTAATTTCACATGAATTCCTCCTTTTCTTTTTGATTTCCCCGACAGGGGAGAAGGGCAGCGAAGCTGATTCCTTGCGGCTTTCTGCGTCAAGTAATACCCAGTATTAAGTGGCGAAGTGCCACTTAACTGGGCAAGGCTGCCGCCCTTGACCTGCACAGGGGTATTGCATTCCCTGTACCCATGCACAAAGGGTTGCACCCTCTGTACTCCCGCCCGAACAAACTGACTTCGCCCCGTCCCAAGCTCTGTCAGTTCCTTCGGTTTTACAAAACAGTCCACCGGACTATTTTGCAAAAAGAAAAACCGACGCATGATCGCTTTACGCTCAATACATCGGTTTCTTCATCTGACCTTGACGGTCATATTCAGTTGTGGCAGATTAGCCAATTTGAAAAATTACTCTGGCACATCTACTGAATAACTTAGATTGTTTCCTCTCTTGTCGCTCTTTAAATCATCATAATACCATAGATACATCGTTCTGTCATATACATTGATTTCAATAACACCATCTGGCTTTTGACCTTCTACTTCTAATGAGTAAATTTCCTTATCATGTGCATAGCCAAAAACAAATCTGGTATCTGGATAATTTGGATTCAAGTCCTGTTGAAAATCACTTAATTTTAAAGATGAACGAATTAGTTCTGTAATATCAGATATAAGAATGCTATCCTCTTTAGTTGTAACCGGTGTAGCATTCATAAATGCATATTGTACACTTGCTTCCTCCACCTGTTTTTTGCAGCGTGCCATCACAAAACCTTGAACGGGATTGTTATCACTTCCTGCTCGATAGAAAATCGTATCATACTGTTTGCCATTCCATATATGCAATATTTCATCAACATGATTAAGAAAATCTTCTGGAACAGAAAATTCTTCATTTTCAGCATTCAAAGGAGAATTCAAAATAGCTTCTTCGACAGAACTATAATATATGAGTTCAGAATCCTTTTTATCGTAATCACTCAAATTGAATTCGACATATGCATTGTCTTTATTGTCATCTTCCGGAACATAAGTATAGCGACCATTTTCAATATGGTCATCATAATCAACAAACAGTCCAATACATATCAGCGCTGCAAAAATCAAAAAAACTATTCCTACAATGATTAGCAATATTTTCAAAAATTTTTTCATACAAAAGTCCACCTTCTTGCTTCATTTCAGTAAATTATATCATACCGATATGAACAATTCAATTCACGCTCTATCAAGTAGTTTTTTACTTACCTATAACGCACATTTCCGCAAAATCCATAGTCTCCGATACTTTCCTCACAGGCGATATACAGTCGGAATTCTGTCAGCTCATGAAATAAGAAAAACCGACGCATGATCGCTTTACGCTCAATACATCAGTTTCTTCATCTGACCTTAACGGTCATATTCAGTTGTGGCAGATTACAGGTAATCTACAAAAATTATTTTTTCCATATAACTTCACCACAATGCGGACACTTTTTGGGAATGATTAAATTGCTATTTTCATATTGAATTAAAGATATTTTCTTATTCTTGCGGTCACAAATATCTTTAACTTCTTTATTTACAAGACTACCTCCTTCTTCTCCTAAATATCCCAAAGTAGTCTTATACCATGGAAATTTTCCTTTACATACAGGGCATTTCCATAAAAACAGGAAAATGTATTCAAAAAAGAAAGACACCAACCACATCAAAAAGGTTAAGAAAAATATGACTAAGCAAACAAGTCTAATATAATTAGGCAACACTCCTTTTATAGGCAACATTTCTTTTAGGAAAACCGCAATCCCCCCTATAGCAAGTGATGGCACACAAATATATGGCAAAATACGAAATATTTTTTTATTCACTATACTTATCTTGTTTAATGAAGAAATATTTTTATATACAAATTCTACCTTACTTTTTTCCATATATACTGCCTCCCGAAAAGCTCACTTCTAAAATTATCTTTTGTCTATTATACTTCATCAGCCTAAAGAATGGAAGAAAGAATTTTGTGTACAGAGTTCCTGTTCAAACCTTGTAACGCACATTTTCGCAAAATCCATAGTCCCCGATATTTTCCTCACAGGCGATAGGCAACGGTCAAAACATCAGGTCTGCACCTGACATTTTAACCGCATATCAGCCCTGATTATCACATTATCCCTGCTGGCTGTTCAGCCCATGCTTTTTCGCATATTCACTGGCTTTCTGTCTGCGTTCCTCGCTGTAAGGCGGCAGAAAACGGATAGACAGACGGGACTTTGCCAGCTCATAAGAAACACCGCCTTGAACATTGGATTTTTCCAGTCGGCAAAGGTCAGGGTACTTCTTAGCAAAAGCAGCCAACCTCTTTTTCAATCCGGCGTTGTGGGTGTAGATATTTGCCTTGTCCTCGCCCTCATTAAAGAGAACGATTGTTTCTTTCTCAATCTTCGTCAGTCTCGTCATAGCAGCCCTCCCTATGGTTTTTCAACACACGCAGCTTGCAGTAAAAGCAGCGATACCACCTTTCAACACCCTCAGCACTCAGCTTGACGGAAAGCATATAAAACAGCTTCTTCGCCACTGGATCGGGTGCAAGGGCAGCTACCATACGCAAACGCTCGACAGTTGCTTTCAGGTTCGGACAGCCAAAGGCATAAAGGGTTTCCATTTCATTCTGGTTCATCTTCATTGTGTTTTCCTCCTTAAAATTTGATAAATGAAAAGCGACAGACACTTCATAAGGAAATACCTGTCGCTTCGTTGACGATATAAAATTGTTGGTTTTGGACTTGATAAAATCAGCAGTAAATCATTTCCTGTCTGATGATTTCTTCGGCTCGGTTACGGATAGAGTTCATGGACTGTACCCACAACATCTGATTGTCTGCTTTCATGGTTTCGGTCACACCCTCGGCTTGTTTCATCTGCTCAATGATAAGGCTGCACCTTTCCGCTGCCTGTTCGTTCAGGTCAGCAAGGTAAGTATGCAGTTCGCCGGATAAACAGAGGGCAGAGAACCTTGTAGGGCGGTACTGCTCCAAATATGTCCTGTGCAGTCTGCCCCACATACCGATAGGGCGGTGTTCCTCCGGCGGCTTCAAGTCCGGCACATAGTAATCGCCCACAAGAACATAGTCCAGACCGTTGCTTTTGTCATGGATTCGTGGTTTCAATTCTGTCATGCTATTTTTTCTCCTTTCACTTTTTGCCGATTTGATTTGGTTGCGGCGTTCTGTTCGACACGCATATTGCTATCAGAATTATTTTCTTCTGCTATACGCTCATGTTCAGCAAATTCTTTTGATTTCTCACGAATCTTTTTCATATACTTACGATTGGATTCTCGTTTTCTGCGAAGTCGTTCCGCCTCTTTTTCAGCAGCAATCCTTTCTTCCTCTGTTGGTTCATGCTGCTCCACAGGTACTTGAAATTGCCCGACATAGTTAAGATATATCTCCACCTCTGTGGTGCGGTCTGCACCTTTTCCCTGTGGCTCGTGAACCAGTATTTTGTCTATAAATTCATTTATCATGGTAGGAGTAAGCTCTGTAATGTTCTCATACTTTTTAACCAGCTTTATAAAACGCTCCACATTATTTTGACCGCCTATAATTCGTTGCATATCAGCGGTGTCAGTCTCAATAATCTTGTTTAGCTCGTTCTGCTCATTTTCATAATCAGTAAGCATACTCTGAAAAAGCCTGTCCGGCAATCTTCCAATCACATTATCTTCATAGATTTTCCTGATAAGCATATCCAGTTCGTGAACTCGCTTCTGATTTCTTTCAATGCGGTTTTTTACAGTTTCAGAAGCAGCAATATCTTTCATCGCCGATTCTTCTTGCAGAGAATAAACAAACTCCCGCTCATTCAAAGAAACATAATGGCAAGTCTCCTGTATGGTTGTCAGAATGATGCTTTTAAGTGCTTTTGTTGAAATATGGTGGCAAGTACAATGTCGGTCATACTTCTGATAAGCAAGATTATATGTGGAACATTCATAACAATCTGCCGGATTGGAATAACTTGTCCTTTTTTCGCCTTTGGCAGTATAGTATATTCTTTCTCGCCCTTTCCGCTGCCTGTGATTATACATCGGCGCACCACAATCAGCACAGTAAATCTTTCCGGTCAGAACATTAGGCTCGCCCATAGGATCTGCTTTTCTTACATTCTGTCTTAACTTTTGAGCAAGTAGCCATGTTTCTTCATCGACAATAGGCTCTTGTGTATCATCAAAAACCACCCAATCTTCCTTATCTGCCCTTTTCGTCTTTTTGTCCTTATAGGAATTTTTGAATGTCCTGAAATTGACAGTCTTTCCGATATACTCTGGTCGGGCAATCAGAGTAGTAACCTGATTTCCTCGCCACATATACGGATTTTCTTTGTCATAGTTGCTTGCATGATTTCCAAGTCCCTTTTTGCCAAGATAATAAGATGGTCTTTCAATTTTTTCTTCTGAAAGTTCTCTTGCTATCTGATAAGGTCCTTTTCCCTCAATAGTCATGCGATAAATTCTGCGGACTACTTCAGCAGCTTCTTCATCAATAATCCAATGGTCGGGGTTTTCGGGGTCTTTCAAATAGCCGTATGGTGGGATATTACTTGTATGAGCGTTGCCGGAAGAACCTCTGGATTTCAGTACAGCTTTAATTTTCTTACTTGTGTCCCTGACAAACCACTCATTCATAATATTCAGAAAAGGGGCAAACTCACTGGTTTCTTGACGGTCACTGTCAATACCATTATTGATTGCTATAAATCGAACTTCCTTTTCTCTAAACAGAATGTCAGTGAAAAAACCTACTTGCAAATGGTCTCTGCCGATTCTGGACATATCTTTGCAGATACAGGCAGTGATTTCTCCGTTTTTAACGCCTTCAACAAGTCTGTTCCATGAAGGTCTGTCAAAGGTCGCTCCACTCCAACCATCATCGGTAAAATGAACAAGATTCGTAAAGCCATGTTTTATAGCATAATCTTCAAGCATTTGCTTTTGATGAACGATACTGTTACTCTCTCCAGCATTATCATCATCACGAGACAGTCTTTCATACAAAGCAGTAATGCCATTGCTTTTATCTTTTTTTCTTCTCATGCTGAACTCCTTACATCGCTTGACAAGGGCACACAGCCCTTTGTCGTGTGCGATGGATAAGTAAAAGTCAAATTTTCCACTCAATCGAAACGTGTTCGTCGGTTGCGCGGATCTGTGAGATCAGGCCGTCGGCAACCTGCCGCCTGTCCTCGAAGTCAATTTCTTCCCATTGGTTGAGGTAGACCGACAACCGCTCGATCTGTTCCGGGGACATGGTTTCCGCTGACAGCGCCGCGATCTCTTTTGTCAGGGCTTGGCGGCGTGTGTCCAACTCCTCGATTTTGCTGTTGGCATAGGACAGCAGCACCGCATTAGCCCCGGTTAAAGTATTCAGCAGCTTTTCAATCTCGTCCTCCACGCGGGCAAGCTCCATGTTCAGCGCGGTCAATTTGGGATTGACCGTTTCCCGCTTTGCCGTCAGCGTCTGGAACTCGGACAGCTTCTTGACCATCTCGCCGTACAGAAACCTTTCAAATTCCCGTGTGCGGAGCGTCCCGCAGCCGTCACAGCTTTTACTGTCAGCCCGCTTAGAGCAGCGGAGATATTGAACGCCTGTCGGATTGCCGACGCTCATAAGCGCGTACCCGCAGCGACCACACTTGATCTTTCCGGCAAGCCATGTGTTCTTTGCCTTGCGCCCGCCTTGGAACGCCTTATTTGCCATGAGCTTTTTCCGGCAGCGCAGCCATGTATCAGATGATACCAGCCCCTCGCTGGGAGCCAGAACAAGTATCTGATCTTTCAGGTGCTTGTTTTTTCTTTCCTGCACGTCCCGGCCCTGATAAAGATAGCAGCCGTTTGTCCCGGCAAAATCTGTGGCTTCATTGACTACCACCGTACCCTGACTTTTGAAGAACTCATACATATCGAGGTCAGCCTGCGCGTAAATGGGATTTCTCAAAAGCTGGGAGATAAAGCCCCGTTTCATTTCCTTACCGTAGATCAGGATGCCCTCGTCGGAAAAGTAGCGGGCGATGTCTCCGAAAGAAGTTCCGGGCTGGGAGTACATTTCAAACATCAGCTTTGCAATATCTGCCGTTTCCGGGTCAGGCTTCATCATTTTTGTGCGGATGCCCTCAATGGTGGTCGGCTCCAGTTGGAAGCCATAGGGGGCTGCGCCGCTCATGTGAAAACCGTGCTGGCAGCGGGAATAGTAGGCGTCGGTCACGCGCTTCTGGATGGTTTCACGTTCAAGCTGGGCAAACACGATGCAGATATTCAGCATGGCCCGCCCCATCGGAGTGGACGTGTCAAACTTTTCCGTAGAGGAAACGAACTCGACATTGTATTCCTGAAAAGTTTCCATCATGGTTGCGAAGTCCAGAATGGAACGGCTGATACGATCCAACTTGTAGACCACCACGCGCTTGATCAGGCCCCGGCGAATATCGGCCATCATTTCTTGAAACTTGGGCCGATCGGTGTTCTTGCCGGAATAGCCCTTGTCGGTGTACTTGCGGAAATTGCCTCCTCTCAATTCATACTTACAGAACTCGATCTGGCTTTCAATGCTGATACTGTCCTTGCGGTCAACGGACTGTCTGCCATAAATGGCATCTTCACGAATAATCATTTGGTGCTCCTTTCCGTGTAGGAGCTACCAAACCTTACACCTATATTATACCTCTGGTAGCCCCGCATCTCAAGGATGTCCCGCATTAGTGCATCTGTGCCCGTCCCGGCGCATACTTCACAAAGACCTCATACAGACAGCTTTCAATTTCACGCTTGCGCTTATCCCGTGCTTTGGGAGAGAGCATCGGGGTCAGGTTTTCCACGGTGATGGATTTGCCCTGAAAAGACGCGGTTTTGACTTCCTTGTGATAGCCGACTCTTGCTTCCGTCATCTGAAAACCTCCTATAAAAATCAGCGGTGTGAATAGATTTGATGGTTTCCCGTTGTCCGTGGGGAAACGTGAAAGGACGGCACAAAAGCGCCGTCCTTTGACCTTGCCCCACCTCTGGCCACGATGACCAGAAGCAGCGGGACAGTTGTTTTCCGTTTCAATCCACAAAAGAGGGAGCCGCCGCGCCGGAATGGTTTGGGCTGTCATAAGACAGAAAGACCCGGTTGGACGGCTCCCTGTATGATTGTTGTGTGCCGTATTTGCCACGCATCCCCGGCACGGGGAGTATTCCAGACCGCCGATGGCTTCGGCTGCATAGCCCCACAGTACCGCTGCCCGTGGAGGGCTGGCGCATACCGCAGGGACTCCCCCTCAAGTCTGTGGGAGGGCGTGAGCAAGTTTCATTATCCTCCGCGCTGTCCTCGCGCCCGGTTTGCCAGCACCGGGTCAAAGGCTGCGTTGATCGCTCGGCCAGCTTGTCCATCACCTCCTGAACTGGCTGTCGTGGCGGCGCACCTTACGTCGCTATCACGCGGATTTCGTATCGGGAATACTGTCTATTCAGTTTTCAAGGTGAGGAAGAAAACTCCTCTCACCTATCAGGAGGTTTCGGGGGCAAATGTACTCCCTCTTACAGAGATTTTTTCAAAATATTTTTCATAGCGGCCAGCCCGCGCTCAATGGAGCAGCAGATGCGGCTCCGGCCAACGCCCTCGGCTGCCGCGATCTCGGCCTTGCTCATGCCGAGAAGATAATGCTGGTACACACGCCGGGCCTGCGTGGGCGGGAGCTGGGTCAGCGCGTCATAGAGGGCAAACGTGGTTTCCCGCGCCTCAATGTACTCGTCCGGGGTCATGGGCTGGCGGAGCACGTCGGCCTCAAAGCCGGGATCGGTGTCCAGCGAGCACTCGCCATTTCTGCGCTTCTGCCGCTTGTAGCTGTCGCACAGGCGGCCTCCCATAGAGAGGGTGGCGGCGATCTCGTCCGAAACTTCCAGCATCACATTTTCGGTCATATAGGGGTAATACCGTTTCAGGTTGATAGTCGTCATAATTGTCCTCCATTTCAAAAGGTGGTTGGTGAGTGCGGATTGAAATGGAGAACAGGCGGCCCCCGGCACCTTGGAGCCTCTGGCCACCGTGACCAGAAGCAGGGGCATATAAAAACGCCCGCACAGCATGACACTATGCGGACGCACGAAACAACATTTTCGCTTACATACTGACAGATTTCGCATCCACCGCCGGACTGATCCCATCGGACAGGCAGACTTTTTTTGACAAGTTAGGGGGGGTAGAAAGTGAAAATAGCATGGCGGCATCCTCCTATGTGCCGCCGTACTCATGGCTTTATTTTGTAGGTAACAAGAGAAGCGGCGGCTCTGAAAATCGAGCCGCCGCTTCTTGGGCGCATGAAATTATGTCTGCGTTGCGACGGCTTTTTTTCTTTTGCCGTCGTCCGGCAGATTGTTCTGTTATTAAAGGGCTTATGTTCCTTGATATTCTGAAAACGATTTACAAGTGATTAGAAACGATACTACTGTGAAAATCAGCGTAAATATTACAATCCAAACAGGCATTTCACAGGAGAGCGGCAATAGGTTGACTAACTTATGTTCTGCGGTTCTCAATACCCATTGTGCTTTTGCAGACCAAATGGGGAATATGAACATCCACTCACCAAGTACACCGCCTAACTTCATCGGGAAATAGGGAAGGAAATAGAGCACACCGCTCATAATCAACGCTATGAGTGACTTCTTGCATAGAGCCGAACAGCAACAGGCCAGCACAGCAGTTCCAACAGCGGATAGCCAATAGAAAAGCATAACAACAAGGAAAAACTGCAAGTTGTTCATACGGATGGGGATTTGCGATTGATTTGACATAAACTGCGTTTGAATATCCGCATTCCAACCCTCGAACCCAGCAAAATAGGCTCCACAGGCTAAAAGGATGACCACACAAAATATAACTGCGCTGATGGCTGCAATTAAAAAAGCGGCGGTAAATTTTGCTTGTATCACCTTGCTCTTTCCATAACGAGTGGAGAGAATGACATTTGCCGCACCGCTACTGTACTCCTCAGAAAAGACAGGGGCCAACACGATCAGAAGAAAAATGGCAAATACTACATTCGAGTTAAACAGAATGTTAAAAGCAGTCTGCCAAGTATAATCAAAAGAAAAGACTAAAGGCGAATGAAAGGATAGGACTCCCGCATCAGCAACGCTGATATATCCATATTCTGAACGCTCACGGTCAGCCTGATCAGCAGCTCGAAAAATTGAGAAATTGTCATAAATGACAGGCCAGTTAAACGAATGTTCCCCATGAGCATCCCGCAAATCTACAAAGTCATCCAACACATGAGCAACGGCCTCGTCTGTCAATTCTCCTGCGTATTGCTCATAAACGGACTTGTTGTAAAGTGCCGCCGCACGCCCTGTTACTTCCACACCGTCAGCAGTTTCCACTGGAAAGGTGGGGGATGAGTTCATGCAACAGGAAAAAAACATAAATGAGGAGTACCCCAACAGGAGCAGACCACCAAGCAACAGGTATTTCCGGCGTATGAGCTTATCAAGCTCTAATTTTGTGAGCAACCGCATATTACGCCTCCTTTTGAAAATAGGTCAGATACACATCTTCCAAGGTTGACTTCCCCACAAGGCCAGCAACCGTATCAAAGGCCGCTATTTGCCCTTCTCGAAGCAAAATTATTTTTTCTGCGATCAGTTCAACATCAGAAACGATGTGAGTGGACAAAATAATAATACTGTGTTGGGCTAACGCTGACAAAAGATTTCGTAGCCGTACACGCTCCTGTGGATCTAAACCAGCAGTAGGCTCGTCCAGCAATAGGATTTGCGGATTACAAAGCAGGGTTTGAGCAATTCCAACACGACGAAGCATTCCCCCGGAAAAGCCCTTTAGCTTTTGCTCTGCATTCGAGGAAAGCCCTACGGCCTCCAACAGCTTATCGATCTCCGCCTTGGCCTGAGCCTCTGTCAGTCCTTTCAAAGCGGCAATATAAAGCAAATATCGTTTCGCGGTAAACTCAGGGTAAATTCCCAGGTCTTGCGGCATATAGCCCAGCATGGCACGATAGTGCTCCCCAAGTTTCGATACTGGCTCGTTGTCCAAAAGTATGCTGCCAGCAGTAGGCCGAAGAATACCAGCTATGATTTTTAGCAGAGTGGATTTTCCTGCCCCGTTTGGCCCCAGCAGTCCATAAAGGCCGGGTTCTAATTCCAGATTGACCCCACGCAGAGCGGAATATCGGTTATAATTCTTACTAATATCTTTGACTTTCAGTTTCATTTTGTTTTACCACTACTTTCTTTGTACTTGGCGAGAGCCTCATTATAGTGACACTCCAAATGGCGATAATAACGCTCCACAACAAAATAAATGAATAACAATACTACGAAGCAGATGAAAAAGCCAGCCCACCACGAAAGAATTGCTACTGTGGTGTCTGTAATATCGAACCACCTTATGATAGCAGATGGAATACCTGAATAGACCGACAGTACACCGCAGGTAATTGAGCTAAGAATGCCGGTTGCAATCAAACTAATCCGGATAGGCACACGATCCGAGGTGATTATAGTGTGTGCCATAGAAAAAACAACTGCCATAGCCAGACAAAGGCGCAATTCAACCAGACCGACCCCCTGACTGCCATTAAAACCGGGTAAATATCTCCGAACGCAAAATAGGAATATAAGCAATCCAAAAGTAAAGAAAACAGCCTTGAAAAAACGCAAGATCGCACCGAAATATTGTTTCATTTATTTCACCCCCAAAGCGTGTTTAATGCTTCCAGCATATTGGCGTGATACAATAATTTTTTCCTGATTATCCATAGTGAGCAAAAGTCTGGCCCCAATCTCTGGCCGAATTGATTTTGTTCGCCGTAGATTGATGATCGTTGTCTTAGATGTCCGAAAAAAAGAATGGTCTTTCAGATAGTCCTCCAACTCATATAATCGTCTATCTGTTTCGTACACCTGCTCCTCTGTATAAAGAAAAGTCTTTCTATCCACGGACTCAATATATAAAATATCTGCTAAACCAAGCTGGAATGTTTCTCCTTGCCGACGGCAAAGAAGTTTGGCATCAACTGTATTTAATGCGGATATGATTTTATTGACAAGCGGATCATCGGCCACACAGTTAATGATGACTTCGATTTCTTGAATATCTGGCCTGTCATTGATCCTAATTTTCAAGTTAAATCACCCCCTTATGGCTATTATATGGGAATTTTCGTGTTTTTCAATATTGTCAAACATGAGTTGCACTTTTAGGCTACTGAGATACAAAATGACAGAGATATGAAATTAAATAGTCGGCAGTATGAAAACAAAAGTCGTTCAAATACTATGACCTGAAATGTAAAATTACATTAGGTGATATTATGAAGATAGAGCGAGATGAACGACGATTTGATTTCCACGATATAGGGCTTGCCATCAAGCGAGCCCGTGAAGCCAGCGGCATGACACAGGAGCAACTGGCTTATATTGTTGACCGTTCTCCACGGACGATCATGTATAACGAAAATGACGGCCAGCATCCCAGCCTCAATACTTTTTATCAACTGGTCACGATGTTTGACATATCCGTAGACCAATACTTTTATCCGTCCAAAAATACAGAGAGCAGTTGTAGAAAGCGGATCAACGCTATGCTGAACTCACTGGATGAAAAGGATTTACAAGTTGTTGAAGCTACAATACAAGCATTGAAGAACGCCAGAGAAACGGAGGTCAAGTAAAAGAGCCTTCGTTTTTAGGGGGCTTTTTTGGGGTGCCGCTAAATGGCAAGCAAGGCAAGTGTATTGACACTTGCAATTTCCGCGCTGCGGAAATGCTTGTTGGGGTGCCCCCAAACCCGCTGGACTTCTGGCCACCGTGACCAGAAGAAATGTTGTCTGCGTCGCCGCCCCTAACGGGCCTGCTCCTTATTGCGCTGGCTGTCCGTCAGCCCGCGCAGATGATCCACGCTGCCCTTAACCGCCACCAGCTCACGCATATCTTGCTGGGCCTTGCGGTATTCCAAATAAAGAGCCTTTTTCCGCGCTGCCAGTTGGCGGCGTTTTTCTTTTAGTACGTCCATTTTGGGGAGCTTCTCGCCACCCAGCAACTCGGCCATCGTCGCCTTGGCCGCCCGGTAGTCGGCCAGTTCCGCCTCGTGCTCGGCAAGGTATTTCCGGCTGTACTTGGCGGCCTTGTACCCATCGAACGCGGGGCGGGTCTTGGCGTACTGCACCACGGCGGCCATCAGGTCGGACACACGGGAAAGCTCCGCCTCGGTATGCTGAATGTCCCCGGCCAGCGTGTGAAACCGCTCTGTGGCGGCGTCGGTCTTTGCGGCCAGATCGTCATATTCAAATAGCTGGTGCTCTTTCAGATATTGCAGCGCAGCCGCCATCTGTTTAAGGTTATACACCTTGGCCCAGCGTTCATAGGCGGGGCCTTTGCCCTGACGCATCCGCTCCTGAATGTCGATCAGCAGATTGACACGGCGGGGTGCGGGCGCTTTCCGCGCCGTGGCCGTTCGTGTGGGAGCCTTGCCGTCAATGACGGCCTGCACGTCCTCGGGGCCGTAGCCGTCCCCCAGCGTGGATGCCCGGAAACGGGCCGCCCGCTGTTGTCCTGGCACAAGGAATGAGATCGCGCCGCCGCGCCCGTGCTTGACCTGTATGCCTGCCGTTTCCATGCGCCGGAGAAAGTCTGCAAAGTCCTTGGGGCGCTCTGTCAGAGCCGTGTCAATGGCAAAGCGGATCTGTTCTTTCTGTGAGAGCTTTTGATTTTCGCCCAGCCATTGACCGTAGTGCAGATACCGTCCCTTGCTGTGGAGCTTGGGATTTACGATCACGGACAGATCGTGCTCCAGACATACCCGGTCAGACAGCCGCCGCAGGGCGAACGAGGAGTCGATGAAGTTGCGGAACTTCCGGGAGCGGTCATAGGCGGTGGAATTGTAGTAGATGTGATTGTGAATGTGCTCCTTGTCTATATGGGTACAGACGAAGAATTGATACTTGCCCTTTGTCCAGCGCATCGCCGTTTCATAGCCGATGCGGTTGGCCTCCTCCGCTGTTACCTCGCCGTGAGGGAACGCCTGCCGGATCTGGTAGCACAGCGCCCCGTGTCCGGCCCTGCGGTCAGTTTCGCCCTGATACTGATTTTTGACCAGCATGAACTCGGCGTGTGCCGTGGCTGGATCGCAGAGGTAGGAGGAAACGGCCCCCAGCTTCTCCGGGTTCAGACCGTAATCAAAGCGGTCTTTCAAACTTTGCAGGGCCGTTCGCTTATCGGCCCGCTTGTGGGATTTTAGGTAGGTCGTGGCCGTAGGCATCCCTCCTTTCCATACGACAAGCGGCGGCTGGGATCAGCCGCCGTTTTCTGCATCTTCTGGCCACCGTGACCAGAACTCAGCCCGTGATGAAGCCCCGCAGGGAGCCGTTCAGCTCGTCCAACTTGGCAAGCAGCCATCCGGCCAGCGCGGGCAGGCCAAAGGGCGAAATGGCAAACGCCATCAGCAGCCCCACGATCCCCGTGGAAATGTCTTTCTCCACAAACAGCATCAGGACACTCAGCAGCCCCAGCACCGACGCGAGGATGGAGAGCAAACCAGCGGAAAGACTCAGCAGGAACGAGAGCACGGCCACAAGCAGGGTCAGCACCAGCACAAAGGGAGCGGCAAGAATTTTGAATATGATCCGCATAGAGGGTTCCTCCTTTTTCCTGTATATGTCTATTATAACTCTGAAAAAATCGGCACTCAAGGATGTCCCGGCCCTCCGCACTTCTGGTCACGATGACCAGAGGTGCGGACAGCCGGGGAACGGCGCTGGGCCGTTCCCCCCCTGTGTCACATTGTTACAATGGCGGAGAGCTGGGCCAGCAGATCAGACAGCGGCCCCCACAGGTCGGCATAGTCCTTTTGCAGACGCTTCAGCTCGTCCGGGTACAGGCCGCCGTAGCTGTTGGCATGGATGGCCGCCTGATTGAGATTGTTTGCACAGCGCCGCTGGAGGGACACAAGCTCCTTGACGGGTTCAAGGTCAACGTGGAGCACATAGCCGCCCAGCGCCATTTTTCGGATATAGGCGCTCATGTTGCGGATGCCCGCCTCGGCCATGCGCTCCCGAATGACCTCCAGCTCGTCAGGCCGTACCCACACATAGATGGGGACGCTGCGGACGCGCTTTTTTGTCAACGCTCCTCACGCTCCCGGCTGCGGCGCTTGGGCGGGTGTTCCCGCACCTTATCCAGCGGCTTATCCTCTGGGAGCGGCGCAGGCAGATTGTTGATGATGCCGTCGATCTGATTATAGTTCTGCTCCATAGAAAGCTCGGCGTTCTTGTTGGGATTGCGTTCCTGATCCATAAATGTCCTCCTATCTGTCGCCCCGGTCAGGGGCATTTTTCTTTGGGGCAGCTTGGCCCCGGTCAGCCTCGGCCTGCTTTGCGGCGGTTTTCATCTGTTCCCGGATCGAACGGGGCCTGTCGGGATTGTCAGGCGCAGGCCGCAGCTCATAGTCAGACGCCTGCCGTTTCGTCAATGGCCGCGTGTAGGTCAAATGCCCCCACACCAGAAATGATCCATTTTCAACCGGGACGCGCTGATCGTAGTTGACGATCTCATCCGGAGCGTTACGGGGCGGCTTGGGGAATGTCCCAATGTCCACAGGGCGCTGGGTGGAGTAATACTTGTAAAGGCCGGGGGCCTCGGTCTGCTTGACACCGACATTGTAAAGACGCCGGTACTCCTGCACCCGCGCCGCAAAGTCCTGTTCCAAAGCGGCACGGTCGCTGCCGTAATGCCCCCATTCATACTGCCGCTGGCCGTCCTTGTCGTCATAGCAAGCCCATGTGACATAGGGCGAGGGAGCGGTAGGATGATGCCCCAGCGCAAAGCCCCTGCCATTTTCCAGCATGACGGCCTTTATGATCTCATAGCCTTGGTTTTTGTCCATACGTCCTCCTTTCCAAAGTGTTAGCAATATTTCTGCAAAACCGGGCGGGGCTATGAAATCATACGCCCCGCCCATGAAGCGGCCCCGGAAAACCCTGCAATCAGCGGATTTTTCCGGGGCTAAATGCTCACGGCCTACCCCGGTATTTCCGCATATAGCCGCGCTGCTTCTGCCGCCTTGCGGCATGGGCACAGGCCGGGGAGCAATACCGCCGCCGCCCGTCTGGGAGAAAGGCCCTGCCGCACACCGGGCAGGGCCGGGTTTCTGTGATACGCTCCACGGTCAGCGACCTTTCCAGCACAGGATCAAGGGGCAGCACCGCTGCGCGGAAATAGCGGCAATAAGCGCCCGTCCAGCATTTCCCCAGCATATAGCACTCGCAATCCAGCGGCAGACAGCCAATGTCTTTGTCATAGTTGGCACACCACCGCTTCACAAGGGAGCGGATCGCCGCCTTTTCCTGCCGGGTCAATTCACGGCTCATTTTTGCCCCCTGTCTTTACCCTGAGCTGCTCCCGGTAGCAGAACACGCAGCCGATCCCATGCCAATAGAGGCAGCCGTCGCAGCGGGAGCCTTTGGGCGGCAGGTTGGGCGGGACGCCCTTGAAGTAGCTCTTTTCTTTCATAAAGTCCTCATAGGGGCTGTCGGTAAACCTCATTCTTCACCGTCCTCGTCCCACGGCGGCCCGTCATCCTCGGGAGCGGTTTCGTCATAGTCCTCCGCGCCGTCATACTCGCCGCCGTAGTCGGCCTCGGACTCAGCGGCCCGCTGCTTCTTGGGACGGTAGATTTTGAAGTACCAGCCAGCGCCGCCGCCAATGACCACCACGGCCAGCGCCAGCAGAAGCATATCGCCGTTGCCCGTGGCCTTGGGCTGCTCCGGCTCGGGGTCAGGCTCCGGCTCTACCACAGGCGCAGGCTCCGGGGCCTTGCCCTGGCACTCACTCAGATTGACCGCGCAGACGGTACAATCCGTGTTGATAGCGCCTACGGCGCATTTGTCGGTACAGGAACACTCCGGCAGCTCACCGCCCGCCGCCTGCATCGCCGCCAGCAGGTCAGCCTCGTCCACCATGTTCAAAAAGTAGGTGTGATACTGCTCGCCGTCCTCGTCGGTGGGCTTGTCGTAGTCGATGACGATGTAAAAGGTATTGCCGCCGCTGGTCTGCACCGTGATGAACTGCTTGTTGGTGGCCTTATCGTAGAGCAGGTCACGGGTCACAAGGTTGCCGTCCTCGGTGAAGCCCTCGCCGGGGTCAACGGTTTCCGTGGGCAGCGGCTCCACGGGGGCAAGCCCGTCCCATTCCTCGCCGCCTCCGGCGTAGGCCGTAACCGCCATACTGCCCATGAGGACGGACACACAAAGCGTTATCAGCAAAAGCCGCAGTTTTTTCATTTTGTCACCTCCGTCTGTTCCATCGGCTTCTGGCCACCATGACCAGAAGCACCGCCCCGGAGCTGCTGGAGCACCAGCGGCAGATCGGCAAGGGAGATACTCATGCCGCGCACGATCTCCACGATCTCGCTGTTTTCCGCTTCCAGCTTCTTCTGCTCCAATTCTTTAAGCCGCGCCTGCTGCTCGGCAATTTTGGCCTTGACCTTTTCAATCTCGGCCTCGATTTTTGCGCTTTTCGTAATTGCCATATCAAAAAACCTCCTTTACGGTAGTCGCCCGTAGGCGTAAAGATGGGACTGCCAATAGCTGCTGTTGAGGTTGGCATAGCTGATGGGGTCGCCACAATGGAGCATCCAGCCGTCGCCCACATAGATGCCTACATGGGAAACGCCTGCTGTGTCATAGGTGCCGACAAAGAACACCAGATCACCGGGCCGCGGGCTGCTCGTCCGGGAGCAGATGTTATAAAGGCCCTGCGCCCCCAGCCGCCCGAAGCTCCAGCCGCATTGATTGTAGACATAGCTGACGAAGCCGGAGCAGTCAAAGGACGTGGACGGGCTGCTGCCGCCCCACAATAGTGATAGGTAATCCTTTGATGTTATCTCCGGATTTTCCCCCACTTCACACCGTGCATGCGACTTTCACCGCACACGGCGTTCCATCGTTAGTCATACTCACAATCTATTACAATCTACCTTGTTCATTTTTAGGGGTTGTGTTCCCCGAATTTCTCCTAAACCTGCTTTCAGGCGCAGAGCGTTCAGCTTTTCCATTTGCTTCTTATTGAGATTGCAGACTTCAAGGTAATAAGTAATCGTTTCAACCGTTTCTGCATGGACGAGCCGGTGTACCAGTTTATTTATCAGCACCAGATTTTCGTAGCTGTCATTCCCACCGTATTTTTTCGGCTTGATGTGGTGGCAGTGTATTTCATCTGTTGTCAGAAATGGCATTCCCGTAACAGCACATTTTCCGTATTGTGCCGAGAATAGGGAAATCCGGTTATCAGCTAATTCAACGCTCCTGTTTCCTATAGGCTGTCGCATAAGTGCCAGCATCAGATTCACGTTGATTTTCAGATTATCGTGCAATCCCTTCCGCCCCGCTGGGGTGTAGCAGTTGATAGCCCTTTTTCGGCTTAGAGGGATGCTATGCCGGATATAGCTGATAGGATATACTGGTTCGTCCGTCCCTTTCACATAGCGTAGCGATTTAGACTTTCCATATTTCTGCGATTCAAAGACCGTTAATTTTCGGCCGTTTCTCACAAGTCTGCTTCCCTGGCGTTCCTTTAATCCATTGGTCAGCACTGTCATGACAGAACGTCCCAGGGAACTGCAATCTTCACTGATACAAGTTGCTATTCTGTAATAGTCTTGCAGCCCCACGACGATTGAGTTATACAGCGAAATCTCACCACGCTCATGTTTTTCCTTTCTTGGGTGGATTATATTTTTCGCCTGTGTGACCAGTTTTTGACGCGCATGTTCAAGCTGTTTGTCACCTACATGAGATTTGATGACATATTTATCTGCTCTGCGAAACACCTTCATCTTGAACCCTAAGAACTCTGAATAGCGATGTTTTACATTCACTATCTTTGTTTTTGTTGGCGAAACCTCTAAATGCAGACGTTCCATTAACCATTGTGTGACTGCCTTCATCGTCCGTTCCGCTTCATCTTTCGTCCTGCAAAATATTCTGAAATCATCAGCGTAACGGACAATATACATCTCCTTTAGATTTGTCCTTCGCATAAACTTGTAGGCATTGGATTTATTGATACTGCCATTTGCGTTTATGGAGGTCTTGTATTTTGCCGTGACCGGATTATCCTGCCATTGGCTGTCAACCCATTGGTCTAATTCATTCAGCACGATATTCGCCAGAAGCGGGGAGATAATACCGCCTTGGGGTGTCCCTTTGGTCGGGTATTCCATTGCCCCATTTTCTAACCGTATTGGTGCTTTAAGAATCCGTTTCAGCACGAACAGGAGATTTTTGTCCCTGATTCCGAGCGACCATATCTGCTTTATCAGCTTGCTGTGGTCTACATTGTCAAAGAATCCTTTGACATCAAACTCAACGACATAGTGCAGTCTTGTATTCTGTATTAAGAACTCCGCTCTTGCGATGGCGTTTTCAGCAGACCTGTTTGGACGGAATCCATAACTGTTTTCGCTGAATTTCGCTTCACAAATCGGCTCCATGACCTGCTTGATACATTGTTGTACCAGCCGGTCCCAGACGCAGGGGATTCCCAGCGGCCTGGTTTTTGTTGGGTCGTAAGGTTTTGGTATTTCTTTTCTTCGGACAGGTTTCGGACGATACCCATGTGTACTGCCGATTGTAATGAAACGGACTGTATCAATAACCTCATCCGGCATCAGCTTTCCGATGTCATCGAATGTCACGCCATCTGTTCCCGGAGTTTTGCTTCCGTCATTTGACTTGATATTTCTATATGCCAGCAGGATATTTTCACGTTTTAAGATGATGCTCATCAAATTTGTGAAAGTCTCATTTTTACTGCTTTTCGCATACAGACCGTCAAACACTTCCTGCATTCCGTAATACTCAGCATGGCGCAGTCCGCTCATACATAATGATTTTTCGGCTTTCTCTTTTGGCATAAGGCATCACTCCCTTCTTTTGAATTGAGTGACTTTTTTGTCCTACTCGAATCCTTACTGCGATTGAATGATTGTTTCATATATGACTAATGACTTGAGGCCATCCCTCCGAATCCTTCTTTTTCGCGGGATTCATCGTAAGTCCGACCTCTGCTTTTCAGCACCGGTTCGGCAGCTTATTTTCTTCGTCTGCCTGCTTTACCACTATGGTAAAGCCCGATACCTTTCCTTGTTCCGATAATTCTATCTGTGCATATACCCTTAGGTCTCCGCTTTAGTCCTGTCAGCTTGGATGCGCCTTTAACACATCATGGTCGTTCATACATACGATTTTTACTAAACCACACTGACGGCGAATTAACGCCACCATACATTTCTATATGGCCTACCTTTAGACCTGTACATTCGCGGTTTTCGTCAGTGCTTCCGCACATTCTAACCATAGGTATTTTATAGAGCCCCGGCCTATAGGTGACACCGCCCACCTCTGGGCGGCTTTCGTGTGGCTGGTTGTTATCCAGCAATTCTTACGGTCACTCTCAGCCGACTTCACCGAGCTTCTGACCCATAGCGTTTCCGCTTTAAGCCAGTCGGAGTATTAGGCTGGCGTTTCAGGGCGTTACCCCATCATTCCACCAATCGAATTACCAGTTCACCTGTCTTTCTTTTCACCTCCAATCATTGGACAAGTGCCCAACCTTTTCAGTTGGGAACAAGTTGCACCATAGGGGAAACCGAGATACTTTTCCGCTTCTTTCAGAATGGCGGCAAAGGTTTCATCATCCAGATAGGACTCCGGGACTCCATGCTCCGGCGGGCGGTTGGTGATGTATTTCCCGATATAACCGGACGAGGGGAACAGATCGGGCCGGTTCCCCAGCGTGGACATATACAGGGCGTACATGGAAAGCTGCTCCTCGGACATCATGTAAACCGGAACATGGGAGAGATTGAAGTTTTCCAGCGTGACATAGCAGATGTAATAGTTGTACGGAACTTCTACATCATAGTCGTTGCCCTCGCTGTCCGTCCGGGTGACGGTGCGGTAACGCACCTCGACAACCACATCCTCGGTCAAAATATACTGGCGGTCAAAGAGGTCTTGCAGCGTCCCGCGCACCTCGTCCAATGTCCACGCACCCTCATGGAGTGCGGAAATCATAGAGATCAGCACATAGGGATCATGTTCGATGGTGTCGAGGTCAAAATGGTATTCGTCATAATCGTGGGTGCGGGTGTAGGTGTCGAGGCAGCGTTGCAGCTCATTTTCAAAGGCACAGTAGGCGGCCTCAGCCCCCAGCATATCCGCGTCCTCTGCCTTGTAGGTACTGGCAGCGATGGCCGCAAGGGTGCTGTTTCCCACGGACACCATCGAGGACATACACGATTGCAGGGTCAGCACCACCAGCAGGCAGCCCAGCGCAAGCAGCGTCCCCACGGGATGCCGCTTGACGAACGCCGCCGCTTCCCGGACAAACCGCTCTGTGGCCGATACGGTTTGTTCTGCGGCTTTGGCGGTCTGCTTGGCGGTTTCCCGCGCTTTGCGCTGATACTCCCGTTTCAGCTTGTGGCGGTGCCATAACCGGGCGGCGGCGCTCTGTGCCTCCGGCTGCTCCTGTGCGAACTTGCGGGAATGGTAGTCCGCCGTGGCCTTGATGTACCGGGACTCGGCGCGGGCGGCGGCCTTGGCCGGGTGCTCCCGGATGGCCCTGCGTACCTTGTGCCGCCCATAGTGCAGTGCGGCCTCGCCGGAACGCTCCACAAAATGACCGCCCTCCACACCTACATTGTCGCGCTCCTCCTGATACACCTTTCCATGCAGAAAAGCATGGGTTTCATGTCCGGCGATCCGGGCGATCCGCTTGATGGGGCCGGGCTTTTTCGGCGGCTTCTGCTTTGCCAGCCTTTCACGGGCCTTGTTCAGCCGTTCCTCCCGGCTCTCCATGCGGAGCTTGGACTTGTGGAGCTTGGCCTGTTCGCTGTCGGTATGGAACTTCTGGCCACCGTGACCAGAAGCAGCCCCGCCCTCGGGCGGCTTATTCTGCCTGTTTTCCATTGGCTGCGTCCTCCGGCTTGGTAGTCAGCAGGTCGTAAATCTCGCCACGGGGGAAGCGGTCAACAAACGGGATGGTGACGCTGCCATAGAACAGCAGGCCCTCGCCGGAGTTGGACTGCGTGATATACGATAGCTGGTGCTCTGAAATACCGATCTGCTTGGCAAGAATGGCGCGGTCACTCTGCGCCTGCGACAGCAGGATCATAAAATCCGTGTTGTCCAGAATGTTCTCGATCTCCCGGCTGGCCAGCAGGTCTTTCACATTCTGCGTCAGGGCAGAGGGGACACAGCCCTGTTTGCGGAGCATCTTCCAGACGGTCACAAAGTAGCTGGCGGTCAGCGGATCGCGGAGCAGAATATGGAACTCGTCAAAATAGCACCACGTCGCCACACCGTTTTTGAAGTTGGTTCCCACCGCAGAAGTGACAAAATCGTTGGTGATGTGCATGGCAATCTTGCGGAGGTTTTCGCCCATGCCTTTGAGCACAAAGCACACCACGCGGGAATTGAGGTTGACGTTGGTAGGATGGTTAAAGAGGTTGAGGGAGCCTGTGCAGTATAGCTCCAGCGCCGTGGCGATCCGCTTGGCCTCCGGCTCCGGCTGGCGCAGCAGCTCCTCATACAAATCTTGGAGCAGCGGCGTTTTGGCCGTTTCCAGCCCCAGCGCCATTTCCCGGTACACCTGACGCACACAGCGGTCAATGACGGTTTTCTCGATAGGCTGCAAACCATCCCGGCCTCCCACCACCAGCTCACACAGCGACAGCAGAAAATCCGCTTTCAGGGACAGGGGGCTGTCCCCGCCGCCCATGTCCATCTGAACATCCATCGGGGAAATGTGGTTGGGGCTGTCCGGCGCGATCTCGATGACCTGACCGCCCAGCCGCTCCACCAGCGGGGCATATTCGCCCATCGGGTCAACCACGATGATGCGATCCTGCGGGATGGCAAGAAAGACGTTCAGCAATTCACGCTTGGCGGCAAAGCTCTTGCCGCTGCCCGTGGAGCCGAGGTAAAGGCCGTTGGCGGATTTCAGCTTTTTGCGGTCAGCCATGATGACGTTATGGGACAGGGCGTTCATGCCGTAGTAGAGGGACGGGCCATCCATGCGAAGCTCCCGCGTCATAAAGGGGACGAAGATGGCCGTGGAGCTGGTGGTCATGCCGCGCTGAATTTCAATGCCGTTGTAGCCGAGGGCCAGCGAGGACATATAGCCCTGCTCCTGCTGCCAGTCCAGCCGCTTGACGGCGCAGTTATATTTCTGCGCGATGCCGTTCACGGTGAAAATGTCGTTTTCCAGCCGCTCCCGCGTGGGGGCGGTGTTGACGATCAGGAACGTCAAGAGGAACATTCGCTCGTTGCGGCTTTGCAGATCGGCCAGCAGCTCAGCGGCGTCCTTGGAAAAGGTGACAAGATCGGGCGGAAGAATGTCAGGGTCATATCCGGCGCGGGTAGCCTTGCGCTGCTCCTCCACTTTCATCTTGTCGATGTCGGAGATTTTACCCTTGACCGTTTTAATGGCCTTGACCTGGTCCACCGTCTGAATGTGCATGGTGACAGTCAGCTCGGCGTCCAGCTCCAAAATCTCCAACAGCAGCTTGTCCGACAGCTCCGACGCCATAATCTGCAAGTAGGACACCGCGCCCCATGTCTGGCCCACGCGGAACGAGCGGCTCTGCCGGAAGTCAAAGCTGTCCGGCACGATAAAGTCTTTCGTTCCCATGCCCGTATGGGCGATGTCCGCCCACTTGAAGCGGAACGGCTCCCGGCTGCCGGGGTGAAGCTGGCCGTGCAGCAGGGCCAGACGCTCCCGCCCGTCAAGGGGCTGGCTCTGTACCCCCAGCCGCTTAAAGTTGCCGATCACGTCCGCCTCTACACGTTCCAGACGGGGACGGGCGGCGGCCACATTTTCAGCGGGGATGCAAAAGGTGACGTACTTGGCCCGTTCGATACCGTTGTTGCTTTTGGCGATCTGGTTTTTCAGCATCCCCGTGTATTCCGTGCGGACGCTGTTGAAGCGGTCATCCGCCTCGGAGATATTCACCTTGTAGCGGCTCCCGGAGCGGCTGCGGCGGTTGACAAAGGAAAGCTGGAACGGCAGCGAACTGTCAAAATAATTCAGCCACGAACTCCAGCCGCTGAAAATGGCCGTCTGATCCTCGGCGGACGCAACGGAATAGTTGATGTCCTCATATTCCAGCGTTTTTGTGTAGACACCGCCGGGGAGCTGACAAATGCCGTCCGGCAGCATCCGCACATAGGGAATGGTCTGCTGGGCCGATATGGTCGCCGGACGATTACCGGCCCGCGTCAGGCTTTTTGACTTCTTGGGGCTTTTGCTCAAGTGTGACCTCCTTTCCCGCAAATGGGGCGTAGATATTCTGCGTCTGATAGGGCCTCACACCGGGCCGCAGGAACTTGGCCCGGATGATATTCCGGGCTACCTTTTCAAAAGGCAAGCCGTCACGCTCATACATCGCCATGAAAAAGGCCGGGAGCATGAGCGCGATCATCAGGAACATCGCCCCGGTGCCGCCCAGCGCGTGACGGGTCAGCAGATACACGGGGATGCCCACGGCAGCCGCGCCGCCGAAGCAAATAAGCTGGCGGCGGGTGAGGTTAAAGGCAATTTTCGTCTTGATCTTGGAAAGATCGTTGGGAACATTCACATAGGGCAAGAAACGTCCTCCTTTCCGCTATCTTCTGGCCACCGTGACCAGAGGCCCGCTGTCGGCTCCACCTCGTTGCCCCACACGTCCCAGCCGGGAGGGGTCTGCCGTGCGAACAGCTCCACGCGGGGCCTGTCGCCCATGAGGGCAACAATCTTGTCCCGCGTTTCGTCCGGCTTTTTGCTGTGGGCCTCGATGGGAGAAATGATAAATTGGTGAATATCGGCGGCCTGCCGCTTGGGGTGTCCCTTGGTCGCCAGCAGGCAGACCTCGGCATTTGCCCTCGTCCAGAAGCCCAGCCCATAAAACCAGCTATCCGCCTTTTTGTTCTTTTTGAGCCAGACAAAAGCGACGCTTTTATAGGTGAAGCCCCACGCACGGATGAGCCGCAGGGCCTCCGGGAGCTGTGGGAACGTGGCCCACATGAAAAGGGCGCTGTCCTTGGCCGCAAGCTCGGCCACAGGCAGCGCGCACAATTCATCAATGCTCATGGTGGGGTAATGGTTTTCTGCCGCCCCCTGCACTTTCTTTGCGGAGTAGCGCCACGGGGGATCGGCGTAAATAATTTCGTAGGTTCCTGTCATCATTCTCCTTTCCTGCCAGATGCCACAGCCTCCCGCGCCCGCCGGATGCGCTCCGTGGCGGGGCCGTAAAAGGCCGGGGCGGTTTCAAAGCAGACGAAGCGGCGGCCTGTGTTCAGCGCGGCTACGGCAGTTGTGCCGGAGCCAGCGCAGACGTCCGCCACCACCTCGCCGGGGCGTGTGTAGGTGCGGATCAGGTACTCGCACAGGGCCACGGGCTTCTGCGTGGGATGCACGGTGGTTGTCACCGTGGGGAACGCCAGCACATTCCCCGGAAAGCGCTGCCCATCGGACTCGCCGCTGGTGCGTTCAAACTTTCCGTAGTTGGGGCTGCTTCCGCTGCAACGGTGAATTTTCTTGTACGGCTTGCCCTGTTCAAACTGCGGAAAGTAGGCCGGGGACTTCTGGTAGAACACCAGAATGTTCTCCGTCTTTTTCAGCGGAGCGCGGCGGGCGTTGAGAAAACCCGTGCAGCGGCTTTTGTACCATACCCACTCATAACGGAGCATGGCGAGGTTGGACGCGCCCAGCACCTTGTCATAGGGACATTGTGCGAAAAACAGCACCGCGCCCTCCGGCTTGACGGCCCATTTCACCGCCTCCCACAGCTCCGGGAGCGGCAGCGGCACATCCCAAAAGTTCCGGGTCGTGCCGTAGGGCGGATCGGTCAAGAGCATATCCACGCTATGCTTCGGCAGGGAGCGCAGGCCCTCAATGCCGTCGGAGAGGTGCAGGCCCTCCGGGATCGGCTTCTGGCCACCGTGACCAGAAGCGGTGGTATCAGCGATAAGATCACCTTTCCTTTCTCAATGGGCGCTGAAGATGCTTTTGGAGATCGTCCCGGTTTTCATCAGCATGAAGCACAGAAGCACCGTATAGCCGATACAGCCCCAAATCGCGCCGATGGGATCTCCGCCTGTGGCGATCCCCTGAATGAGCACCGCATAGATGGCAACGCAGACGAGGATCAGCATACCCTGAAAGCCCACGGCAAACAGGGAGCGCAGATAATTCTGGCCCATTGTGCCAAGCTCCCGGTTGGAGAGCGTCGCCACGGGGATGGGGGCTAAACTGGTCAGCAGATATATCTCGATCATGCGGCCATATACGATCACGAAAATAAAAATGTTCAGCGCCAGCATGGTAAACTTAATGAGGAACGATTGCAGGAACAGGCCCAGCAGAGAGCCAAGCTCCATCGTTTCAAGGGTCATTTCCAGATCGGCCAGCATATCCGGCGTGATGTTGGTTGCGCCTGTGACAATGCCCGCCGCGCTTGCAATCACGCTTTGAGACACGTCAAAGACCGCCATGACGATATTGAACGTGTTGGACAGGATCAGGATGGCACAAGTGGTTTTGAATACCCATTTGTAGATATTCGCCACGTCGAACTCGTGCATATTGTTCTTTTCCAGTATCATCTGGATCAGCTCATAGGTGGCAACGAAGGTCAGGATCAATCCGGCAATCGGCAATATCACCGTTTCGGAAAGCTGCCGTATCAGGGAGAACACCCCAGCGTTCCATGCCGCCGGGGTAGTCCCCACCTGTACGGATATTTCCCCGACGCGGGTATTCACCGTGTCAAACAGCCCCTCGAGGTTTCCCATGATGCCCTCGATCAAAAGCCCTTTGAGCCATTCCGTGATCCATTCGGTGAGAATACCCATCGGCAGCTACCCTTAAAACAGGGTAGACAGCAGAGGGATCAGGGTCGTGCCCAGCACGATGATGCCGCCGCCCGCCATGAGCTGCTTGATGCCCTGGCTTTTGGCCGCTGCGTTATCCGAGCCGTAGCCCTCCAGCAGATTGACCACGCCCCACACGGCAAGGCCAGCGCCCAGCGCCACGACGAGAGTTTGCAGGGTAGTAACAGCAGAAGTAAAAAACTGCATAAATCCTCCATTTCTCCGGGATGTCCCCGGCCATGAAAAAAGCCGCCATTTCTGGCGGCAGCTACTCCTCTGGACACCGTGACCAGAGGTTATACAAAGGCGTCCGGGTCATCGAGGTCGTCATAGTTGAGGATGTCCTCGTCCTCGCCTGTGAGCGCCTCGTCCGGCACGTCCACCTTGTAAACGGTATAGGTTTCGTTGGGGTTGAGCTTGTCCATCCGCCGCGTCACAAGGCTGTTGAGATCAAAAGCGTTTTTCACCTTGTCGGCCTCGGCGGTGTATTTATAGTTGGGATGCTGCTTCAAATCGTACTTCTTGGAGTAGAACGGCGGCAGGCCCCGAAGCTGCAAAATGCACCGATCTCCGGGCATGGTGGCAAGCTCGCTTGGGGTCATCAGCTCCCGGCCCAGCCGCTGCGTGTTCTGGCTGTAGCTTTCGGACTGGCCCCGTGAGCGGCCCTCGGTCTGCATGGAGATGGTGGCCTTTCCCAGCCAGTTTTCCGAAATTTCCTTGATGGTGGAGCTTTCGCGTCCACCGAGGAACAGCACACTATCCATGTTGCCGAGGATGGTTTCCGCGTTCTTGTCGTAGATGGCCTTGCACTGGGCCAACTGCTGATACAGCAGACACAGGCTGATCTCACGGGAACGGATGACGGCCACCAGCTTTTCAAGCTGGGGTACCTGTCCCGTGTTGGCCGCCTCGTCCCACAGTACCCGCACATGATGGGGCAGCCGTCCGCCGTGAACATTGTCCGCCCGTTCACATAAGAGGTTGAACATCTGCGAAAAGGCCAGCGCCACAAGGAAATTGTAGGTACTGTCCGTGTCGCTGATGCAGAAGAATGTTGCCGTCCGGCGATCTCCCATGCGGTCAAGCTCCAGCTCATCATAGGACATGATCTCCCGAAGCTGGGGAATGTCAAAGGGAGCCAGACGTGCGCCGCAGGAAATGAGGATGCTTTTGGCCGTCTTGCCGCTGCTTAGCTTGAATTTGCGGTATTGCTTCACGGCGAAGCAATCCGGCTTGCGTTTGGCAAGGCCGTCAAACATATAATCCACGGCGTTCTTATAGTTTTCGTCATCCTCCTTGACCTCCATGCCGGAGATCATGTCCACCAGTGTATTCATATTCCGATCCTCGGCAGGCCCCTCGAAAATGATGTAGGCAATCAGGGCGCAGTACAAAAGCGTTTCCGCTTTCGTCCAGAACGGATCACCCTCCTTGCCCTCGCCCTTGGTGTTGGTGATCAGGGCGTTCACGAATTTCAGGATGTCGGCCTCGTTGCGGATATATGATAAAGGGTTGTAGTGCATGGACTTGGAAAAATCTATGCTGTTGAAAACCTTGATCTGATAGCCCCGGCGCTGGAGAAAGGCCCCGACCTGCCCCAGCACGCTGCCCTTGGGATCGACCACCACATAAGAGGAATGAGCTTGAAGCAACTGCGGTGTGAGCCAAAAGCGGGTTTTGCCGGAGCCGGACGAGCCGATCCCGCAGAAATTAAGGTTGCGGGCATTGGCGGGATTTTTGGGGCGAGTATTCATGGTGAGCCGTTCCGTGGCGGTCAGGATCATATTGTTTTCAAACTTGGGATCGACAAAAGGCTTGATGTCTTTTTCGTTGCCCCAGCGGGCCGTGCCGTACTCGGCATCCCGGCGAAACTTCTTTGCGTTTTTGCTTTTGAAGTAGATCAGCAGGCGGAACGCCGCCGCACCCACAATGCCTACCAGCCAGTCAAAGGGGACAAGGCCGGGGGCGAAGCTGGCAAAGGCCGCGCCGATGGTCTGGCCCAGCCCCAGCAGCTTTTCCCCGAAGCCCGTACCAGCGGCCAGACGGTACGCCGTGCCGATTTTCAGGCAAAACCAGCCGATGAACAGGTACGGGATATTCGGAAGAACATACTTCCTGATTTTATCTGTCGCCATGCGCCGCCTCCTTTGTCAATTCCCGCTGGGGCTGCTTTTTCACCTGTTCCTCCACCTGCCGGAGTTGCTCCCGGATCGGCGTCTGCCGGGACTTCGCCCGTTTTAGTTCCAACCGGGAATACTCGGCAAAGCAGCCTGTGATGGCATCGGTCTGCCGTGCCTTGAACAAAAGCAGATATTTTTCATCCCCCACGCGGCGGATGGCGTAGTCCACGCCCCATTTCCGGGCAACCTTGTCGAACAGCTTGGGCGTGTCCACCTCGATGGCGTTGGTGTCTCCGCCGTGGCCCATGAGCTTTCGCACACTCTGCTTGCCGTGGGGCGTCTGCGCCTTGCGGTGCTCCTTGGCGATCTTCCGTCCCACGGCGGCCACCACATAGGCCAGCGCACGGGCGGTCAGCTTGGACGCCTTGACGCTGACGGCGATGGTCTGCCGGGACACTTCATCTCCGACGATAGCTTACACCTCCTTTGCCCTCTGGCCACCGTGACCAGAAGCGGCCTATCTGTCCTCGCGGCTGGCGGGAAGCCGCAGCTTTTCCTCGTTCAGCGCCGAACGGTCTATGACCTCCTGATACGCCGCCATCTGCTCCCGGATATTCAGCTTGGGATAGGCGAAGATACGGTGCTCCGGGGGAATATCCTCCATCCCGTGATACCGCTCCACAAAGCTGCCGCCATTATTGAACACATAGCCGCCGGGGGCAAAATGGCCGCCCTCGTTGATCCGCACGTCCCGCCCGTAGGCTTCAAAGTCGAAGTAGGGCAGCACATTATCCGGCACATCCAGCATTTCCATTTCCTCGATATAGGCCCGGCCCAGCGCCTCCTCACTGTCGATACCGGGGTAGAAGTCATAGCAATCCAGATTTTGCGCGAGGTTGATCAGGTCATGGACGCTGCCCGTGTATTCGCCGCTGTCAATGACGGCCTCAAACTTTTCAATGTCGCTCTGGTCGAGGTCAGACAGCACATGGGCCAGATGGTTCAGCTCGTCAATGCTTTCATACTCGCCCAAATGGTCATACAGGCCCAGCACATCACCGTCGAATGAGGTAATAAAGATTTCCTCATACCGTACCCCATCCACGCCGATGCGCTTCAAGAGGGCCTGCACCTCCTCCGTGGTGGCCGGGAATTTCAGCGTTTCGCCTACAAGCCGCCCCTCGTTATATTTGCCGAGATTGGTAATGTAGGCTTCAAACAGGGATGACATATCAGCGGCGGCCCTGACGCTTTACGGTCAGGATGCCGTCCAGCGTGGTTGCCGTGATCCCCAGCCGCTGGGCCACGGCCACATCGTTTTTCATGCTTTCCGTGGAGATACTGCCGCACACCACCAGCACATGAGAGCGGCGGAGCAGGTCACGGCCCATGTCGATGCCGCTTTTATGCTCCTCGGGAACGGCATCGTTCAGGAAAAGCGGCTGATAGAGCGTGGGGCAGATGGGCGAAAAGCCCGCCTCATAGACAGCGCGGCAATACTTGGCGGCCTGCTCCGTCGCCTCGCAGGGATCGCCGCTCCACGCGGCGGTGATATACGCAAGGGGTCGTTTCATTTTGAAAACCTCCATTTTTATAATGTAGTGGGTCAACCTTTTTCCCCCGCCCTTTTCCAATCTTGGAAAAGGCGGCGGCTCTGGAGGATATACCCCCGCCGCTTGCCGGAGAAAAAGCACAGCCGGGGCAGGCGGTCAAGGGCAAGGCCGCCGCACACGGCGGGGCGAAGCCCCCTTGACAGCCCACTCCCGCCTGTGCTCGATTACGGGCGGCGACGGGGGATATAACCACAAGAGCCACATCGTCGGCACAAACTTCATATCCCTCACTTTTGCCGGATGGCAAAAGCTCGATCATTCCGTTGCGCCTCCTCTCCCCACAAAGTCTTGCGACTTTGCGGGGCACCCCGGATAGGGCAGCAAAAAGCCTCTGGTCATGGTGGCCAGAGGTCGTTACTTTTCCATATCCATTTTCTTGTCGGGCTTGGCAAGCTCGGGCGGCTGCCGCTCTTTCCAGTCCTCCAGCAGCGTCATGATCTGGTCTTTCATCTGCCGGGGCGTGGCCTCCTTACCAAAAAATTTTTCCAGTTCAGCGCCAGTAATAATCACGTCACGATCCTCCTTTTTCTTTTCTTCACACAAAATACCGTCGATCACGTCCGGGGAGAGCTTGTTTTCCTTATCCAGCTCACGGAGCCGCTTTGCCTGACCCTTGGAGGGCGAAGCCTGCTGGCCCTCAATGGACACGGCAATATACTTCTGGTGCTTGGGGCGCACACGGGAAATTTCCACAGCCGGGGTAAAAGACAACTTTCCGTCATCCATCGTCTGCTTCAATTCCGGCACAAGATCATTGAGCCAGATATACCGCTGTACGGTTTTCACGCTCATGCCGTTGCGTTGGCCCACGCTTTCAAGTGAGAGCTTTCCGGCCTCGGCGCTGTCGCCGCGCGCCCCCTGATGCTTGATGGCCTCATACTGCATTTTCAGGGACATAGCCTTTTCGCTGGGCAAAATCGTTTCGCGCTGACGGAGGTTGTCATCCGTCATAGCGAGAATGGCCTCGTCATCCGTCATATTGCGGACGATACAGGGCATATTGCGATACCCGGCAAGCTGGCTGGCCATCTGGCGGCGGTGGCCCGCGATGATCTCATAGCCGCCGCCCTCACGGGGACGCACCAGCGCAGGCTGGTTGACGCCGCCGTTACGGACGCTTTCCACCAGAGATTTCATTTCCGCATCGTCACGGACACCGAAAGGATGATCCTTGAACGGGTGCAGGTCGGAAAGGTCAAGATAGACGATCTCCTCTTTCTCGGCGCGGGTAGCGTCACGGGGTGTAGGCGGCACTTCCGGGGCCGGAGGTGCTGCCTTTTCCTCGGGGGCTGCATGGGTTTTGCCAGCCTTGGGCGGCTTGGTCTGCTCCGGGGCTGTCTTTTCCGTTTTGGGCGGACGGCCACGGCGGGGCTTTTCCGCTTTTACCTCTTTCTTGGCCCCCGGCTCGGTGGGCGTGGCTTTTTCGGCTTTTGCAGGGCGGCCCCGTTTGGGCTTGGGCTTCTCCGGCTCTGGCATGGGCTTTTTCCATTCCTGCTTGCTGTACTCGGTGACGGAAACAGGCTGGGCTTCCGGCTCCTTGGGGATGTCCGTCGGAGCATCCTTTTCCGGCGTGGAACGCATCGCGGAAAGGTCGATCACCTTTGCGGACGGAGCGGGGCCGCCGCCCACATCAGGGATTTCGGCCTGCTCCATTTTTGGGGCCTTTCCCGGCATTTCAGGCGGAGCCTGTTCCTCCGTGGTAGGGGGATGCTTGTTTTCTTCTGCCATGACACGAATAACCTCCTTGACAAGAATTTAGGCCATGCCGCACGGCTGGCCCATATCAGCACACAGAGAAAACGCTGTCTGCATACAAAAACACCGCCTATGTCCTGTTAGGCGGTGCATTGTGTAAGGCTTGGCAGCTCATTTTCAGTTGTTTTTCTCTGTGTGCCCTTGTCAAGCGATGTTTTCTTCAATTCCTATCCACTCCTTACGCTCACAAAATATCACATCGGTGAAATGCTTGGGCGGCGTGGTTTTTCCGGTCTTGACCGACGCGGCAGATACGGAAAGCGTCTGATTATCCGTTACCACCGGCAGCGCGGGCGCTGCCTCCGTCTGCTCCTGCTCATAGCGCTTCCAGCCAGGAGCAAGAACGGTTTTTCCCTTGGCGGTGAAGCTCTGACTGGCACATTCCACCGTAATGACCGTTTCTGCGTAGCGATGTGGTTCATCCACCGCACGAAGCAAGCCCCTTGCCGCCAGCTTCAGCACCTCGCGTTCGCCCAGCGGCAGAGAGGCCATATCTACCTTTTCCGCGCTGATGGTGGGAACAATGGCGTGGTGATCGGTGACTTTTTTACTGCTGCATACCTGCTTGGCGCAGATGGTCGGAGGCTTCTCCATGCCGCAGACAGCGGCAGCGGCAGCGACAAGGCCGGGGACGCTGCCCTCCATATCGTCGGTCAGGAAGCGGCTGTCGGTGCGCGGGTAGGTACAGAGCTTCTTTTCATAGAGCGCTTGGAGATAGTCGAGGGTCTGCTGAGAGGTGTAGCCGAGAACGCGGTTGGCGTCGCGCTGGAGGGAGGTCAAATCGTAGAGCGCGGGCGCTTTCTCAGACTTTTCCTTGCGCTCCACGCTTTTGACGGTTACTGCCTTGCCCTTGCAGGCGTTGGCGATGGCGTCGGCGTCCTTCCTGTCCTTCATTCGGCCTGTCGTGGCGGGAAAGCCGCAATCGAGCTGGACGGTGTAGAACGGTTCTGCCGCAAATGCGGAGATCTCCGCCTCGCGCTGTACCAGCAGCGCCAGCGTGGGCGACATGACGCGCCCGATGTTCAATGTGCGGCCATACGTCAGGGAGAAATACCGCGTGGCGTTGATACCAACCAGCCAATCAGCCTTGGCGCGGCACAGGGCAGATTGATGCAGGCCGTCATAGTCGCGCCCAGATTTAAGCTGCTGGAAGCCGCTGCGGATGGCATCATCCTCCATGGAGGAAATCCAAAGCCGCAGAATCGGCTTGGAGCATCCCGCAAGGCAGTAAACCGTGCGGAAGATCAGCTCGCCCTCGCGCCCTGCGTCGCAGGCGTTGACCACTTCGGTCACATCCTCCCGGCGCATCAGCTCCCGCAGAATGTCAAACTGCTTCTGCTTTTCAGAGCGGACGATGAAGCGGAACGAGGTAGGAATTATGGGCAGCGCAGCCAGCGTCCATTTGGCATCATCTGCATTGTAAACGGCGGCGTCGGCCAGCTCTGCCAGATGCCCAAAGCACCACGACACAATGTACCCGCCACCCTCCAGATACCCGTCATGCCGCGACTTTGCGCCCAGCACGGCGGCGATACTCTGCGCCACGGAGGGTTTTTCGGCGATCACAAGGCGCATGGCGCAGCCTCCATTCTCTTTACGTCACGGTAGCAGGGGCGAACGCAGCTCTGTCCGAAGCGCTTGCAGCCGTAGCAGAAGTGTTCCTTGGCAGCGGCGGGAGAGCTGTCCTCCCGCGCTGCTTTCGGCTTCTGCATCATCAGGCGTTCCAGCGGGTTATTGGTGAAATATCTCATGCGTCTGTATCCTCCGTAGTATCCTGTTCCGGTTCGCCCTCATACGGCTCAAACTCATATTCGTCCTCGCCCTCGCCGTAGTCATAATCGTCCAGATCGGCGCTGCCCTTGGTCTGCGGCTTGGCCTTTTTCTGCTTGAAGAAGTAGAACGCGGCACCGCCGCCCAGCGCAAGGATCAGCAGAACAACAAGGATGCCGCCCACGCCGCTCTTTTTCTCCGGTTCCTCGGCGGCGGGTTCTGTCGGCTCAGCGGGGACTTCGGGCTTTGCCTCCTTGCCCACGCACTCGGTCATGTTGACAGCGCAGACGGGGCAGGATGTATTGACCGCACCAGCCGCGCATTTGGTGGGGCAGGAGCAGACGGCGGGCGTTTCTTCCTCGCCGGTCAGCACCATCAGGTCAGCCTCATCCACCTGATTCAAGAAATGGACGGTTTCTTCGCCCTCATCGTCACGGTCAATAATCATGTAAAACACATTGCCGTTCTTACTCTCCAGCGTAATGAACTGTTTTCCTGCCTTGGTGCTGGAGCCAATATCGTCGATCAGCGTCAGATTGCCGTCCGGTGTCAGCGCGTCGCTGCCGCCCGTCATGCTGCCGAGAAGGAGCTGCCAGAGGTCGGTCAGCTCTTTTTCATCAAGCGGAAGCGTAATGCCGCCGATGCTCACGGTGCTGTCGGCGGCGTCGGTGACGGTCAGATAGCTGCCGTACACATAGCCCACACGGGCAGGCAGCAGGATTTTTACCCAATCGCCGTCCCTGCCAATCACATCGACCACCGTGCCGTTGGGGAGCTGCGTAAACGCGGTGTTGTCCAGTCCCGCGCCGGTGCGGACGTTCAGGTTGCCGCCGTTGGTCGTGACCGTGCCGATCTGTTTTGTTTCCTGCGTGTCTGCGGCGCTGCTTTCGACGGCAGGCAGCGTATCATCGGGATAGTCGCCGCTGCTGGCAAAAGCGGAAACGGGGAGAATCCCGATACACAAGAGCATCAGCAGCAGACTGATAAAAATGCGCGGTGTGTTCTTAGTCATGGTTCAACGCCTCCTTTTCCAAAGTGGCCGGTGCAGGCGCGGCCTGCATACGGCGGAACAGCTCGGCGAACTGCTCCATCGTCATGCCGTTCTCACGCACCATGCCGATGATGTCGGTGTCCTCCAACTCACGAATCTGCTTTTCCAGCTCGCGGTTGCGGCCTTGCAGATCGGAGATTTTGCCTTTGTTCTTCTCCAGCTCCCCACGGAGCTTCATGATTTTCGGGTTCATATCGTTCACTCTCCTTTACGGCAAGCGCCCATAGCGGTAGAAATGGGACTGCCAATAGCTTGAATTTAAGTTCGCATAAGAGATCGGGTCGCCACAGTGGATCATCATATTGTTGCCGACGTAGATACCCACATGGCTGACACCGGGGGTATCATACGTTCCGGTGAAAAACACCAGATCGCCCGGTTTGACGTTGGCAGAGGATACGGGCGTACAGATGTTGCAAAGCCCCTGCGCTCCCAGCCTGCCCACATCCCAACCGGAATGATTGATGACCCAACTGACGAAGCCCGAACAGTCAAACGAGGTGGAGGGACTGCTGCCGCCCCAAACGTAGGGGTAGCCGAGATACTTTTCCGCTTCCTTGATAATGGCGGCGAATACCTCATCGTCCAGCGCCTCCGGGGGAATGTCGTAGTCGGTATAGCTGCCCTCCACATACTTGCCGATGTAGCCTGAACCGGGGAACAGGTCGGGACGGTTGCCGAGGGTGGCCATATAGGTGGCGTACATTCCGAGCTGTTCTTCGCTCATAATGTAAACGGGAACATGGGAGAGATTGAAGTTTTCCAGCGTGACCGTGCAGATGTAGTAGTCATACGGCACCTGATAGGTGTCCGTATGGGTGTTGCCGTCCGCGTCCGTCCATGTGTCGGTTTCTGTGCGGTAGCGGGTTTCCACCACCACATCCTCGGTCAAAATGTACTGGCGGTCAAAGAGCATTTGGAGCGTACCCTGCACCTCATCCAGCGTCCATTCCCCTTGATGCAGCGCCGTAATCATGGAAATGAGTACATAGGGGTCATGCTCGATGGTGTCCAGATCAAAGTGGTACTCATCGTAGTCGTGGGTGCTTTCGTAGGTGTCGAGGTAGCGCTGAAGCTCTGCTTCCATCGCGCAATACTGCGCTTCCGCGCCCAGCATATCGTCGTCCTGCGATGGATAAGTGCTGACCGCGATCCCGGAGCCGACGCCGTCCATTATCACCGAGCAGGAGGACAGGCCGTTGAGCAGAAACGCCAGCATCAGCAGAATCGCGGCGGCAATGGCAAAGCCGCGCCGGTGTTCCCACACATATTTGCCCGCTTTCTCAGCCTTTTCAGCGGCTTTTTTCGCGGCCTTGGCGGTATTCTCTGCCGCCTTTGCCGTAGTCTGCGCCGCCTGATTGTGCTTGGCAGAGGCATACTGCTTCTTAATTGCCTGCTTCTGCTGCCACTTGGAAACGGGATTGCTGGTGGGGCTGTCGATCTCTGCTTTCTTCTGGAGCGCGTCAAGATTGGCTCGTTCCAGCTTTTTCTCTGCACGGATGGCGGCACGATAAGGCTTGAGCTGATGGGCGCGGTGGGCAGACTGCACCAGCCGCCCGCCGCTCTCCACGGCTTGCTCTACCTTGTGCGCGGCCTCTACGCCTACATTGTCATCCTCGCTCTGCCGCACCTCCCGGTGAACCTGAGAGAGAACAAAGTTGGCGGGGGCATCCCGCACGGCATGGGTCAGCTTGGAGGGAGGCTTTTTCTTATCCACTTCCTCAAAACGGAGCTGCGTTTTGACCTTGCCGGTGGCAGGATCAAAGCCGCGTTCCTTTTTGACCACGGTTTTCTTGGGGATTTTCGCCTGCGCCTTATCCGCCTTGGCCGCAGCTTTTTTTACCCGCTTGATGGGCTTTTCCAGCTTCGGCTCGGCAAGATCGGCGTCGGAAAACTGTAAACGCGGTTCTCTTTTCATGCCGACGCCACCTCTTGCGGCTTGGTGGTCATAACGCGGTACAGCTCAGTGTCCTTCGGGAAGTGGTCAATGAAGGGCAGGATCGTGTTGCCGTAGAACAGCAGTCCCTCGCCCTCACCGGAGTGGGTCACATAAGAAAGCTGATGCGGCGAAATGTTGAGCTGCTTTGCGAGAATCTGCCGGTCGCCAGCGGCCTGATTGAGCATATAGATGAAATCGCTGTTCTCAAAAATGTTCTCAACCTCGCGGCTGGATAACAGGTCTTTGACATTTTGCGTGATCCCGGTGGGGATGCCGCCCCATTTGCGATAGCGCTTCCAGATCTCGACGCTGTACGAGGCCGTCTGTTCCTCCTTTAAGAGAAGATGGAACTCGTCAAGATAGTAGCGGGTCGTTTTATGGGCGGCGCGGTTGATGGTCACACGGTTCCAGACCTGATCCTGCACCACCAACATCCCGATTTTCTTGAGCTGCTTGCCCAACTCCTTGATGTCATAGCAGACGATGCGGCTGTTCACATCCACGTTCGTGTGATGGTTGAACACATTCAGAGAGCCGGTGACGTAGATTTCAAGGGCGGTGGCAATGTACTGCGCTTCCTTTTCATCCTGCGCACGGAGGGCGTTATACAAGTCCTCCAGCAACGGCATATTCTCCGGCTTCGGGTCGTTGAGGTAATCCCGGTAGACGATGCGCACACAGCGGTCGATGATGGTTTTTTCCACAGGGGCAAGCCCATCCTTGCCGCCGACGATCAACTCGCACAGCGACAGAACGAAGTCGGATTTCAGGCTCAGCGGGTTATCATCGTCGCTGTAATCCAGATTCAAGTCCATCGGATTGATGTAGCAGGGCGAACCGTCGTAGCCCTTGCCGGTGGGCGACAGCTTAATGACCTGACCGTGCAGGCGCTCCACCAGCGGTGTATATTCGCCCTCCGGGTCACAGATGATGATGTCATCCTTGGGGCAGATGAGAAACGCATTGGTGATCTCACGTTTTGCCGAAAACGACTTGCCGCTGCCGGGAGTGCCTAAAATCAGACCGTTGGGGTTTTTCAGCAGCTTGCGGTCTACCATGATAAGGTTGTTGGAAAGGGCGTTGATGCCGTAGTACAGCGCCTCCGAACCGCTCTGGAACAGCTCCTGCGTGGTGAAAGGCACAAAAATCGCCACGCTGGAGGTGGTCAAGCCCCGCTGAATCTCGATCTGATTCAGCCCCATCGGGAGGCTGCTCATCAGTCCTTCCTCCTGCTGGAAGTCCAGCCGGGTCAGCGCACAGTTATACTTCTGCGCGATGCTGGAGGTCTGGAAGATGTTGTTGTCGAGCTGCCGGGGCGTGTCCGCCGTGTTGAGAATGAGAAAGGTCAGCAGGAACATTCGCTCATTGCGGGACTGCAAATCCTGCAACAGCTTTTTAGCCTCTGCGCCGTAGGTGGCGAGGTCAGACGGGATAATGTCCATGTCGTACCCGGCGCGGACGGCTTTCTTCTGTTCCTCGATTTTGGACTTGTCGAGATCAGTGATCTTGCGCTTGACGGTCTTGATGGCGTTGACCTGATCCACAGACTGCACATGGAGGTTGACGAGGACGCTGCTCTCCATATCCAGAAAGTCCGCCAGCATCCGGTCATTCAGCTCCGGTGCCAGAATCTGCACGAAGCTGACCGCGCCCAGCTTTTTGCCCATGCGGAACATCCTGCCGGTCTTGAACTCAAAGGAGCTGGGCGCGATAAAGTCCTTGGTGGACAGCCCGGAGGGAGCCAGCCAGTCCCACGAAAAGCGGAACGGTTCCTGCTCGTCCATCCGCAGAATGTCGTGCATGACGTGCAGGCGCTCAAAGCCGTTCAGCGGCGCAGCCACAACGCCCAGCCGCTTGAAGTTGTTCAGAAGGTCGGTTTCGATGCGCTCCAAACGGGGCTTGGCAGCGCGGAGGTTGTCGGCCTCAACGCCGAACGTGAGATACTTGGTCTTAATGAGGCCGTTGTTGCCGCGGGCAAGCTGATTTTGCAGCATACCGGCGTACTCGGCGCGGATGACGTCAAACTCGTCCCCGCAGGGCGGAATGGAAATGCTCCGTGCAAAGGTTTCCTGCGAAGCCGAGAGGTTCACAAAGGAAAGCTGGAATTGCACGGAGCTGTCAAAGTAGTTCAGGAAATCGCACCACGCCTCGAAGATGGCGGTCTTGTCCTCGTTCTGTGAGAGCTGGTAGTTGATGTCCTGATACTGGATCGTTTTGGTGTAGCGCGTGTCGGTCACACGGCAGATGCCGTCCGGCCACATACGCTGATACGGGATGCTGTCCTGCGCCGATTTTTCTTTCTTATCCGTTCGGTTCGCTCTTGCGATGGCGATTTCGATCTGGTTTCGTTCGGTGCGGGTCAGCTTTTTCTTTTCGGACAATTTGATACACCTCCCGGTCTAACTGGTTTTGCCGCTCCAGAACGGCATAAAAATTGTTGGTCTTATACGGACGCTGCTTCGGCCTCTGGAAGCACACGCGGTAGATGTTGCGGATGACGACCTCCAACGGCTGACCGTTCTTTTCATACATGGCGAACAGCATGGCCGGGATCATCACCATCATCATCACCATGGCGGCGGGGCTGGTGCCGATGCTGCCCTTGAGCAAGAAGAAAAGCGGTACGCCGATGAGCGCGCCGCTTCCGAAGCAAATGAGCTGTCGTTTCGTGAGGTTGAACAGCACCTTGGTTTTTACTTTGGTTAAGTCCTTTGGGACGTTGACATAGGCCATAGAAATCCCCCCTTTATAAGAGCTTTTCATATCGAAGTTTCATCTGCGCCGGGTACAAAGCGGAGGCGGGCTTACGGCTGCCTGTCCAGCATTTGCCGCCTGCCAAGCCTGCGCAGTTCCAACCAGCGGCGCGGAGACTGCTGCCGCTCTCGCTATCCAGCGTATAGGTGATGATCTTGCGGTATCCCATTGCCTTTGCCGCCCGCGCGGATGCGGCATAAAGGATGCTGCAAGCGTTCTTCTCACCGGTGGTGCAAAGGCGATTGACCTCCAATGTCCAGCCATCATCCAGATACCGGCTCACAGGACGGCCTACGATTGCAACACCGACAAGCTCTCCATCCTTGGCACAGCCGATGGAAAACTTATGCCCAGCAGTTGCCTTATGGTGCCGGTGATGCGCATTGACAAATGCGTTCGCTGTTGCAAGCGCGACGGGCGTGAGTGTCAGCATGGTATCACCCCCCGTTAATGTGCATTGAACACGGACTTGGCAAGGCTGCTCGTTTTGAACAGGCAGAAGCACAGCAGCACCGTGTAGCCCATGCAAGTCCAGATGGCGTAGATAATGTCATCCACAAGCGCGATGTTCTGCACCAGAACGGCGTAGATGGCAACGCAGACGATGATGAGAAATGCTTGGAAGCCCAGCGCCAGCAAGGAACGGATGTAGTTCTGTCCCATGCCGCCCCATTCCTTGCCCATCATGGTCGCCATCGGAATGGGGGCAACAGAGGTGACGAGATATATTTCAATCATTCTTCCGAATGTGATAATGAAAATGCAGATGGTCAGCGCCCACATGGTAATGCCCACGAACAGAGACTGGAACCATAGGCCGAAGAGCGGCCCCAGCTCCATCTCCATCAGCCGATCCTCGATACCCACCATGACGCTTGAAATATTGATGCTGGTGTCGCCGATAATCAGCCCGGAGGCGCTGGCAACGACGCTTTGGGCGGCATCGAACACGCCCATTACAATCGTCCATGTGTTTGTTACGATCAGGACAGCGGCAGCGGACTTGAACGCCCACTTGAAGAATATCCATGTGTCCATGTCGTTGAGGTTATTTTTGTCGGTAATGAGCTGGATCAGTTCCAGCGTCATCACAAAGGCGAGAATTGCGCCTGCGATGGGGACGATCACGGTTTCCGACAGGTTTTGTATCATGCTGAAAATGCTGCCGTTCCATGCCTGCGGTGATAAGCCCACCTGACTGGAGATCTCGGCAACCTTTTGATTGGTCGCATCGAACATCCCGGACAGATTGCTCACGATACCGCCGATGAGCATTTCTTTCAGCCATTCCGTGATCTTATCCCATAAGAAATCCATAGGGTTGCCCTCCTTTCGGGAGGATGCCGCCCGAAAGCAGCACCCTCCGTGGATTTATGGGAAGCAAACGAGCTGCCGATTAGCCGAACAGACCGGACAGCAGCGGCACGAGGGTAATGCCGATCAGCGCCACGCCGCCGCCCGCCATGAGCTGTTTTATCCCCAATTAGGTGTAAAACTCTGCTCGATGGCGGGCGGCGGCGTACAAAAAATCTATATGGTGTTTTTAAGAGAACCGTCCCGGCGGGACAGGTCAGGCAGTGACCTGTTCCACCTCCGGGATGGGTTTGAGATTAAAATGAATTTCGATAGAAATGTGTCTTGTTTTATTTTCGTCAATGCGCTCATGCACGACGATTTCTTTGATTAAGCGGTTGAGGGTGGCTGCGTCCAGCTCTGTGATGTTGGCGTATTCCTGAATGGCTTCCACCCATTGTTTTGCGTCATTGGCAAGCTGGACTTCATCGGACAGCCGCTTTCTGCCCTCTGACACTTTTGTTTTAAGCTCCGTCTGCTCGGTCTGTGTCTTTTCCAGCATGGTGTTGAAATTCTGCTCACTGATACGCCCTGCAATCATATCCTCATAAAGCCGCATGACCATTTTGTCCAGAACCTCAATCCGTTCCTCGTCCCTTGTAAGGGAGCGTTCCATTGCTTCCCGCTGTTCCCGCTGCTCGGCTTCACAGGTATTGGTCAGGCGGTCGGCAACCGCTTCCCCGTCCATCAGGGCGGCTCTGGCACATTCCCTGATTTTCCGCAGCACATGGCTGTAAAGGGTGTCATAATCAATCCGGTGCTGGGTGCAGTGGTTCTTTCCAAAGGCGTTGTAGGTCTTGCAGGAATAAATCTGCTGGGGATGTTTTGCGTTTGTGTAGCGTACCGTCAGCGACTTCCCACACTCGCCGCATTTTATCAATCCGGCAAACAGGCTGATTTCATTAGTCTGTCCCGGACGCTGGCGGGATTTCAGCTTGTTCTGCACAATGTCAAAGCTCATGCGGTCAATCAGCGGTTCATGCTGCCCCTCCACCACAATCCAGTCCTCCGGCTTCTTTTCCCCAATCGTGCCGATTTTGAAACGGTAGTCCTTTTTCTGGGAAGCAATCGCCCCGGTGTAGACGGGATTCATCAAAAGGTCTTTGATAACGGAGAAGTCCCACATATACCGCCCGTTTTCCGGGTCTTTCTTTTCCCATTTGGTGCGGGTATTGCGAAGCCCCCGTTCCCGGTTCCACCATGTGGGGCAGGGGATTTTTTCTTCCTCCAGCCGTCTGCGGATATAGTTCGGACCATGACCGTTCAGGGCATATCCGAAAATCAGCCGCACAATCGGGGCGGTTTCCTCGTCAATGAGCAGATGGTTTTTGTCCTCCGGGTCTTTCCGATACCCAAACGGGGCAAGACACCCGGTAAACTGTCCTTTCTGCGCTTTCAGAAGATAAGAGGAATGGACTTTCTTGGAAATATCCTTGCTGTACATCTCGTTCAGGATATTCTTGAACGGGGCAATATCGTTGTTATCCCGCAGGGTGTCGATACCGTCATTCATGGCGATATAGCGTACACCGTTTCTTGGGAAAAAGTCCTCAATCAAATGCCCGGTTTGCAGATAGTTCCGCCCAAGTCGGCTGAGGTCTTTCGTGATGACAAGGTTGATTTGTCTGCGCTCAATGGCTCTCAACATTCTCTGTAAATCAGGACGCTCCATATTAAGACCTGTGAAGCCATCGTCCTGATAGACTGCCACAACCTCCCATCCCTGCTTTTCGCAGTATTTTTCCAGCATATCACGCTGGTTTGCGATACTGGCACTTTCGCCTTGCAGGTCATCGTCCTTTGACAGCCTGCAATAGACCGCTGCACGATACCCTCCGGCAAGTGCCGAACCGATTGTTCTGTATTCCATTTCGTTCATCATAGCCATTTACCCACACAATCCAGACGGTATCTGGCTCTTTTGAACCTCATCTTCATTATAGCTCATATCTTTCTTTTCAGCAAGATATTCTTTCGTGTTTGTTTTGCCGTATTTCTGGGAAATCAGGCTGACGAATACATCGGTTGCGTCCAGTTCCCCGTCAAACACAGTAGTCACATGAATCTCTGTTTTGTTTTTTGCCATAGGCAGTTATCCTCCATACATGAAAATAGCCAGACAGAGGGTGTCGGCAACGAAGTCCGGCAACGGGCTTCAAAAGACCTTGCAAACAATCTCAATCTGGCGATGGTTACTATTTATACTTTTCTTTTATTTTTCTGTTGTTTTGGTTGTCATAGGGGAGAAAAGCCGATAGTTTCGGGATTTTCCCCGGCAACCGGCTCGGCAACGGGATAGCAACAGGGGATGCAACGGGCTGTCATTTTCAGAATGGAAGCTCCATCTGTTCTGTGACCTCCACAAAACCGTCCATCGTTTTTTCAGACGGGTTGCCGGAGTCCGTTGCCGGGTTTTCACGCTCCCAGCCCTTTTGTCTGCCATATTCTGAAAACATTCTTGGGTTCGGGAAGTACCGCCAGCGGTCAATGCACTGGTTCATAATCTCGTTGATTTCCCGGATTTCCCATTGCTTCGGTTCGTCAAAGGCATGGTTCAAGGCTTCCTTGTAGAGCTGCTTGGAACAGACCATGCTCCCGGTGTACTTATCAAGATACGCCTGTATCATTCCGGCTTTGGTGTCCTCCGGCATAAAATCCCGCTGGTGTTCTTTGAGATACCGCTGCATGGCGGGGCTGAAAGCCAGCTTGAACCTGCCGCTTCGGTAAATCTCCATCGCTTCCGCCCACATCTGCTCGATATAGGCTCTGGAAGCAGCTTCGTCCTCCAAAATGTGAACCTCGGCTTGCTCCGGGTACACCATGACGGGGATAAAGCGGCGGTTGCCGGAACGGTCAAGGGGCAGGAAGTCAAGGGCATTGGAAGTGCCACCAAACACGCACTGACGGGGGCGGTCTGCCGGGTGGGTTTCATAGGGTATCTTGTAAACCTCTTTCTGCCGGCTTAAAAATGACTTGATTTCCTCAATGCTCTTGGCGTTGGCGGTTGCCATCATTTCCGACATTTCGATAATCCAGTGACCTTGCAGCTTGCGGTACACATTGTCATCGTCCAGCTTCCGCAAATCATCGGAGAACCACTCGTCCCGGACTGCCAGCAGACGGAAGAAGGTGGACTTGCCAGCCCCCTGACCGCCTACCAGACAGAGCATGATTTCAAACTTGCACCCCGGCTGAAAGGCTCGTGAGATAGCACCCAGCAGGAACAGCTTCAACGCTTCATAGGTGTAATCGTCTGCGTCAGCCCCCAGAAAGTGCCGCAGACAGAAACGGATTCGTTCTGTCCCGTCCCACACAAGGGAACTTAGATAGTCCCGGATGGGATGGTACTTGTTTTCATTCGCCACAATCCCGATGGCATTATCAATCTTTTTCTCATTGGTAAGCCCGTAGGTTTCTTCCAGATAAAGAAGCAGATACTTCATATCCGTATCGTTCAGGGCGGTGCTTTCCCTGTGGAAGCCGATGGGCTTTATGATGTCCTTGCGGTCGGTCAGGATGTTGTATGCGATAGCCCCGGAAAGCAGCGGGTCACGCTGGAATACGGTCAGGCAGTTCCGTATGCTCTGCCGGACACCGCCTTTCTCGGTGGTTTCCAGCCCCGCCTTGATTTCCTCAATGCTCTGGGGCGGCTGCATGGCGTTCATGGTGTTTTTTAGTTCTTGCTGCGCCTGCGGCTGCAAGCTCTGCCATTCGCTGTTCAAGCTGTATCACATCCTTTCCGTAGTCCGTAATCAAAGCCGCTTTTTCCTCCGTCTCCCCGAACAGCAGCACATCCAGCAGATATTCCACTTGGTCTTGCTTCTGTAAGGCTTCCACAAACCGGGGATGAAAGGCTTCCTCTGGGGAGTGCGGGGCATATTCCTTTCTCCATGCCCGAAGCAGGTGGAGATAATCGGCAAGGATACGGAAGCAACGGTTTTTTGCTTCCTGAAACTGTTCCTCCGGGGATTTCTGCCGGGGCTTGGGCTTTTTTGCCTTTCCCGGCGGTTTCCAGTCCTCATAGGAAAGCCCGAAGTCCTGTGCCAGTTGTACGGCGGCTTCTTTCTTTCCCAGCCCATACAGGGCGGCGGCAAAATCAATCACATCCCCATCCGCACCGCAGCCGAAGCAGTGGTAACGCCGATCCAGCTTCATGCTTGGGGTTTTATCATTATGGAACGGGCAGCAAGCCATCCCGTTCCGACCTACATGGATTCCATAATGCTCCGCAGCCTGTCTTGTTGTGACGGACTGCTTCACAGCTTCAAATACATTCAAATCTATCCCTCCTTGAAAATAAGAAAAGCACCTGACATTCTCTGATTGAAAATGGCAAGTGCCTGTTAAAGTTCCATATCCTGTTGTCTGTGTTTCGTCTGTGCCGGGGCAGTTCTTTGTGCTTTTTTCTCGTCTGCCTTATCCTGCAAGACTTCTTTGATGGGCTGCTTCTTGGGCGGCTCTTTACTTTCCTCTGTGCCGGGTGTGGCTTTCCGTACCCAGTAGCGGATGTCCCGCAGCTTCTTCAAATCCTCCTGTACCTCGGTCA
>NZ_JBPJWR010000010.1:0-40217 GCF_054108085.1 Flintibacter sp. SJQ-8
GAACTCCTCGGCGGGGGTGTCGTTGGAGGAGAACATGATCTGATCTCCGGCAAAGCCGCAGCGGTCAGACATCATCAGCTCGGTGAGGGAGGAGCAGTCGGTGCCGCAGCCCTCCTCCTTTAAAATTTTCAGGATCTGGGGGTTGGGGGTGGCCTTCACGGCGAAGAACTCCCGATAGCCGGGGTTCCAGGAGAAGGCCTTGTACAGCGCCCGGGCGGTGTCCCGGATGCCCTTCTCGTCATACAGGTGGAAGGGGGTGGGGTACTGCCGGGTGATGGCCTGGAGCTGCTCCAGGGTAACAAAGGGCTTTTTCAATGTATTCGCTCCTTTTTCTATAGTATCCGCGTTCTGTCATTGCGAGGGGCAAAGCGACGATTTGTTTTTCACGTCCCCTGGCTCCCCTGAAAGGGGAGCTGTCACCGAAGGCAACTGAGAGGTCAGGCCCCCTTGTCAAAGGGGGCTGGCATCGCCGCAGGCGATGACTGAGGGATTCCGTTTCTAAGACGGCTTTCCTGTGATCGGAATCCTTCCGTCACGGCTTCGCCGTGCCACCTCCCTTTGACAAGGGAGGCTAATAGACGAAAAAATGAAGATCGCTGCGTTGGCTTCCTCGGCAATAGCAGAGTGTAAATCTTCCAGTGGCTGAAATAAAAATCAGATATAGTTTATCGGCTGCGGGGGAAAAAGTCAATGGCGGATGGCACAACGATGGGCCCCGGGGGGCAAAGTTCTTTTACATTCGAGAAAAAATGACAAAAGGCTATATTTTCTCTTGCGTATTCCGGCGGATTCTGCTATGATATCACAGAAATCAGGAAGGGGGAGTCCGCTGTGGCCAAGCTGGAGAGAGCGCTGGAACACTTTAAGCGGATTCGTCTTTTCTTTTTGCGGTGACAATCACGTGGTGGTTGTCTCTTTTTTTGCGCGTGTTTGAATAAGAAGGGAGAAAAAACATGAATCCGAATCAACCTATCCGCGACGCCCGGACCCTGGGCGTGCCCAAGATGCTCATCCTGGGTCTGCAGCACATGTTCGCCATGTTCGGCGCGACCATTCTGGTGCCCATTCTGGTGCGGCAGTATGGTCTGCCCCTGAGCATCCAGACCACCCTGTTCTTTGCCGGCATCGGCACCCTGTTCTTCCATGTGTGCTCTAAGTTCCAGATCCCCGCGTTCCTGGGCTCCTCCTTCGCCTTTTTGGGCGGCTTTGCCACCATGGCCAACCTGGACAGCGGCATCTACGCCGCCATGGACCCCCAGGATAAGCTGAGCTACGCCTGCGGCGGCATCGTGGTGGCCGGTCTGCTGTATCTGATCCTGGCCCTGATCATCAAGCTGGCGGGCGTGAAGAAGGTCATGCGCTTTCTGCCCCCCGTGGTCACCGGCCCCATCATCGTGTGCATCGGCCTGACCCTGGCCCCCTCCGCCGTGAGCAACGCCTCCACCTGCTGGCCCCTGGCTCTCATCGCCCTGGCCACCATCATCGTGTTCAACATCTGGGGCAAGGGCATGTTCAAGATCATCCCCATTCTGATGGGTGTGGTGATCTCTTACATCGCCGCCCTCATTATGAACGCCTGCGGCGTGACCGTGATGGGCGCTGACGGCACGGCCCAGCCCCTGATGGACTTTACCGCCGTGGCTCAGGCCGGTCTGGTGGGCCTGCCCCCCTTCCAGCTGGCCAAGTTCGATGTGACCGCCATTCTGGTCATGGCCCCCATCGCCCTGGCCACCATGATGGAGCACATCGGCGACATGTCCGCCATCTCCGCCACCACCGAGCGTAACTTCCTCCAGGACCCCGGCCTGCACCGTACCCTGGTGGGCGACGGTCTGGCCACCTCTCTGTCCGCCATGTTCGGCGGCCCCGCCAACACCACCTATGGCGAGAACACCGGCGTGCTGGTGCTGTCCAACGTCCATGATCCCCGGGTCATCCGCATCGCCGCCTGCTTTGCCGTCATCCTGGGCTTCATCCCCAAGATGGCCGAGGTCATCGGCTCTATGCCCTCCGCCATCGTGGGCGGCGTATCCTTCATCCTGTACGGCATGATCTCCGCCATCGGCGTGCGCAACATCGTGGAGAATCAGGTGGACTTTACCAAGTCCCGCAACCTGATCATCGCCGCCGTGATCCTGGTGTGCGGCCTGGGCTTCTCCAGCGGCCTCACCTTCCACGTGGCCGGCACCTCCGTCACCCTCACCGGTCTGGCCATTGCCGCCCTGGCCGGCATCATCCTGAATGCCATCCTGCCCGGCAACGACTATGAGTTTGGCACCAACCCCGAGGGTGATCAGAACCGGGGCATCCACGCCTGATATATGAACCTGTAAGCAACGTTACAGACTGCGGCTGCCGTGATCTTCGCGGCAGCCCTTTCTGAATTTTTCGAGACCCTATCAACCCCACGGCTGAAAACAAGGAGGACACCATGACATAGTTCACAGGTCTGTCAGAGCGGGAGGCGGCCCTCTCCCGGGAGAAGTACGGCAGTAATGCCATTCCAGAGTCGGAGCCCACCACCTTCTGGGCGGAGTTCAAGGCCACGTTCCAGGACCCCATGATCCGCATCCTGCTGGCGGTGGCCCTGCTGATGGTGGTCATGTGTCTGTTCGGCTATGCCGACGTATATGAACCCGCCGGGACCATCCTGGCGGTGATCCTGGTGGCATCGTCTCTGCCAAGACGGGGGTATCCAGCGACACGAAATACCGCCAGCTGAAGGACAGCGCCAAAAAGGACCGGTGCAAGGTCTACCGGGACGGCATCATCACCATTCTGGACGTGGACCAGGTGGTGGTGGGGGACAAGGTGCTGCTCCAGGCCGGGGATAAGATCCCTGCCGACGGTGTGCTGGTCTCCGGCAGCGTGCGGGTGGACAACTCCGCCCTGAACGGCGAGGCGGAGGAGTGCCCCAAGACCGCCGCCCCCCAGGGGACTCGGCTGCCCGAGGACATCACCGGCGACGTGTTCGTGGACGAAAGCTCTCTGTTTCGCGGCGCGGTCCTCTTCGACGGGGAGGGCGTGCTGGACGTGCAGCGGGTGGGCGTGTCCACCATGATGGGCCGCATGGCCCAGGAGATGCAGGCCGACGAGCCGGACTCCCCCCTGAAGGTGAAGCTGGCCCGGCTGGCGGGTATGATCTCTAAATTCGGCTATATGGGCGCGGTGGTCATCGCCGCCATGTATCTGGGCCACTCGGTGCTGCTGGTGGGGGGCTTTGGCCCCTATCTGGCCCAGGGCCTGGTGCCCGTGCTGAAAAACGCGGTGGACGCCCTGTCCCTGGCGGTAGTCATCGTGGTGTGCGCCGTGCCCGAGGGGCTGCCCCTGATGATCTCCCTGGTGCTGATGCAGAACACCAGCAAGATGCTGGACCACAACGTGCTGGTGCGCAAGGCCGAGGGCATCGAGACGGCGGGCTCGTTGAACATCTTGTTCAGCGACAAGACGGGCACCATCACCAAGGGGCGGCTGGAGGTGGTGGAGTTCTTCACCGCCGGGGGCATCACCATCCCCCTGGACGAGCTGGACCAGCACACCGCCACCAAGAGCCTGCTGGACCTGGCCATCGGCAAGAACAGCCAGTCCATGTTCGACGGCCAGGGCAATGTTGTCGGCGGCAACGCCACAGATCAGGCTCTGATGAAGCTCATCGGGGCGGAGGTATACGGCGACTTAGAGCGCAGCTGCGCCGTCACCGCCAGCCAGAGCTTCAACTCCGCCAACAAGTTCAGCCAGGCCTATCTGGCCGACCTGGGCAAGACCTTCTATAAGGGTGCGCCGGAGCGGCTGCTGGCGAAAGCCCGACGCTATGTGAGCCTGGGGGGCGAGATCCGGGACATCGACCCCGAGGTGGTGGACCGGAAGATCGACGAGTTGGCCGCCCGGTCCATGCGGGTGCTGGCCCTAGGCTATTCCCAGCAGGAGATGGTCCACGACAGATCAACCCGGACACGGTGATCATCGGCTTTGTGGCCATCCGGGACGATGTGCGGCCCGAGGCCCGGCAGGCCATCGCCTCCGTCCAGCGGGCGGGCATTCAGGTGGTAATGATCACCGGAGACCGGCTGGAGACGGCGGCCTCCATCGCCCGGGACGCCGGGCTGCTGCAAAGCAACGACGATTTGGCCATCACCTCCGCCCAGCTGAACCGGCTCAGCGACGACGAGGTGAAAAAGATCGTCCCCCGCATCCGGGTCATCGCCCGGGCCCTGCCCACAGACAAGTCCCGCATGGTCCGCCTGTGCCAGGAGATGGGCCTGGTGGTGGGCATGACGGGGGACGGGGTGAACGACTCCCCCGCCCTGAAGCGGGCCGACGTGGGTTTTGCCATGGGCAGCGGCACCCAGGCGGCCAAAGAGGCGGGGAAGATCGTCATCCTGGACGACAACTTCAAGTCCATCCGGGACACCATCTGGTATGGCCGCACCATCTATCACAACATTCTGAAATTCTGCAAGTTCCAGCTGACCATCAATCTCACCGCTGTGGTGGTCAGCGCCATCGCCCCCTTCTTCGGGGTGGACGAACCTCTCCAGGTGACCCATCTGCTGTTTGTCAACCTGGTGATGGACGGCCTGGGGGCCATGATGCTGGGCAGCGAACCGGCCCAGAAGGCCTATATGCGGGAGAAGCCCCGCCGCCGGGACGAGAGCATCATCAGCCGCCCCATGGCCGCCCAGATCGGCGTGGCGGGCCTGTGGCTGACAGTCCTCAGCTTCTTTTTCCTGAAGGCCCCCTGCCTGGACGGCCTGTTCCAGACCATGGAGCAGCGCCTCACCGCCTATTTCGTCCTGTTCATCTGGAGCGCCCTGTTTAACGGCTTTAACGTGCGGGACGAAGGAGGGCACATCTTCCGGGGCCTGAACGAGAACCGGGGCTTTCTGCGGGTGTTCGCCATCATCGTGGCCGTTCAGGCGGTCATCGTCAACGCGGCGCTGATGCCCGGGCTGGGCTGGCTGGGCCGGATGTTCCACTGTGTGCCCTTTGCCCCGGCGGGGTGGGCCGCAGTGATCGCCCTGGCCGCCGCCGTCATCCCCCTGGACCTGCTCCGCAAGGGCGCTCTGGCCCTGCTGCACCCCAAGGCCCAGGATCCGGACGAGGAAATACGAAGATTTCATAAAATCCGCCGGGGGTCCTTGCGCCGAAGGCAAAAATGAGATAAAATAGAAGCACGTTTAAGGATAAAGGAGGCTTCCCTATGGGTTTCTTTGATAACATGAAGGACCGCGCCGTGGACCTGGCTCAGGCCGGTGTGGCCCAGTCCAAGCGCCTGGCCGAGATCGCCAAGCTGAAGACCGCCAATCTGGGCGAGGAGGACACCATTAAGAAGGCTTACATCGAGCTGGGCAAGCTCTATTACGCCGAGAAGGGCGCATCCCCCGACGGGGCCTATGTGGCCGCCTGCGAGCGCATCGACGCCGCCCGCGCCGCCATCGAGACCAACAACGACCGCATTGCCGAGTTGAAGACCGCCGGCGACGCCGTCATCGTGGACGACGGCCCCATTGTGGACGGCCCCGTGGCCCAGCCCACCGAGGAGGCCACCCAGGCCGACTTTGCCGAGGAGGAGACCGCCGCCCCGGAGCAGCCGGAGGAGGCCCCCAAGACCGAGGAGTAAACCGAACAGATCCTGTAACGCCCGCCGCTGTGGTTTCAGCGGCGGGCGTTTTTCCTGCCCTGAGAGTAGGTTTGTAACATCTGTGCTTGAAAAGGATGGAATAAGAGACTATAATAAACATAAACTGTACACTTTTTCAAGCAAGGAGAATGTGATGTTGAGACAGGAATACCAGGATATCCGCGCCGCCCTGTCCGCCGTGGACGAGGTGCTGAAGAATATCTCCGCCCTAGACAAGGCCTCTGACGAGGGGGAGCTGAACCGTATCCTGCCTGCCCTGCTGGCGTCTATGGGCCGCTATGCCGCGGCGGACCGGGCCTATCTGTTTGGCTGGACGGACGAGAAGCGGCTGGCCCTGCACATGACCCACGAGTGGTGCGCCCCCGGGGTGCGGCCCACCATGGACGAGATGCAGGACCTGCGCATGGCGGACATGCCCAACTGGGCCCCCAGGCTGCGCCGGGGGGAGGCCATCGTCTCTGACAACTGGGACGCAGAGCGGGAGCGGACCCCGGAGGAGTTTCGCCTGTTCGACGGCCAGGACATCCACGCCCTGATGGTCATTCCCATTCTGGCCAACCAGACCCTCAGCGGCTACATCGGCTTTGATAACCCGGACCAGAGCACCTCCGCCCTGTCTGTCCGGATGCTCACCTCCATCGGCGGACACCTGGGCAGTCTGCGGGAGAACCTGTGGATGATGGCCGAGCTGGAGGAGAAGCGCCGCACCTTACAGGAGAATTTCGACGCCCTCAGCCGGGAAAAGCACGTGCTGGACGCCCTGAGCATCGACTATACCTCGGTGTACTACTGCGACTTGGAGGCGGACACCATGCTGCCCATGAAGCAGGGGGCGGACACCAACGCCGCCGTGGCCGACAGCGAGCTGACCTCCGGCCACCAGAAGTATTCCTTCCGCATCCGGTATTACTATGAAAACTTTGTGGTGCAGGAGTCGGCCCCAGACTTTTTGGAGAAGATGAGTGCGGACTATCTGCGGGCATATCTGAAGGAGAAGGACCGCTTTGCCTATCGCTTCCGCACCCACCCCAACCCCGCCGGACAGCAGTATTTCGAGGTGCAGGTGGTCCGCCTGCGGGACATGCCCGGCTTTAAGGCGGTGATGGGCTATCGCTACATCGACGACATCGTTCTGGAGCAGGAGCGCCAGCGCCAGCAGCTGGAGCAGGCCCTGTCCACCGTCACCACCAACAGCGAGATCGTGGATTCCATCAGCAAGATCTATTGGCTGATCTACCGCATGGACCTGGTGTCCGGCATCTATGAGGAGGTGTCCGCCGGGCAGGAGATGCACCGCCTCACCGGCAAGTGGGGCCGGACGGACCAGGTGTTTCAGGAGGTGCGGGAGACCATCGTCGCCCAGGAGCACCAGGAGCAGATGCGCCGCTTTTTGGACACCAGCACCCTGCCCCAGCGCCTGCGGGACACGGAGAGCGTGGCCATGGAGTATCACGCCGCCAGCGGCTCCTGGCACCTGGCCCGGTTCATCGTGAAAAAGCGGGACAAGAGCGGCAGAGTGACCAATGTGCTGTATGTGGTCCGGAAGATCGACAAGCAGAAACAGCAGGAACTGGAATACCGGGAGAAGCTGGTGGCCGCCGCCGAGGAGGCCCGCCGGGCCAACATGGCCAAAACGGACTTTCTCCGCCGCATGAGCCACGACATCCGCATCCCCATCAACGGCATCCGGGGCGTGGTGTCCATGGCGGAGCATTTTCCCGACGACCTGGCCCGTCAGAAGGAGTGCCGGGACAAGGTGATGCAGGCCTCCGGCTTTCTGCTGGATCTAGTAAACGACGTGCTGGATATGAACCGGCTGGAGTCGGGCACCATCGTGCTGGAGCACAAGCCCTTTGACCTGACCGAGTTGCTGGAGGAGACCTGCGGCATCATCCAGATGCAGGGCCAGGCCCACTGGCTGCGCTTTCAGGCCCAGCCCTGGGGCATTCAGCACCCCCATCTGCTGGGCAGCCCCCTCCACCTGCGCCAGGTACTGCAAAACATCGGCGGGAACGCGGTGAAGTATAACCGGGACGGGGGCAGCATCACCGTCCGCTGTGAGGAGACGGGCTGCGCCGACGGAAGGGCGTCCTTCCGCTTTGTGTGCGATGACACCGGGCGGGGCATGAGCCGGGAGTTTCAAAAGCACGCCTTCGAGCCCTTCACCCAGGAGGAATATGGCGCCCGGACCAGCTACACCGGCACCGGCCTGGGCCTGTCCATCGCCAAGCAGCTGGTGGAGAAGATGGGCGGCGATGTCCGCATCCAAAGCCAGCGGGACGTGGGCACCCGGGTGGAGGTGACGCTGACCTTTGACGTGGACCGGAACTATGAGGCCGCCGCCCGGCAGACGGAGCAGGAGGAGCGCATCGACCTGACCGGGGTGCGGGTGCTGCTGGTGGAGGACAACGACCTGAACATGGAGTGCGCCCGGTTCACCCTGGAGCAGGTGGGCATGGAGGTGACCAGCGCCTGGAACGGCCAGGAGGCGGTGGACGCCTTTGCCCAGTCCGCCCCGGGGCAGTTCGACCTGATCCTGATGGACATGATGATGCCCGTGCTGGACGGTCTGGGGGCCACCAGGGCCATCCGGGCCATGGATCGGCCCGACGCCAGCGCCGTGCCCATCTTCGCCATGACGGCCAACGCCTTCCCCGAGGACATGGCCCTCAGCCGCCACGCGGGGATGAACGAGCACCTGTCCAAGCCCCTGCGGGAGAACGAGCTGCTGAAGACCATCCGCCGGTATGTGAAATCGAGATCTTGCTGATTTTGCGACAAAAAACGGAAAATTGGCGCCTGCCGCCCAGCCAGAGACTGTCGCAAGTCCCGGCTGGGCGGTTTTTTGCTGCCCGGACTGGAAGGGCAGGAAGGCCGGACCAGGGATAGCTTCTTCACATGGCGGGCCATAATGAGAGGGCGGACGGCGGAGAAAGCCGGGCGGCTCTCTTTTTATTTTTGCAGCGAAAAAAGAAAGTCGGCTGGCAGCCGGTACGCAAGAAGGGGGGAGGGCGTTTGAAGAAAAAGCGGGAGAAGGGCTGGCGGACGGCCCTGGCGGGGATGGCCTGTCTGGCCATGCTGCTGGGGCTGACCGGGGAGCAGTTCCGGGCCGGGGCGGCCTGGTCCCCGGGGCAGCAGGGCGGCGCGGTGAGCCGAAGGGTGGTGCCCCTGGGCCGTGCGGTGGGCATCAAGCTGTTTTCCGACGGGGTGCTGGTGGTGGGCCTGTCCGCCATCGAGACCGACCAGGGCAGCAAAAGCCCAGGCAAGGACTGCGGCCTGAAGCTGGGGGACGTGATCACCCACGTGGACGGGGACCAGGTGGACACCATCCAGCAGGTGCAGACCCTGGTGGCCCGGCATAAGGACCAGCCCCTGACCATCCAGGCCATGCGGGGGAGAAGCAGATGCAGCTGACCGCCGCGCCGGTGGCCAACCGCCAGGGGACCTATCAGCTGGGGGTGTGGCTGCGGGACTCTATGGCGGGCATCGGCACCATGACCTTTTGGGACCCTGACACCGGTGTGTTTGCCGCCCTGGGCCACGGCATCAACGACGTGGACACTGCGGCGCTGATGCCGCTGGAGTCCGGGGGCATCATGGCGGCCACCGTGTCCGGGGTGGAGCGGGGCCGGGTCGGCGCGCCGGGGGAGCTCCACGGGGACTTTGACCTGACGGCGGACCTGGGCAGCCTGTATGCCAACACCAGCCAGGGGGTGTTCGGACGGACGGCCCAGCCGCTCTCTGACCGGGCGGAGACGGTGGAGGTGGCCCGGGCGGACCAGGTCCGCACCGGCCCGGCCACCATCCTGTCCAACATCCGGGGAGATCAGGTGGAGGAGTTCCAGGTGGAGATCACCCATGTCTCCCGGTCCGGGGACGGCACCCGGAACCTGATGCTGGAGGTGAGCGACCCTAAGCTGCTCTCGGCCACCGGGGGGATCGTCCAGGGTATGTCCGGCTCCCCCATCCTCCAGGACGGACGGCTGGCCGGGGCGGTGACCCACGTCCTCATCGACGACCCCACCCGGGGCTATGGCATTTTTGCTGAAAATATGTGCCGGGCGGCGGATTGATGGGAAAGCGCGGACGGGAAGGGGGTGAAAAACGCCCTCTTTCCGCCCCCGTTTTTTCAGCGATTTACAAGATAAGATAGCGTTCCCTGTAACCGTGAAAAATATCAGAACCAAGGATCAGAAGAAGAATGTTGTAAAATCGGGATAATATCGGAAAAAGCATGTCGAAACCCCTGAAAAATATATGACAGAAAATGGAGAAAACCCCTTGCATAGGTTGTCTGAATATGGTAAATTATAGTTGGTCAGTCGAAATGACCAGGGGTGACGCGAACCGGAGGAAAAATTTGTTTGGAAAAGGAGGCAGTGTCCTATGGAGGGGATCAGACGGGTTTTGCTCGCAGACACGGGGGAAGAATTTCGGTTGGGATTTGCCGCGGCCGTGGAGAACGAGCCGGATATCCAAATCATAGGCCAAACAGGAGACGGGGAGGAGCTGCTGCGCCTGACGCAGAGCCTTCAGCCCGACGCGATCGTGATGGAGATGGTACTCACCAGCCTGGACGGGCTGGAGGTCCTGGACGAGCTGGCCAAGCTGGAGCATCGGCCCAGGGTGGTCATCCTGTCCAGCTACATCCGGGGCAACGTGGCGGAGATCGCCGGGGCCAAGGGCGCAGACTACTATCTCACCAAGCCCTGCCGGGCCAGCACCGTGTGCGAGCGCATCCGCCAGGTGACCTCTGCCGCGGGCCTGGACCCGGAGGGGGAGGAGGACACCCTGAGCATGGAGACGCAGATCACCGCCATCATCCATGACGTGGGCGTGCCCGCCCACATCAAGGGCTATCAATACCTGCGGGAGGCCATTTTGATCGCGGTGGAGGACATCGACGTCATCAACGCCGTGACCAAGGTGCTCTATCCCGAGGTGGCCAAGCGCTTTGGCACCACCGCCAGCCGGGTGGAGCGGGCCATCCGCCACGCCATCGAGGTGGCCTGGGACCGGGGCGATTTAGAAACGCTGCAAAAGTACTTTGGTTACACCGTCTCAAACGCGAAGGGGAAGCCGACCAACAGCGAATTCATCGCCATGATCGCCGACCGGCTGCAATTGCAGCGGAAGCGGGCTTAACTTGAGCTTTTTCTCTGCTTGTGGTATACTGTCGAAAACGGCACGTGCCGCAAGATCGTGAGGAGAAAGCAAATGACGTTTGATTATATTCCCAAGGGCGTGTGCGCCCGGAAATTCACCATCCAGGTGGAGGACGGCGTGATCCAGTCGGTGAAGGCCGAGGGGGGCTGCAACGGAAATCTTCAGGGCGTGGCCGCCCTGCTGCGGGGCATGACCCCGGAGGAGGCGGTGCAGCGCATGGAGGGCATCCGCTGCGGGATGAAGAAGACCTCCTGCCCCGACCAGATCGCCCAGGCCCTGAAGGGTGTTATAAAGTGAACAGACACTAAAAAAATCTCCGGCCCGCCGCCGGAGATTTTTTATGCCCCATTCGACTTTTTGCACCAACAGCTGCATACAGCTTGGGCACAATGACCAGGAAAAATCAGGTAATAAAAGTGGAGAAACAAGAAGGATAGACGAAAAATTTAGTTTTTTATCACGAAAAATTAACAAACAAAAGTTGAAAAATCGGCCCGTGTGTAAAGAAGCAATAAAACCCGAAAAAAGCCATTGCCTTTTTGAAGTGACCCCCAAAAGTTAGACAATATTTTGAAGTAAAAATTGTTCAAGCAGCCGAAAGGGCTTGCTGTCTGTGAATTGCAGGCGGCAAGCCCTTTAGCTTTGCCTTGATGCGGCGGTTGTTGTAGTAATCCAGATATTCGATCAGTTCCAGTTTGAAGTGTTCCATGGAGCGGAACTCCTGCAAATACAGCAGTTCACTTTTGAGTAAGCCGAAGAAATTCTCTATCACGGCGTTGTCCAGACAGTTTCCTTTCCGGCTCATGCTCTGGCGAACACCTTTCTCCCGGAGCATCTGTTGGTATTGTTTGTGTTGGTACTGCCAGCCCTGGTCAGAATGGAGAATCAGGTTTGTTCCGGCCGGGATCTTTGCAAACGCCTCGTCCAGCATGGTGGTTACCATGCTGAGTACAGGACGATCCGATATGGTGTAACTGACCAGATCGCTGCTGCACAGATCGAGAATCGGGGACAGATAGAGCTTCTCTCCAAACAGGCTCAACTCCGTCACATCCGTGACCCATTTCTGATTCGGCTTTTCGACATGAAAATCCCGATTTAGCAAATTTGGTGCAATTTTGCCTACTTCTCCCTTGTAGGAACGATATTTTTTCATCCTGACACGACAAACTAAGCCCAGCTTCTTCATGAGCCGCTGGACAGTCTTGTGGTTCACAGAGAATTTACGCTTGCGAAGTTCTGCCGTGATCCGGCGATAGCCGTACCGGCCCCTGTTTTCGTGGTAAATTGCTGCGATTTCTTCCTTAACAGATGCATATTTGTCTTCTCTCTGCATCTGCTTCAAATGATAGTAGAAAGTTGCACGGGGCAGCTGAGCGATTGAGAGCAGAATACTGAGTGCGTGTTTTTGCCTTAGCTTCTGAACTACCAGCGTTTTCTGCGCTGGCGTCGCTCGTCTTCCAAAACCAAGGCTTGCAAGTTTTTTAGGTAATCGTTCTCCGCACGCAGTCGCTGCACTTCGGCCAGCAGATCTTCTTCCACCTGCTTCGGCAGCTGCTTTGGCGGACGACCCTTACTGCTGCGGCCACGCCGTTCGATGGCTAACCCTTCCGGCCCTTCTTCCAGGTAGATTCGCTCCCATGATTTGATTCGATCTCTACTGTTTACCTCAAATCTACGGCAGGTTTCGCTGTAACTCAATTTCTCTTTCTGCATGGTTTCAATCACCAGTTTTTTGAATTCCGGCGTATATCGTTTGTTTGGTACTCCTTTTGGCATAGCAAAACACCCCACTTGTTAGATAGTATACCATACTGTCTAACAAATGGGGTGCAGTTCATTTGGCGAAAATGTAGTACAATCATGGTGCAAGAAATCCTGCTTCAAAACAAGACGAATTGGAGGAACTCAATATGAAAAAGAAACTTGCTCTTGCCCTGGCGGCTTCTATGCTGCTGACCATGTCCCTGGCCTCCTGCGGTTCCAACAGTCAGCCCTCCGGCGGAAGCTCCGGCGGCGGCTCCTCCTCCTCCGGCGGCGACACCAACGTGGGCATCGTCACCGGCGGCAAGGACGGCGGCACCAGCCTGATCTTCACCACCGGCGGCGACCAGGGTACTTACTATGGCTTCGGCGGCGTGTTGGCCGGTAAGGTCAGCGAGGCCACCAGCACCACCGTCACCGCCATCACCTCCGGCGGCTCCCAGGCCAACGTAGAGGCCATGGAGGAGGGCGACGCCCAGCTGGGCTTTGTCCAGACCGACGTGGGCGCTTACGCCTATAACGGCACCCGCCTGTTCGAGGAGACCGGCAAGGTGGAGGACTTCTCCACTGTGGCCAACCTGTACATGGAGCAGGTGCAGATCGTCACCCTGGACGAGAACATCAAGTCCGTGGCCGACCTGGCCGGTAAGAATGTCTCCGTCGGCGCTGCCGGTTCCGGCGTGTATTACAACGCCGTGGACGTGCTGAGCGCCTATGGCCTGGACGTGGAGAAGGACATCAACCCCACCTATCAGTCCTTCGGCGACAGCGCTGAGTCCCTCCAGGACGGCAAGATCGACGCCGCCTTCGTGGTCGCAGGCGCTCCCACCACCGCCATCACCTCTCTGGCCGCCACCAAGCCCGTCTATCTGGTGAGCCTGGACGACGAGCACATCGACAAGCTGCTGGCCGACTCCCCCTACTACAGCAAGACCACCATCTCCAAGGACACCTATAACATGCCCGAGGACGTGACCACCGTGGCCGTGGGCGCCGTGGTCATCGCCCGTGACGACGTGTCCGACGCCGACGTTTACAACTTCCTGTTCGGTATCTTCGAGAATGTGGACTCCATCACCGCTGCCCACGCCAAGGGCGCTGAGCTGGATCTGGACTTTGCCGCCTCCTATGAGGCCGTGCCTTATCACCCCGGCGCCGTGGCCTACTTCGCCGAAAAGGGCATCACTGTCAACGGCAAGTAAACGCCTGCAAGCACAACTTTTAAACAGAAACTGTGGGGTGCGGCGGGATAAAACCCGCCGCACCCGCCGCCAGACCGCAGCTGTGGGACAGCGGCGGCCCCATCAAGACTTTGGCGGGGCGGCCCGTGTTCCGCAGTTGAAGGAGACGAGGGAGCTGTTTTTGGAGAAAGGAGACGCTATGGACGTAAAGGACAAGAAAACCATGGAACCGGAAGTTGACGTCGGCACCGCCGCCGACGTGGAAGAGGTCATGAAAAAGTATGACCGGGAATCCAACGTGCGTGTTTGGGAGGGAGTACCCAAGACCATCGTGCGCCTGCTGAATATCGTTTTCTCGGTGTACTGCATCTGGGTGACCCTGTTCAGTGTGGCCATTCCCGAGGTCAAGCTGAATATCTTCCTGGGTTCCATCCTGATCCTGGGTTATCTGAACTTCCCCATCCGCAAGGGGATCACCAAGGTCAACCACATGCCCTGGTACGACATCATCTTCATGGTGGTGGGGGCATTCCCCTTCTTCTATTTCGCTTATCACGCCAAAGACATTATCATGCTGGCCACCCGCGTGACCAAGGACCCCTTCATGGTGGCCATCGCCATCATCGGCGTGCTGGCCCTGATGGAGCTGTGCCGCCGCAGCGTAGGTATCCCCATCTTGTGTGTGGTGGGCTGCCTGCTGGTCTACACCTTTATCAATGTCCGGTTCGGCAAGGTGGTTTATGACCTGTTCTACACCACCACCGGCCTGATGAACACCCCCATCAACGTGTGCGCCAAGTACATCGTGGTCTTCATCATCTTCGGCGCGTTCTTGGAGCGGACGGGCATCTCCGCCTTCTTCATCAACCTGGCCAACTGCGTGGCCGGTTCCAGCGCCGGCGGCCCGGCCAAGGTGGCCGTTATCTCCTCCGCCCTGTGCGGCATGGTGTCCGGCTCCTCCGTGGGCAACACCGTGACCACCGGCTCCGTCACCATCCCCATGATGAAAAAGACGGGCTATCAGCCCCAGTTCGCCGGAGCCGTTGAGGCGGCCTCCTCCACCGGCGGCCAGATCATGCCCCCCATCATGGGTGCCGCCGCCTTCCTGATGGCCGAGTATATGGGCATCCCCTATGCCCAGGTGGCTCTGAAGGCCATCCTGCCCGCCGTGCTGTACTTCACCGGCATTTACATCGCCGTCCACCTGGAGGCCAAGCGCCTGGGGCTGCGGGGCCTGTCCAAGGAGGAACTGCCCAAGATCAAGAATCTGCTGCCCAAGCTGTATCTGCTGCTGCCTCTGATCATCCTGGTGGTCATGGTGTCCACCAACATGTACACCATGCAGTTCTCCGCCTCTGTGGCCATCGGCATCACCATTCTGGTGGGTCTGGTGAACAAGGACGACCGCATCACCCTGACCAAGTGCCTGGACGCTCTGGAAGCGGGCGGCAAGGGCACCATCACCGTGGCCGTGGCCTGTGCCATGGCCGGCCTGGTGGCCGGATGCATCACCTCCACCGGCCTGGCCTCTAAGCTCATCACCGTCATCGTCAACGTGTCCGGCGGCCACGCCATCATCGCTCTGGCGCTGACCATGCTGTGCTGCATCGTGCTGGGCATGGGCGTGCCCACCACCGCCAACTACTGCATCATGGCGGCCACCTGCGCCCCCATCCTGATGAGCCCCCAGATCGGCATCCCCCGGGTGTGCGCCCACTTCTTCGTGTTCTACTTCGGCATCGTGGCCGACATCACGCCTCCCGTGGCCCTGGCCGCCTATGCCGGTTCCGCCATCGCCAAGGCGCCTCCCATGAAGACCGCCTTCAACGCCACCCGCCTGGCCATCGCGGCCTTCATCGTGCCCTATATCTTCGCCTTCAGCCCCGTGATGCTCTTCGAGTTTGAGGCCGGGACCTCCACCGCCATGATGGTCCTCCAGGTCATCCAGATCTGCATCACCTCTCTGCTGGGTATCTTCGGCGTGGCGGCGGCCCTGAACGGCTTCCTGTTCCGCCAGATGAACCCCCTGTTCCGCGTGCTTATGGCCCTGGGCGGCCTGGGCATGATGATCCCCGGCACCGTGTCTGACCTGGTCGGCCTGGTGGTCGTGGGCGGCATCTATGCCTATCAGTACGTGAGCGTTGCGAAGAAAAAGGTCCTGGGCTAAGTCCTGATCAAGCAGCGATCAAACAGCAAAAAAATTCCCTTCCGCTGAAAAAGCGGAAGGGAATTTTTTATGCAAAAATCTTACTCGTGGCAGTGCTCACAGTCGCCCTCGCAGAACAGGTTGGGGTCATAGGCGATGTGGTTCTTGTCGTAATAGTCCTTCACGGCGGCCTTCACGGCCTCCTCCGCCAGGACGGAGCAGTGGATCTTGTGGGCGGGCAGACCGTCCAGGGCCTCCACAACGGCCTTGTTGGATAGCTCCAGGGCCTCAGTGACGGGCTTGCCCTTGATCATCTCGGTGGCGATGGAGCTGGTGGCGATGGCGGAGCCGCAGCCAAAGGTGGTGAACTTGGCGTCGGTGATGACGCCGTCGTCGATCTTCAGGGTCATGCGCATGATGTCGCCGCACTTGGCGTTGCCCACCTGGCCCACGCCGTCCGCGTTTTCGATCTCACCCACATTTCTGGGGTTGCGGAAATGGTCCATGACCTTCTCACTGTATAACATAAGAACGAACTCCTTTCTGTAACTCATCCCAAACGGGGGACATGGCCCGCAGGCGCTCTACCACTTCGGCCACGGCCTGGATGGTGTAGTCGATCTCCTCCTCGGTGGTCTCAGCGCCCAGAGTCAGGCGCAGAGAGCCGTGGGCCACCTCGTGGGGGCGGCCAATGGCCAGCAGCACGTGGCTGGGGTCCAGGGAGCCGGAGGTGCAGGCGGAGCCGGAGGAGGCGGCGATGCCCTTGTCATCCAGCAGCAGCAGCATAGACTCGCCCTCGATGCCCTCGAAGCAGAAGCTCACGTTGCCGGGCAGACGGCGGACAGGGTCGCCGTTCAGGGCGCTGTGGGGGATCTTGCTCAGTCCGGCGATCAGCCGCTCCCGCAGGGCCAGCTGGCGCTGGGTGTCCTCGGCCATGTGGTCGCAGGCGTCCTTCAGAGCCACGGCCATGCCGGCGATGGCGGGCAGATTCTCGGTGCCGGCCCGCTTGCCCCGCTCCTGGGCGCCGCCCTCGATGAGGTTCAGCAGGGGCACGCCCCGGCGGACATACAGCAGACCGGTGCCGCGGGGACCGTGGAACTTGTGGCCGGACAGAGACAGCATGTCGATGTGCTGCTTCTTCACGTCGATGGGCAGATGGCCCGCGGCCTGCACCGCGTCGGTGTGGAACAGCACGTGCTTCTCGTGGCACAGGGCGCCGATTTCCTCGATGGGCTGGATGGAGCCGATCTCGTTGTTGGCGAACATGATGCTCACCAGGGCGGTGTCCTCCCGGATGGCGGCGGCCACGTCAGCGACCTTTACGATGCCGCTCTCGTCCACGGGGAGGAGGGTGACGTCAAAGCCGTCCTTCTCCAGCCGGGCCAGGGTGTGGAGCACGGCGTGGTGCTCGATGGCGGTGGAGATGAGGTGGGTCTTGCCCTTGCGCTTGCCCAGCAGGGCGGCGCTGACGATGGCCTGGTTGTCCGCCTCGCTGCCGCCGGAGGTGAAATAGATCTCCCGGGGGTCGGCGCCGATGCAGGCGGCCACCGTCTCACGGGCCTGGGCCAGGGCCTCGGCGGCTTTCTGCCCGGGGGTGTGCAGGCTGGAGGGGTTGCCCCAGAACTGCTCCATGCACTCCAGCATGGCCTTTTGGGCCGCCGGACTGGTCTTGGTGGTGGCCGCGTTATCCAAGTAGATCATGGGATCGTTCCTTTCTGTATCGCCGGGGCGGGCAGGGAGCCTGTCCCTCCCGGACAAAAAACATATCTTTTTTATAGGTTTGAGTGAATCATAGCATCAAAAACCTATAGTGTCAATAGGAATTAAAAAACATGGTGGAACGCAGTGGGAACGGGGCAGATTTAGGGGGAGGGTTGTACAAAACGACTATACCACGCCGGTGTCCCCCAGGGCCAGGGCCTGGGCGGTGAGCTGTTCCAGGGAGATGCCCTGGAAATAGTCGTCGATGATGCGGTTCAGCTCCCGCCACATGGGCAGGGTGGCGCAGTTTCCGTGGCGGGGGCAGTCGTCGTCCCGGCAGTTCACCGGGGACAGGGAGCCCTCCGCCGCCCGGAGGATATCGGCCACGGTACATTCCTCGGGCGTGCAGGACAGGCGATAGCCCCCGCCCTTGCCCCGGGTGCCGATGACCAGACCGGCGGACACCAGGCTCTTTACAATGGCCTCTAAATATTTTTCCGAGATCTGCTGGTGCTCGGCGATCTCTTTCAGACAGACCACCCCCTCGTCCCGGCGGACGGCCAGCTCGATCATCACCCGCAGAGCATAGCGCCCCTTTGTGGAAACCATCAAGGATATCGACCTTCTTTCTCAAAAACCTATTATAATAGAGGGTTTATCGAAATGCAAGCGTTTTCCTCTCTCTTGCGCCGGGGGAGGGATGATGTTATAATCACCATATTGAATTGTTGACGTTTTGACCGTTTTCTGGTTTAATCGTGTAATCGTGAAAAAGGAGATTTGTATTTATGGACAAGCAAATGTCCCGGCTGTGGCAGCGGGTGGACCCGGCGGCCAGGGCCGCGTTTTTCAGCTGCTTTATGGTGGGCTATCTGGCCCATCTCTTTGCCTTTGCCAACCTGATCCCCAACGCCGACGGCCTGAGCCGGGTGTATGACCCCCAGCAGATGACAGTGTCTGGCCGGTGGTTTCTGCACTACGCCTCGGCCCTGAACGACTTTACCCAGATGCCCGCCGCCATCGGCCTGGTGACCATGGTGCTGCTGGGTCTGGCCGCCGCATTGACGGTGGACATCCTGAAGATCCGGGGCCGGGTGGCCGCCGGACTGTGGGGGGCCATTATGGCCGCTTTCCCCTGTCTGGGATACACCTTCCTCTATATGTTCACCGCCTCGGCCTACGCCCTGGCCATTCTGCTCTCTGCGGGGTCGGTTTGGCTGGCCCGGCGGGGGGACAAGTGGTCGCTCCTGGGGCCGGTGCTGCTGGCCCTGGCCATGGGCGTCTATCAGGCCTACGTCACCGTGGCCATCGGCCTTGCCCTGCTGGCAGTGCTGCGGGAGACGCTGGAGCCCTCCGCCACCTTTCAGAGGACCCTGCGTCTGGGGGTGCGGTTCGTGGTCCACCTGGCGGTGGGGGCCATTCTCTATTATGCCATTTTGATGGTGTTTCTAAAAGTGAAGGGCCTGGAGCTGCTGTCCTATCTGGGCATGGACGCGGCCAGCTCCGGCTATCCCATCGGCCAGCTGCCCCGGCTCATCTTCTCTGCCTATTGGCAGACGGCCACCTTCTTCTTCAAGCCCGGCTCGGCCAACGCCTTTGCCACCGGCTGGATGATGGTGCTGGACCTGGTGGCCCTGGCGGTGGGGGCGGCCTGCTTCTTCGCCCGGGTGGGCAGCAAGCGCCTGAAGGGGGAGCCCTGGCGGCTGGTGGGCGGCCTGTGCATGATCGCGCTGCTGCCCCTGGGGCTGAACTTCATGCGGGTGCTCAGCCCCTACTCCGACCCCACGCCCCTGATGAAGTATTCCTTCGTGCTGGTCTACGGCGCGGTGCTCATGCTGGCGGACGGGGCGGAGAGCACCCGGCGGCTGAAACGGGGCTGGGAGTATGTGCCCGTGGTGTGGGCGGTGCTGCTGCTGCTGTTCTGCGTGAACACGGACAATCTGCTCTACACCGCCACGGCCCAGTCCCACCGGGCTACGGAGAGCTATGCCACCCGAATGCTCTCACGCATTGAGAGCTGCCCGGGATATGAGAAGGGCATGGAGATCGTGGTCATCGGCGCCCCAGACGAGAGCCAGCTGCGCACCCGCATCCCGACCTTCTTCCAGGTGGACCACTACAGCGTGCCCCTGAACACCGTGACCCACCTGAACAAGCACCTCTATTACTACTTTAACGACTGGCTCAATGTCCCCGTGGACGAGCCGGACGAGGAGACCATGATCGCCGTGTCCGATTCCGCCGCGTTCAAGGCCATGCCCCTGTACCCCGCCGACGGCAGCGTCCAGGTGGTGGATGGCCGGGTGGTGGTAAAAGTGCAGGAGACCTACATCCCCAAGTCGGACTTTGAGCTGGCCTATGAGAACAGGAGATGAAGCCGTTGAGAGAGTTAAAACAGGGCGGACTGCTGTCGGTGGTGCTCCCCTCCTATAACGAGGAGGCGTCCATCCCCCGGGCGGCGGAGCGCATCACGGAATTGCTGACGGCGGCGGACATCCCCTTCGAGCTGCTGTTCGTGGACGACGGCTCCAAAGACGGCAGCTGGGCGGCCATCCAGACACAGGCGGCCCGGTTCCCCCAGGTGCGGGGGGTGCGCTTCTCCCGGAACTTTGGCAAGGAGGCGGCCATCTTCGCCGGTCTGGCCCAGGCCCGTGGGGACTGCGCGGCGGTGATGGACTGCGACTTGCAGCACCCGCCGGAGAAGCTGGAGGAGATGTACCGCCTGTGGCAGCAGGGGTACGAGGTCATCGAGGGGGTAAAGGTCAGCCGGGGGAAGGAATCCCCCCTCCACGCCTTTGCCGCCCACCGGTTCTATGACATTCTCAGCCGGGTCACCGGCGTGGACATGTCCCGGGCCTCTGACTTTAAGCTGCTGGACCGAAAGGCGGTGGACACCCTGGTGGCCCTGCGGGAGAAGAACGCCTTTTTCCGGGCCCTCTCTTCCTGGATCGGCTTCTCCACCGCCACGGTGGAGTTTGAGGTCCAGCCCCGGGTGGCGGGGGAGTCCAAGTGGTCGGTAATGAGCCTGGTGCGCTATGCCGTCACCAACATCGCCGCCTTCTCCACCGCGCCCCTCCAGATCGTCACCCTGCTGGGGGTGGTGGTCTTTCTGGCCTCGGCGGTGCTGGGACTCCACTCCCTGTGGCAGAAGTTCACCGGCCATGCGTTAGAAGGCTTTACGACAGTGATCCTGCTCCAGCTGCTCATCGGCAGCATCCTGATGATCTGCTTGGGCATCATCGGCTATTATATCGCCAAAATTTACGAGGAGATCAAGGACCGGCCCCGGTATATCCTGGCCGACCAGTGCGGAGGGAACGATGAGAGCGCGTCTGGCAAAGCTGTTTGACCCCACCTTTTTCCGCTTTATCCTGGTGGGCCTGGTGAACACCGCCGTGGGCTATGGGGTGATGTTCGGCCTGTACAACCTGACGCCCCTGAACACCTGGGGCAGCAGGGGGCAGTGGATCGCCTCGGCGGCCAACTATATTGTAGGCAGCGTGGTGAGCTTTTTCCTGAACAAGCACTTCACCTTCCGCAGCCGGGAGAAGGGGGCGGGGGTGGTGCTCCGCTTCGCATTGAACATCACCGTGTGCTGGCTGCTGGCCTATGGCCTGGCCCAGCCCATCATGGCCCATGTGCTGGCGGGAATGACGCTGAGCGAGAAGCTCAAGGGCAACCTGACCCTGCTGGCCGGGTCGGGCCTGTTCGTGGTCCTGAACTATGGGGGACAGCGGTGGTTCGCCTTTAAAAGCAAATAAAGCAACATCCCAGGCGGCGCTTTGTAACGGAAGCGCAGCCTGGGATGTTTTTTGTCTGTCAGCGGTCCAGTCCCCGCTGTTTCCGCCGCTTCCCGGCCCACAGGTCGGCGAAGATCAGGACGGCGCACCACAGCATCAGCAGAGCCAGGATAAGCAGGGCGCAGTTGCGGAAGAATTCCTCGGGCAGGATCAAAATCACCGGGTCCTCCCGATAGTCGAACAGCCAGTTTGTCTTGCCGGGGAAGAAGAGGGCGTGGAAGAGGACAAAGGCCCGGTCAAAATTCAGAGCGGCCAGACCGCCCACCGCCAGAAAGACGATGGCCAGCCCCGCGGCGGCCCAAAAGCCGGGGCCGCGCCCCCGGAAGCAATAGGGCCGGACGCGCTTGAAGCGGCTGTAGACCAGCAAGCAGAGCAGCCCCGCAAGGGACAGGCCCAGCACCCACAGGTCCAGGAGAAACAGCCGCCGCACGTCGGCAAAGTGGTCGGCCCCGGACTGGGACCAGGGCAGCACCCCGGCGGCAAAGTCGGGCCGCAGCCCCAGACAGAAGTCCATCACCTGGTCAAAGGCCTGGCGGATCTGCTCCGGGGTAAGCCCCACATACTCCGCCAGCCCCATGGGGCCGATGTGGGCATAATAGAAGGGGCGGCACAGCAGGGGGGCGGCGATGGAGCCGGACAGCACCGCCAGGGCGGTGAGCAGGGAGGACAGCAGGGACAGGGGTTTACTGGTTTTCATGGAACGACCTCATTTCGTGGGGATTGCGCCCGGACAGGACGATGAGCACCTGGCCGGGGAGATAGAACAGCCACATGCCCAAGCTGGCGAAGGCCTCTAAAGCGGGCGGGAGCAGACCGGGGGACTGGAAGATGCCCACGCACACGTCGCAGCACAGGAACAGCGTAAGCCCCAGGGCGAACTGCCGCCCCCAGCCCCGGGGCAGCCTGACGGCCAGGGCCACGTTGCACAGGAAGTTGGAGAAATAGATCAGGGCCAGCAGGTTCTCGCCTGTCAGCCGCCCTAAAACGGCCAGCAGGGCGGGGGAGAGGAGGCACAGGACGAGCCGCGCGCCCCACAGGGTCCGGCCCCCGTTGGCCCGGGAAATGCGCAGGAGATACAGCCCCTGGACGCCGCAGAACAGCAGCAGGCCCAGGGCATAGTACCGGTCCAGCATCAGGAGAAACCAGTCCGCGCCTAACGTGAGGGTCAGCGCCCAGGCCACCAGCCGGGAGCCGCCGTGGACCCCTTGATGCCAGGCGAAGAGGGTACACAGAATGATGCCCAGATACTTTACGCCGTTGCCCGCCGCCCCCTGGCCAACTAGGTCCAGAAAGAGAAAGCGGACGTAGATCAGACCCTCCAGGGCCAGGAAGAGGGCCTGGGTGAGAACGCGCCGGGATGGGGAGAACAAGAAGAATGCCCCCTTTCAAACAGGCCTATCATAACACGCATGAGATGGAAAAACAAGAAGCGGACCCGAGTATGCACCCGGGTCCGCTTGTCTTGCGGATGGAACGGACTTACTTGGAAGCGGCGGGCTTCTTGTGGCCGAAGATGGTCTGGCAGGCCTCAACAGCCAGCACCAGAGCCAGGACGAACAGCACCACGGCCAGTACCAGCTGGATCACGGGGGCGGTGGTGGCACCGTTGGCGGAGATGGTGTTCACTTTGGCGATGGCGGTCTGAGCCAGAGAGGTCAGAGTGACCACCAGCATGAAGATCATGGGGAAGTAGAACATCTTGTTGTTCTTGCCCACGTTGCCCAGCCAGGCGCACACGGCCAGCAGAGCCAGAGCGGCCAGCAGCTGGTTAGAAGCGCCGAACAGGGGCCAGATGGTGGAGTAGCCGCCCAGGCCCAGGCCGATGCCCAGAACCACGGTGATGGCAGTGGCCACGAAGGGGTTGCACAGCACGGCCTTGAAGCCGGTGGCGTCCTTATAGGTCTGGCCGGGCTCCAGCCAGAACTCCTGGAACATATACCGGGCCAGACGGGTGGCGGTGTCCAGAGAGGTCAGGCAGAAGACGGACACGGTCAGCACCAGCAGGGAGCTGACGGTGGCCTGAGTGCCCTCCAGGCCGGGGATGGTGGCCACCATGCGGGAGATACCGGTGGCGAACACGGCGGTGGGGGTGCGGATGCCGCCGTCAGAGGGCAGCTTCACATAGTCCTGCCAGATGAAGGCCACAGCGCACAGGGAGACCAGAGCCAGGGCACACTCGATGAGCATGCCGCCATAGGCGATGGGCTTGGCGTCGCGCTCGTGGTCCAGCTGCTTGGCGGTGGTGCCGGAGCCCACCAGAGAGTGGAAGCCGGAGATAGCGCCGCAGGCGATGGTGACGAACAGGGCGGGGAACACATAGCCCAGGGAGGCGGGAGCCCCGGTGGAGGCCACCACGGTCATGTTGTCGTACCAGCCGGTGAAGGCGGGCATGTCCATATTCAGGTCAGCGCCCATAATGCCGGCCCCCAGCACACCCACAGCGGCGATGATCATCATGGCGTACAGCAGGAAGGAGGACAGATAGTCACGGGGCTGGAGCAGGATCCACACGGGAGCCACAGAGGCGATGAGGATGTACACGCCGATGATCCACATCCAGGCGGTGTTGGACAGGTAGATGGGGTGGAAGTTCAGGCCCACCACCAGGCAGACCACGATGCCGATCACGCCGGCCACAGTGGCCACGGCCAGGGAAGCGCCCTTGCGGTAGACAAAGAAGCCGAAGATGATGGCCATCAGGATGAACAACAGGGAGATCATGGCCACAGAGGCGTTGGTGGCGGACTTGACGGTGTCCACAACGCCGTCCACATAGGTGGCCTGGAAGGTGCTAGCCACGATGGAGGCGAAGGCGGCCACCACCAGGATCAGGGTCAGGTAAGAGAAGATCAGGAAGAGCTTCTTGGCCCGGGAGCCGATGTTCAGGGCGATGACCTCGCCGATGGACTGGCCCTTGTGGCGGATAGAGGCGAACAGAGCGCCATAGTCATGGACGGCACCGAAGAAGATGCCGCCGATCAGCACCCACAGCACCACGGGGACCCAGCCGAACACGGCGGCCTGAATGGGGCCGTTGATGGGGCCGGCGCCCGCGATGGAGGAAAAGTGATGTCCCATCAGCACGGGGGCCTTGGCGGGGACATAGTCCATGCCGTCCTCCAGCTCATGGGCAGGGGTCACGCGGGAGTCATCCACGCCCCACTGCTTGGCCAGCCAGCCGCCGTAGAAAATGTACCCTACAACAAGAATGGCGCAGCCGACCAGAAAAACCAATACTGCATTCATTGTTTTTGCTCCTCTCCTTTTTCTTTGGAAACAATGCGCGCCACCAGCCGCTTCACGTCTTTGCCGATGAGCTTGCCGCTGCGATTGGTGGTGACTTCTCCCGTGGACAGGTCCACGGCGGCTATACGAAACTCCATCCATCCATGGAGGGATAGCTTGAATTCCCGGCGGCGCTTCAGCTTTTTCAGCCGGGCCAGAGCCAGGGGGTCGGCGCTGTCATACAGCACCACGGCGGTGAGATAGGTGTACATGTGCTGGGCGTGGGGGCGGACCCGGGGCTCGCCGTCCTCCGTCACCCGGCGGAAGATATCCTCCACCAGGGGGGTATCCAGGTGATCTGTGGACCACAGATAGAGGTATTCGTGGCTCTCCGCCGCCCACAGCTCCGCCTGCTTCACCAGCACATACTGGCTGTCCCGCAGGTGATAGCTGCACAGAGCCTTCAGGGGGGTGCCGTCCTGAATGTCCTCTATATCATAATAGGCGGAGTAGGCCTTTTTCAGCCGCTCCACCAGATTTTCTCTCAGTTGAGACAAACCCCGCACTCCTCTCCTGGCCTCTTTGTTTCGGTTTAGAGGCCGCTGTTCGGGTCAAAAGAACAAATTGTAAATAATCTGTGAATCTCTTATGTTAAAAGCTATCATAGCAGAAGCACGTTTGTTTTTCAAGGCGGAACACCGTTGTGGATTTCCGAAAAAAGGGATGGAATTTATATTTTTTTTGTGCATTCCATCAACTGTTGTTCATTGGAGAACAGAACGGCGTTTTTATTCCGTCCCACGCGGCACGAAGCGGCACAAAAAGGAGAAAACCGCCCCCTGATTTCGTTGACAGGGGGGTGGCGGACGAGTAGAATAATGAAAACTGCCCTTGACTGTGAGCGGATACCCTTTTCTTTAGGAGGCATACCATGGGTAACATGGAGAAACTACACCGGCGCTGGCAGGCCCTGCTCCGGCCCCGGCTGCGGCTGGTGCGGCCCGGTTTTTATTTCCTGGCGGTCATCTATTATGAGGAGCTGTTTTTAAAGCTGTACTGTCTCCACGGCGTTTCGCCGGTGGGGGCTTTGTTTACCCTGCTGTTCACCGTCCCCATCGCCATGGGCCTGGGGCTGCTGTGCGGCGGGGTGTCCCCCCGAAAAGGGCGGGTGCTGCTGGTGCTGTGTACCGGGTTGATCTCCTTATGGCTGGGGGCCCAGGCGGTATACTACCACCTGTTCAAGACCTTTCTCACCATCTTCTCCCTGACCAAGATGGGCATGGTGGCCGGGGCCTTTGGCGGCATGGCCACCACCGAGATCATCTTGAACTGGTTCCCCATCCTGATGATGGCCCTGCCTGTTGTCCTGGCCGCCCTGGGGCGGAAGAAGATCGTCCGGGACCAGCCCGACCCGGCGGGGCTGCGCATCCGGTGGGCCGTGGCGGCCATTCTGGTGCAGCTGGCGGTGATGGGCGTGGTCTATCTGTGCGGCGGGGGCAATCTGTCCCTGCGCTATGTGTATTACCGCACCGCCACGCCGGAGCTGGAGATGCAGGACTTCGGCATGCTCACCCAGACCACCCTGGAGGTCCGCCGCCTGATGGGGGGCATCGCCCCGGACGACCCGGACATGCGGGACCGGCCCAAGTGGGTCCGCCCCCTGAACCGGACGGCCCCGGAGCAGGAGCCCAGGTATTCCACCGCCAAATATAACATCATGAACTTCGACTTTGACAAGCTCATCGCCCAGGAGACGGACGAGACCCTGCTGGAGGCCCACAAGTGGTTTGCCCAGCGGGAGCCCACGGAGAAAAACCAGTGGACGGGCTATTTCAAGGGGAAGAACCTGGTGTGGATCGTGGCCAAGGGCTTTTCCACCCTGGCTATGGACCCCCAGCGGACGCCCACATTGTGGAAGCTGTCCCACCAGGGCTTCACCTTTGACCACTTCTACACACCCCTGTGGGGCGTGTCCACCTCAGACGGGGAATATGTCACCACTACCGGCCTGGTGCCCAAGTCGGGGGTGTGGAGCTACTCGCTCTCCTCGGAAAACTATATGCCCTTCTCCCTGGGCAACCAGTTCCGGGACCTGGGCTATCGCACCATGGCTTTCCACGACTATCTCTATAACTACTATGACCGGAACCGGTCCCACCCCAACATGGGCTATGAGTATATCGCCCTGGGGCAGGGGCTGGCCCTGGACTCCGCCGACGCCTTCCCTTCCTCTGACCAGGAGATGATGGAGAAGATCGTGCCCATGTTTGTGGACCAGGACCCGTTCATGGTCTATTGCCTCACGGTGAGCGGCCACCTGAACTATAACCTGGAGGAGAACGCCATGGCCCGGAAGCACTGGGACGAGGTGAAGGACCTGCCCTACAGCGACAGCGTCAAGTGCTATCTGGCCTGCCAGCAGGAGCTGGAGCTGGCGGTGAAGAGCCTGGTGGACCAGCTGGACGCGGCGGGCAAGCTGGACGACACGGTGATCGTCCTGTCCGCCGACCACTACCCCTATGGTCTCACCGACGAGGAGTACAGCGAGCTGCTGGGCCACGCCGTGGACCCGGTGTTCGAGATATACGAGAACACCCTGATCCTGTGGAACAGCCAGATGAAGGAGCCGGTGGAGGTGGACAAATACTGCTCCAGCCTGGACATCGCGCCCACTCTGTCCAACCTGTTCGGCCTGGAGTATGACTCCCGGCTGATGATGGGCACGGACATCCTGTCTGACCAGGCGGGGATGGTCATCTTCTCTAACTACAGCTTTATCTGCCAGGACGGGTGGTATAACTCGGTGGCCGACGAATACCGCCGCTGGGACGGGGCCGAGCCGGACATGAGCGTGGCCGCGGCCAAGCTGGCGGAGGTGCAGAACCGGGTGGCCTATTCGGCGGTGATCCTGGATTATGACTATTACCGGCTGCTGTTCTGGGACGTGCGGCCCGCCAAGGCGAAAACGGGATAAACGGCCCTTGTGGGGCGGGGGAGAAGGGCCCCCGCCCCGCCGCCGTTCTCCACAGAAAAACCCCAGGTAAAATACAAGAGAAATTTGGGGAAAAATGATTGACATTTCCGGGGGGAACAGATATAGTTGAGCTTGCTATCTACCTGACGCTTTGTTCCGCAGGGAGGGACGGAGCGATGAAACAAGGGAGCTGAAAACGAAAAAATTTTCCGAAATGGGGGAGGATACATGTCCAAAGAGTTGATCCGCCTGGACAACTGTACCATGGCTTTCGACAACGAGATCGTGCTCGACAACATCAACCTGTATATCAATGATAAGGAATTCCTCACGCTGCTTGGCCCCAGTGGATGCGGCAAGACCACCACCCTGCGCATCATCGGTGGTTTTCAAACGCCCACCTCTGGCGATGTGCTGTTCGACGGCGTGAGGATGAATTCTGTCCCGCCCCACAAGCGGGCCATCAATACGGTCTTTCAGAAATACGCCCTGTTCCCCCATCTCAACGTGTATGAGAACATCGCCTTTGGCCTGCGCATCCCCAAGGCGGACGCCAAGGGCAAAAAGGTGAAGCTGCCCGAGAAAGAGATCCACGACCGGGTCATGGAGATGCTGGAGATTGTGAACCTGCGGGGCTTTGAAAAGCGGCACATCGCCGCCCTGTCCGGCGGCCAGCAGCAGCGGGTGGCCATCGCCCGGGCCCTGGTGAACCGGCCCAAGGTCCTGCTGCTGGACGAGCCCTTGGGCGCCCTGGACCTGAAGCTGCGCAAGGATATGCAGAACGAACTCAAGCGCATCCAGCAGGCCATGGAGATCACCTTTATCTATGTGACCCACGACCAGGAGGAGGCCCTGGCCATGTCCGACACCGTGGTGGTCATGGACAAGGGCAAGATCCAGCAGATCGGCACCCCCGAGGACATTTATAACGAGCCCAAGAACGCCTTTGTGGCCGACTTCATCGGCGAGTCCAACATCATCGACGGCATCATGCGCGCCGACGGCGTGGTGGAGATCTTCAACCGGCGCTTTCAGTGTCTGGACGGCGGCTTTGCCCCGGACGAGGCGGTGGACGTGGTCATCCGGCCCGAGGACGTGGACATCGTCCCCGAGGACCAGGGCCAGCTGAAGGGCACCGTGACCAACGTGACCTTTAAGGGCATGCAGTATGACATCATCGTGGACTTTTATGGCTTTAAGTGGCTGATCCAGACCACCGACCTGTCCCCCGTGGGCAGCCGTATCGGCATCAAGATCGACCCGGACGGCTTCCACGTGATGAAGAAGAGCCAGTATTCCGGCCTGTTCGGGGACTACTCCTCCTACTCCGAGGAGTATGAGGAGATCTCCGACGCCACCTTCGATCCCGAGGAAGGGGATCAGGAGGGCGGAGATGAAAAATAAACGCTCCTGGCTGGCCGCCCCCTATGTGGTGTGGATGGCCCTGTTCACTGTGATCCCCATCATTATGATGGTGGTCTATGCTTTCACCAGCGCCGGCGGCGGCTTTACCCTGAACAACTTTACCCAGATGGGGACCTATGCGGTGGTGTTCTTCCGCTCCTTCAAGCTGGCCGTCATCGCCACCGCCGTCTGCCTACTCATCGGCTATCCCATCTCCTATTGGATGGCCAAGGAGGGGCCCCAGTTCCAAAAGGCGGCCATGGCCCTTATCATGCTGCCCATGTGGATGAACTTTCTGCTGCGGACCTATGCCTGGATGTCCATTCTGGAGAACACCGGTCTGCTGAACCGGCTGTTCCAGGCCATCGGCCTGATCGACCTGGTGAACCACATCTTCGGCACCGAATTTCAGTATTTCCCCATGATCAACACCCAGGGGGCGGTGGTGCTGGGCATGGTGTATAACTATCTGCCCTTTATGATCCTGCCCATCTACTCCGTCATCATCAAGATGGACAACTCCCTGCTGGAGGCGGCCCAGGACCTGGGGGCCAACTCCTCCCTGACCTTCCGCAAGGTCATCCTGCCCCTGTCTCTGCCCGGGGTGCTCTCCGGCATCACCATGGTGTTCGTTCCTGCGGTGTCCACCTTTGCCATCTCCCGCCTGCTGGGCGGCGGCAACCAGACGCTGCTGGGCAACCTCATTGAGATGCAGTTTGTGGGCACGGCCTATAACCCCCACCTGGGCAGCGCCATCGCTATGGTGATGATGGTCATTGTGGTGGTCTGTATGTATGTGATGAATCGCTTTGGCGAGGGCGAGGAACAGGCGGTGATGCTATGAGTCTGAAACAACGTCCGTCCCTGTTTGGGCGTATCTCCATGGGGCTGGTGTTCCTGTTCCTCTATGCCCCCATTTTCGTGCTGATCGTCTTCTCCTTCAACAACTCCAAAAGCCGCACCGTGTGGCAGGGCTTTACCCTGAAGTGGTATGCCGAGCTGTTCCAGGACAGCCAGATCATGAACTCCCTGTACACCACCCTTTTGGTGGCCCTGCTGTCGGCGGCCATCGCCACCGTGGCGGGCACCTTCGCCTCCATCGGCTTTTACAACATGAAGCGCCGGGTGCGGGAGCCCCTGATGACGGTGAACAACATCCCCATGATGAACGCGGACATCGTCACCGGCGTCAGCCTGTGTCTGTTCTTTGTGGCCGCCTTCGCCGGGTGGGACGCCTTTGTCACCTGGATGGAGCAGACCTATCGCCTGACGGCCCCCCGGCTGTCTCTGGGTTTTGGCACTTTGCTCATCGCCCACGTGAGCTTTAACATCCCCTATGTGATCCTGTCCGTCATGCCCAAGCTGCGGCAGATGGACAAAAACCTCATCGACGCGGCCCAGGACCTGGGCTGCACCTGGATGCAGGCATTCTGGAAGGTGGTGGTGCCCGAGATCAAGCCGGGCATCGTCAACGGTATGCTCATCGCCTTCACCATGAGCGTGGACGACTTTGTCATCTCCTATTTTACCGCCGGGGCCAAGACCAGCACCCTGGCCATGACCATCTACGGCATGGCCAAGCGGCGCATCAGCCCCAAGATGAACGCCGTGTCCACCCTGCTGTTCGTGTCCGTCCTGCTGCTGCTGATTATCGTCAACGTGCGCCAGGCGAGACAGGAGAAAGCCCGCCAAGCCAAGCGCTGAAGCGGAGATAAATCGGTCTTTCCGGCCTTGGGCCAAGAGATATATTCTGTTTGGGAGGAATGATCCATTGAAGAAAATCGTAGCCTTGACCCTCGCCTGTACCACGGCGATGGGCCTGTTCCTGTCCGGCTGTGCCATGGAGGATGACGCCGCCGGTTCCAACAGCAGCAGCACCGGCACACAGCGCGAGGTGGTCGTGTGCGGCTGGGGTGAAAACATCGACGAGGACCTGTTTGACCTGTTCGAGGAAGAGACGGGCATCAAAGTGATCTATCAGACCGCCGAGAGCAACGAGATGATGTACTCCAAGGTGGCCATGGGCGGCTCCGGGTATGACGTGATCGTGCCCTCTGACTATATGATCGCTCAGATGGCCGAGGAGGGCCTGCTGGCCGAGCTGGATTTTGACAACATCCCCAATTTCAGCCTGATCGCAGACCGGTTCAAGAATCTGCCCTATGACCCGGAGAACCTGTACTCCGTGCCCTACACCTGGGGCACCCTGGGCCTCATCTATAACCCCACCCTCATCGGCGGCGACGTGGACAGTTGGGGCGCTCTGTTCGACAGCCAGTACGCCGGCAAGACGGCCATGATCGGCAATCCCCGTGACGCCCTGGCCACCGCCCTGATGTATCTGGGCTACTCCATCAACACCGACGATGCGGACCAGATCCAGCAGGCCTATCAGCTCATCGCCGACGCCAAGGCCAACGGTCAGTATCAGGGTTTCTTCATGGACGAGATCTATGACAAGATGGAAGTGGGCGAGACCGCCCTGTGTACCTACTACGCCGGGGACTACCTGTCCATGTATATGAACAACCCCGACCTGAAGTATGTGGTGCCCAAGGAGGGCTCCAACTGGTTCGTGGATGCTATGGTGGTGCTGAAGGACGCCAAGCACAAGACCGAGGCGGAGGAGTGGATCAACTTCATCTGCTCCACCGAGGCCTCCCTGCGGAACATGGACTTCATCTGGTATGCCTCCCCCAATCAGGAGGCCCTGGAGCAGTACCCCGCCTATTATGAGGAGCAGACCGGGGAGAAGCTGCCGGACGAGGTTTATCAGGTGATGGCCGCCCCCCAGGAGGTGCTGGATCAGTGCGAGATGTACCTCAACCTGCCCGCCGACACCCGCACCCTGTATAACGACCTGTGGACCCAGATGGGCATCGAGTGACCCAGACTTTACAAAGCGCCGATCAGAGATGGTCGGCGCTTTTGTTTTTAAATCGTTTACAAACTGTTCTCGGTTTCGTGAAAACTCGACGTCTCGCTTCTGCTAGAATAGGGGCAGATCGGAGCTGAAACGCCCGGTCCGGCATCCGCCTGAAAGTCCGCGGCGAAAAAACCGCGGCCCAAAGCAAACAGAGAACATAGGCGCGTTTAAGCGCCGCCCACTGCCGCCCCCGGGGCGTGCCCCGGGGCGGCAGACCAAAAACAGCCCGCCCAATAACTGGGACGGTGAACATATAACGAAAATCTTACGCCCCGCCCGGCCCTGGACATCCAGCGCCGGGCGGGACTGTTTTTTGAAAATTCAGGGATAAAATCTCTCGCATTTCATAGCATTTTCCCTTCTTTTGTGCTATACTACAAAATTAGCACTGTGCCGCCCTTTTTCGACGAGAAACAAGGGCTTTGGAGGGGGCTGTCTATGATCCAGGAAAATCAGCGGCTGCTGAACCAGCTGAACGTCATCAGCGATGGGGTGCTGGTGCTGCTGTCCTTTTTGTTCGGCTATTGGGTGCGCTTTTATGTGCTGTCCGGGGGGACCCGCTCGGTGCCCTTCCGCTTCTATCTGGCGGCGGCCTGCGCCTTAGTTCCCCTGCACCTGCTGACCTATAGCTTTGCCAATCTGTACACCCCCCACCGGAAGGTCCGGCTGGGGAGCGAGCTGCGCCGGCTGTTCTTCTGCAACTGCCTGGACTTTGTGATTTTGCAGATGTTCCTCTATCTGCTGCGGGGCACCGACTTCTCCCGCATGGCCATGGCATTGTTCTTCCTGGCGGTGAACGTCACCGTGGGCGGCAAGCGGATGGTGGTGCGCACCGCCCTGCACCGGTTCCGGGCCAGCGGCTATAACCAAAAGCACATCGTCATCGTGGGCAGCGGCGACATTGCCCGGGACTGCGTCCGCCGCATCCGCCAGAGCCCGGAGTTTGGCTATACCCTGCTGGGCTATGTGTCAGACCGGAAGAACTGGTCCGCCCTGCCCTACCTGGGCACCTTTGACCAGCTGGACGGCTATCTGTCCCGGACCAAGCCCGACGAGGTCATCGCCGGACTGGGGGCGGAGGACTATGAGCGGATGCCCCTGGTCATTCAGGCCTGCGAGCACACGGGGACCAAGCTGTCCCTCATTCCGTTTTACGCCAAGTATATGCCGCCCCACCCCCAGTTCGACAGCTTGAACGGCCTGCCCCTCATCAACCTGCGGCGCATCCCCCTGGACAACCTGGGCAACGCCTTTATGAAGCGGGCCATGGACATCGCGGGCGCACTGGTGCTCATTGTCCTGTCCTCCCCGGTGATGCTGTTTGCCGCCATCGGAGTGAAGCTCAGCTCCCCCGGACCAATTATCTTCCGGCAGAAGCGGGTGGGCCTGAACAAAAAGCCCTTTTACATGTATAAGTTCCGGTCCATGCGGGTGAACGCCAGCTCAGACACCGGGTGGAGCACCAACTCCGACCCCCGAAAGACCAGGTTCGGCTCCTTCATCCGCAAGTTCTCCATCGACGAGCTGCCCCAGTTCTTCAACGTGCTCAAGGGGGACATGAGTCTGGTGGGCCCCAGGCCGGAGCTGCCCCACTTTGTGGACCAGTTCAAGGAGGAGATACCCCTGTACATGGTCAAGCACCAGGTCCGCCCGGGCATCACCGGCTGGGCCCAGGTGAACGGCCTGCGGGGGGACACCTCCATCAAGGAGCGCATCGAGCACGACGTGTACTACATCGAAAACTGGTCCATCCTGCTGGACATCAAAATTTTGTTCCTCACCCTGTTCAAAGGGTTTGTCAACCAAGAAAAATTAAACTGAAACCGGAGGCAACGCCATGTCCAAGAAGAAAACCAATTCCGCCGCCGTCGCGGCGGATCGGTTCCGGCCCGGAGCCTTTTTCCTGCCCGGGCTGGTCCTGTTCCTGTTCACCGCCCTGACCACCATCAACGCCATCAAGATCCCCGCCCTGCTGGCCCTGATCGTGACGGCCCTGGCCCTGCTGGGCTGTATGCAGCAGCTGCGCCAGCGGCTGACTTGGATCATGGCCGCCGTGGCCCTGTTCGTGGTGGTCAACGGCATCTCCACCCTGTATTCCGTGTCCGGGCAGTTCGCCCTTCAGGACTTTCTGCCCATCGCCTGCGCCTTTTGCGTGTTCGTGCTCATCCTGGCCTTTGAGCCGGGGCAGAAGGGGTTGATCGGCCGCCGGGCCGGGGGCATGTTCGCCGTGAGCACCGCCCTGGCCTCTCTGCTGAGTATCGACCAGCTGTCCACCCGGTGGCTCAGCTCCCCCTTCCTGTGGCTGATGAACAAGTTCAGCACCGACTATGTGGATGTGGGCGGGGTGGAGACCGGCGTGCGTATGGTGTCCATCTACCGCAACCCCAACATCTTCGCCGGGTGCATCGGCCTGGGCGTGCTGCTGTCCCTGGGGCTGGCGGTGACGGAGGAGCGGAAGGGGGCCCGCCGGGGCTATCTGGCCTGTCTGGCCCTGAACGCCCTGGCCTTTGTGCTGTCCTTCAGTATGGGCGCCAGCGGCGCCATCGTGGCCGCCTTCATCATCTATCTGGTTCTGGAGCTGCCCCAGCGCCGTGCCGGTCTGCTGCTGACCATGCTGGAGACTCTGGTCCTCACGGTGATCGCGGCCTTCCCCATCTATCTCACCGCCTTTGACGGCTGGAACGGCTTTAACCCCGTGCCCCTGGTCTGTGCCGTCCTGGCCGCCGCCCTGCTGATCGTCCTGGACGAGCGCCTGGGCCGGAAGCTGGCCGACGTCCTGTCCGGCCACGGCAAGATTTTCGCCGTGGTAGTGGTGGCCCTGGCCGCCCTGCTGGCCATCTACGCCTTCCTGTCCATGACGGTCACCGGCGGCACTACCCTGAACGCCGGGGAGCGCCTGCGCCGGTCCGCCTATCCCGCCGCCGGGATCTATTCCCTGGCGGTGCAGGACGGCGGCGACGTGTCCGTGACCATCGAGAGCCAGAACATGCAGGACACCATGATGCACACCAGCTCTGTGCTGTATGAGGGCAGCGCCGACGGGGCCTCCTTCACCGTGCCCGAGGACAGCATGGTGGTCTATTTCAACTTCTCCGCCGACCAGACCACGGCCCTGGAGTCCGCCCAATTCCAGGGAGACGCCGGTTCCGGCTCCGTGCCCCTGGGCTATAAGCTGCTGCCCGGCTTCATCGCCAACCGTATGCAGGGCCTGCGGGCCAACCAGAATGCCATCCAGCGTCTGGTCTTCTTCCAGGACGGCATGAAGCTGTTCCGCCAGAGCCCCATCCTGGGCCTTGGCCTGGGCGGCTTCCAGAACAACGTGTACAGCGTCCAGGACTTCTATTACACCACCAAGTATATCCACAACCACTATATCCAGGCTCTTGTGGACACGGGCGTCATTGGCTTTGCGGCCTTTGTGCTCATGCTGCTGCTGCCCGCCGCCGCGGTGGTCCGGGCCAGAGTGCGCCGGGAGGAGGAGCCTCTCATCGCCCCCCTGGGGGCGGCCATGGTGTTCATGGCGATCCACGGCGGCGTGGAGGTGGTGTTCTCCAGCAGCTATTTCCTGCCCATCGCCCTGGGCGTCATCGCCATGATCAGCCTGTGCTGCGGCCAGCCCATGGCCCTGCCCTGCTCCCCTAAAGTGGGCAAGTGGGCGGTGCGCATTGCGGCCCTGCCGGTGCTGGCCTATGCCCTGCTGCTGGGCGGGAACCTGTTCGCCGCCCGGCTCATCGCCCAGCCCACCTATGCCAACCTGTCCATGGCCATCGCCATGGACCCCTTCCAGCGGGACGACTATATGACCAGCTATGTGGTCAACGCCCTCACCCAGGAGGACGTGCCCGACGCCGTTATGACCCAGGCGGAGAAGTGGGCCGCCAAGCTGGAAAAGGTGGACTCCAACAGCACCCCCCTCTATCTGGCCCAGGCCTATTTCCAGCAGGGGGAGACCGACAAGGCCTATGCCATGCTGGAGAAGTATGTGGACTTTGTCCCCACCCAGGAGACCACCTGGGACGACGCCTTCCTGCTGCTGTTCCAGTATTCTGATGACAGCCAGGAGTCTATGGACCACATCCTGGCCTTCCAGCAGCGGATGAACGACTGGAACGAGAACCACATGGGCACCATCACCCTCAGCCCCCAGGTCCAGGCGGCCCTCACCGTCTTCACCATGGACTAAAAGAAAATAAAAATTGGCGCACACTCGTCGAGTGTGCGCCGATTTTTTAGCTTCAAACAAGGGCGGGAGCGGGAGAGAGCAGCCGGTCATACTCCGCCATGACACAGGGGAAGACGGCCTCCAGGCGGAAGGGCTCCATGGCTTTTTGTCCGGCCCGGCCCAGGCTCCGGGCCAGCTGGGGGTCGTCCATTAGAATTTGAATTTGCCGGGCGCAGGCGGCGTCGTCCCCATAGGGATAGAGCAGGCCGCTTTTCCCGTGGCAGATCAGGTCCCGATGCCCCTTCACGTCGGAGGCCACGGCGGGCAGGCCGCAGTGCATGGCCTCCATCAGGTTGAAGGGCAGCCCCTCGCTGCGGCTGGAGGGGACCACGGCGTTGGCCGCGGCGTACCAGGCCGCCATGGACACGTGGCCGGGGAAAACCACCCGGCGCTCCACCCCCAGCTCACGGGCCAGAGCCTGGCAGGAGGGCAGCAGGTCCCCCTGGCCAGGGAGCAGCAGGGCCGCCCGCTCCGGCAGCCGGGCCAGGGCGCGGAGCAGCACCGCCTGGCTCTTCCGCCCGGGAGAACTCCGCCCCATAGACCAGCAGAAAGCGGTCCGGGCCAAAGCCCAGCTCCTCCCGCAGGGCCAGCCCCGCCTGTGGGTCGGCCCGGTCCAGGGGGGAGAAGTCCACCCCCATGCCCGGGATGTTGGCCACCCGGCGGCCCAGGCGGTGGGCGCTGGCATAATCAAAGTCCCACCGGTTCATGGTGAGCACCAGATCGGTGACGGGGGCGGTGAGCTTTTCCGCCCCGGCCAGCAGGGCGGTTTTGGCGGCGGAGGTGTTCTGATCGAATAAGTACCCGTGGGCGATGCAGACCACCCGGGGGCGCTTGGACTTGGGCAGGGCCTCCACCGCCAGGCGGGTGAAAAAGGCGGCCAGGGCGGTGTGGCAGCTGACCAGATCGTACTCCCCGGAGGCCAGCAGCCGCCGGATTTGAGCCGCCGCCGCCAGATTTTTTGGGGAGGTCATCTTCTTCTCCAGGGAGAGGGGGACGGCACGGGCAAGCTCCGGCAGGTCCGCCGGGGCCCCGCCGCAGGCCCCGTCCACCCAATAGCCCCTGTGTCTGCCAGCGCCCGGAGATAGGGCCGGTGAAAGTTGGCCAGATGGGACCAGGTGGAGGCGGTGAACAGAATCCTCCGCCCCGGCGCAGCATGGATATCGACGGCCATGGGGCCACCTCCTCTTGAAAATCGTGATAAAATCAACCCCATTTTAACAGAATGGGGCGTGGATTACAAGGCGGGGGACCGACCAGACAGATTTTCCCGCCAGAGGACATAGAAGGTCACGTCTGCCTCCGGGTCGGTGAGGGGGATGTTCACCCGTCCGGGGTAGGCGGCGTTGCGGTTTAAGAAGTAGTCGGTGGTGAAGCAGGGGAGGGAGGAGGCCCGCACCAGTTCGTCGAACACCGCCTCCTCCGTCTGCACCAGAAATTTAGAGGCGGGCATCTTCTCCCGGCACAGGGCGTCCCAAAAGCCCAGCTGGGTGCGCAGGAGAAAGTTGAAGCCGTTGATGTCCCCAAAGGTCAGGCGCTCCCCCTGGGCCAGTTGGTGGTCTGACGGGACGCAGACGAACAGCCGCTCCCGCAGGAAGGGCCGGGCGGGGGCGTCCTGCGGCTGGAAGGGGAGCACGGCCACGTCGCAGCTGCCCTGGCTCCAGGCAGACAGCACCTCGTCATTCTGACAGACGGCGGCGGAGACCGTCATGTGGGGCCACCTGGCGTTTAATCGGGGCAGCAGCTCCCACAGGGGGGCGGGGGCGCAGGAGCGGACTGCCAGGGTGTGCTGCCGGGCGTCAAAGGCCCGGACCTCTGTCACGGCCCGCTCCGCCTCCTCCAGCAGCCGCCGGGCCTGCTCCGCGGCCACCTTGCCCGTCTCGTTGAGCTGAATTCTGTTCTTGCCCCGGGTGAACAGAGGCACGGCAAAGGCCTCCTCCACGTGATGCATGGAGCGGGTGACGGAGGGGGTGGAGATGTGAAATTCCTCCGCCACCCGGGCCAGGGTGCCTAGGTCGGCAAAGGCGGAGAGCTGTTTGAGTTCATACAGGTCCAGCATGGGGCGTCCTCCTGTCTGCGTTTCAGTTTTTAAAATCTGGATTGCGATATCAATAGTGTGCATCCAGAAGAAAACGGTGTAAAGTGATAGCAGCAAGAAAAACCGCGTTTCAGAAAAATGGAGGTATCATCATGGAATATGTGACGCTGAACAACGGGATCAAGATGCCAAAGCTGGGCTATGGCGTGTATCAGACGCCCCCGGAGGAGACCTGCCGCTGCGTGCTGGACGCCATTGAGGTGGGCTATCGCAGCATCGACACCGCCCAGGCCTATTACAACGAGGCGGGCGTGGGCCAGGCCCTGAAGGAGAGCGGCCTGCCCCGGGAGGAGTTCTTCCTGACCACCAAGGTGTGGATCACCAACGCGGGCTATGACCAGGCCAAGGCGTCCATCCAGCAGTCCATGGACAAGCTGGGCACCGACTATCTGGATCTGCTGCTCATCCACCAGCCCTTCGGGGACTACTATGGCACCTATCGGGCCATGGAGGAGCTGTATGACCAGGGCAAGCTGCGGGCCATCGGCGTGTCCAACTTCGGCCCGGACCGCTATCTGGATATCCAGCACTTTGCCCGCATCAAGCCCGCCGTGAACCAGATCGAGACCCACGTGTTCCAGCAGCAGAAAATTGCCCGGGAGTATCTGAAGAAATACGGCTGCCAGGTCGAGTCCTGGGGCCCCTTTGCCGAGGGCCGGAAGGACATGTTCACCAACCCCGTCCTCACCGCCATCGGCCGGAAGTACGGCAAGACCGCCGCCCAGACCGCCCTGCGTTTCCTGATGCAGAGCGACGTGGTGGTCATCCCCAAGTCCGTCCACAAGGACCGGATGCAGCAGAACTTTGATCTGTTCGACTTCACCCTGTCGGCGGAGGACATGGCGGCCATCCAGGCCCTGGACGGCGGCGAGAGCCTGTTCTTCTCCCACTACGACCCCAAGACGGTGGAGTGGTTCATGTCCATCCTGTAAATCTTCGCGCAGAAAAAGACGAGGTCCCCCGTGTGCGGCGGGGGACCTCGCTTTACGTGTGGGAGAAGCGCCGTTCCTCCCGGCGGGAGAAGTACAGGTATCCCCCGCCCACCAGCGGCGGACGGAGGTCTCGGACCTGCTGGAGCGGGACCACATCCATCCCGACATCCGCTTTACCACATGGGAGGACTTTGCCATCATGGCCATGGTGGAAAAGGGCCTGGGCGTGAGCATCCTGCCCAACATGATCCTGCGGCGCATCCCCTATGAGATCGAGATACGCCCATTGGAAAAGCCCTATTTCCGCCAGATCGGGCTGGTAATGAAGGACCGGAGCCGCCTGACCCCTGTGGTGAAGAAGTTTATGGAATATCTGCCCTTCCGGGAGGAGGCAGAATAAAATTGGCCCCCGTTCTGCTGACAGAGATCAACAGAACGGGGGCTGCGTTCAGCGGCAGGAGCCGCCTTTTTTCTTTTTTTCGCCGCAGCGGCAGCAGTCGCCGCAGCAGCGGCCCTTTTTGGAGGTGGCCGTGCGGAAGGCGAAGACCAACATCAGGACCACCCCTCCGCCGATCAGGATGTCCCAGCCGTTCATAGGCCCACCCCCAGCAGCAGGCCGATCAGGTGGACGATGGAGGCGGCGGCCCAGGCCAGGGCACACTGCCACACCACCACGGCCACGGCCCAGCGGGTCCCCAATTCCCGCTTGATGGAGGCAATGGCGGCCACACAGGGGGTGTACAGCAGACTGAACACCAGCAGGCAGGCAGCGGCCAGGGGACTGAGGGCGGCGGTGATGCTGCCGCCGAAGAGCACCTCCAGGGTGGAGACCACGCTCTCCTTGGCCATCACGCCGCAGATGAGGGCGGTGCAGATGCGCCAGTCCCCCAGCCCAAGGGGGGCGAACAGGGGGGCGATGGCCCCGGAGACCACGGCCAGGATGCTGTGGGCGGAGTCAGAGACCATGTTCAGGTGCAGGTCAAAGCTCTGCAGGAACCACACCGCCACCGTGGCGATGAGGATGATGGAGAAGGCCCGCT